>NZ_JBNCNR010000001.1:0-694489 GCF_049847065.1 Gordonia sp. DT219 | reverse complement strand
TCGGCGAATGCGTCGACGACCATCGTGCGCAAGTCGTCGCGAATGTCATCGGCGTTCCACTTGGCTCGAGACAGCAAGTGCTGCAACTTGTCCGGTGTGGCGTGTCCGGCAAGTTCAGCCATCGTCCAGCAATTCTTGGACTCCAGCGCCGACATCACACCCAACACAAACGCGCCCGCGTTGCGAGCGGCGTCGCAGCGGGCGAACCGCGGCCCGATCGTGTCGATCACCGAGTCCAGTCCTGCCTGCCACCGGTCATGGTCTACCCTCAAACCCGCGGCTGCCGCGGGCATCTTTGTTGTCTTCACAAACCACAAATCATGCCCCGGCAGTCGCCCTCACCAGCGCAAACACGCCGCAGCACACCACAGACCGCGAACTACGGCTGTAGTACTAGACATCATGGTTTACGACATGTGGCAAGGCGCACTCACATTGTTCGGGCACGGCGCGCTCGTAGCTTGGCTCGTCTGTTTCGACACGCCGGACGGCCGTCGCTCCGGTCGACTCGTGACGGGACGTGTTTGATGACGGCGCTCATCTAAATTCCCCAGTGACGAAGACGCAGGGCTGCGGACGCGTCGCCCCACGCATCGCTTCCGCTCCGAATCGTGATCGCCGCAGTCTCGACATCGAGAGGATTATAGCCAAGCTCGGGTGACCAGCCGACTGATGAGTATCGTCCGCATATCGAGAATTCGATACGTGCCGGCAACGTCGAACTCTATTGACTGGGGGCATGGCTTGCAACGAATTGAGTCGGATCAACGGTGCGGTGATCGCGGACCGCCCCGCCCGCGCGGGTACAGCGCGGCCCTCCTCGGCATGTCTAACGACGGGGATAACGATCTTCGGGTGCACCGAGGACGAAGGCTCGGTGTTCTGCGAGGCTGCTGCTCGCCTCGGTATACGGCCAACGATAGTCGAATCAGATGTCGGGCAATCCAATGCCAAACTGGCACATGGCAACAAGTGCATAAGCATCAGTCACAAGACTCAGGTCACCAACCGCACACTCCTGGCGCTGAGCAAAGCCGGTGTGGAATATATCTCCACCAGAAGTATCGGCTACGACCACGTCGACCTGACATATGCCGACCGCTTGGGCATCTCGGTGGGCAACGTTGCCTACTCTCCCGACAGCGTGGCCGACTACACGTTGATGTTGATTCTGATGTCCGTGCGCCACGCGAAATCCACTATCCGCCGCACTGACTGTCACGACTATCGACTCGGTGAGACCCGTGGTCAGGAACTGTGCGACCTGACTGTCGGCGTGGTCGGGACGGGGCGCATCGGCACGGCGGTGATTGATCGGCTGCGCGGCTTTGGGTGCCGCGTGCTCTGGCACGACAGACAGTCTCACGACGGCGACGGAAGCGTACCGCTGTGCGAATTGATCGCGGAGAGCGACATTGTCACCCTCCATACCCCACTGACGACCGACACGCACCATCTCCTCGACCGTCGTCGCATCGAGGCGCTGAAACCTGGCGCGTACGTCATCAACACAGGGCGTGGGCCGCTACTCGATACCGGGGCGCTCTTGTCCGCACTGGAGAGCGGAAGGCTGGGCGGGGCGGCCCTCGATGTCGTCGAAGGCGAGGAAGGCATCTTCTACGTCGACTGCCGAAATCGGCGCATCGACAACGAGACCCTCGTACGGCTACAGCGGCTACCGAATGTGGTGATCAGCCCGCACTCGGCCTATGACACCGAGCACGCATTGAGAGACATCGTCGAGAACAGCCTCATCAATTGCCTGGGCTTCGAAAGTGAGCAAACAGCATGAGCAGATTGAAGGTCGGAGTCATCTTCGGAGGTGCATGCGAGGAACACCCGGTCTCGGTCAAGTCGGCGTGCGAGGTCGCGAAGAATCTCGATCCCGACAAGTACGAGCCGTTGTGGATCGGCATCACGTCTGGTGGCGAGTGGAGGCTTTGCGACAGCCCCGTCGCGGGGTGGGAGTACAGGTCTCGTCCGGTCACGCTGTCGCCTGACCGCAGCGTGCACGGGTTGCTGGTCAAGGGACAGGACGGGTATGAAACGCTGCGCCTCGACCTCGTCTTGCCCGTGCTTCACGGCAAGTTGGGCGAAGACGGCGCTATTCAAGGGTTGTTGGAGCTATCCGGTATCCCCTACGTCGGTTGTGACATCCAGGGGTCTGCGGTGTGTATGGATAAGGCACTGGCCTACATCGTCGCCAGGAGCGCGGGAATCGCCACCCCGAATTTCCGGGTCGTCACGGAGAACGAGAAAGTCGACCCCGGTCTACTTCGATATCCGGTGTTCGTGAAACCGGCGCGCTCGGGCTCCTCGTTCGGCGTCAGCAAAGTCACTCGAGCAGATGAACTGGCGAGCGCACTGAACGCTGCGCGGCAGTACGACTCGAAGATCCTGATCGAGGAAGCCGTGGCCGGCAGCGAAGTTGGCTGCGCGGTTCTCGGCGAGCTGTTCGGCCTGATCGTGGGCGAGGTGGACCGGGTCGACCTCTCGCACGGATTCTTCCGAATCCATCAGGAAGACTCCCCCGAGACCGGATCGGAAAACTCGACCTTCATCGTGCCCGCCGATATCTCCGACGAATCGCGGCAACTCATCCAAGAAGCCGCCAAGACCATCTATCGCGCCCTGGGCTGCAAGGGTCTTGCCCGCGTCGACACGTTTCTCACCGAGGACGGGCGAGTGGTGCTCAACGAGGTCAACACCATGCCCGGTATGACGTCCTACAGTCGCTACCCGCGGATGATGGCCGCAGGGCTGCCGCTGTCCGAGGTGCTCGATCGCCTCATCTCAATGACACTGCACGGAAGGAAGCGATGAACGCCGACTTCGTCTACGTCGACGAGTGGGTGCCGGGGATCCGCTGGGATGCCAAGTACGCCACGTGGGACAACTTCACCGGCAAACCCGTTGACGGCTACCTCGCGAATCGTATTGTCGCCACCCGGTCCCTGTGCGCGGCCCTCGAGCAGGCGCGCGGGAAGGCCGCCTCCCTCGGTTTCGGGCTGCTGCTCTGGGATGGATATCGCCCCCAACGTGCCGTCGACTGCTTTCTGCGTTGGTCGCAAAGATCCGATGACGGCCGGACCAAACGGCGTCACTACCCCAATATCGACCGGCCCGAGATAGTCACGCAGGGATACGTGGCCGCGAAATCGGGCCATAGCAGGGGCAGCTCCGTGGACCTGAGCCTCTATCACCTCACCACCGGTGAGCTTGTTCCGATGGGCGGTGACCACGACCTCATGGACCCGATCTCACATCATGGTGCCTCAGGAATCACACCAATCGAGACCCAGAGCCGGCAGCATCTGCAGTCCATCATGGAGGACTCCGGGTTCGATCGATACGAGTGCGAATGGTGGCACTACACGCTCAGAAACGAGCCCCATCCAAATGCGTACTTCGACTTTCCCGTCGCATGAAGCGAGTCAGCCCCTGCTACGTGATCGAGCCCTCCGGCAAGGTCCATGGGCTCGGAGGTCACCGTGCCGATTTATGCGGTCGAGGACGGCAAAGTGCGGTTCGACAAGCTGTCGGGCTACCCCCACAGGGCGGACTCCGCTTCGCTGCCCATGGACGTATTCGAGCGGTCCCCCGCGAATCGCGAAATCATGATCAGGGCGAGGATATGAGGATATGACGCCAGTCGAACCGGCACCTCGCATCGTCGTCGCCGGCGGGCACTCGGCCGGGCACATCGAACCCGCGATGAACTTCGCCGACGCACTACGCGGCCTCGAACCGGCAGCTGAGATCACCGCGCTGGGCACGGTTCGCGGACTGGACACCACCCTGATCCCCGCCCGCGGCTATCCACTCCAACTGATCCCGGCGACACCACTTCCCCGCCGGCTGAGTCGCGATCTGTTACAGATGCCGACCAAACTATGCGACTCGGTCCGGGTGGCAGGTGCGGTACTCGACCGGGTTCGGGCCGAAGCCGTGATGGGCTTTGGCGGCTACGTCGCCATGCCCGCATACCTGGCCGCCCGACGGCGCGGTCTACCGATCGTCGTCCACGAGGCAAACGTCCGGCCGGGACTGGCCAACCGAGTGGGGGCGCGGATGACGACCCACGTGTTCACCGCTACACCCAGCGTTCGGCTGGCGCACGCTGCCTCGATCGGCATCCCGCTGCGACCCGCGATTGCCGGGCTCGACCGGCGCGCGTTGCGTGACACATCACGGCAGCGATTCGGCCTGCGACGCGAGGGGCCGGTACTGCTGGTCACCGGCGGTTCGCAGGGCGCAGGAGCGATCAACACTGCGGTGTCCGGCGCCGCTGCGGCGTTACGGGACGCCGGCGTGCAGGTACTGCATATCACCGGGCCGCGGCACACGGTCGATCGGCCGTCCGGCCGGCCCAACGACCCCCCTTACGTCACCGTGCCCTACATCGATGACATGCAGTATGCCTACGCTGCAGCCGACTTCGCGATCTGCCGTTCCGGGGCGATGACGTGCGCAGAACTGGCCGCCGTCGGACTACCTGCCGCCTACGTCCCGTTGCCTCTGCGAGGCGCTGAGCAGCGGTTCAATGCCGAGCCCGTCGTCGCCGCCGGCGGAGCACTGCTCGTCGACGACGCCGAGCTCGATCCGACATGGATCGAAACCGTCCTCATCCCGATACTCGTCGATCCCGAACGGTTCGCGAAGATGTCGGCCCACACGTCAGCGGCCGGCGCACGCAGCGCAGACGTCGTCTTGGCCCGGCACGTACTCGCCGTAGCCATGCAGCAAAGGAGCATGACCTCGGGAGAGCAGGCGTAGCCGTGCGGACTACGACCAGCGCATGCCGTCCCGGCAGCTACGAGAAGTTCCGGCCTGCCGCCGGAAGTCGGACCGTGGCGCGGAGCCCTCCCCCGGCGCGCGGGCTGAGCGAGACCGTTCCGTCGTGCGCCTGTGCGATGCTCTTGACGATCGCCAGGCCCAGGCCGACTCCTGCGTGATCCGCGCGGACACGCTCGGTGCCACGCTGGAAGGGCTCGGTGAGCGTCGAGACCAATTGCGGGCTGAGATGGTCGCCGGAGTTCTCGACGGTCAGTGTGGCAGCGTCTGGGCCGACCGCGGTGTGCACCTCAACAGTGCCGTCCTCGGGGAGGTTGTGGACGATGGCGTTGTGTAGCAGGTTCGTCGCCATCTGCAGCAACAGCGCAGGTGAGCCCTTGGTGGGGGTCAGGTTCCCGGTTGTCTCGATGGCAACACCATGCTTGTCAGCGAGAGGCAGGAGAGCCTCGGTGGCTTCTTCGGCGATGAGCGACAGGTCGACGTCTTCTCCGGTAAAGGCAAGCTGGTCGCTGCGGCTGAGCAGCAGTAGTGCTTCGGTGAGTTCGATCGCCCGCAAGTTGACGGTTCGCAGACGGTCATCGAGCTCGCTACTCTCGCGATTCGGATCGTTTCGGGCGACATCGAGCATCGCCTGCGTGATCGCGAGCGGAGTACGTAGTTCGTGAGATGCGTTGGCTGCGAAACGCCGCTGTTCGGCCACGTGCGCTTCGAGCCGCGCCAGCATGCCATCGAAGGCGTCTGCGAGCTCACGAAACTCGTCTTGACGGCCCTTCAGCGCAATCCGGTGCGACAGCGATCCTTTCTCAGCCGTGCGCGCGGCTTCGGTGATTCGTGACAGGGGCGCAAGCATGCGACCCGCGAGAATCCAACCACCCACAAGGCCGAACACCAACAAGAATCCGAGCACCAAGATCGCTGCCGGGACAAACACGACCGGACCACTGTTCGCCGGATCGAAAACCCGAGCGAAGTTGGCCAGATCGGGAAGTCGGAACGTGGCGTACCTGCCCCTCAGTAGAAAGGCCCACACCGCTGCAAGGAGTAAGACACCCGCGATCATGAGGAACCCGACGTAGCTGAGGGTCAGCTTGACACGAGCACTCAGCCCCGCGCGCCTACTCACGGCTGGCACCACTACCCGCGTCCGTACCAGCATCGATGCGATAGCCGACGCCCGGCACGGTCGCGATCAACCACGGTTCACCCAGGCGCTTGCGTAGCGCCGAGACAGTGATGCGCACCGCGTTGGTGAACGGGTCGGCATTCTCGTCCCACGCACGTTCCAGCAGTTCTTCAGCACTGACGACACCGCCTTCGGCAGCGATGAGGACTTCGAGTACCGCGAACTGCTTTCGGGTCAGCGCGACATAGCGGTCGTCGCGGTAGACCTCGCGGCGGAAGGGGTCCAGTCGGAGCCCCGCGATCTCCCGCACAGGCGGTCGATTGTGGGCGCGCCTGCGGTCGAGTGCGCGCAGACGAAGGATGAGTTCCTGCAGCGCGAATGGCTTGGTCAGGTAGTCATCGGCGCCTAGCTGGAAGCCGGAGGCCTTGTCGTCCAACCGGTCTGCAGCGGTGAGCATCAGAATCGGCATACCGCTGCCGTTAGAGACGATTCGCCGCGCGATCTCGTCACCAGAAGGCCCGGGAACATCGCGGTCGAGTACCGCGATGTCATAGCCATTGACACACAACAACTCAAGCGCAGTGTCGCCATCGCCTGCGATATCGGCCGCGATTGCCTCCAGGCGCAGCCCGTCGCGGATAGCCTCCGCCATATAGGGCTCGTCCTCCACGATCAGCACACGCATGCTCCCCATGGTAGGAAACGGCACATATCGTAGGCATACAGAAAATCCTCCACTGGATCGCAGTGACGGACGGTATCCAGAATCAGGCCACCGACCGATGCGGTGCTCGGTGGCTCGCCGTGAGCTGGCTCGGTCACAGTCGCAGGTCCCAGGTCTGAGGCGACAACTCGACCGACTTCGACACGTCCAGCTACCAGTCGACACAGTTCACCTGGAACGACGAACCGCGGGCCTGCAGCGAGGTATGCGCACACTTTGCGCAGGTGCGTACGCGGTTTCAGCCCAGTTGCCTGCGGACCTCGCGGGCAAGGTCGATCGACGCGTCGATCTCGACCTTCCGGTTGGTAAGGCTTTCGACATTGATCCCGAACGGCAGGCCGAGCCGGCGGCAGAACGAAATGAGCAGTCCGGCGTTGGCGACGCATTGTTCGTACGACGCCGTCAGCGGGTCGCCGGATCGGGCGATCTCGGTCTGCAGCCAACTCGGGACGTGGATCCCGAGCCACGACATGAACTCCAGGGTCTTTGTCGACCCGCATGGCGCAAGCGTCAGCACCACCGGCCGTGGGTCCAGACCCTGGTCCCGGCATGCGTAGGTGTAGTCGGACAGCAGGTTACGGGTGCGGTCCAGGTCGTAGCAGACCTGCGAGACGAAGAATTCACAACCGGCATCCTGTTTGCGCAGCATCCGTTGGTGCTCTCCCCCGCCATTTGTGTGTCGCTCGGCGATGACGACGCCGCCCATGCGGGGCGGATTCGAGAGCTCGGCATGCCGGTCGTAGGCCTCGGCAAGCGTCGTTCTCATCATCTGATCCCGGTACGCCGCCCCGACAAGCACGGTCAGTACCCGATCACGTGAGGTCTCCGACAGCGACTCGCCCAACTCGTCCGGGGTGTACTTGCTCACGGCGCGGTAGACGATCACCGGTCCGTCCCAGCCGGTCAGGTGCCGGTCGAGGAACACGGCCGGATCCATCATCGGCATGAACGGGAACGGCCGCGGAGCCGAGGTCCGGTCTGCCTCCGCGTCGACGTCGTAGAGGACGAGGCCGTCGACAGCCACCGATCGCAGCCGGGCCAAGGTCGCCTCGGCGACGGCGTCCGCCAGCTCCGAGGTGGCGGTTGCGCGCGGCGGGGTCAGGCCGTAGAGCAGGGCGCCGTCGCCGGTCCTGGCCAGAAGCTCGGCAGCGCTGAGGTTTTCCGGAAAAGCCATCGGTTGATCATGCCATGCGTCGAGCGGGTCCGACACAGCCCATGTTAACGGAATTCACCACCCAATTGTTCCGGCGGTAACCAGGACGTAATAGCCCTGGCGTGAACTGAATGCAGTCGGAAAGACCTCACCCAGAACATCTTTCGACGACGCAACTCACCTCGGCGGGCAACGTCGCCCCCGGTTCACCTTATTGCTCAGCGGCTTCGACCGCTCATCCCGTCCAGGAGGACGTCATGCCCATGTTCGACGACGCCATCACCGAGAGCATCGCCACCTCGCTCGCGGAGATCCCACATCCGGCACTACCCAAGGGTTCCAACATCTACGGCGGAACCAAGATCTTCCCCGACTACCAGGCGGAGGAAGGCGAAACCTACTTCACCCTCGTCCACGGCATCGCCCACGAGTCGTCGGTGTCGTTCGTCGCCGTGCTGCAGGCGACCCGCGCGCTGCGCAAGGGCTTCGACTCGACGATCTATTTCTACGGACCCGGTGCCATCAATTGCCTGGCCACACGGGGATTCCCGACGACCGGCGACTCCGGGTTCCCCGGCGAGCAGAACATCAACAATTCGCTGGAGACCTTCATCAAGGAAGGCGGCACCGCCTTCTGCTGCCGCTTCGGCCTGGCGCTACACGGTGGCCGCGAGGAGGACCTGATCGAGGGCGTCATCCCGGCACATCCGCTCGACGTGCAGGATGCGCTCATCCACTTCGCACGCAAGGGTGCGATCATCAACTCGACCTACATGGTCTGACGATCCGAAACCGCTCTGCAGCAAGGAGAGTCAGATGACAACCATAGGTACGGTCGCGGCCAACTTCACCCGTGACCTCGAACAGAACTACCAGACGATCGCCGACTACGTGGCCCGGGCGCGCGACCGCGGGGTCGAGTTCCTGGTATTCCCGGAGGCCGCGATCGGCGGCTACCTGTCGTCGCTCGGCAATCACGGCGACACGGTGAAGACCACTGCCAGATCGCTTCCACCGGCCATCACCCTCGACGGTCCCGAGATCAGGCGGGTCCAGTCGATCATCGGCGACATGGTCATCGCCATCGGCTTCTGCGAGCTCGCCGAGGACGGCGAGACCCGGTACAACGCCGCAGCGATCCTCGACGGCACCACCGTCTACGGCAGCTACCGCAAGGTCCACCAGCCGCTCGGTGAGAACATGTCGTACTCGTCCGGCTCGGACTACCGGGTCTTCGACACGCCGGTCGGGCGCGTCGGTCTGCAGATCTGCTACGACAAGGCATTTCCCGAGGCGGCCAGGGTGATGGCGCTGGACGGCGCCGAGATCATCGCGAGCCTGTCCGCCTGGCCCGCGGCCCGCACGGCCACCGCGGAGAACATCCAAGACGATCGGTGGACGTACCGGTTCAATCTGTTCGACGCCGCGCGCGCACTGGACAACCAGGTGTTCTGGGTGGCATCCAATCAGGCAGGCACTTTCGGATCGCTGCGCTACGTCGGCAACGCGAAGATCGTCGACCCCGGCGGAAATGTTCTCGACACCACACTCGTCGACAGTGGCCTGGCCGTTGCCGACGTCGACATCGCCGGTACGTTCACCGCGATGCGCGCGGGCATGTTCCACCTCCGCGATCGGCGGCCCGACGTGTACGGCGTGCTCACCGAGGTCGATCCGACGGCGGCTGCGGGCTGGCGGGATCTCACCCATGCCTGAGATGACGTTCACCGTGAAATGGCCCGATGGTGCCGTCCAGCAATGCTATTCGCCGAGTCTCGTGATGCACGATCACCTCGAGCCGGGCGGGCGGTACACGGTCGCGGACTTCCGGGACCGCTCGACGACCGGACTCGACGAGGCCGCCGAACGCGTGCGGGCGACCTTCGGGTTCGCCTGCACGTCGGCGGCCACGACCGCGGACGCCGTCACCGAGGCCGCGCGACGATACGACGACTCGTCGACCGTCGAGATCCTCGCCATGCACCCACCCCTGCCCACCGCATCGTCCTCACCGGAGACATCATGAACACACCGGTTCCGCCCGTCACCCACATACCCGTCGCCATCATCGGGGGCGGCCAGGCCGGCCTCTCGGTCAGCTGGTACCTGGGGCACGCCGACATCGAGCACGTCGTCATCGAGTCGCAGACCGCGGTCCACGCCTGGACCTCCAAGCGCTGGGACAACTTCACCCTTGTCACACCCAACTGGCATTGCCGGCTGCCCGGCTACGCCTACGAGGGCCCGGACCCCGACGGCTTCATGACCCGTGACGAGGTGGTCGATTGGCTGGGTGGATGGCTCCGCACGTTCGCCCCTCCCCTGCGGGAACACACCACCGTCACGCGGCTTCGCCAGACCGGCGACACCGGATTCGAGCTCACCCTGCAGAATGCCGGCGGCCACGAGACACTCACCTGCGACCAGGTGGTCGTCGCCACCGGCGGGTATCCGCTCCCGGTCGTGCCCGACTTCGCGGCGTCGTTGGATCCGGCTGTCGCCCAGATCCATTCAGAGGAGTACTTCACTCCCGATCAACTGGCCGCCGGTGCCGTGCTCGTCGTAGGCTCCGGACAGTCCGGCGCACAGATTGCCGAGGATCTGCACCTCGCCGGGCGGCAGGTGCACCTCGCCCTCGGCAACGCGCCCCGGGTGGCGCGCACCTACCGGGGTCGCGATTGCATGACGTGGCTGGCCGACATGGGGCCCTACGACACCCCGGCCCAGGAGTATCCCGGAGGAAAGGCTGCGCAGGAGAAGACAAATCACTATGTGACCGGTCGCGACGGCGGCCGCGACGTGGATCTCCGGCAATTCGCGGCGGAGGGAATGACGCTGTACGGCAAACTCACCGACGGCAACGACGCCACACTCCGCTTCGCTCCCACCCTGGCCTCGTCCCTCGATCACGCCGACTCGGTGTACAACTCGATCTGCTCGGACATCGACCGATACATCGAGGCCAACGGCATCGACGCCCCGGCCCCCTCTCGGTACGAGCCCGTCTGGACCCCGGCGCACGAACCCACCGATCTCGATCTCGGCGATGCCGGCATCACCACCATCGTCTGGGCCATCGGCTATCGGCCCGACTACCGCTGGATCGAGGCCAGCGCCTTCGACGGTGCCGGGCGGCCGATGCAGACGCGCGGCGTCACCCAGGTGCCCGGACTGAACTTCGTCGGACTCCCCTGGATGCACACGTGGGGATCGGGCAGGTTCCTCGGCATCGATCGCGATGCCCGCCATATCGCCGAGTCCGTCGGAGCTGCGCTGGGCCGGCCGGGCATCCGACTCGCCGCCAACCAGTAGCGGAAACCGCGAGAGGAGCTCGAAGCCATGGTCGTTCAATCGATCTCATCGGTTTTCGCCGATCGGGCGCGGACCGCGCCGGATCAGGTGCTGGTCACCGACACCACCGGCGCCACGACGGCCGGCGAGATCGATGAGCGCGCCAACCGACTCGCCCGGCTACTCCACAAGCATCACGTCCAGCGTGACGACCTCGTCGAGGTGGCCCTCCCCAACGGCGTCGACTTCGTGGTGGCATGCCTGGCGATCTGGCGGGCCGGCGCGACTCCCATGCCGTTCGAACCGGCAATGCGCGCCGACGAACGTGCCACGCTCCGGGAGCTCGCACAACCGACGGTGGTCATCGGGGCGTCGGCGTCGGCGTCGGTTCCTGTCGTGACCGAGTCCGACGCCCTCGAAGTGTCGGCCGGGCGACTGCCCGACATCTGGTCCTCCTCCTGGAAGGCACCCGCGTCCTCCGGAAGCACGGGAGTCCCGAAGATCGTTGTCTCGCAGACTCCGGCACTCGTCGACCCCGAGGCGCCGGTTGCGGCGTTCGTACCCCGGCAGGCGAAACAACTGGTGTGCTCGCCGCTCTGGCACTCGACCGCATTCACCTACGCGTTCCGCGGCCTGACCGCCGGACACACCCTCGTCATCGAGCCGCATTTCGACGAACACCGGTTCTTGCGCCTCGTGGCCGAACACCGGATCACCTGGACCGTGCTGTCCCCGCCGTCGATCCGGCGTCTGCTCCGACTGCCCGAGTCCGAGCGGCATCGGCACGACCTGAGTTCGTTGGAGTCGGTACTGCATCTCGGAGCCCGCTGCCCGGCCCCCGACAAGCAGGCACTGATCGCGTGGCTCGGCGCCGAGCGCGTCGTCGAGGTGTATGCGGGCAGCGAATCCAACGGGCTCACCATGGCCACCGGATCGCAGTGGCTCCACCACCCCGGGACGGCCGGAAAACCCATCGGGGGAACGGAACTGGAGATCCGCCTACGCGACGGCTCGGTGGCCGCAGCGGGTGTGGCCGGGACCATCTGGATGCGGCGCGGCTCGGCGCCGTCGTATCGATATCTCGGTGCGCCCGGCAGACGCCGCGCCGACGGCTGGGACACCCTCGGTGATGTCGGATACGTCGACGACGACGGCTACCTCTATGTCCTCGACCGCGAGTCCGACATCATTCGCCGCGGCAGCGACCACCTCTATCCCGCCGACGTCGAACAATGTCTGGCGGAACTGCCCGGCGTCGACAGTGCTGTCGCCTTTGCCGAAGCCGGCCCTGACGGGCGGTCACAGCTGTCCGTGACCATCGAAACCGCTGCACACACCTGCCCCGCAGAGCTCGTCGCGCAGTACATCGAACGACACTTCGGGGCGCAGTGGCGGCCGGCCCGAATCATGTTCACCGATACACCACTCCGCAACGACGCGGGCAAGATCCGACGACGCGCGCCGGCCGGGAACAGCCTGCGCGGGCCGGCCCGACCCACTGACGAACGGACTCCACGATGACCGCATCCACCCGCGTCGACCTGGCACTCCTCGGCATCCGCGGCACCCCACCGGTAAACCGCACCGGCGGCGCCGGACCCACCGACGACGGACACCTCCTGGTCGACGGACTCCATGCCGCGATTCCCCGACACCCGGACAGTCCCTTCGTCTTCGACGGCGACCGCGTCCTGTACGACGGAATGGACGTGGGCCTAGACATCGGAGTCATCGGACGCCCACGGTTCTACGACCGGAGCACCGACGACGGCGTCGGATACGAGCAGATCGCAAAGCTGCACGGCCGCAACGTCCTCGCGACCACCGTGCTCCAGACGTGCATTCGCTACACCGAAGACCAACGCTGCCGATTCTGTTCCATCGAGGAATCGTTACGCACCGGATCGACCGTCGCGGTCAAGAAGCCAGAACATCTCGCCGAAGTGGCCCGGGCCGCAGTCGATCTCGACGGTGTCACCAATATGGTCATGACCACCGGAACCTCCGCGGGCAAGGACCGTGGTGCGCGACACCTCGCCCGGTGTGTGCGGGCGGTGAAGGCTGCCGTTCCCGAACTGCCGATCCAGGTGCAATGCGAACCTCCGGCGGACCTTGTGACCCTCACCGAACTCCGCGATGCCGGTGCCGACGCGATCGGTATCCACGTCGAATCCCTCGACGACGAGGTACGCCGTCGGTGGATGCCGGGGAAGTCGACGGTGCCGATGACGGAATACTGGGCGGCCTGGCGGGAAGCAGTCCGGGTGTTCGGCCGCAATCAGGTCTCGACCTACCTTCTCGTCGGCCTCGGTGAGGACCCCGACGAGATGATCGCCGGTGCAAAAGAACTCGCGGATGCGGGCGTCTACCCGTTCATCGTGCCGTTCCGGCCCCATCAGGGCACGCTCGCCGTCGAGGTCGACGGGGCGTCGGCGCCCGATCCCGCGGTCGTCGAGAAGGTCATGCGGGAGGTCGCGGCCCACTTGCAACTGCTCACCATGTCCGGTGGCGATCAACGCGCCGGATGCGCGGCCTGCGGCGCGTGCAGCATCCTGCAGAGCGTCGGGGGCTGACATGCTCGACGGCACCTCCGTGGGATGCGCGACGTCCACCACCGACACGGCCGACCTGTCGATTCTCGCCGGATCACCTCGGCAGGTGGCCAGTCCCTTCCTGATCCACCTGGCCGACACCATCACCGAACTGCAGGCGTACCGCGACCTGCGCCACGTGCAGTTCGTGCAGCGGCAGGACTTGTTCAGCCGCACCGATCGTGACGACACCGATGACGACCCGCGCACCGCGGTCCTGGTGGCCACCGCCGACGACGGCCGTGTGCTCGGCGGCGTCCGGCTGGGGCCGTGCACACCCGTCGACATCGGATGGTGGTCGGGCAGCCGGCTCGTCGTCGCCGACGACGCTCATGCCGCCGGGATCGGTGCGGCGTTGGTCCGTGCGGCGTGCGCCTTCGCCGAAGGCCACGACGTCCTGCGCTTCGACGCCACCGTGCAGGAACGCTACCGGCGACTGTTCACCTCGCTCGGGTGGGACGATCTCGGAACCGGCCCCGTCATCCGAGGCCGTTCGCATCGGCACATGTCGTGGCCGATCGGTCGCCTCCAGGCGCACTCCGATGACACGAAATCCGTTCTGGCCCGCGCATTACGGCCCTTCGCGGCGCAATCGGGCGGTCTGGGGCCGGCGGGATTCTGCGGCGACGACGGCGTACCGGTCCCCCACAGTGACTTCGTCGCGGCCTGCGATGCGATCATCCCGTCGATGGTGGAACGCGACCCGGAATGGGCCGGCTGGTGCTCGGTCCTGGTGAACCTCAACGATCTCTCGGCGATGGGCGCCGATCCCGTGGGCATGCTCGATTCCGTCGGCGCGCCCAGCACCGCTCACCTGCACCGGATCATTCGCGGGATCGCGGATGCCGCGCAGATGTGGCGCACCCCGGTCCTCGGCGGACACACGCAACTCGGTGTCCCCGCTGCGTTGTCGGTCACAGCGCTGGGGCGGACCCCGCAGCCGGTCCCGGGCGGCGGTGGACGGGCCGGCAACACGGTCTCGCTCGTCGCTGATCTGGGGGGCTCGTGGCGGGCGGGATATCAAGGACGCCAATGGGATTCGACGAGCACGCGGTCGAGTGGGGAACTCGTGGGCATGTCGTCGATCGTGGGTGGGCTGCGCCCGGCGGCGGCCAAGGACGTGAGCATGGCCGGGTTGGTCGGAACGCTCGGTATGCTCGCGGAGGCATCGGGCACCGGTGCCGAACTCGACGTCGCCGCCATCCCCCGCCCGGAGTCGGCGGCGATGGGTGCGTGGATGACGTGCTTCCCCGGGTTCGCGATGCTCGTCGCCGACGAGCGCAGGATCACCGACGTTCCGGGACCGGTCACCGCAGCTCCATGCGGTCGGTTGACGTCGCAAGCCGGGGTACGGTTGCACTGGCCCGACGGGCGCACCACGACCGCGGTGGAATCCACCGTGACCGGATTGGGCATCGCGTGAGACCGCACCACGCGCGGGTCGTCGGCGGGTCGACGGGGCGGCCTCTCGGTAGAGTTCGATGACATGGGAACAGTCACGCTCGGCGCACTTGCGGGTCACTTCGGCCGCGACGTGGAACGTGGCGTCGCCAAGGCCGTCGGCATCATCGAGGCCGCTCGCCGCGACGGGGTCGATCTCCTCGTGTTTCCCGACGCGACCCTCGGCGGCTACATCGGCAACCTGCGCTCCCCCGATCTCGACGACCTGCCCCCGGCCCTCGACCCGCACGGACCGGAACTGGCAACGATCGCCGAGGCCGCCGGGGACATGACCGTGTGCATCGGATACACCGAAGCCGACGGCGAGACCCACTACAACGCGGCCGTATGTCTCACGGGCGACGGCATTCTCGGCTCACACCGTAAGGTCCATCAACCGGCCGGCGAGTCCGCGGCCTACGCGGCGGGTGATTCGTTCACCACCTTCGACACGCCGGTCGGACGCGTCGGGATGCTCATCGACTACGACAAGACCTTCCCCGAATCGGCCCGCACCCTCGCCGTCGATGGAGCCCAGATCATCGCGGCTCTCTCGGCGTGGCCGGCGAGCGTGACCGACCGGGCCGCCCGCCTTCCGGCCGACCGCCAGTCGCGCCTGTTCGACCTCTACGACTGCGCCCGCGCCGCCGAGAACCAGGTGTTCATGGTCTCCGCCAACCTCACCGGGGTCACCGGCTCACTCCAATTTCTCGGCCAGGCAAAGGTTGTCGGACCGGGCGGAGACGTCCTCGCCACCACCCGATCCAAAGGTGGCCTCGCCAAGATCGACGCGGACGTCGAGTCCGAGATCATCCGCGCCCGACGCACACTTAACCACCTCGCCGAGCTGCGTCCCGAAATCTATCCTTCGGCAGCCGATCTCGGAGCATCCTGATGCGTGTTGCGCTGATCACCTACTCGACGAAGCCGCGTGGTGGGGTGGTCCACACCCTCAACCTCGCCGAATCACTCTCCCGACTCGGGGTCGACGTCACGGTGTGGAGCCTGGCGCGTGGTGGCGACGAGGGCTTCTTCCGCTCGATCGCCGATTCCGTCCGACAACGTCTCATCCCGTTCCCGGACGTCCCCGACGAGACGGTCACCGACCGAATCGTGAGGTCGATCAACGTGATCGGACATTCGTTCGCGTACAACGATTATGACATCGTCCACGCCCAGGACTGCATCAGCGCCAACGCGGTCGGGACATGCATTCGGACGATTCACCACCTCGACCGGTTCACCACGCCGGTGCTCGTCGAGTGTCACGAGAAGGCCGTGGTCGATCCGTACGCACGGATCTGTGTGTCACAGGCCGTCGCCGACGAGGTGCGCGACGGGTGGAGTCTGCATCCGACCGTGATCCCGAACGGAGTCGACTATGCGCGGTTCGCGTCGGCAGCAGCCGACTCCCCGGCCGCCGAAGCGAGGCGGGACGAGTGGCGCACGCGTCTGGGGCACTACGTCCTGGCTGTCGGCGGCATCGAGCCCCGCAAAGGCAGCATCGACCTCCTCGAGGCATATGCTCTGCTCCGCCGTGATCACCCCGATCTCTCGCTCGTATTCGCGGGCGGCGAGACCTTGTTCGACTACCGCGACTATCGAGCCGACTTCGACCGCAGGCAGTCCGAACTCGGGGTAGCGCCGATCGTGCTCGGTGCCGTCGACGACGCCGCCCTCCCCTCGCTGGTCGCGGGCTGCGACGCATTCGCTTTTCCCTCGATCAAAGAAGGTTTCGGGCTCGCCGCGATGGAGGCGCTTGCGGCCGGAAGACCAGTCGTCACACGCGAACTCCCCATCCTCCGAGAGGTTTTCGGAGATGTGGTCACCTACGCCGGGGAAGTTCCGTCACTGGCCGCGCGACTCGACGCGGCATTGCGCGGCGATCATCCCCGAGCCGAGCCGGGCCGTGTGCTGGCCCGCGGATTGACATGGGAGGCTGCCGCGCGGTCGCACATCGAGTTCTACGAGCAGCATCCGCATCCGAGAGTTGATCGAACCGCGTGAATTTCCGCTCCCGCACGTCGGTGAACCACTACCGCGTGACTCGGCGACCGTCGTAGAGTCAGTAGGGCGGTACATCGCGCGATTTCCGCCGGCGCCGCAGCACGCCTCCGTTCACATCTCGAGTACTGACCGGATCACCGACCACCGATGAGGAGCCCCATGAGCGCACCAAACGACTGGAACACCCAGATCATCACCGAGTTCCGCGCCAACGACGGCAAAGTCGGTGGCAATTTCGAAGGCGCACCCATGGTCCTGGTCCACCACCAAGGCCGCAAGACCGGCAAGCAGAACATCACCCCGATGATGTACCTGCCCGACGCCGACAATCCGCGCACCATCTACGTGTTCGCCTCCAAGGCCGGCGCACCCACCAATCCCGACTGGTACTACAACCTCACCACCGCGGGCACTGCGCGCATCGAGGTGGGCAGCGACACCCGCGACGTCGAAGTCGCCGAGATCACCGGCACCGACCGCGACCGTATCTACGCCGAACAAGCCCGCCGCTACCCCGGCTTCGCCGACTACGAAAAGAAGACGGCCGGTATCCGCACCATCCCGGTCCTCGCGCTCACGACGAAGTAACGCAATAGGCGGAGCGGCGGCGCTCCAGCGCCTTTGGCATCATCTGTGGGCCGAAAGGAACATGCGTGTCGTGGCGCCGGTGCGCCAGGTCGGCCGCATCGTCAATTCGCTCAATCGCCAACCGTCTGGAGTGAATTCGGCGCCGGCCCGCAGGACGCCCCCGGCGACAAAGTGCGTTTCTAGTTCGGCGGAGTTGCCGGCGTCGTTCCAGAGGTGCATCGCCTGCATGTTTGCTCGCACTTGGGCGGTATCCCCGGATCGAGTGACGACATGGTCGGTGAGCATGTGATGGGTTGCGCGGAACCGCGCGAAGCTCCGGGTCTGTTCGTCGAGGATCTCGACTGGGCCGGTGAGGGCGACGCCATCCGGTCGGACTATCCGACCGTCGGGCAAGAAGGTCGCTGCGACAATGTCGGTGTCAAGACGCTTGTCATCGATCGCCGCGAAGTAGGCGCTGAGTAGTGTCGGAATATCCATGGATACAGCGTAGCCGCGCTGGCTACGATGTATCCATGGCATCTTGGGATCAAGAGCGTTCGGCGCGGCGTGGGAGGGCGCCAGAACTATCAGACATCGTCAGGACCGCGGTTGTGTTGGCAGACAAAGATGGGCTCGCGGCGTTGTCCCTCCGTCGAGTGGCCGGCGCGCTCGGGTCGGGCACGGCCTCTTTTTACCGCGTGCTCAACAACCGAGACGAACTCCTCGATCGCATGGTTGACGCAGTTCTTGGCGAGCACATACCTCCTGAGCCATCGGGCGAGTGGCGCACAGATCTCGCTGCAGTGGCGCGCAATCGCCGCACCATGCTCAACGCTCATCCTTGGTTGGGGACTCAATTGGCCGGGCGGCCTGCCATCGGCGCGAACGCACTGACCCACTACGAGCGGGCGCTGGCGGCGGCCGGCGGTTACGCCGACGATCCGACAACCAACAGCAGTGCCGTCGAGACAATCTTGGCCTACGTGCTCGGTGCGACAGTACGGGAACTCGCCGAAAGGCAAGTCCGGCAGCGGTCTGGACTCACCGACGTGCAGTGGCATGCCTCCGTGGCCCCATACGTGCAAGAGGTATTGGACAGTGGTGCGTACCCGCGCCTCAATCGGATGGTCCGCGAAGCCGATGATCTGGATCCGGACCGGCGGTTCGAGCGCGGATTGTGTTGTGTGCTTGATGGACTCACCGCTCAGATGCCATAGGCGGGCAGGGTCTCATAGCATTCGCGCCTCTACTGGGCTCGGCCGCTCTCGGTCAGCGATGCGGAGTAAGGGTGCCCGTGCCGACGACCACGGAACCGAAATAGACCGGACCGCTGTATCCGCCGTGTCCGTCGCTGTTGTAGACGATTCGGTGTCCGGGGAAGATGTCCACGTAACCGCCGTTCGGTGTCGAGTGGATCGGGTACCGCCCGATGAGAACCAGGTCATGCCCTTCGACGTGGCCTGGGCGTTGCAGCAGCACGATGCCCGACGACGACGTCGTCGAGGTGTAGGTACCGGGGGTGATGTCGGCCGATGCGTGGCCGGCCGCGCCGAAGATGGCGGCGGTGGCGGCGCCCGCGGCGATCACCGCGACGCGGATTCTGGTGGTTCTGGCGTTTCTGGACATCGTCGACTCCCTTTGTCGCTGGGCCTATCCGTCACAACCTCGGCCTGTGTGAACTGGCCCGGCGCTCGTGTGTCAGCAAGGACCGGACAAGGTGAAGAATCCTGGTACGGGTCCGACATTGCCCTTCTAGCGTTGCACTCGTGAGCTGAAAGCACGCTGAAAGATCATCCGGTCGCGCTGCCGCTCGGCCCGCTCATCCGTGGTGCGCAAAGTCGGAACATTCGGGGCATTGGTCGACGAGCGGGTGGCGACATCGGGTGACGTGGCCGAGGAATTCATCGGTGCGACGCAGTTGTGCGATCGTGTTCTGGATTGCGGCGCGCTGCTCGTTGATGATGGCGACTCGCTCGCCGGTGGTCGAGGGCGCAAGCGCACGTATCTGAGCCAGCGAAAGGCCGGCGTGCTGGCATCGCCTGATGATCCGAGCGCGAGTGATCGATTCATCGTCGTAGATGCGCTGCCCCGTGGCGGTGCGCGCTGGGACGAGCACCCCGACGTCCTCCCAGTGCCGCAGTACATGCGTCTGCACCCCGATTGCGGCTGCGGCTTCTCCGATCCGATAGCCCATCCGGGGCTCCTTCTGCCGATTCCGAGTCGACTCTTGACTTCAGGTCGACCTGAAGAAATAGCCTGCCAGACATGACCTCAGCACGCTCGATTTCACGCGACCCCGATCGTCCGGATGTCTCGGCGCGAGGACGTCTGGTCCCGAATCTTCTCGCGGTGTCCGCCGCCGTCGCCGATATGCTGACCAGCGGATTCGGCTCGCACCATGACCCTCGGTCCCCCCGCAGGCACCGCGAACCTCCCGTCGGCTTCCGGAACTGTCACGCTGACGACGTTTCGTCAGGTGCGACGCGAGCCGGCAACGCCGATCGTTGCCGCCGGAGTACGGTCTCCGGCGCGAGTGGGCAATGCGATGACCAGTTTCCTGGTTCGGCACGCGGCCGCCAATATCTTGGTCGATCCGGCGATCTGCGCCGACGTGCATCGCCGCGTGTTGCCACAACTGCCTGCCCCGATGCGCGCGTTGGTGGCGCCGCCGGCGTCGGTTGTCAGTGTGCGCGACTCACTGGAAGACGTCGGCCTCACATTCGCCGACATCGATTTCGCGCTGCCCACCCATTTGCATTGGGATCACGTCTCGGGCCTCGTCGACGCGCCGGACCTGCCGATGCGGGTCACCGAGCGTGAATGGCATTGGGCCATGGACGGAAGACGGGCACCGTCGGGTGTCGCCCGTCGGGCCCTGGTGGATCGAATGGTGGACTTCTACGAGCTCGACGGACCTCCGGTCCTCGGCTTTCCCCGCAGTCACGACATGTTCGGCGACGGTTCGGTCACGGTCCTGGAGATGTCGGGTCACACACCGGGCAGCGTCGGATTCTTGTTGCACTTGGGAGAGCGCGCAGCACCGCAACCACGTTGGGTGTTGCTGGTCGGAGATGCGGTGTGGCACAACGTGCAGATCCGGTACAGGCGGGGCAAAGGGCTGAGCCGTCTCTTCGACAGCGATCGTCGGACGGCGTTCGACGTGATCCGAATCTTGTCGGCACTCGACTCGTCCGTGGCAATTGTCCCCAGCCATGACCCCGATGCGGCCTCGCCGTTCCAGCCTGCCGACATCTGACCAGAATTCACCGAGCAGTCGAAGAGGCACCGGATGGATGTGATCGAAATACAAAGACGCGTGCAAAACGCATGGACCAGACAGCGATGGGACGACTGGCGTCGGACGTGTGCGGACCGGTATCGGTTTCACCTCACCCCGACCATCGAACTCGACCTGGAGCAAACGCTGGCGTGGAGCCGCGGATGGTTTGCCGCGTTCCCCGACTATCGCGAACAGATCACCGCACTGTACCGGTCGGTCGACACCGCTGTGGCGTATGAGATCGTCGGCGCCGGAACGTCTTCGGCCGATCTGCACCTGGGCGGACGAAAGTTGATCCCCCATTCGCCGGGAGCAACCTTCGAAGTGCGCTACATGAAGGTGCTCGTTCTCGACGGTGATGGCAGAGTCCTCAAGGACCGCCAATATCTGGACACGCAGACGCTGCAGAGTCAGCTGACGGCTACGCACCGGGCGTAGTGATCACACGCGAGGGGCTCGGCGGGGCCTAGCGCTGCTGCAGCAATATGCGATGGCACACGTTAGTCTGGACGCGTGTCAGCCACCTTCGATCCCGCGTCCGATTCCGACTTGCCCGATTCCGACCCGACTGACTCAGCCGCCGTCATCCCGATGGGCGAGCGCGCCTACCTCGAGATTCGCGAGCAGATCGCCACGGGCCGCATTGTTCCCGCTCAACGGCTCACCGAGCGCTCGCTGGCGCTGTCACTGGGAATGAGTCCGACCCCGGTCCGTGAGGCATTACGTCGACTCGAACAGGAAGGGCTTGTCGAGAAGACCGGGCCGCGCACCCTCGTCGTCGTCGAGCACTCGGTGGAGGCCCTCGCCGAGCTTCAATCAGCAGAGGTGGCGATCCGGGGGGTCTTGGCCGGATTCGCCGCCGAAAAGGCGACGCCGGATCAGATCGCGCTCTTGCGTTCTCGGCTGCGCGACCTCGAAACGGCGGCGCGCGAAGGGATTCCGCGGGTCATCCTGGTGGCGGCACGCCGGTTCGACGACACGGTCGCGAAGGTCGCCGACAATCCGGTCGTCACGCGGCTTGCGCAGAGTTGTGAAGTGGTCGGGCGGTCGGCGCGCCTCGAGGCCATCGAGGTGATGACGCAAAGTCGACGCGAGCTCGGTGAGCAACAGCTGCGTGCGCATGCCGATCTCGTCGACGCCATCGCAGCCCACGACCCCGAGCGTGCCGAACAGGTTACCCGCACCCATCTCCGTTCTTCGGTGGATCTCCGGTTGTCGCACCCGCAGTCGCGACGCTGACCAGCAAGTTTGCCGCAGCGAGTGGTGCGCAATTCCACGATGCTATTGCATAGCGCTATGGCGATGTGCAATGCTTTGTGACGTGGATCAAGTACCTCCGTCGCGTAGCACCGCTGCTGCCCGACCTGCCATGACCCGGATGGACCCGGCGATCGGCGACGAGATGATGGCTCGTCTCGGCGCCGAACCGGTGACGAGATGGCATCGCCGCCTCGTCCTTCTTCTCGGCGTGGGAGGAGTGTTCAACTTCGCCGAGGTTGCGCTCGGGTCCCTACTCATCCCACTCATCGGTGAGCACTGGGACCTCAGCACGATGGCCAAGGCCACGCTGCTGGCTGCTCCGTTCGTGGGCGAGGCAGTCGGCTCCCTGACCCTGGCGCCCCTCGCCGATCGTTTCGGTCGCCGCAGGATGTTCCAGGTCAACCTCGCGGCCTACGCCATCCTGTCGGCCTTGGCCGCGTTCTCGCCGACAGTCGCCGTGCTGATCATCATGCGAGTCCTGCTCGGCATCGGGCTGGGTGCGGAATTGACGCTCGTCGACAGCTATCTGGCCGAGACGATGCCCAACGCGCGCCGCGGCCGACTCATCGCCGCCAGCTACACGATCGCCCTGACGGCCGTCCCCGTCATCGGTGTGCTGACCTTTGCTCTGCCGCACGAAATCGCAGGTGTGGCGAGCTGGCGAATTCTCATGGTGTGCACCGGTGCTGGGGCGATTGTCGTGTGGCTCATGCGCCGCTCATTGCCCGAGTCGCCGCGCTGGCTGATCAGTCAGGGCCGATACGACGAAGCCGAGAAGATCCTGCGCGACATCGCTCGTTCGGCGCCGATCGGGCACCGTCCCACGGTTACCGCTGCGCCGGTTACCGCTGCGCCGGTTACCGCTGCGCCGTCTGCGGTGGCACACACGCCGGGTGAGCTGCGCCGGCGAACCATCCTCATCTGGGTGGTGAATCTGTTGAACCCCATCGGTTTCTACGGCTTTGCCTCGTTGGCGCCGCTGGCGCTGGTCGCCAAGGGGTATGACGTGGCCGATTCGCTGTTGATGGTGGCGTTGACCGCGATCGGCTACCCGCTCGGCTCCATCTGTAGTGTGTTCCTGGTCGAGCGAATTCAGCGCCGAACCCTGCTGATCGCGTCGAGTATCGCAGTCGCCGTGTGCGGCACCATCTTCGGCGTCGGCATCGATGCGGTGGTGATCGTTGCCGCAGGGTTCCTGACGGGGCTCGCCAGTGTCGTCCAGTCCAACGTCAGCCATATCTACCTCGCCGAACTGTTCCCGACCCACATGCGGGCCGGCGCGATCGGACGGCCTTACGCACTCTCGCGGGTGGTCTCGGCCGTCTTGCCGCTCGTCGCGGTTCCGGTCCTCGACGCCGCCGGTGCGGGAACCGTCTATGTCGCGTGCGCCGCACTCGTTCTGATCATGGCGGCGGCCGTGCAGATCCTGGGGCCGAAGACCAACAACCGCACCGTCTGAACGACCTTCGACGTCAACAATCAAGGAGACCTGCCTTCATGTCCATGAGTCTTCCACCGATCGCCCGCATCATGGTTCCGGCCGGAATGCTCGGGACCGGATTTCCGGCCGAGACTCTCGACCGGGGCATCGATCTCGGCGTCGACGCGATAGCGATCGATGCGGGATCCACCGATCCCGGTGCGTACTACCTCGGCACGGCCACGGCGAAGCCGACCGCTGCGGCGGTGCGACGCGACTTGCGGCTGCTGCTGAACGCTAGCTCCCGCGCCGGTGTACCCCTGATCGTCGGTTCGTGCGGCACCGCCGGCACCGACGCCGGGGTGGACTGGGTAGCCGGGATCGCCCGCGACATCCTGACCCAGGACGGGCTGTCCTTACGACTGGCGCGAATCTACAGCGAACAGAAGCCGTCGGCGCTGGTCTCGGCACTCGCTGACGGCGACATCGCTCCGCTGCCGGGCGGCGGCCCGCTCGATCAAGATCTCCTCCTCGAATGCGAGCACATCGTCGGGTTGATGGGGCACGAACCCCTCAGCGATGCACTGGACCGCGGCGCGGATGTCGTCCTAGCCGGACGCACCACCGACACGGCGGTCATCGCGGCGGCCATGCTCCGCAAGGGCGCGCCCGAAGGCCCCACCTGGCATGCCGCGAAGATCGCCGAATGCGGCGGGATGTCGACCACCAACCCGGTGGCCGGTGGTGTACATATCACGCTCGACGCGGGCGGTTTCACCATCGAACCACTCGCCGCCACCGCTGCGTGCACACCGAGATCGGTTGCCGCGCATATGCTGTACGAGAACGTCGACCCCTTCTTGCTGCGCGAGCCCGCCGGGACCCTCGATACGACCGCGGCCACCTACACCGCGCTCGACGACCGGCGGGTCCGGGTCGAGGGCAGCGTCTTCCATCACGAGCCCCACACCGTGAAACTCGAGGGTGCGGCCCTGCGCGGCTACGAGACGATGAGCCTTGTCGGCCTACGGGATCCGGTGATTCTCGACCGCTTCGACGAGTGGCTCGCCTTCTTGCGTGTTCAACTCGATGTCCGGATCGCCGACCTCCTTGCAGACGAAGCCGTAGGGGTCACCTACGATCTGCGCCCCTACGGCTACAACGCCGTGCTCGGCGACATCGAACCCGATGCCTCGCCGCCACGTGAGGTCGGGCTGGTGATGCTGGTGCGTGCCGGCGACCAGGAGACGGCGACCGCCGTGGCGAAGATCGCCAGTCCCCTACTGCTGCATCTGCCGCTTCCGGACATGGATCGGTTGCCCAGCTTCGCTTTTCCCTACTCCCCCGCCGAGATCGAGCGCGGACCCGCCTACGAGTTCGTCCTGCAGCACGTGTTGTCGGTGGACTCGGCGAACGCCGCATTCCGTACCGAGTTCGACGGAAACCTCCACCACGATGGGAGCCACCATGCCTGAGTCACCGACCGTGTCGGACATCGCGAGCTATGTCCGTGCCAAGAACGCCGGGCCGTTCTGGACGACCATCGACATCTTCCTCCCCGACGATGCAGCATTCACCACGCTCGTCAGCAGTTCGGCCATCACCGCCGAGCGGATCGGCGAGCGCTACCGCGTCGACCCCACCGACGTCCGGGTCTTCGAGCTGCCGGAATTGCGAGTGGTCAAGGTGTCGCTGCCCCGTCGCGCCCCACAGGGCGGCCTCCACGACCGTGACCTGCACTCGGGTCAGCAACATGTACCGCTCGCGACGATGAGGCTGGGGTGAGCGTGCCGGGTTCCGGCCCGCAGGCATTACCGGCGTGTGATGCCCACATCCATGTGCTCGAGGCAGGATTCGCGCCGCGCGGCGACTGGGAAGGCCAAACCGTCCCTGGCGGATTCGGGCTCGACGACTATCTGCGTGCGCGGCGCCCATTCGGCACGCAGCGCGTGGTGATCGTCCAGTCCAAGGTGTACGGCACCGACAACGGTTGTCTCGCCGACGCTCTCGACCGACTCGGCGGTGCCGGTCGCGGGATTGCCGTAGTGGATTCCGGCATTCCCGATTCCGAGCTGCGCGCGCTCGACAAAGCCGGTGTCCGAGGCCTTCGGTTCAGTCTCTGGAATGCCGCCGATTCGGTGGTGGACGTGGACATGCTCGAGCCACTCGCCCGACGTGTTGCCGATCTCGGTTGGCACATTCAGGTGCATTTGATGGGTGAGCAGATCGCCGGGTACGCCGACCGACTCGACCGTCTGCCGTGCCCGCTCGTCATCGACCACATGGCCCGGTTGCCGCTCACCGGCAGCATGACGGGTCCGGCCTTCGACGCGCTGCAACGGTTGCTCGACAACGGTCGTACATGGGTCAAACTCTCCGGCGCCTACCTCAACGCAACCGATCCCGAAACGGCGAATCGCACCGGCGACTATCCCGAAGCGGCCCGCGTGGCACGGACACTGGTCGCCGACGCGCCGAATAGGCTTGTCTGGGGCAGTGATTGGCCGCATCTCACGGAGTTGGGACGCCCCCCGGACGACGCCGCCCTGGCAGCGGCGCTGCGCACCTGGGTGCCTGATCTCGCTGTCCGCGACCGTATCCTGCGGCAGAATCCGGCCGAACTCTACGGATGGGACGACGCCGTACAGGGGTGATCGCCGAGCAGCGCGCGCCTGGTCCCGAGATGCGGGCGTAGTTCCTCCTTGTTTGAAATCGGTGCGGATTTAACGAGGAATCCCCGGGTGCAGCGACCTACCGTCGGTGTGGTCGACGACTCGAGAGGATCCAATCGATGACCGAAACCGCGACCAGCCAGCTCAACGATGTCAACATCGACGCCGTAGGGAGTCTGGTGCAGTCGATCAAGGACGACCCGGGGAACGCGAAGACCACCTGGGCGGCCCATGTGACCTGGAAGGGTGCGTTCGCCTCGGAGGCCAAGGTACGGAAGTTCGCGCCCTCGGCATCGGACGAACCGGCCGGCCTGGGCGGCGCCGACACCGCGCCCAATCCGGTCGAACAGCTCCTCGGCGCCCTGGGTAACTGCCTGGCCGTCGGCTATGCCGCGAACGCCACGCTCGCCGGGATCGAGCTGCGGGACGTGCGCGTCGACCTCAAGGGTGATCTCGACCTGCACGTCTTCCTCGGACTGGCCGAAGGTCACGCCGGGTTTGACTCGATCACCGCGACGATCACCGTCGATTCGGATGCTCCGCGCGCGGCGCTGGAGACGCTCCACGCGAACGTACTGAAGAGCTCGCCAGTCGGACACACCATCGGCAACGCGGTACCCGTGCAGATCAACCTCGCTTGACCGGCACCGCGTCCAGGACGTCGGGGCATGCCTGTTGCCGCAACGGCGCTTTGAGTCGGTACGGCCGATCAGACTGTCGTCGTGGGACTTCTGTCATGGCTGGGCGCGATGGTGATGCGGTCTCGTATCGCGTAGAGGCGATGTAGCGTCTGCCAGGCCGTGTCCCGTTCGGCGTCGGCGAGCAGGCCCGGGTATGACGCCTTCTGTCGGAATCGGTCGATCTGGACTCTGCTCCACACGGCATCGCCGGCGAGAAGTGTTGGGCCGGCGGCGGTCTGCGCGAGAATTCCGATACTCGCCGGGGTGTGACCGGGTAGGCCGACCAGGATCACCGACCGATCGCCGAACAGGTCGAGGCTGTGCGGAAAGGTGAGAACGGGCGGCCCGTCGAGGTCATATAGGCTCACTGGCCTGTCGCGCAGTGGCCGGCGTACGCCGCCCTGCGGAGCGAGTTGCCCGCTCATCATCCAGGTGTGTTCGGGGCGATGAAGTCACACGGGCAGCCCGGGCAGGTCGAGCAGTCCGGCGACGTGATCCCAATGCAAGTGTGTGGGCAACGCGAAGTCGATGCCGGCAGCATCGATACCGGCGAGTGTGAGCGCCTGTCGAATGTCGGTGACGTCGCGTCGCGGCGTCACCGCGATCCGAAGAGTCCACGGCAACTCGGCGACCGCACGATCGACGACATCGACGCAGACGCCCGGATCGACGAGAAAGGTTGCCTCCGGGTGGCAGACGACGAAGGCGTTGATCAGGTTCGGGGTGCGGCCGGGTCGCCACACGCCCTCGGCGATCCCGGGAGTCGGCACAAGCCGTTCTCGCTGGGGCAGCGCGATCACCTCGACGGTCGTGTCCGAGTCGGGTATCCCGCGGTCGGACAATGATGCCAAGAACCGCTTGTCGGGTCGTCGCGGCTGGATCACGCCGAGCGGTAGACCGGCGACTGCCCGGCAACAGGTCAGCAGACCCGGCCGACGGACCTCAGTGTCTGTCATCAGTGACACTTCCTCGTAGTGGGAGCGCGAAACCATTGGTGCGCTGAGCTATCGGAGTGTGACGGTCATGTGGTCGCGGATGCACTTCTAAGTCGACATCGGTCATTGCACCGTCAGCACGAGTTTTCCGCGGACCGCGCCGGATTCCCCGACCCGGTGGGCTTCGGCAACCTCGGACATGTCGAAGGTGGCACCGACCGGAATCGAGAAGCGGTCCTCGGTTGCCAAGGTCGCCGCCTGCGCGAGTGCGTAGGTCGCGCGGCCGTCGTCGCCTCTGCTGAAACGGACACCGTTGTCGCGAGCCCCGACGAAGTCTGCGATTGTCACGACGCGCTCGGGGCTTCCGGTGAACTCGATCAGTTCGGGTAGGACGCCATTGCCCGCGACGTCTAATGCCCGGTCGATTCCGGTCGGTGCCAGGGCGTGCACGCGAGCACTCATCCCATCGCCGTACGCCACCGGATCGGCGCCCAGGGAACGTAGGCGCTCATGTGTGGCAGGGCTGGCCGAACCGATCACGCGGACCCCGCGCGCAACGGCGAACTGAACGGCCGCACTCCCGATGCTGCCCGAGGCGCCATTGATGAACAACGTTGTGCCCGAGGCCACATCGAGGGTGTCGAGAGCCCGAGCGGCCGTCTCGGCGGCCGCGGGGATGGCAGCGGCGTCGGTATCGGCAAGCGACTCCGGCGTTTTCGCCCAGTACGACAAGACGGAAAGCTCGGCTTGAGCGGCACCGTAGGCCGAGGCGCCGAAGACCCGGTCTCCCAGAGCCACACCGGAGACCCCTGCCCCGAGCTCGTCGACGACGCCGGCCGCCTCGTAGCCCAACGTCTGCGGCAGCTCCTGATCCATCAGTCCCTGCCGCTTCTTCCAGTCGCTGGCATTGACGCCGGCTGCGCGCACCTCGATACGGATCTCTCCGGGTCCCGCATGCGGGGCAGGGAGGTCGACGATCTCGAGGACGTCGGGTCCGCCGAATCGGCTGAACCGCGCCGCCTTCATCGGATGACCTCCCGACGAGCACGTCCCGAATGGGACGCATATGAACGTTGCACGACGAACTCCTTCACGAGAAGAAGTGGCGGATCGGGCGATACCGCGTGTGCGTGCGCTCCCCAACGACTCGGTGGCCGCAGGCAGGAACGCATTTTTACTCCGATGATCGCGATGCTAACAGCCCAATCCGGTTGGGGGCACTGCCCTACGTTGTCGATCCTCGCTCGGGAATACCCCAGATGGGTATATTCGGCGACATGGACACGGACCGCGAGCACTCCGCCTCGACCGGGTACGCCGCGCACGACGACCACGGTGCGCCCGGATCGCACGGTCACCACGGCGATCACGATTCGCATGCCGGCCACGGCGACCATGTCGGCCAGTTCCGCCGACTGTTCTGGATCATGCTGGTATTGGCGATACCGACAACGATCTTCGACGGAATGTTCGCCGATGTCATCGGCTACACCGTCCCCGACACCGGGTGGGCGCGGTGGATCTCCCCCGCGATCGGCACGGTGATGTATCTGTGGGGCGGGCGGCCGTTCCTGAGCGGCGCGGCCGACGAACTGCGCACCCGCAAGCCGGGGATGATGCTGCTGATCGCGCTGGCGATCACGGTCGCCTTCGTTGCGTCATGGGGTTCGACGCTGCATCTGCTCGACCATGAGCTGGACTTCTGGTGGGAACTCGCTCTGCTCGTGGTGATCATGCTCCTCGGGCACTGGATCGAGATGCGGTCACTGGCCCAGACCTCGTCGGCGTTGGAGTCACTGGCCGCGTTGCTCCCCGACGAAGCCGAGAAGGTCGTCGGCGACGACACCGTCACGGTGTCACCGAGCGAACTCCTCGTCGGCGACATCGTCGTCGTCCGGCCCGGAGCATCGGTTCCCGCCGACGGCACGGTCGTCGACGGCGCGGCCAGCGTCGACGAATCGATGGTCACCGGCGAATCCGCGCCGGTGCGTCGTGAAGTGGGTGACGCGGTCGTGGCAGGTACCGTCGCCACCGATTCCGGTCTGCGCGTGCGCGTGACGGCGATCGGTGACGACACCGCGCTGGCCGGGATCCAGCGTCTGGTCGGCGATGCACAGGCATCCACCTCGCGGGCCCAACGCCTCGCCGATACCGCGGCGGGATGGCTGTTCTGGTTCGCCTTGGGCGCCGCGATCATCACCGCCGTCGTCTGGAGCGCACTCGGAATGCCCGACGACGCCGTCACCCGTGCCATCACGGTCCTCGTGATCGCGTGCCCACACGCGCTGGGCCTCGCGATCCCGCTGGTGGTGTCCATCGCCACCGAACGCGCCGCCCGTGGCGGTGTCCTCGTCAAGGACCGACTCGCCCTGGAATCGATGCGCAACGTGGACGCCGTGCTCTTCGACAAGACGGGAACGTTGACCATGGGTGAGCCGACGGTCACCGCAGTGGCCGCCGCCGCCGGCCACGACCGCGATCACGTGCTCGCCGCCGCAGCTGCCGCCGAATCCGACAGTGAACATCCGCTCGCGAAGGCGATCGTCCGAGCTGCCCGAAGCGAAGAACTCGACATCGCACCGGCACAAGACTTTTCGTCCTCCCCAGCCGTCGGCGTCAGTGCCGTCGTCGCCGACCGGATCGTCGCCGTCGGGGGCCCGCACCTGCTCGAGGAACACGATCTCACCGAACTGCCGATCGCCGCCGGGTGGCGTGACAAGGGAGCCATCATCCTGCACGTTCTCGTCGACGGTGCGGTCATCGGTGCGCTCGCGCTTGCCGACGAGGTCCGGCCGGAATCCCGCCGAACCGTCGATGCCCTGCACCATCTGGGCGCCCAGGTGGCCATGATCACCGGCGACGCGCAAGCCGTCGCGGATTCTGTGGCCGCCGACCTCGGCATCGACCGTGTCTACGCCGGAGTCCGCCCCGCGGACAAGGCGGCACGAGTCGCCGAACTCCAGCACGAGGGGCGCACGGTCGCCATGGTCGGCGACGGCGTCAACGACGCCCCCGCCCTCGCGCAGGCCGACGTCGGTATAGCCATAGGCGCCGGCACCGATGTCGCGATCGGGTCCGCGGGTGTCATCCTCGCCTCGTCGGATCCGCGCTCGGTGCTCTCCGTCATCGAACTGTCCCGTGCCACCTATCGAAAGATGAAGCAAAACCTTTGGTGGGCAGCGGGTTACAACCTCGTCTCGGTACCGCTCGCTGCCGGCGTACTCGCCCCCGTCGGATTCGTGCTGCCGATGAGCGTCGGCGCGATCCTGATGTCGGCGTCCACGGTGGTCGTCGCGCTCAACGCCCAACTGTTGCGCCGCCTCGATCTGACACCCCAACACAGCATCGACAGCGTGACCAGAACGCGTTCTGCTCGGCGTGGCCGGCGGGTGCCTCACTGAGCATGGTGCCGGGTCCGATGTGGCCGGGACTCATCGGACTAGTGGATCTAGACCGTCACGGTATTCTGGGCGTATGAAAACGGTAAGCAGCACCGAGGCCAAGATGCGGCTCAATGCTCTTCTCGCCGAGGTCGAGCGGACCGGCCAAACGATCACGATCACCAACCACGGACGGCCGGTAGCTGTGATGTCGCCTGTCGTCCCCACGACGCGCCGGTTCGGTCAGTTCCCAGGACTGACGATCCCGGATGACTTCGATGCGCCCCTACCCGCTGACGAGTTGGCCGCGTGGGAGTCGGATTCGTGACCGGCATACTTCTCGACACGAATGCGCTTCTCTGGCTGGTCAACGATCCCGGCCGGGTTGCCCGCCCCGCCCTTGACGTTCTCGAGAATCCGGCGAACGACCTGTTCGTCTCGGCAGCGTCTGCCTGGGAGGTCGCCATCAAGACCCATCTGGGGCGTCTCGATGCTTCTCCGCTGTTGTCGGCCTGGAATGACACCCTGGCAACGATGGCGGCCACCGATCTCCCGATCGAGGCCGCTGATGCGGTGACGGCTGGACTACTCAATTGGTCGCACCGAGATCCCTTCGATCGCATGATCGTTGCCCAAGCCACCCGTCGGGCGCTGAGCATCGCCACGAGTGACAAGACCATGCACGACGGGACACTCACTCCGGTCATCGACACCCGGAGATGAGGTGACGGAGCCCGCCTGCTCCGTTCGCAGTCTTCGTCGGCGCGATCCTGATGTCGGCCTCCACCGTGGTCGTCGCGCTCAACGCGCAATTATTGCGCCGCATCGACCTGAGACCCGAGATCAGCACCCCGCGGGCCCTGACGCGGCAACGGGGCCGATCCTCACAGTCAGGTCGGATAGGCGGCGCGGCGGGCCTGGGTGAGTAGCTCACGCATACGCGGATGAACCCGGCCGGGATGGTGTGCAAGGCCGAGGTGGATCGCCGGCGCATCGACCACCGGAACGGCGCGGACTCGGCCGCCGAGACGCGGCTCGATGTCGTGGGCGGCGAGCACACTGGCGTGGTGTAAATGGATGTGGTCGACGATCTCATCGAGACCCAGATCCGGGCACTCGGCCAAATACCCTGGCGTACTGATGACTTCGCGGAGCATCAGGGTCTCGCGGTCCCCGAGCGGATGCGTACGTGCCACCAGTGCGACAGCCGATAGCTCCCGGAGTTCCTCCGCGACGAGCCCGCCGGGCAGATTCGTCAGACAGGCGAGGGCCGCGTCGGCAGTTCCCGTGCGGACCGCGTCGGTGGGTGTGCGGGTCAGTTGAACTTGTACGGGAATCGGATGCGAAAGTGTCGTCACTCGGTGTAGGAGCTCGTCGAGCAGCGCCGAACCGGTGGCCGGGCGTACGGCCAGGGTCAGCGGTCGGTCGGCGTTCGCGGCGCGCACCCGATCCACCGCAGCGTGGCTGGCGTCGAGGATGACGCGGGCGTCGGTGGCCAGGGCACGCCCGGCGGCGGTCGGGGTGACCGCGCGGCTGGTCCGGTCGAACAACGTCACCGCGAGGCGCCGTTCGAGCCGGGCGATGGCACGTGACAGCGGTGGCTGCGCGATTCCCAGGCGTGTCGCGGCGCGCGTAAACGACCGCTCCTCGGTGACGGCGAGCACGTATTCGAGGTCGCGCAGTTCCATCCGATTCATACCACCAGGATATGGCCGTCAGACCCGATTGTGCATGGCTTGTTCGTTGCTCGGCGAGTGAACTCGTAGCCATGACCGCAACCGACATTCTTGTTCCGGATACCATCCCCGATCATCACCGGCTGATCGAGGAGGTGTTCGCCCGCTATGTGCGTGCGGCCGACCGCCGCGATCCCGCGGCGATGGCGGCACTGTTCACCGACACGGCGACGGTGGCCATCCACTATCGCGGTGGTGAGCGCCCAGAGGTGCTCGCCGAGCTGACGGGCGCGGGCACCATCGGTGCCGCCGTCACGTCCGGTATGGCGGCGCATCCGCCGTTGGGGTGGAGCCATCACACGCTCCTCAATCCGATCATCGACGTCGCCGCCGGCCACGGACGATTCGATGCACAGTTCCTCGTCTACGCGGTCCGTGGACTGCCGCAGCCTGACGACGGGTGGCCGGCCGGCACCGTAGGCGCCCAGGGGTCGATCGTCCCGATCGAATCCGGTTACGCCCACGCCGAATTGGTTCTATCGGGAGCGACCTGGACGATCGCCCACCTGGTCATCGAACACGACCTGCCCTACGCCTTTCCCACCCCGTGACCGAGCGCCCCGTGACCGGAGTGTTCGGGGCGCGCCTCACCGCGCCCGGACCCGATCCGGCCCGCGCGGTGGCCCTCGGCAGCGCGCCGGTGGCCGACGCGCCCACCGACTGGGCCACCGTGCGAATGCGAGCGGCCACCCTCAACGCCAGCGACCTCGCCACCATGGCCGGGCATGGTTTCGACGCCGCCGGGCTGCCGACGATCCTGGGTTCCGACGGCGCGGGAATCGACGCCGACGGAAACGACGTCATCATCTATCCGATCCTGACCGACCCGAACCGGCTCGTCGAGGACCCCATGCTCGATCCCGGCCTGCAGATGTTGTCGCAAGGAATCGACGGCACCTTCGCCGAGACCGTCCGCGTCCCCGCGGCCAACCTGGTCCCTAAACCGGCGGGCTTGTCGTGGGAGGCGGCCGCATGCCTCGGTACCGCATGGCTGACCGCGTACCGAGCTGTGTTCACGCGTGCGCAATTGCGCCCGGGAGAAACGGTAGTGGTGTACGGCGCCGGCGGCGGAGTCGCCACTGCGGCAACTGTTCTCGCGCGCGCAGGTGGCGCCCGCGTGTGGGTTGTCGCCCGCAGCCCCGCCCGCGGCGCCCGGGCGGTCGACGAGCTCGACGCCGATGCCGCCTACACCCTCGACGAGTCTCTGCCCGGAGAGGTCGACGCAGTCATCGACTGCGTCGGCGGTGCGACGGTGGCGCATGCCATCCGCTGGCTGCGTCCGGGCGGCCGGCTGATCCTCGTCGGTGCCGCCGCGGGAGCCGCCCCGGTGATCGATATGCCGCGCGTGTTCACCCGATCATTGTCGATCCTGGGGTCGGCGATGGGATCACCTGCCGAACTGGTCAGGCTGGCAGCCTTGTGCGTCCGCCCCGACGTTCGGGTGCCGATCGATTCGGTATTCCGCCTGGTCGACATTCATGCCGCATTCGAGCGGGCGCGTAGCGGTCAGGCGTTCGGCAAGGTCGTGCTCGACTGCCGGTGACCTGCGTCGCTTCTGCTCGCCGTGGGCAGCCGGTGCGTTCAGACTGTCGTCCCGAACTCGACGACTTCAAGCCACCGATGCGCGCGACATGATCGCGCTCTGAAGTCAGTCGGAGCGATGAGAATGAACTCGATGCCATTGTGCGCGTATGCCAGCGTCTGGACCGGCAACGTTGTGGCGCATGAACTTTCATCGACGCAGGCCGTCAGCCCTTCTTCAGCTGCTCGGCGAGCATCACGAGGATGCCGCTGGGCCCACGGAGGTAGGTGAGCTTGTAGATGTCCGCGTAGGTCGCGACGCCGCGGAGCGGATGACACCCATGCCGCGCGGCGATCTCGAGCGCGGCGTCGATGTCGTCGACGGAGAATGCCACGCGGTGCATCCCGATCTCGTTGGGTCGAGTGGGCGCCGTGTCGATCGCTTCCGGATGGATGTACTCGAAGAGTTCCAGACGACCGTGACCGTCTGGTGTCTGGAGCATCGCAATTTTCGCGTCGTTGCCGTCGAGGCCGACCGCGACGTCGGTCCATTCGCCGCTGACCGTGTCACGGCCCATGACGGTGAGCCCGAGATCGGTGAAGAACGCGATGGTTGCTTCGAGGTCGCGTACGGCGATGCCGACGTTCTCCAGTTTGATGGCCACGTGTTCGATGCTAGACAAGCTCCGCGCTGATACCGGTGGCCCGGTGGCGCGAACCTGGCAGATTCGCGAGCGGTGACGCCTGCCGAATCCATGGGCAGATCGCCTGTTTGGCCCGTGAGATCCACGAGAACGGGATCATCGGTTGGGCGACCGAAGGTGTGGTGACGGTAACCAGGATGAGGGGCGACCTCTGGGGCTGTGGCATCAACCGCCAAAGGTCTGACTGTGACGGCTCCCGGGCGCCGATCACAGCGTGCTTGTGCGGTAGCCCGTTGTGGGCAGGGGTAAACCTCGTCGCTTCTTGGCCTCGGAACACGTCGGTCACCGGATATCGGATCGTGACCGGCATCGGAATCCGGAGCAGCAGCTTTGCCGGCGTTCAAGGACTTTCAGTGTTGCGGCCGTCGTCGCACAGGAGGGAGGCGGCCGACTGTACCTCGGCAAGTGCGTGGCGCGCGAGCGCACCGAACGGCTCAACGCCGCCGGCCTCGCTCCACCGCTCGAAGGCGAGTTCCAGGGCCAGCGAACCGCATTCGGCTCCCACCCGCGCGGCGACGACGGGCACGCCCCGACGCTCGAGCGTGTCGGCCATCGCCGCGGTGACCGCGAGCCCTTTGAGGGCTTCGCGTTCCCGGAGTTGTGGGCTGGCATCGATCACCGCCGAACGCCGGACGACGAAGTCCAGGCGATCGCCGGTGAAGATCGTCGTGCCGAGTAGATCCATCGCGTGCGCGACCGCCTCAAACGGTGTCGCGTCGCTCGGTGCCTCGGCAATGCCGTCGACGACCAGGGCGGTCAGGGCGCCGTCACCGAAGAGGACCTCGCGCTTGTCGAGACAGTGCCGAAAGAATGTGCTCTTGGTGAGTCCCGCTCGCTGGGCGATCTCGATGACCGTCGTGTCGTCGTAGCCCTGCTTCTCGAACAACTCGAGCGCAGCGACGGCGAGACGCTGCGGTGCATCCGGTTGCCAGCGGGCCATGCGCTGAATGTTACGGGACTTGGTCCCGTAATCGGGTGTACGTTGACAGGACCAAGTCCCATCACTTCCCGGAGAGCAGGAACCCATGAGCAGAGCTGTCGTCTACGAGACTTTCGGCGGACCGGAAGTTCTGGAGCTGAGGGAGGTTCCCCGGCCGCACGCGGGGCCCGGCGAGGTGTGCGTGCGCGTGACGGTTGCCGGCCTGAATCCGATGGACTGGAAGATCTCCGAGTCGCCCGAGCTGGCGGTCATGTTCGGCGTCACGGTGCCGTCGGGCTTCGGATACGACTTCGCCGGGGTCGTCGACGAGGTCGGCGCAGGCGTCACCGAATATGTCGTCGGCGATCGCGTCTTCGGTGGGGCATTGGCAAGGGCGGTAGCCGATTTCGTTGTCGTCGACGTGTCGGACGGTACAACGCGATCGCTGTGGCACACACCCGACACGATTGGTGACGAAGTCGCCGCCACGCTTCCGGTGGCGGGGATGACCGCCATTGCCGCGTTGGCCGCGATCGATCTGCACCGCGACGACACCGTGCTCATCGGCGGTGCGGCAGGCGGGGTGGGCATCTTCGCGGTTCAGCTGGCGCGGCTCGCCGGCGCTCGCGTGATCGGGACATCGTCGGAGGCCACATTCGACTTCCTGCGGCAGTTGGGTGCCGATCCCGTCGCCTATGGCCCCGGACTGGCCGAGCGGGTGCGCCGCCTCGCCGCAGACGGCGTGAGTGCAGCCACCGACCTCTTCGGAACCGAGACCGCGGAGACCGCACTCGAGCTGGGCGTCTCCCCCACGCGTATCTGCACCATCGCGGCCGGTGTCAGTCCTCCTGGCGGCGTGCGCACGGCGGGAGGTTCGGACGCACCACGCGACGGCATGGCACAGCTCACCGACGCTCTTGTCGCCGGTGCGATCAGCGTGCCCATCGCCGCAGCCTTTCCGGTCGAACGGATCCGTGAGGCGGTGGCATCGCAAGCCGACGGCCACGTCCACGGAAAGATCGTGGTCACCCTCTGAGCCGCCGACCGGGATGGCGGGGATGACCGAGTTCGGCACACCACTTCGATCATTCGTCGGGGTAACGAGTTGGGTCCGGCGAACGACGTAGCGGACAGGACGTTCGTTCGCTGCCAGTGCATGGGTGACTCCGCGTCCGACCACCGACCAGGTCCCTTCGATGAACGGGTGATGATGAGACTCAACATGATCCGCACCGTGCTCGGTGCAGCCATTGCCGCGACCGCCATTGCGCTACTGCCGGCGACGGCGTCGGCAGCGCCCGGCGCGCCTGTCGATCCGGTGTCAACCCTGATCAGGGCGGGGACGCCCCCCGAGGTCGCCGCGGCCGCAAACTCGGCACAGCGTGTTGCGGGCGCACACACGGTCAACATCGCCAATCCGGGACGTGGATTCCCCGGTGGCACCGTAGACGCGGTCGTCGACACGGGTCGGCACGATGTCACCGTCATTCAGCGGTGGCTCGACGAACCGTCACGACTGCAGATTGCCTGGGTCAACGTCGCCAACGGCCGCAGCGGTGTCACGGGACTACCGAATCGGGTGACCGAGCCGGACCCGGTGCTCGGTACCAGAGTCGACCGAACGGCAACTCTGCCCACCGGTGCGGGTAGCACACTCGTGGTGGTGTGGGGCCGGGTCCCGGGCTGGACCGGGCTCATTCCGGCGGCGCCGGAGTACTTCGGCTTCCTGGCACCGCACGCGGTGATCGTCGGCGCCTGACGGTCGGGATGGGGTGTGCGACAAGCGCTTCGTACCGCAGTCGCGCCGATCCTGGTGATCACGGATCCGGTGAACACGAGGAACCAGAGTTCACGAGAGGCCGGCTCCCAAGAACTGCAGGATCACACTGTTCACCGCTTGCGCTGCCTCGATCGGGATGAGGTGCGTACCGGGGATGACGCACAGCCGGGCGTCGCCGATGGCGGCGACCACGTCACGGCTGTGGCGAAGTGTCACCTCGTCCCGGTCGCCCTGCATCACCAGAGTGGGACAGGCGATCGCGGACAGATCACCGAGATCGATCTCGGGTTCGGCGCCGATCATTGCCATGGTCTTGTCGACGATGATCGGGAAATGGTCGGTGCCGTCCGGCGACTCGGCAGCATATTCGGCGGCAAGGAACGACATCAGCTCGTCATCGCGGGTGCCGAGTGCGTCCAGGATGCCGCCCGCCGCGCGCCCCGAACTGTTGAAGTACTGGCCGATCAGAACCAGATGGCGCACCAGATCTGGCCGTTGCAGTGCGACGAGGGCGCCGACCACGGCACCGTCGCTCCAGCCGACGACCGCACTCGGCCCACCGACGATCTCGTCGAGGTAGGCGATCGTCTCGGTCGCCATGTCTGCGTAGTGGAATTCGGCGGTGACGTCGGGGCTGTGCCCGTGGCCATGGCGCTCCGGGCAGTACACCCGGCGGCCGCCATCGACCAGAGCGGGGATCTGACCACCCCAGGAGGATGCGCCCGCGAAGGCACCATGCAGCAGGACGACCGGAGGTCCGTCACCGTAGACCTCATGCCAGACACGGGTTTGCGGTTCGGGATGGCCGATGGTCGTGTACTCACGCAAGGCAGACTGCATTGCGTTGACGCTACCCGCCGCGGTGGCCCGATACCCCGCTTGTCTGCGGCAATTCGCGGTTGCTGCGCGCGTGCCCCACATCCGCCTCTAGGGTGGCGAATATGACCTCTGACAACGACTCTGCGCCGAATGTGGATATCAAGCCCCGTAGTCGCGACGTCACCGACGGGCTCGAACGCACCGCGGCTCGCGGCATGCTTCGGGCCGTGGGAATGGGCGACGAGGACTGGGTCAAACCCCAGATCGGCGTCGGGTCGTCGTGGAACGAGATCACGCCCTGCAATCTGTCCCTCGATCGGCTGGCCAAAGCGGTGAAGGAGGGTGTCTTCGCCGCGGGCGGGTATCCCCTTGAGTTCGGCACGATCTCGGTCTCCGACGGCATCTCGATGGGACACGAGGGCATGCATTTCTCCTTGGTGTCACGGGAGGTGATCGCCGACAGCGTAGAAACGGTGATGTCGGCCGAACGGCTCGACGGCTCGGTACTGCTGGCCGGGTGTGACAAATCCCTGCCGGGCATGCTGATGGCGGCGGCCAGGCTCGACCTCGCCAACGTGTTCCTCTACGCCGGGTCGACACTGCCGGGCTATGCCAAGCTCTCCGACGGGACCGAGCAACAGGTGACCATCATCGATGCATTCGAGGCGGTCGGCGCATGCTCACGTGGACTGATGAGCCGTGCCGACGTCGACACCATCGAACGCGCCATCTGTCCCGGCGAGGGTGCCTGCGGTGGCATGTACACCGCCAACACGATGGCCGCCGTCGCGGAGGCGCTGGGTATGTCGCTGCCCGGCAGCGCCGCCCCGCCCGCCCCGGACCGGCGCCGAGATCTGTTTGCCCGGCAGAGCGGCGAGGCGGTCGTCGGACTCCTGCGGCGGGGCATCACCGCCCGCGACATCATGACCCGCGACGCCTTCGAGAACGCGATCGCAGTCGTGATGGCGCTGGGCGGGTCGACCAACGCCGTGCTGCATCTACTTGCCATCGCATATGAGGCGCAGGTCGAGTTGTCTCTCGATGACTTCTCCCGGATCGGCTCGCGTGTACCGCATCTGGCCGATGTGAAGCCGTTCGGGAAGCATGTGATGACCGATGTCGATCGGATCGGGGGGCTGCCGGTGGTGATGAAGGCGTTGCTCGACGCCGGGTTGATGCACGGCGACTGCCTGACCGTCACCGGTGCGACGATGGCCGAAAACCTTGCGCACATCGCGCCGCCGGATCCTGACGGAAAAGTGTTGCGGGCCCTAGATTCTCCCATTCATCCCACCGGTGGCATCACCATCCTCTCCGGATCGCTGGCCCCGGGCGGCGCGGTGGTGAAGTCGGCAGGATTCGACTCCGACGTCTTCGAAGGGGTGGCCCGGGTCTTCGATCGTGAGCGAGCGGCGATGGACGCGCTCGAGGACGGTACGATCACCGCCGGTGACGTCGTCGTGATCCGTTACGAAGGCCCCAAGGGCGGTCCGGGAATGCGGGAGATGCTGGCCATCACCGGCGCCATCAAGGGAGCCGGCCTCGGCAAGGACGTGCTGCTACTGACCGACGGGCGTTTCTCCGGCGGTACCACCGGGCTCTGCGTCGGGCACGTCGCTCCCGAGGCCGTCGACGGCGGCCCGATCGCGCTGGTTCGAGACGGCGATCGCATCCGGCTCGACGTCGGCTCCGCGACGTTGGACGTCCTTGTCGATGAGGACGAACTGTCTGCACGCGCCGAGTCGTTCGCCCCGCTCCCTCCGCGCTACACCCGCGGCGTGCTGGCGAAATACGCCAAGCTCGTCACGTCGGCATCGCGCGGCGCGGTGTGTGAGTAGGGCGCCGGGGCCGGTCGGCGGTGGTCAGCCGGCCCGCCGCAGCGTGGACACCATCTGACTGACGTCAGCGGGATCGGCGGCGCCCGGAACGCCTTGTGGCAGTGAGATCACGAACAAGACGCACCCTGGCTGCCCCGAGACCGTGGTGGCAACCATGCTGTGGATCGCCGTCGGCCCGACGCACGCCGACGGCTCGATGTCGGTGACCGTGGCGATCACTTGCACCGCCGGCGCGCCGCCCACCGTCAGCCGCTGGGACGCACCGAGTTGCACCTGCGGAACATGCCCGGATTCGGAGGTGTAGATGTCGGCGACCAGCGACGCCTCGGATTGCACGGCCTCATTGATATCGGTGGTGTCGGATGCACCGGGCAAGCCCGAAACACCCACGGAGTCGTTGCGGCACTGCGCGGTCTCCAGGCTCGCGGCACCGCTCATCGTGCGGATTGGACAGTAACCGAAAGGTCCGCTGTCGCAGCGCTTTTCCCAGCCGACCAGCGTTCCGCAGCTGGCTACCTTCCAATTCGCCGGGACATCGTAGGACAGGCCGCGTTTGCCCGCCACGGTGTGCCATCCGGCGGGCGTGTTCGAGGCGGGTGTGGCGGTGGGGCACTGCGTTCGTTCCGGTGCGGTGGTTCCCGACCCCGATTGCGATGCCGGCGGTGTCGCCGAGGAAGGCGGGGCCAACGAAGACGGGCCCGCCGGCGAACTGTCGGCGACCGGCGAACCGTGCTGATGCGAGTTGACCTGCCGATAGGTGACGACACCGACCGCGACGACCGCACCGATCAGCAGGATTGCGACGATCCCGATGACAGCGAGCGCTTTGCCGCTGCCGCCGCCGCTGCCGCCCGAGGACAGGCCGATCGGATCCGTCGGCACGCCCGCGTCCCAGGCGGGCTGCGGCTGAGCGGCCATCGGCTGCCGGCCCTGCTGTGGGTATCCCTGTTGTGGGTATCCCTGCTGGGGATAGCCGTCCTGGGCATGATCCTGCCGAGGACAGTCCGGCGGCGAATTGTGCTCGGATCGGCCATCGGGTGGCGGATAGGTCATCAGGTTCCCCCGTCATCGTCCTCGACGGAGCGCAACGCTATCACCCGTGGTCGGGCGGGTGTCAGGGGCGGCGACATCCCGGTCCGGCGGGCGCAGACGCGGGGCCGGGGACGCCGTCGAGGTTGACGCCGATGACCCGATAGCAGGCGAGCACGCCGGGTGCGGGGTCGATCCAGCCGTTGTCGTCGTCGGTGACGCAGTGTGCACAGACGGTATGCCATGTCCCGCCGGCGTCGCGGCGCTCGATGGTGTAGCGCGGTGACCCGGCGGAGCCCTCGAATCGGACGTGCCCGTCGGCGGTGGAGATGATGCGGGGCGCCGGCACCCGCTGATGGGGCGGTGGCGGCCGATACCCCGCGACGGCGAATGCGTGGGTGCGGAGTAATTGCGCTCGGGCAGCCATGTCGGGGGCCGAGTTGGTGATGGTGTTGCGTCCGGTGTAGTACAGCGCCCACCAGTTGCCGTCCTCGCCCCATTCGCAGGTAGGGTTGCATCGAGAATTGGCCGGAACGGGTTGCCAGCCACCGCCATCGGCATGCGAGAGCAGCGCCCAGTAGTTGTCGCCGACGATGTGGGGGTCGGCTCGCAACCCCGCCAGGAAGTCACTCAGTGCGGCCGGTGTTGCGAAATCGGTACGGTCCCAGCCGAATTCGATGACCGCGAAGGCCTTGCCGGCCGCCGCGACCTGTGCGGCCTCCTGATGCAGGAACGGCGCGGCACCATCGATCCGGTTGCCGCCGGAAACCAGCGGAAACCAGTGCGGGTAGTACTCCAGGGCATAGATGTCGATCCCGGGGATGTTCAGTGCCGCCGGAGTCACAAAGGCGTCACCGCCACCGAGGCTGATGTTGACGAACAACTGGCGCGGACTGGTGGTGTGGAACGCTTTCGACACCTGGCCCAGCCACCCTTCGACCGCAGGCAGACCGACTCCGTCGAGCAGGGCGAGATTGTTGCCGTCCACCCAGCCGACGAACGTCGGGTCGTCCTTGTAGGCCAGCCCGGTCAGCGGGTTGACATGCTCGAGTACCGTCCGCATGTGGTTGATGTAGTCAGAGATGATGCGGGGATCGGTGAAGAATGCCTGCCCGCAGTCGGAACGATTGCGCCACTGGCAATACCACGAGTGACTGGAGACGTTACGGGCCCCGGGAAAGGCCGGGCGCGCATTCGCATCCCCGTCGAACTCGCCGAGGAGTTTCAGGCCATGCCGCCGGGCGGCGGCCACGACCTTGTCCATCTGCGCGAAGGCGTTGGGGTTGAACTTCCCCAGTGCCGGCTCGATGCAGTCCGGGCAACCGATGGTGTCACCGAGTGTTTGCGACCGCACCACGGTGGCGCCCATGTCGCGGGCGGTCGCGAAGGCGTCGTCGACCTCGTACTCCGATGGGTACGCCTCGCTACCGGCGGGAATGGAAGCCGACGGCTCCGGACCGTAGTTCTTGAGCCCCAGCCATTCGATATTTGCGCCTGCAAAACGAAACGGCTTGCCCTGCAACGATAGTGTCGACCCGTGGCGTTCCACGCGCCCGTCACGGAACTGTGCAGCGGAGAGACCTGCGACCGGCGCGACGGGGCCGGCCGAAGCCGGTCCGGCGGCACCGGGCTGATCTGCGCGTGCGTGAGCGGGCATCAGTTGCAGACCGACCAACATCAGGAGTGTGCAGATGGTTCCGAAGGCGAACAGCCGGTATGAGCGGGGCATTGTGTGAGATCTCCTTCAGTGCGCGCTGGGCGCGAGGTCGCGAAGCAGGACGTTCGGGTCGGCGTAGGCGTCCGGCGATGCCGGTACGCCGGTGGGTGGAGCCTGGTACGGGCCGGGATCGTGCCAGGGTGTATCGCGCACTCCGTGCAGCAGGATGCGGAAGAAGTTGTGGAAGAGATCGCTGGCGGCCGGATTGTTGGTGCCGTATGAGTTCGCGTCGCCGGCGACGCCCATCCACATCACGGCGATGCGCAGGCTGGGGATCATGAAGTCGTCCTGATGGGCGGCGCCGTCGATCGCATACAGGTCCGGTGGTGCAGAGAGGATCATGCGGTGGTCGATCGTCTGGCGATACGGCATCTCCCCGGCGGTGCACCGGGTGCCGCGATTGGTCCAGAACAACAGGCCGTAGCATCCGTTTGCGGCCGACGGAATGCTGACTCGTCCGGCGTAAGACGGCGAAACGATCTGGCGCCCAGCCCATGTGCCCTCATTCAGCATCAACAGCCCCAGTTTGGCGAACGACCCGGGCTGCAGGAACAGGTGCGCATAGCCGTAGGTGTGTCCGGTGCGGTCTCGCAGCCAGGTGTAGTTGGCGTGCGCAATCCCCAACGGCGCGAACAGATATCGATCGGCGAATGCCTGCAGATCGGTACCCACGGCTCGTTGCACCACGAAGGCCAGCAGATCGGGGCCGCGCTGACTGTAGGAGAAGTACGTGCCGGGTCGGGCAACGAGCGGCTGGGCGAGTGCTTCTTGCGCGATGTCGGGATCGTTTCCCACCGACGCCACCTCGGCGATCTCGGCCGACTGCAAACCCGACGTCTGGGTCAGCAATTGTCGTACCGTGATGGCGCGGTGTGCCGCATCGCCCCAATCACGTCCTGTCGGAAGGTAGCGACCGATCGCGTCGTCGAGTCGCAATGCACCGTGGTCCGCCGCGATCCCGGTGAGTATGGAGACAACACTCTTGGTCGCGCTGAATACCGGCATTTGCGCGCCAGAAGTCGCGGTGTTCGATCGACCTGTACCGACGAGGCAGTTGTTGCGGTACACCCGCACGGTCGCACGCATGTGGCTCTCGGCGTAGGCAATTGCGTCCCGAACGGCGACCGGATCCAGTGCGACCCTGGCCGGCTCGACGCGTTGCTGATCGGCGCCGGAGGTGGTGGTCGGACACTGCGTCGGTGTGGTGCTTCCCGGGGCGGCGGCGGCCGGAGCGGGGACCGGCAGCACGAACACCGCGATCGTGCAGGCCACAGCGGTGAGAATCGACGCGATTGCGGGTCTGATCCGGTGTGGCGTCGCGAGCATGATGAGACAATAACCAACAGTGTCGTATCGCGTTGCAAATTGCAGAAATGTCTCATCGGAGCGGCTAGGATCTTGCCCATGGGCAAGACGGGTGAGTCTCTCGCGTATCGGCAATCGACAAGTCGCGACCAGCTGCCGGCGCGGTCCACCCCGGTAGATGCATTCGAGGCGGCGCGACACGCCTTTCTCTCGGGCCGGCGATTGGACATGGGTGCGCTGGCACGTGATCTCGGTGTCTCGCGTGCGACGCTCTACCGCTGGACCGGTGATCGCGACAACCTGCTGGCCGACGTGCTGTGGGTGGAACTCGATCGGCTCCTCGACGCAGCCGCCGACCAGGCGGGGGGCTCAGGTGTCGCGCGGATTCACGCGGGTGTCACCTGGTTCCTCGATGCGGTGGCCGCCGCTGACCCGCTCCGGGCCTTGCTGCGCGACGACGGCGCCCGGGCCGTCCGCATACTTACTGCGCCGACCGGTCCGATCCGGCCACGATTGGTCGGTCGTATCGAAGAACTGATCGCGGCCGAGGTCCGCGAGGGTGGTTACCGCCCACCGGCGCCGGCCGGTGTGCTTGCCGATGGAATCGTCACCGTCGGCGAACGGTATCTCCACAATGATGGCGACCCGGAGCTCAACCCCAATCCGGAAACCGCGCGGGTCGTGATCTCGCTGTTGCTGCGGGAGTGAGGTCGGTGCGGCGCCGGCGCGAGCGGTCCGAGCCCGGTTCAGCCCTCGAGGTAGGCGACCATGCTGCCGATGAGTCCCTCGATGGCGTCGTCGAGGTCGCCGTAGGTGCCGAGCACGCGCTCGGAGGTGATCCCGCGCATGGCGGCCGGGATCAGCGCCGCCACCCGGCGGACCTTGACCGGGTCGAGTTCGAGGTCCGCAAACGAACGCTGGCATGCTTTGTCCCAGTGCGATTTCCATGAGGACAGCTCGGCGGCGGTGAGCGGGTAGTCGCGTTCGAGTTCGGCATGGTCGCGGGGCAGCGCCGCGCGCAGGGTCTCGATGGCGAGCGACTCGGATCGACGTAAGCGACGCAGGCGAGATCGTCGGCACCGCGCGGGTCGGCGTGATCGCCACCGGGACCATCGAGGAGATCATCGCCGCCCACCCCGACGTCCTCACCTTCCACGGCGTGTTCCCCGACGAGGAGCTCTACGAAAGAGTGCTCGAAGCCGGTATCGACATGGTGACCACCGCCGACTGGATCACCGGCTTCCACCGCGACCGCAACCACGCCCATCCCTCGGGCGCAAGGTCAGCGAGGTCATCGAAGCGGCATGCGAGCGTGGCAATTCCACCTTCTACGGCACCGGAACGAATCCGGGACTGTGCCAGATCCTCGCCATCGTGCACACCGCCGACGTCGCCGACATCGAGAACGTCACGGTCACCGAATCCGTCGACGTCTCCTGTCATCACTCCGTGGAGACCTGGAATGCCGTCGGCTATGGCCGGCCGATCGACGATCCGACCATCCCCGATTCGCTCTACAAATACACCGCCGTCTTCGCCGACTCGGTCTACCTCATGGCCGACGCCTTCGACCTGGAACTCGACGAGGTGAAATTCAGCTACGACCTCGGCGCCTGCACCAAGGACATCGACCTCGGCTGGTACTTCATGTCCAAGGGCTCCTTGGGTGCGAGTTACATCAGATATCAGGGCATGGTGGACGGGGTCGCGCGCGTGGAGTCCCGCCTCGAATGGCAGATGACCCCGCACACCGATCCTGCGTGGAACATCAAGGGCTGCTACATCACCCAGGTCACCGCCGACCCCGACATCTACAGCAAACACATGATCTTTCCGCGGAAGGGCTTCGACTTGTCGAATCCGGAGAACTTCGCCTCCATCGGCATGACCGTCACCGGCCTGCCCGCCCTCAACGCCATCACATCGGTCGTCGCCGCCGCTCCCGGCATCGTCACCAGCGCCGACCTTCCCCTGCGCGGGTTCGCCGGCCGCATCCGCATCTGAGCTGCACGGTCTGCGGGCGCCCACATCAACTGATCAGCGCCGACGCCGTACCCTGCGGCGTTTCGGGCCGGCTACGGCGACTCTTCGTGCAGGACACGAAATAGCACCGTGACCCGCAAATCCTGGATTCATCATGACAACTTGGTTAGCGTCGCGGACGGGCCATCGATGGCGTGTCCGCTTGGCCGAGAAACAGTGAGAACCGAAGGGAAATCATGAAGCAGACCATGCGACTGGCGGTGGGCGTTGCCGCAATCTCCGTTGCGGTGTTCACCGCAGCCGGTTGTAGCGACGACAACAACGATTCGTCGGCATCATCGTCGTCGTCGGCGACGATGGCCGAGAGTCCCGCTTCCAACAGTGCGGGCGCGCAGGGACAATCGGTGAGTCTGACGGCCGCCGACGGCACGCCGGTCACCCTGACCGGACCCATTGCGGCGAAGTACAACTCGGCGACCGAGAAGCAGAAGACGGACCTCGGCAAGCCCAAGACGGGCGCCGAAGCGTCGGGCACCAGTCCCAACGGCGTGGTGTTCCAGCAGTTCGACGGCGGAGTCATCACGGCCAAGAACGCCGACGCCCCGGCGTACATCACCTGGGGCAAGATCCGTGACGCGTGGAACCTTCCGCGCGACGCATCCGGCCAGCCGGCACCAAACGGCAAGGGCGGCTCACAGGGACCCCTCGGTACCGCGACGAGCGATGAGACCGAGGCGGGCACCGTGAAGACCTCCACCTTCGAGCACGGCAAGATCACCTGGGATTCCGCGACCGACAAGGTCGAGGTGACGGTCAACGGGACAGTCGTCCCGGCGTCATAGTCTCCCGCCGCGGGCCCGATGTCCCGGCCCGGACCGGGGCATCGGGGCCCGCGCCAAGGGGCCGGTCTTGCCGTCTCGTGCGGAGTACGGTGTGGTGCGGATGTGGTCGACGGCTGCGAAACCCCACAGGCAAGGAGATCCGACGTGTGCCAGTACTGCGGATGCCGGGAGATGCCGCTGCTCCGCGACTACACCGCCGAACATGAGCGCGCGGTCAACCTCGGCGGAGACGCCGTCCGGGCATTGGACGCCGGCGACCTCGCGCGAGCGCGGGAGTTGGCAGCGCGGCTGCGCCGCGAGCTGCGCTCGCATTGGCAGGGCGAAGAGGACGGTCTGTTCGCCGAGTTGCTCAGCACCGATGAGATCTTCGCCGACCATATCGATCCGCTGATCACCGAGCATCGCGAACTCGACGACTTCCTGCAGTCGATGGATCTCTCGCTGACGCCGGTGCAAGAAGCATTTCGGGAAGCGGTGTTCGATCTGCATCACCACATCGCCAAAGAGGAGGATGCACTCTTTCCGGCGTCGGTGACCACCCTGGACGGCGACCAGTGGGATTCGGCGATCGCTGCATGGCAGCGCGCACACCCCGGCGAGACGATGCTTCACACCTGAATGGCGGCTGATGAGCCCACCGGATCGCCCGTACCGCGACCGCACCGACGCCGGTCGCCGGTTGAGTGGGCACTTGTCTCATCTGTCGGGGCGCAACGATGTGGTCGTCTTGGCCCTCCCCCGCGGTGGGATTCCGGTCGGTGTGGCCGTGGCCGAAGCGCTCGGGTTTCCGTTCGACATCTTCCTCGTCCGAAAGCTCGGCGTGCCCGGCCAACCCGAACTGGCCGCGGGAGCCATCGCCGCCGACGGCACGGTCGTGATGAACGACGATATCATCGCCCACACGCATACCTCGCCGCATGAGTTGGAGGCGGTGATTGCCAGGGAGACAACCGAACTCGCGCGCCGCGAAGGAGCCTACCGAGAGGGTCGGCCAGCGCTCGCGGTGGCAGGTAAGACCGTTGTCGTCGTCGACGATGGCGTCGCCACCGGGGCCACGATGCGTGCGGCGCTGAGCACCCTGCGGCGGTTGGGCGCGGCCACACTGATCGTTGCGGTGCCGGTCGGCCCCGGAGAGGTCGCGACAGACTTCCCCGACGCGGACTCGGTGATCTGCCCCGTCACCCCACACCCGTTCCGCGGTGTCGGCGGCGCCTATGACGATTTCACGCAACTGACCGACCGAGGAGTGCAGTCGATACTCGCCGGGTGGTATCCGCCCGCGGGTAATCCGTGACTACCCGGCGAGGAAGACGTCGATCTGATCGATTGCGCCCGACGCTCCTTCGACGATGCCCATCTCGAGAACCTTCTCCAACGCCTCAGCGGAGTCGTATCTGCTCAGATAGGTGGCGACGGTGCCGGCGTCCTTTTCGGCGAAGGTGTACTCGTTGACCGATACCGGCAGGGATTCCACCGGGTTGAAGTCGTCATCGGCGAAGCCGTCGCGAAAGGTGAAGCCACGCGGCTCGTCGATGGAATCGATGATCCAGTAGCCGGAGAACTTCTGTCCGTCGGGACCGGTCATGAAATAGGTGACCCGGCCACCAGGAGTGAAGTCGTGGTCGACAAACGTGGCCGGATGGCTGGGCGGGCCCCAAATGCGTTCGAGCTGACGCGGATCGGCGTAAATCTGCCACACCCGTGCCCGCGGTGCGGCGAACTCGGCGGTGATGGTGAGGGTGCGGGCGTCGATATCGTGTGTGACGTCGATGACGGGCATGGGTCAATCCTCCTGATTTCGGTGATCTCTTGGTGTGGGTTCGGTGGCGAGGAGCTCGTCGATACGGGCGATTCGGCCCCGCCAGAGCTGTTCGAGTTCGGCGAGCATCGCGGTGACCGCGCGTACCGCGGTGACGTCGCCGGTGGCCAGCTGCTCACGACCGTGACGGCGTTTGTTCAGCAGGCCGGCCCGCTCGAGTACGGCGACATGCTTTTGCACCGCGGCGAAGCTCATGTCGTAGTGCGCCGCGAGTGCGGAGACCGAGTGCTCCCCCGACAGGACGCGTCGCATGATGTCGCGGCGGGTCCGGTCGGACAACGCATGGAACATCGCATCTGCGCTGTCCTCGTCGTCGGATCCGGCCACCTCCTGAATATACAACCAATTGGTTGTATGGTGTCAAGGCCGCTGGACACGCCGTGGCGGACTCGTGATTCGGCGACATCACCGTCCGGTCGGTGATGATCGTCGTGGAAGGTTCCCGAACGGACCCGAGGTGTCGGAGAAAGGTGGCCGTGATGTCGCTCAGTGCGCGCGTCGACCGATTCCAGCGCCGCCACCCCCTCAGTGGTTATCCCCTCGCGGTCGCCTACAAGTTCTTCGACGACCAAGGCGGGTACCTCGCCGCCCTCATCGCCTACTACGCGTTCATCTCGCTGTTCCCGCTGCTCCTGCTATTGACGACGGTCCTGGAATTCGTGCTCCGCGACAATCCCGGACTACGGGAGCGGATCGTCGATTCGGCGATGTCGCAGATCCCGGTGCTCGGATCCGAACTGGGCCGCCCCGGCGAGCTCAGCGGCGGGACGGTTGCAGTGGTCATCGGGATCGTCGGTGCGCTCTACGGTGGTCTCGGCGTCGCGGTCGCGACTCAGAATGCGATGAATGTGGTGTGGGCGGTGCCCCGCAACGACCGGCCCGACCCGATCCGGGTGCGGGTGCGCGGCCTGATGCTGCTCTCGACTGTGGGAACCGCGATCATCGCGCTGACCGTGGTCAACGGCGCAATCGCGGCCGTGGACCTCGGTACGACGGGCCGATGGCTCTCGATCGCGGGCGCGGTACTTCTCACGGCCGCGGTGTTCGTGGTGGCCTTCCGCATCGGTACGGTACGCACAGTCGGTGTCGCTGACGTCCTCCCCGGCGCCGCGGCCGCCGCCATCGGCTGGCAGGCACTGCAGAGCTTCGGCAGCATCTACGTCCAGCACGTCATCGCGAACGCGAGTGCCACCACCGGGGTGTTCGCCGTCGTGCTGGGCTTGCTGGCCTTTCTCTATGTCGCGGCCATTCTGGTCGTGTTCTGCCTGGAGGCCAACGCCGTTCGCGTCGATCGGCTCTATCCACGCTCGATGCTCACCCCGTTCACCGACAACGTCGTCCTCACCCGCGGCGACAAGGCCGCCTACTCTGCTCAGGCGAAAGCCCAGCGACACAAGGGGTTCGAGGAGATCCACGTCAGCTTCGACAAGCGCCCGAAGGACCCGGGCAGCTCAAAGGACCCGGGCAGCTCAAAGGACTCGGGCAGCTCAAAGGACTCGAAGGATCCGCCGCCGGAGTGACCGGCCGACGAGACCGTGGTGTGCCGTGCGTGGCGAGATCAAGGACGGGGATACACCGCGTCGAACGGCGCCGCGGAGGCGATCCGGTTCTCGATCCCGGCATGGGTGAACGCTTTGGCGGTACCGACGGCATCGAGCACGCTCGCACCCTTGGCCAATTCGGCCGTGGTCGCCGCAGCGAAGACACACCCCGCACCGGAAACGCGCTCCTGGCCGACCTTCGGCGCGCGCAGCACGGTGACCCCCGAGCCGTCGAAGACCACGTCGACGGCGTCGTCGCCGGCGAGCCCGACCCCACCCTTGACGATGACCACCTGCGGCCCCTGGTCGGCGATCCGGCGGGCTGCCTCGGAGAGGTCGTCGACGCTGGTCAGTTCGTCCATCCCGGCCAGCGTCGCCGCCTCGAACAGGTTGGGGGTGACGACGGTGGCCAACGGCAGGATGTGTTCGCGCAGCGCGTTGTCGGTGTCGAGAGCGGCACCCGGTTCTTGTCCTTTACAGATCAGCACCGGATCGACGACGACATGCCGCCACGGCCGGGCGCGCAATGCGTCGGCGACGGTGGTGATGGTCTCCGGTGTGCCGAGCATCCCGATCTTGACGACCTCGGGTTCGTGGGCGACGGTGGCGGCCTCGATCTGGTCGGCGATGACGGGTGACGCGATCGGGACGAACCGGTGTCCCCATCCGGCTTTCGGATCGAACGAGACGATGCAGGTGACGGTGCCGACGCCGTAGGTACCCAATTGGGCGAAGGTCCGCAGATCGGCCTGCAGTCCGGCTCCCCCGGTGGCCTCGGAACCGGCGATGACGTAGGACACCGTGGCCATGAGCGTTTCTCCTCTGCTTGATCGCGATCTGCTAGGCCTTCCACCATGCCAGGAAGGCGGCATCCGGCTGCGACGTGCCCTGCGCCTGGCACTACGCTTGGCGTCGGTTCACTACTGCCTACGTGGAGGGTTTTCATGACACAGCTCGGAGTGGTCGGCGGCGGCACCATGGGTGCGGGCATCGCCGAGGTCGCGATCCGTGCCGGCGATGATGTCCTGGTGCTCGAACGTGACCAGAGCGCCGCCGACGCCGCGCGCACCCGGATCGAGAAGTCCATCGGACGCGGGGTCAGCAAGGGCAAGCTCTCCGAGGACGACGCCGCACAGGCGCTGTCCCGCCTTACCCTGACGACCACGGTCGGAGATTTCGGCGATCGCGAACTGGTGATCGAGGCACTCCCCGAGGTCGAGTCACTCAAGGTCGGCTTCTTCGCCGAACTCGACAAGGTCACCGACCCCAAGGCGATCCTGGCCACCAACACCTCGTCGATCCCGATCATCCGGGTCGCCCGGGACGTCGCCGATCCGTCGCGCGTCGTCGGTGTCCACTTCTTCAACCCGGTGCCGGTGATGCCGCTCGTCGAGATCATCTCGAGTCTTGCCAGCTCGCCCCAGGCGATCGAGACGGTCACCGCCTACGCTCGTGATCACCTCGGCAAGCGCACGATCGCGGCCGGTGACCGCGGCGGGTTCGTCGTCAACGCCCTGCTGGTCCCCTACCTCGTGAGCGCCATCCGCATGTACGAGAGTGGTTATGCCACAAAGGAAGACATCGATACGGGCATGATCAACGGCTGTGCCCACCCGATGGGCCCGCTCACACTGTGTGACACCGTCGGTCTCGACGTGGTGCACGATGTCTCCGAATCGCTGTACCAGGAATTCCGCGAGCCGCACCTGGCACCGCCGCCGCTGCTGGCGCGCATGGTCGAAGCCGGTTACCTCGGCAAGAAGAGCGGCAAGGGCTTCTACGAGTACAAGAGCTGACCCGAGCAGCCGAGCGCTGATGCCGGCGGCGCGGACGGCGCTCCCGGCATCAGCGCAGTCCGGCGTCCTTGCTGCCGAAGGCTTCGCGGAGTCGGTGCTTGACGACCTTGCCGCCGGCGTTTCGCGGTAACTCGCCGACGATGATGATGTCCTTCGGCTGTTTGAAGCGCGCCAGGGTCTCGTTCAGGTACGGCTCGAGTTCGGCGAGCGTGAGATCGTCTACGCCGGCGGTCAGTGCGACGACGGCGACCGGTACCTCACCCCACTTCTCGTCGGCACGTCCGATGACCGCGGCCTCCGCGATCTTCTCGTGTGCGTAGAGGACGTTCTCCACCTCGGCGCAGTACACGTTCTCGCCGCCGGAGATGATCATGTCCTTGGCACGGTCGACGACGTAGAGGAAGCCCTCCTCGTCCTCGCGTACGAGGTCTCCCGAGTGAAACCAGCCGCCGCGGAACGCGTCGGCGGTCGCCCCGGGATTGCGCCAGTAGCCCTTCATCAGATTCGGTCCGCGGTAGACGATCTCGCCGACATCGCCGGGCGCGACATCGTTCATCATCGGGTCGACGATCCGAGCGGTCACCACGGGCACGATCTCGCCGATCGAGCCGACCTTGGTGAGCGCGTCCTTGCCCTCGAGGATGCAGGTCACCGGTGACATCTCCGTCTGCCCGAACGCGGTCATGTTGGCGGCCTGGGGAAATGTGGCGTTCATCGCGTCGAGGACGGTGTTCGACGCCGGCGCCGCACCCCAGCTGATGGTGCGCAGCTTGAGATCTCGCGGCCGTGCGCGTTGGGCGGCGCACACGGCCTGCCATTGGGCGGGCACCATGAACACCGAGGTGGTGCCCTCACGCTCGAGGGTGTCGAGCATGTCGTCGGCATCGAAGGCGCCGAGCGGATGGATCACCGCCGTCACCCCCCGATAGAACGTCGGCGCGAACGCTGCGAGCCCGGCGATGTGGAAGATCGGTGGCACAACCGAGGCAACGTCGGAGTCCGAATGTGCCTGCGCGGCCGCGATGGTCGTCACCGCCTGCGCTTGCAAATTCTGGTGGGTGAGCATGGCGCCCTTGGGTTTTCCCGTCGTGCCCGAGGTGTACATGATCAGCGCGACGGTGTCTTCCGGTACATCGATCGCCGGCAGATCGGCGCCGTCCTCGGCCACGAGGGTCTCGTAGTCGAGGTGGTCGGCCGCGTCATCGCCACCTCCGACGACGATGGTATGGGTGATGCCCCCGGCCGCGGTGGCGGCTTGCGTCAGCGGCGTGAGGAGGGACTCGGTGATGACCACGTGCGCGCCGCTGTCGGCGAGGAGATAGGCCACTTCGGCCGGGCTCATCCGGATGTTCACCGGAACGGCGACCGCACCGATCAGGTTGGCGCCCAATACCGCCTCCACATATTCGGTGCGGTTGCTCAGGACCAGCAAGACGCGGTCGCCGAAGTCGATCCCGCGGCGGCCCAGCGCAGCTCCGATCGCGCGGGATCGTTTGTCGAGTTCCCGCCACGTGGTGGTGCGTCCGAGGAATCGCAACGCGGGGCGGTCCGGGGTCATCAGCGCGTGCCGGTGCACCTGGTTGTTCCAGTGCGCGCGGCGCGATTGCAATGGCTCGGTGGTCAGATCGCCTACCGGCTCGGTGATGACGCTCATCGGTGGTCTCCCCAGTGGCATGGGTGTGTCGTGACTCACATGGTAGGGCCGTTGCCCGAGCAGGGCGGGCGCATCGGCCATCCGGGCGCGCCGGTGAACACGAGTTGGTGTTGATCGCCCGAGAGCGGCCACCACGGCTGCAAACCGTGCCAGAATCGGCCTATGAGTGAGCACACATATCGGGTCATCGAGGTCGTCGGCTCCTCTCCTGACGGCTCGGATGCGGCGATCGCCAATGCCATCGCCCGGGTTTCCCGGACGACCCGAAACGTCGAATGGTTCAAGGTCATCGAGACCCGTGGGCACGTCGCCGACGGGGCCGTCGCGCACACGCAGGTGACGCTGAAGGTCGGTTTCCGCATCGACGACGCCGACTGAAGTCGGCTGATCTGCGCCCTGGGCCGTCACGCGCGGGCGACCACCTCGCCGTGGGGGATCACCAGCCACCCATCAGGGTGTGCTGCCCACTCCCGCCAACCCGCTGAGATGGCGTCGAGGTCGGCGCGGCTGGCGAGGCCTCGTTCGATCGCCATCTGCCCGATCGTGGAGTAGATCCGGCGCTCCCACATCCCGCCCCATGCGGCCCGCTCGTCGGGAGTCGCGTAGCACCACACCGATGCCGACGGCGTCACCTCGGTGAATCCCGCCTCGTGGGCCCACGCGAGAAGACGGCGGCCCGCGTCCGGCTCGGCGTCGTTGCCGTGTGCGACGGTGCGATAGAGGTTCAGCCACGCGTCGAGGCGCTTGTCGGCAGGCCACCAGCTGAACGCCGCATAGTCGGCATCGCGCACCGCGACGACCCCACCGGGCCGGGTGATCCGGCGCATCTCGCGTAGCGCCGCCACCGGATCCGACAGATGCTGGAGCACCTGATGGGCGTGGGCGACGTCGACACTGTCGTCCGGGGTGGTGAGCCGGTAGGCGTCGTCGACGGCGAACTCGACCGGGATGCCGCGCTGCGCGGCGAGCGCACGGGCCTGTCCGAGCGGCGCCTCGGTGATCTCGACACCGCGTACCCGACCGGGTGCGACGAGTCGGGCGAGGTCGACGGTGATACTGCCGGGCCCACACCCCACGTCGAGAAGGTCGAGGCCCGGACGGAGAAAGGGAATCAGGTAGGCGGCGGAACCGGCCGCGGTACGCATCCCGTGACTCGACACGACCACCGAGTCGTGGCCATGGGTGTAGACGTCACGATGTGGCGTGGCATCGGTCATGTGTTCCGCTCCTTCCTCGAGGTCATCGGGTCTGTGATTCTCGTCGCAGGCGCGGAGCGCATGTGACGTAACGGGAGGCCGACCGGAGTCGTAAGCTCGGAACTGGCCCGAACCCGAGGGCCGTGGGCGGTGGCTCCACCGAACGCGTCAACACGCGCCGATGCCGCTACGCCCGCGATACTGGTACCGCCCCGACAACACGAATCAGGGCGCTGCGTGACCACGACTGGAGAGTAAGGCAGATTATGAGCGCGGAGAAACCGACCATCATCTACACGCTGACCGACGAGGCGCCCATGCTGGCGACCCACGCCTTTCTGCCGATCATTCGAGCGTTCGCCGACGCCGCCGACGTCAACGTCGAGACCTCCGACATCTCGGTTGCCGCGCGCATCCTCGCCGAGTTTCCCGATTATCTGACCGACGAGCAGAAGGTTCCCGACAATCTCGCCGAGCTCGGCCGGCTGACTCAGGACCCCGGGACCAACATCATCAAGCTACCGAACATCAGTGCATCGGTTCCGCAGCTCCTCGCGGCGATCAAAGAGCTCCAGGACAAGGGCTACAAGATCCCCGACTTCCCGGGTAACCCGAAGACCGACGCCGAGAAGTCGATCCGTGATCGCTACACGAAATGTATTGGTAGTGCGGTCAATCCTGTTCTACGCGAAGGTAATTCGGATCGTCGCGCACCCATGGCGGTCAAGGAGTATGCGCGCAAGCACCCGCACAGCATGGGCGAGTGGTCGATGGCCTCGCGGACACATGTCGCCTACATGCGGCGTGGTGACTTCTACCACGGCGAGAAGTCGATGACCCTCGACCGCGATCACGAGGTCAAGATGGAACTGATCACCTCCTCGGGCGAGAAGATCGTGCTCAAGCCCAAGGTGCGCCTCGAGGCCGGCGACGTCGTAGACAGCATGTACATGTCGAAGAAGGCACTCGTCGAGTTCTACGAGGAGGAGATGGAGGACGCCTACAAGACCGGCGTCATGTTCTCCCTGCACGTGAAGGCCACGATGATGCGGGTCAGCCATCCGATCGTGTTCGGACACGCGGTGCGGACCTTCTACAAAGAGGCTTTCGCCAAGCACGGTGAGCTCTTCGACGAGCTCGGCGTCAACGTCAACAACGGACTCTCCGATCTGTATTCGAAGATCGAGGCGTTGCCTGCGTCGAAGAAGGAAGAGATCATCGACGATCTGCACGCGTGCCACGAGCACCGTCCGGAGCTGGCGATGGTCGACTCGGCACGCGGCATCTCGAACTTCCACTCCCCCAGCGACGTCATCGTCGATGCGTCGATGCCGGCCATGATCCGCGCCGGCGGCAAGATGTACGGCGCCGACGGACGGCCCAAGGACACCAAAGCCGTCAACCCCGAGTCGACGTTCTCGCGGATCTATCAGGAGATGATCAATTTCTGTAAGACCAACGGCCAGTTCGATCCCCGGACCATGGGCACGGTCCCCAACGTCGGTCTGATGGCGCAGCAGGCCGAGGAGTACGGCTCACACGACAAGACCTTCGAGATCTCCGCGGACGGCGTCGCCAACATCACCGACCTCGCCACCGGTGAGGTGCTGCTGTCGCAGAACGTGGAAGAGGGCGACATCTTCCGCATGTGCATCGTCAAGGACGCCCCGATCCGGGACTGGGTGAAGCTCGCCGTGACCCGCAGCCGCGACTCGGGGATGCCGGTGGTGTTCTGGCTCGATCCGTACCGTCCCCACGAGAACGAACTGATCGCCAAGGTCACCACCTACCTGAAGGACCACGACACCGAGGGCCTCGACATCCAGATCATGTCGCAGGTGCGTGCCATCCGGTACACGATGGAACGGCTGATCCGGGGCCTCGACACCATCTCGGCAACCGGCAACATCCTGCGCGACTACCTCACCGACCTGTTCCCGATCCTGGAATTGGGTACCAGTGCGAAGATGTTGTCCATCGTGCCGCTGATGGCCGGCGGCGGGCTCTATGAGACCGGTGCAGGTGGCTCGGCACCCAAGCACGTCAAGCAGCTCATCGAGGAGAACCACCTGCGGTGGGACTCCCTCGGCGAGTTCCTGGCACTGGCGGTCAGCCTCGAGGATCTCGGGCGCAAGAACGACAATCCCAAGGCCGAGGTGCTCGCGCACGCCCTCGATCTCGCCACCGGGAAGCTGCTGGAGAACAACAAGGGCCCCTCACGGAGTACCGGCGAACTCGACAACCGTGGCAGCCAGTTCTACCTGGCGCTCTACTGGGCCCAGGCACTGGCGACGCAGACCGACGACGAGGAACTCGCCAAGCACTTTGCGCCGCTGGCGAAGGCGCTCGAGGACAACGAGCAGGCCATCGTCGCCGAACTCGACGGGGTGCAGGGCGAGCCGGTCGATATCGGCGGCTACTACGCCCCGGACAACGAGCTCACCGACGAGGTGATGCGGCCGAGCGAGACGTTCAACTCGGTACTCGAGACCGCGCGCGCCTGAACCCGGCGCGAGGCGATCGCGCACCGCACGCTGCACGCGAGCCCCGTTCCCGGCCCGGAGCGGGGCTCGGGTCGTCGGTGGCGGGTCTTCTGCGTCACATGGCCTCGAATGCCCGCCCGAGTTCGGCCGCGACGTCGATGATGCGGGCACTGGTCACCAGCGGATCCTCGATCCGGGCGGCGACGTCGCGCGCGATGAAGCGCTTGATCTCGTCATCGACCTGCCCCACCACCCGGATGATCTCCCCGCGCAGATTGCGCGACGCCACGCCGACGGTGACATCGCTGGGGCGTGGCGGCCGGACGTCGATGTGCAGCTGGAGAGGTTCGACGGCCCGCGCGGTGAGGGCGAGCCGGACCGATCCGTCGACGTCGTACTTGATGCGGTCGACCCGCAGATCCACCAGCAGTCGGATCGACAACGGGATTCGGACGGTGAATGTGATCAGGTCGGAGATATCGCGGACGATCTGTGGTTCGGCGATGCTGACCCGGGCGCGGACCCTTGCGATCCCACCCGGGCCGGATGGGATGGGACCGACGTCGAAGGAATCGCCGGTGATCGCGGTGAACGCCCCGGCCACCCGATCTTCGGTGACGGCCACTTCGAAGAAGCGGCGGCCGAACTCCTCGTAGGTGAGGTCTGACATCCCACCATCGTCGCAAATGGCCGCCAATTCGGCGGGAATCATGACGAAGAAGTGTTTGCTAGCCTCGTGGCGGTGTCCGATCCGGACCCGCGGACGAGGGAGCAGTACCCGCTCAGCGACAAGACTGCCACGAAGGTGGAGGCGAACTCGTCATGTCCTGGCTGATCCTCATTCTCTCCGGTGTCCTCGAAGCCGTCTGGGCGGCAGCGCTCGGAGCGTCCGACGGGTTCCGCAAACCCTGGCCCGTCGTCGTCTTCGTCGTCGCGCTGACCCTGAGCATGGTGGGTCTGGCGGTTGCGATGGCCGACTTGCCGCTGGGCACCGCGTACACGGTCTGGGTGGGCATCGGGGCAACCCTGACAGTCCTCTGGGGCCTCGCGACCGGCCAGGAACGCGCCGGTGTCGGGCGCGTCCTGTTGTCGGCGTTACTCATCGGCTCGGTGATCGGCCTCAAGGCGGTGAGCTGACATGCCGTGGGTCATCTTGGTGCTCTCGGCAGTCTGCGAGTCGGTGTGGGCTGCTGCCCTCGACCGCTCCCATGGCTTCACCGAACCCGTTCCGGTGATCGTCTTTCTGGTGGCGCTCGCGGTCAGTATGGCCGGTATCGGCTGGGCCGCAAGGTATCTCCCGATCGGTACCGCCTACGCGGTGTGGGTCGGAGTCGGCGCGACACTTACCGTGAGCTACGCAATGATCACCGGGCTCGAGAGTGTGTCGGCGGCCAAGATCGTGTTTCTCGCAGGCATCGTGGTGGCGATCATCGGGCTCAAGGTCGTCGGATCGGACCGGCAGGTGCCGAGGCGCTAGAAGGTACCACTGTACAATCGGTTGTGCACTACTGATTGTCGGCGGGGGTCACCCCAGAACGGGAACCGCCTCCGCTTCGCCGATCCGGCACCGGCCGGAGGACAATGAACGGTGACGGACGATCGCTCGAGAAGAGGAACCCCGCATGGTTGAGACCAACATCGGCTCCGGGAACACGGGAGGCTCCGCGAAGGCCGGGTCATCGACCGGTGCCGCACGACCAACCGTGCCCGGGGTGGGCAGAGATCAGCGTCCGCACGGGTGGCAGTACGTCAAGTACGTGTACGGCGCCCGGCTCCCCGACTCGATGCGTGAGTGGGTCGAGGGTGACCTGGCCGGCCCCGGCGCCACTGTCCGGATGGTGGCCCGATGGGCGGTGCCGTGCGTAATCATTTTGATCCCATTGCTGTTCGTGCCTGCCGACTGGCTGGTCCGGGCGAACATGACCGTGCCGATCCTGATCCCGTACATCTTCTTCTCCATCGCCCTCAACCGCGTATGGCGGCGTTACCGGCTCAGCCAGCACGGCCTCGATCCGGACCTGATCTCCAAGCGGGAGCGGGAGAAGAACGCCGACCTCTACGACGAATACCACCGCAAGTACCGCGGCACCGGCCGCTGACGCCGGCCGGCTAGATCAGCCGATCGTGGCCCGAGGTCCGGCGGAGATCGGAGAACGCCCCGATCGACGTCGACGTCGCCGTGGCAACAGGCCGCCCGCCGGCCGCCTCGGTCTTCGACACCATCACCACGTTGTCGATGTAGGGCTGGATCGTGCTGGTGTTCTGCACCGTGGCCACGATCACCAGCTGGAATCCGAACTTGCGGAACGCCGAGAGCGCCTGTTGGGCGAATTGCGGGTCGGACTTGGAAAACGCCTCATCGAGCATGAGCTGGGCGAAGATCGGCCGGTTGTCGTCGCCGTGGGGGCTGGCCAGGTTGAAGCTCAGTGCGCCGGCCAGGCAGAACGCCATCAGCTTCTCCTGCTCGCCGCCGGAGTTGTCGCCGGCGTTGCTGTAGGTCCGGATCGTCTCGCCGCCCTCGGCGTCATGTTCTTCGCAATAGAAGTCGAAGCGATTACGCACGTCGAGTGCATCGCGCGTCCACTGCCGGTCCTCGGGCGTGGCACCGGCCAGCCGCTCTCGCAGCATCAGGATGTCGGCATACTGCTCGAGGATCGCCTGCTCGTCGCCGAAGGCCACCGCCGTCGAACGCTGTGCGATCAACCGAGCCTTCTCGGTGAGTTCGGCTGCGGCACCGAGGTTTCGGCGTCCCGGCTGTAGTCGCAGACGGGTTCCGCGGTTGAATGCGACGGCCCCCAACCCGGTGTTGACCCGCTCGATCTGATCGATGATGCGCCGTTCCTCGGCGTCAGCGGACATATGCAGGTTGAGGATGGCACCCGGGGCCTGCTCGGTGATGAGGCGACGCATACGTTCGTAGGCGCCGGGAAGTTCGCGTTCGTCGATCCGACGGCACAGCGCGACGTAGTCGTAGATACGCTCGTCGAAATCCGCACTGTCATTGGGGATCGCGTCCGGGAACTCCTCGTCGTAGGTGGACAGGATCCGCGTCAGTTCGTCGCGCGAGCGGCGTGCATCGGCCCGCATGCGGTCCCGATCCCGGCCGACGGCCTTGAGCAGCTCCTGCCGATACGGATCCGGTGTCAGCACGTCGAGCGTCGCCGCCGAATCCTCGCGGAAGGTGTCGAGGGCCGCCTCGGCCGGCCCGGAGATGTCCTCGGCCTTGAGTCGATCGACGAGGTCGAGCAGCTGGGTCCGGCGCACATCCTGGGTGGCGATGCGGTCGCGAACGAGGGCGGCCTGCGAGATCGCCGAGCGCACCTGCTCCCAGATCTCCTCGGCTTTGCGTTGCAGGGCCTCGACGTCGGGATGCTCCTCCATGAGCAGTTCATACTGCTCCGAGAGCCGTTCGGCACGATCGTCGGCGGATTCGACATCGATCTCACTCCACTGGGTGAACTGTTCGCACACAGTGCGATACATGTCCCGACGGCGTTGCTTGTCGGCACGCTCGCGCTCGAGGACCGCGGTCGCTTCCCGCGCCGCCCGGTACACGCTCTCCTCGTGATCGAGTTCTTCCTGCAGTGCGGCGAGCTTGGCGTCGACGTTCCCGACGAAGAGGTACTGCGACGGTCGCAGCTGCTGACGGTCATCCTTGATCGCCAGCTTCGCCGAATCCTTGCGCAGGCCGCGGTCGGTCACGGCCTTCGGGTGGTCGGCGAACTCGGCGGGATCGTCCACGCACACGTAATTGCCGAGCCGCCCCAGGATCGCCAGTGCCTCGGTCGAACTCGGGTGCTCGGGATCGACCGCGCGCAACGTGGCCGCCAGCGTGCCCGGCTCGGGCGGCGCCGACGTCCGGCGCTCGACGTGGTGTAGCTGAATCCGACCGCGCATGTCGTGGGTGTTGACGAATCGCAATGCCGACGCGAAATGCCGGTCGGGCACCAGGAGTCGGAGTCCGGCGTTACGCAGGACCTTCTCCACTGCCGGGCGCCACCGTTCGTGTTCGGGATCGAGTTCGACGAGCTCGGCGACGTAGCGCAGGGCGGTCTCGTCGACTTGTAGAGCATCGGTGAGCACCCGGCGCATCTCGTGTTCGGCGCGCGGGAGGGCCGAACCGGCCTTTCGCACCCGGGCGAGCTCCTCGGCGGCCCCATCGCGGCGGGTACGTGTGGACACCTCGGACGCGAGCAGCTCGGCGTAGTGCCCCTTGCCTGCCGCGAGCTGCCCGTCGAGCCGGTTCGCATCCTCGATCAGCGATTCGCGGGTGGCCCAGAAGTCCTCGGCGGACTCGGGGATCTCCACATCGAGTCCCGACATCTTCGACTCGAAGGAGGCCCGCCGCATCGACACCTCGTTGGCCGCCTTCTGTGCGGCCGCGAGCTGCTCCTGCAGCGGAGCGAGATCAGTTGTGCTGGAGGATATCCGGGACAACAAATGGCTATGGTCCTGGCGTAGCTGGTCGTGCTGGGTGGTCAGCGCGGCCAGATCCCCGTCCAGCCGGGCGATCTGGTCGTCGAGATCGGCGATCTCCGGTTCCGCGTTGCGGATGCGCAGGTTGGTCACATATGCACGGATCGTGGCGGAATCGATGGTGTCGAGCACCGAGAACTTGGCCGATTCGGTCGCATACCGTTCCTGCACGGTCTCGATGTTTCCGAGGATCGTGCGCTTGCGCCGCGCGACGTCGAGGAGCTCACGTGCCTCGACCAGCGGATCGATCTGCTCGAGGGCGTCCTTGATTCCGGCGATGCTCGTGGGCTCGTCGAGCATGAACTCCCGCACGAACTGGGCCAGGCCGCCGACGCTCTTGAGCGACTTTGCCTTGCCCAGCAGCTGCTGTGCGGCCTCGGAGCCGCGAATGCCGATGAGCGAGTACAGGGATGCGAGATACTTGCCCTCGCCCGGCCCGCCGCGCCAGCCGCGCTCGCGCAGCCGCGCGGCGTTGTGCCCGTTCGCAGCCCACTCGTTGCAGACCTCGACGATGTCGGCGTCGCCCTCGGTGATGAAGTAGGCACTGTGGGCGTCGGTCATCTTGCCCGCCGCCAGCCACTTCAGGACCAATCCGGTGATGGCAGTGCCCGACGCGGAGGTGTAGGTCACCGAGATGGCCGCCCACGCGGGGCCGGTCCCACGCAGATACATGATCTCGCGGGTGGAGTTCACACCGTCCCGACGCTCACCCCACGCCCCACGCACGTATTTGCCGACGGTGCGCCGTCCGCTCGCCGAGCCGGCCGCGGTGGCATCGCCGGAGGCGTTGAAGTTGCGCCGGTGATCGGGCAGAAAGGCCAGGGAGATGGCGTCGAGCAACGAGGACTTGCCGCTGCCGGACGCACCTGTCACGAGAGAACCGTTGGCACTGAACGGGATCGAGTGGTAACCGTCGAAGACGCCCCAGTTGATCAGTTGCAGCCGGGACAGATGGAACTGATCGACGCGATCGCTCACCAGTCATCTCCTTCGTCGGTGTCGTCGCCGTAATCGGTGTCCTCGGCGTCGCGGTCACCGGGCCGATACTCCCCCGCCGGGTTCTCGCGGCTGTGGGATTCGTCGTCCTCGCCGGCCCCGGCCTCCTCGCCCGACCCGATGAACTGCTCGAACTGATGCTGCAATTCGGTGATCACCGAGGCGGTCATGATCGCGCTGATCGCCGGGCTGACCGTGAAGGTGTCCGGGTCGTCGCGGTGGCGGCGCAACAACTCGAGTTCCTCGAGCTTGTCGATGGCCTTGTCGATGCGTTTGTCGAACAGCGCAAGGTCGCGGTCGATGGTGTTGGAGACACCGGCGAACAGTTCGTGGATCTCCTCGTGGGTGATCAGTACCTGGTCCTCACGCGCGGCACGCATGTGCTTGGCCAGGTGCAGGGCCAGGATCGCATCGTAGGCCTGGATCGTCTCGCGCTTGAGAAGCCGTCTGCCCCAACGGGAGTCGTAGCCAACCTGCTCGGCGAAGGCCACCTCCAGTTCGCCGACCAGACGCAGTCGCAGGTCGAGCTCGGAGAGGCGCACGCGCAGGAGGTCCTGATATTCGACGATCCATGACCACAGCTGCGGGGTGCGGTCGCCGCTGATGTAGCGGCGGGTCAGCAGATTCTGCAAGGCCCAGCACGCACGGTCGGGCATGGCGCTGACGTCACCGTCGAACCGCGGGACCTTGGTGCCCTCGTCGGCGACGGCAGCGCGACTGACCGCGGGCAGGTCGTCGTAGCCGGTGAACTCCTCGGCCCGGAACGTGGTTGCCTCGGAGTTGCCGGTCGCGGGCTTCTCGGACTGGCTGGTCACAGGTTGTCGACCTCCGCGGTGGGAATGGGTTCGGTGAATCGTAGGACGGGTACCTCGATGCGGCGGTCCTGGCCGTCGAGGGAACGGAATCGTATCTCCGAGGTCTGCGGCCCACCGGGATCGACGTCGATGCCGATATCGGTGTCGGTTCCCGACGGCTGGCGTAATGCCCACGACCACAACACGATCACGTGGGCCAGATACGGCGCAGCGAGCGCATCGATGACCTCGGGCAGTGACACCGGGCCGCGGGCGACGGCATCGTTGACGACTTCGGTGAGTTCGACGGTGTCGACCTGTCCGGCGAGTGAAACGAAGGAGTCGAGGTCGGCGTCACCGGTTGCCGGTAGCGCCGGCTGCGGCGGTTCGGGGGTGCGGATCTCGAAGGCAAGGCGCCCATTGGAGGCGAGTGCCGGTGTCGCCAGCGGCAATTCGTGGCCGAGTCGGCGATCGGCGAGGGAGATCGTCAACAGTTCGTTGGCGGTGGCCAGTGCGTCGTTGAGCTGGCGCGCGATCCCGCGGCTCTGCTCGAGAGTGCCGGAGGCGACGAATCGCCGGATGCGCCGGGCACATCGGCGGCGGATGCGGCCGACCTCGTCGATCTGCTGGGTGACGAGGACGAAGAAGTTCTCCATCACCGAGCGCAACCCGTGGTCGATGGCCGGCAGGTTCGCGGTCAGGGTTTCGATGTCGGCGGCCAAGCGTGCACGTTGGGTGGGATCACCGATCATGTGGGTGAACGCATGGTAGGAGGCGCTTTGCGACGACTCCAGCAACGCCTCGTAGTCGTCGAACAGCTGACGCTGCCGGTCTCGGTAGGCCAGGTCGGAATCGTTCGGGTCGTCGAGCAGGACGGTGGTGATGCGATCCAGCATGCTGCCGTACTGGCCGATGTCGGAGATGATCTGTTCCATCTGATAGGCGATGGCGCGTGCCTCGTCCTCGGCTGCCCTCAGGTCCGGTGGGCGGCGCCGGCCGGCGTCGAGATCGGCGAGCTCGGCGTCGAGTTCCTCGATCTGCTGGGTGAGGTCCTCGCGTATGTATCGCGGGTCGGCACTCACCTGCCCCGCCACCCGGCGCAGGCCGGCTGCGATGCCGTTGATCGAGCCGCCGGTGGCAACCGAATCCTCGCGGCGCAATCGCCGCATGTAGTCCAGGACCGATCGAGCCTCGGGCGTGAGGTAGCACAGGTTCTGGGTGGCCACGACCGGATCGGCCATGCGGTGCAGCCAGCCGTTCTTGGCCCATAGCTTCAGCAGCTCCATGCCGTTGGGCTGGTCGCCGACTCCGAGGTCGGTCATGTCGCGCTCGAGGCGGATGGCCAGGTCGGTCTCCGTCCGGCGGGCGCCGAAGTCGAGATGCCGTTCCATCAGCGTGACGTAGAGGGCGGAGTTCGTCGCGGCGAACAGTCGAACGGCCGCCGACCGCTGAATCGACCGGTTGGAGTCCCACGCCTGCAACAACGTGGGTTGGTTCGCGCTCTCCATCGCTCCTCGTTGTGTCATATCCGGGGTTGTGTCATATCCGGGGTTGTGTCATATCCGGGGTTCTGTGTCATCTCGGCGGCCATCGTGCCGCCAGGTAGTCTCCCACGTTCACCGATCGGCACCCGCAGGGCGTCGGAACCGGTGGACAACGATCGGGGTGACGCCGCCCACGGCCGCCGCCGGGGCAGCGGTGCCACCATGGACTCATGCTGCCAACTCTGGATCTGACCGACGCCGACACCGACCCCGCCGGGTTCGCGACCGCACTGCGTGAGGCCGCCCACGCCCACGGCTTCTTCTATCTCGTCGGCCACGGTATCCCCGATGCAAGGATCACGGAGGTCCTGCGACTGGCCCGCGACTTCTTCGCGTTGTCCGCCGAGGAGAAGGCGCGCATCTCGGCGCTGGAGAGCCCGCACTTCCGCGGATACTCACGGCTCGGCGGTGAGCTGACGAATGGCCAGGTCGACTGGCGTGAGCAGATCGACATCGGGCCGGATCGGCCGGCCATCGACGACGCACAGGGCTATTGGAACCTGCAGGGCCCCAACCTGTGGCCGGAGCGGCCCGCTGCCTTCCGGGAGGCGTTCACGTCATGGATCTCGGCGCTGTCGGCCGTCGGCTTGCGACTGCTCCAGCGGTGGGCGGTGTCGCTGGGCGCACCCGCGGACCGCTTCGACGCGACGTTCGCCGACCGACCGGCCACCCTGCTGAAGGTGGTGCACTATCCCGGCAGCGCCGACCGTGACCAGGGCGTCGGTGCGCACAAGGACTCCGGCGTGCTCACGCTGCTGCTCGTGGAACCCGACTCGGCCGGACTACAGGTCGAGACGCTCTCGGGTGAGTGGATCGACGTGCCGCCGGTTCCCGGCGCGTTCATCGTCAACATCGGGGAACTGCTCGAGGTGGCCACCGGCGGATACCTGCGCGCCACCCGCCACCGCGTCCGCGCCCCCGGCCCGGGCACCGACCGGGTGTCGATCCCGTTCTTCCTGAACCCGGGCCTCGACGCCACGATTCCGATCATCACCCTGCCGCCGGAGCTGGCGGCACTGTCACGCGGCGTCGAAGCGGACCCGCGCAACCCGATATTCCACACCTACGGCGAGAACGCGTGGAAGTCGCGCACCCGCGCCCACCCGGATGTGGCGCAGCGCCATCATGGGATCGTGCCCGCAGGCCCGGGCACGAACTACTGAACGTTCCGCCGCGGCCGTTCGCGGCGGCCGCAGACGGTTACCGCAGACGGTGACCGCAGACGGTGACCCGTTGTATGTTCGAGCGGGCGGCCGCGGTCGCGCCAGATCGTCGGCGCAGATACGGCGACGACACATTTGCCCGTGCGAAGGAGAGCGATGAAACTCGGACTGCAACTGGGGTATTGGGGTGCGCAGCCGTCGCCGAACCATCGTGAACTCGTCGTGGCGGCCGAAGAGGCGGGCTTCGACGCCGTCTTCACCGCCGAAGCCTGGGGCTCGGACGCGTACACCCCGCTCGCTTGGTGGGGTTCGTCGACGCAGCGGTTGCGGCTGGGTACCTCGGTGCTGCAACTCTCCGCACGGACACCCACCGCATGTGCGATGGCTGCGTTGACCCTCGATCACCTCTCCGGAGGTCGCCATATCGTGGGACTCGGAGTTTCCGGACCGCAGGTCGTAGAGGGTTGGTACGGCCAGAAATTCGCGAAACCGCTGGCCCGTACGCGCGAATACATCGACATCATGCGTCAGGTGTGGGCACGGACGGCCCCGGTCGCGAGCAGTGGACCGCACTATCCGCTCCCCTATGACGGACCCGGCTCGACCGGTCTCGGCAAGACCCTCAAGCCGATCGTGCATCCGTTGCGCGCCGACATCCCGGTGATGCTCGGGGCCGAAGGTCCAAAGAACATCGCGTTGGCCGCCGAGATCGCCGACGGTTGGCTGCCGCTGTTCTACACACCACGGATGGCCGACACCTACAACGCATGGCTCGACGAGGGTTTCGCGCGGCCCGGTGCCCGCCGCGGCCGCGCGGACTTCGAGATCTGCGCCACCGCCCAGATCGTCATCACCGACGACCGGGCCGCCACCTATGCGGCGATCAAGCCGTTCCTCGCCCTCTACATGGGCGGAATGGGCAGCGAGGACACCAACTTTCACGCCGAGGTCTACCGGCGGATGGGGTACGGCGAGATAGTCGACGAGGTGACCGCGCTGTTCCGGTCCGGCAGGAAGGACGATGCGGCGGCGGTCATCCCGGACGAGGTGGTCGACGACTCCGCGATCGTCGGCGACGCCGATCATGTCCGTGAGCAGATCAGGGTGTGGGAGCGTTCCGGGGTCACCACGATGCTGGTCTCGCCGGGTAGCGTCGACGAGGTGCGGCAGCTTGCCGCGCTGGTCGACACCGAATGACCGTCCGGCCGTCGCGCGGGAGCTAGTCGAGGTGGTGGCCGGCCCGGCCGGTAGCGTCTGTGGCCATGCGTATTCTTCGTGGAGTTCTCGCGGTACTGGCACTTGTCGCCGCACTCGTCCTGTCTGCGTGCGGGTCGTCCGACAAGCCCGCGGCGCCGGTCAACTGGACGCAGCAGGGCACCACCGGCAGCGTCACCGTCACATCCCCCGGTGACCCCGCGACCGCTCCCACCGTCCACGTCACCACGCCGTTCGGCGTCGATCAGACCCTGGTCCATGTGTTGCGCACAGGCACCGGTGCCACCGTGGCGCCGGGCGCGAACGTCTCCGTCAGCTACGTCGGCGTCAACGGCCGCACCGGCGACCGGTTCGACAGCAGCTACACCAGGGGAGCTCCCGCCGATTTCTCACTCGCCCAGGTGATCCCGGGATTCTCCAAGGCGATCGTCGGCCAACACGTCGGCTCCACGGTGGCCGCGGCCATCGCGCCCGCCGACGGCTACACCTCCGGGATGCCTGCGGCAGGCATCGAGGCCGGTGACACCCTGGTGTTCGCGTTGACGATCGTCAGCGCAGGAGGCTAGCGGGAACCGGTAGCACCGACGTATTCGGCGAGATGCCGCCCGGTCAGGGTGCTGCGATCGGCGACCAGCTCGGCGGGGGTTCCGGTGAACACCACGTGCCCGCCGTCGTGCCCGGCTCCCGGGCCGAGGTCGATGATCCAGTCGGCGTGGGCCATCACCGCCTGATGGTGTTCGATGACGATCACCGATTTGCCGGTATCGACCAGCCGGTCGAGCAGACCCAGTAGTTGTTCGACGTCGGCCAGGTGCAGTCCGGTCGTCGGCTCGTCGAGGACGTAGACATCGCCCTTCTCCCCCATCTGCACTGCGAGCTTCAGTCGCTGGCGTTCGCCACCCGACAAGGTGGTCAACGGCTGGCCGATCCGCAGATACCCCAGGCCCACATCGGCGAGCCGAGCCAGGATCTTGTGGGCCGCCGGGAGTTTCGCATCACCATCGCCGAAGAACGCCTCGGCCTGTGCGACCGACATTCCCAGTACGTCGTCGATGTTGCGGCCACCGAAGGTGTAGTCGAGCACCTGCGCCTGAAAACGCCTGCCCTCGCACACCTCACACACCGTCGACACCCCGCCCATCATGGCGAGGTCGGAGTAGATCACGCCGGCGCCCTTGCAATTCGGGCATGCGCCTTCTGAATTCGCGCTGAACAGAGCAGGTTTGACGCCGTTGGCCTTCGCGAAGGCCTTGCGGATCGGCTCGAGCATCCCGGTGTAGGTGGCCGGGTTGCTGCGCCGCGAGCCCTTGATGGCGCGCTGGTCGATGCTCACCACCGAGTCGCGGCCCTCGACCGAACCGCTGATCAGTGAACTCTTGCCCGAGCCGGCGACGCCGGTCAGCACCACCAATACCCCGAGCGGGATGTCGACATCGACGTCGTGCAGATTGTGGGTGTTCGCGCCGCGGACCGCGAGGGCTCCGGTGGTCGCACGCACCTCGGGTTTGAGTTGGGCGCGGTCATCGAGGTGTCGTCCGGTCAGGGTATCGGCGCCGCGCAGCCCTTCGACGGTCCCCTCGAAGACGATCTCACCGCCGTCGGTGCCCGCGCCCGGCCCGATGTCGATGACGTGATCGGCGATCACGATCGCCTCCGGCTTGTGCTCGACCACGAGCACCGTGTTGCCCTTGTCGCGCAACTGCCGCAGCAGATCATTCATCCGCTCGATGTCGTGCGGGTGCAACCCGATCGTGGGTTCATCGAAGACATAGGTGACATCGGTCAGCGACGAGCCCAGATGCCGGATCAGTTTGGTGCGCTGCGCTTCTCCGCCCGAGAGCGTGCCGGCCGGTCGGTCGAGGGACAGATAACCCAACCCGATGCCGACGAACGAGTCCAGCAGCTCCGACAACGACGCCAGCACGGGCGCGACCGAACGGTGTGCCCCATGAAGGCCACGGACCCACCCGGCGAGGTCGGTGATCTGCATCGCGCAGACGTCGGCGATACTGCGGCCGTCGATCTTCGACGAGCGCGCGAGCTCACTGAGCCGCGTCCCCGCGCAGTCGGGGCAGACGGTGAAGGTGATCGCACGGTCGACGAACGCGCGGATATGGGGCTGCATGGCCTCACGGTCCTTGGCCAGCATCGACTTTCCGATCTTCGGGATCAATCCCTCGAAGGTGACGTTGATGCCCTCGACCTTGATCCGCTTCGGCTCGGAGTACAGCAGGATGTCGAGCTGGCGTTTGGTGAACTTGCCGATGGGCTTGTCCGCGTCGAAGAATCCGCACCCGCGGTAGATGCGACCGTACCAGCCGTCCATCGAGTAGCCCGGGATCGTCAACGCGCCCTCGTTGAGCGATTTGGTGTCGTCGTAGAGGGCGCTCAGGTCGAAGTCGGAGACGGTGCCGCGTCCCTCACACCTCGGGCACATGCCGCCGGTGACGCTGAACTCCCGGCGCTCCTTCACCTGTCGTCCGCCGCGCTCGACCTCGATTGCGCCCGCACCTGATACGGACGCCACGTTGAACGAGAATGCTTGCGGCGAACCGATATTCGGATCACCGAGGCGACTGAAGAGGATGCGCAACATGGCGTTGGCGTCGGTGGCAGTACCGACGGTGGAGCGCGGATTGGAACCCATCCGTTCCTGATCGACGATGATCGCCGTGGTCAGTCCCTCGAGAACGTCGACGTCGGGGCGGCCCAGCGCGGGCATGAATCCCTGCACGAAGGCGCTGTAGGTCTCGTTGATCATCCGCTGCGATTCGGCTGCGATGGTCGCGAACACCAACGAGCTCTTTCCCGACCCGGAGACCCCGGTGAATACGGTGAGCCGCCGTTTGGGTATCTCGACCTCGACGTTCTTGAGGTTGTTCTCGCGGGCGCCGTGCACGCGGATGAGATCGTGGGTGTCGGCGGGGTGGGGCGTCGATCGGGTCGGCGTCGCGCTCAAGGGATTCTCCGTTGTCGTCGGCGGGACATGGGGCGGGGTCGCGGGCGTCGGTCAGGACACTTGATTGATACGCAACAGATTTCCGGTTGGATCGCGGAAGGCGCAGTCGCGCACCCCATATGGCTGATCCATCGGCTCCTGGACGACCTCCGCACCGGCGGCCTGCAGTTTGTCGAACAGCCCCTGGAGATCGTCGGTCGCCAGGGTCAGCGCTGCGCCGTACGTGCCCTTGGCGATCAGGTCGAGAATGGTCTCGCGCTCCTCGTCGGTGATGCCCGGGTCGGCCGCCGGCGGGTGCAGGACGATGGAGGTCTGCGGCTGATCGGGTGGTCCCACCGTGATCCAGCGCATGCCCGAGTAGCCGACGTCGTTGCGAACCTCGAATCCCAGGGTGTCACGGTAGAACCCGAGCGTGGCGTCAGGATCGGTCTGTGGAAGGAAAGTGTAATGAATGGTGATGTTCATGGCACTCAGGCTATCCACGCCCGGCCCTGATCACTTCTCGATTCCTGACCGGTTTGGTGACCTGCTTGGCGATGCAGGCCGGGATGCCCGCGGTCTCGTCGGCGGACCGCGTGCGGTACTGCGACGGTGACATCCCGACGAGTTCGGTGAAGCGGGTGCTGAAGGTCCCCAGCGACGAGCAGCCCACCGCGAAACACACGTCGGTGACCGACATGTCGCCTCGACGCAGCAAGGTCATCGCGCGTTCGATCCGCCGCGTCATCAGATACGAGTAGGGCGATTCGCCATAGGCGCGCTTGAATTCGCGGCTGAGGTGACCGGCCGACATCGATGCGCCGCGAGCGAGCGCCTCCACATCGAGAGGTTGCGCGTGATCCCGGTCGATGCGGTCGCGTACCTGCCGGAGCCGCCGTAGATCGGTCCGCCGGCGTTCGCGGTCTGTCGTCGCGGTCACGGGTTGGATCCTCGCACATCTGTGGGTACCGATCGCGTTCTCAGATAGACGTCGACGTCGAAACGTAGCACCATCGCATCCGCCTGGTTCACGAGTTCGGTCGTGTACGTCACCAGCCCGCGGTCTCGCATGCCGAGTACGACGGCGTCGATGTGCAACGTCCCGGCCAGGGTGTCGTCGGACCGGACCGGTGCGCGGAACTCCACCTCGCGCAGCCGCCGGCCGGCAATGACGCTCCACGAGTGCAGAAGCGAGGTGACCGAGAGTTGCTGTGCGATCGCCAGACTGTGGATACCGCTGGCGATCAGACCACCGAAGGCCCCCGCTTCGGCCGCCTCCCGATCGACGTGGAACGACTGCGGATCCCACTGCGAGGCGAAGTCGAGGAGTTCGGCCTCCGACACCGTATGGTCGCCGAGATCGTAGCGCTGCCCGGCATGAAGGTCCTCGGCGTAGACGGTCGGATCGGTCATCTCGTATTGCTCCTCGGGTCGGCTCACGGATGTGGCGCGCGTGCGCCGGAACTCGTGGCGAGACGGTGTAACGGCGCCGAACTCTTCGACGATCTCATCCATGACTCCGACCGAGAGTGCCAGACCCCCGACCCGGCACCCTCGGTCGGAGTTTCTCGTGGGCACTCGAGTGTCGGCGAAAATCGGTATCGGCGAACATCAGCGGCGGCGTCCCCTGATCCGACCGGGCTCGTCCACCGGCCGCAGCGCCCACGCCGGTACCCAATGGGTCACCGACTCCTGCCGATCGCGCGCGCTGAGTGTGTAGGTCACCTTGCCGTACCACTCGCCCCACTCCGATAGCCCCCACTCGGTGAGTACTCCGGTGGCCACCTTCCGGACCTGCAGCCCATCGGGGTGATACGTGCCGTTGTGGTGCGGAGTCTGCGGATACAGGGCATTCAGGTCGATGCGCACCGCGCGGTGCCCGACCCGAACGAAGGCCGGCCGGTGTGGTCGTCCGCTGTCGCCGCCGATCTGCGCCATACCCACGGCCCGATCATATGTTCGATCCCGGGATTTGCCCAACCCGGATGATCGGCCACCGGGCCGGAAATCGGGAAACGCCCAGTGCACATACGTACACTGACTGCCATGGGAGAGATCCGTTCAGCGGGTGAGGCCGGTGAGGTGCGCGCGCTTGCCCGGCTGGGTTTGCGCGAGCTGGCCAAGGCGACGGTCGGCATCGCGCGGGTGCACCGGACGACATCAGTGGCGGTATTCGGACCGCTGCAGGCGACGCTCGGCCGGCCGGTCACCCCGGTACGCGCCGTGCACGACACGGTCAGCGATGCCGTTTACACCTCGATCACCGGGATACTCGAGTCGGCATCGATCGTCGCCGACGCATTGCCTGAGAGCCGGCGTCCACCGACCACCACCGTTCGCGGCGCGAGGTTGATCGGTGTTCTGGACGGGCTGATAGGCGATGCGCTCGCTGCCGAGGATTCGCCGCTGGCACCGGATATGGCGGTGCGGGTCGACGGGACACCGATCCCGGTGACCACTGCGGGACTGGCCGCCGGCTTTCCTTCCGCCACCGGGCATCTCGTCGTCTTTCTCCACGGACTGATGGAGACCGAAAACGCATGGCGCCTCGGTGGGCGCCCAACCTACGGGACGCGGCTCGGCGAGGACATCGGTGCGACCGAGGTGCAGATCCGGTACAACAGCGGTCGTCACATCGCCGAGAACGGGGACGCCCTGACCCACCTGCTGCGCGGACTCGTCCTGCTGTGGCCGGTGCCGGTAACGCGGATCTCGCTGGTCGGCCACTCGATGGGCGGGCTGGTCGTCCGGGCCGCGTGTCACCGCGGTGCAACCGATCACGAACCGTGGGTTCCGCTGGTGACCGAGACAGTCAGTCTCGGGTGCCCCCATTTCGGCGCACCGCTGGCCCGCGGAGTGCATGCCGCGACGTCGGCACTCCGGGCACTCACGGTCACCCGACCGTTTGGCGATCTACTGCGCAGGCGCAGCGCCGGCGTGCGCGATCTGTTTCACGGCAACATCCTCGCCGATGATGGACCGGACGACGACCCTGACGGGTGGTGGCGCGCTCCCGGGGCCGACGTCCCGTTGCTGCGGGGCGCCCGGCACCTGTTCGCGACCGCGTCGATCTTCGAGGATCCGCGCCACCCCGTGGGACGACTGATCGGCGACGGGCTGGTCCTGACGCCCAGTGGCCGCGGGTTCCACCGATCGCGGCGCATCGGATTCCACGAGGAGGATGGCGTGCATCTGGGGCGCGCCCACCATTTCACGCTCCTCAACAACGAGAACCTCTACCACTGGCTACGTCACGGTTTGCGACCGTTACGGGCGCTCACCGCCGGCGCCTAGATCGACGCGGACCGTGACTCGGCCCTTCTCGTCGCGGTGTGCGATGGCATGACCCTGCTGAGTTGCTCCGCCGAGTGTCAGCGACAACGGCCCACCATCTCCGGTGAAATTGCGCCACCACTTCTTCTCGTCGGGCAACGCAACCCCGATGACGACGGTCTCACTCCCGGCTTCACGGCGATAACCCACCGGCAGGCGGAAGGTCGAACCCGAGCGGCGTCCGGTATAGGTCACCACCGTCATCGAGCGGCCGAGAGCCGGACCGATCACCGGAACTGTCAACAGCGGAAGCACGGCCTTGTTGGCGGCGCCGGCGATCTGGGCGAAAAGACTCATTCTCGGGATCCATCCGTTCTGTGGTGATCGATGCGGGGTGTACTCGTGGCGATGATGATGGTTCGGGTGGCCAGCGCATCGTCATCGACGGTGGCGACCCGGGTTCCCGGTTTGCGGCCGGTCCGGATGTCGGAGACCTGCACGCCACCCTCCCGCAGGCGGCGGTGGGTGGTGTCGATGTCGTTGCTGCGCCAGGCTATTCCCCAGAGAGCGATCGGCGCGTCGTCGGGAGCATGGTCGGGGACGACGACCTCGATGACGAGATCGCCACGCCGGAAGAACAACTGACGCAGCCCGTCGACCACCCGACGATCGAGACGGAAGTCGAGTCCCAGGGTGGCCCCGAACAGGGCCACTGCCCGATCGCGATCCGGGCTCTGGAACACCAGATGGTCCACCCCGGAGATGTCGGGGGCGACACCGGTCGCGGCCGCGGAGCCGCTCGGGACCCGGGTGGCCGACAGCACGCCGAATGGAAGATCCTCGACGTGCGACTCGGCATCCGGGTCGGCTGAGGTCGCCGGACTCGACAGATCGAGTCCGCGCCGGCGCAGCACCCGGGTGTGCTCTTCGATGTCGGTGACCCCGAAGAGTACGCGGTGACCACCGGACTGCTGGGGCTGCAGCCGGATTCGCGTCGCGAACACGTCGACGTCGGCGCTCGGCTCGCTGCGCCCCAGCAACCGGGCGTAGGCCTTCGCCGAGTCCTCGACGTCGGCGGTGACCAGATCGAGCACCGCGACCAGGTGATGGGCTGCCGCGGGCGCCGTGCTGGGCTGTTCGGCCTCGGTCGGGTCGCTCGTCATCAGGTGCTACTCCTCATCGCTTGTGTCGAGGGCGCCGGCCGTTCGGCCGGGGCGGTTCGTCACGCGGCGGACTGCTGGTGATGTGCCACCATCCGCATTCGCATCTGTAACACCGTAGCGTCGGCGACCGCCGCCCGGCCTGCCGAATGCGTCCGATCCCTGCCCCGGCCGCAGCTTGCGAAGCGAACGCATCCTTGTACGGCGTCGGGCAGCCACGCGGAGGAGGCACGCGCCGGTGGCGTTGCCGCGGAGTCAGATCGGTGCGCGCCTCGATCCGCCGGTAGAACTCCTCGAGGTCGTCATCGGAGAATGGGGCCATCAGGTGTCGGGGATCTGTTGCACTGCTCCAACCGGCGACGGATTCTGGATTGTCGGCGGTGGCCGCGTGTCGATCAGATGCCAGCTCTCAGCGGGCCATCCACAACCGACGACGAATGACCTCGCGCATCCTGCGCAGCTCGGCATTGGTCATGCCCCTCGGCGGTGCCGCGCTGACGATCTGGTTGAGCTCGGCGAAGAAGTCGCGGTCGGACAACCCGAACTGCTCGTTGATCTCCCGCGACGAACCGCCGCCGAGCGAGTACCAGCTCGACTCGAAATCGATCATCTGTTGCTGCTTGTTGTTGATCAGTGTCATGGTTGTGCCCCAACATAAAGGTGTCCCAGTGCGCACGTAGCCCACTCGGTCGTGGCTTGGCCGGGTGCGAAGCAGATGCGCTGTTGTCGTCCTTTGTACACCGCGATGGTGGCCGATGGCAGTCATTTCGGCAGCGGTGAGGTTAATGTCGGAACGCGGCACACATTGTGGCCGAAACCTGCTGTTGCGCCGGGTATCTCAGGCGTCGTATCGGGGGATCACCGCGTACACCGTCAGTTCGCGCGGAACTCCCTTGGCCTTGAACCGGCGGCGTCGGCGGCGGGCGTATCGCTCCGGATCGACAGCGTCGAGGGTTGCGTCGCTGATCAGTAACTCCCCCGCGCCCGCGGCGCCTGCGACCCGCGCGGCGATGTTGACGTCCACGCCGAGGAAGTCATCACCGACCGCACGCGGCGTCCCGGTGTGCAGGCCGGCCCGCAACTGGGGTCGATAGCCGTCGATCGTGAGCGCACTGACCGCGCCGATCGCCTCGTACGCCGCCACGATCGCCTCATCCGGATCGATAAAGGTCGCCATCACGCCGTCGCCGAGATTCTTGACGACCCGGCCACCACGGCGCCGGACCACCTGCTCGGTGGCCGCGTTGACCTCGCGCAGCAGACGCAGCACCTGATCATCACCGGCAGCGAGGGCCCAGGTGGAAAACCCGACGAGATCGGTGAACACGATGGTGACCGCGACCGGCGTGCCGGTGCGCTGCCTACGGCGGATCACCGACTGCCACGCTTGCACCCCCGCCAGGCCCAGCTCGCGGGTGGCGCTCGGCTTCCCCGGGCCGGCGTCGGCGATCAGCCGGGCCAGCCGATCCGACGGTCGAGAGTGGGAGATGGCCGCCGGCGCATCCGGCAGTAGACTCCGGACCGCGCGGATGGCGCGGATCCCGGTGGTGCTGGAATCGGCGCGGGCGAGTAGTTCGGCTGCGCGCCGTGCCGGTGGGGTCGGGGCCGGTGGGGTCGGGGCCGGTGGGGTCGGCTCGGGTGCCGCGGGCGGGGTCGGCCTCGGATCAGGGGAGGAATCCGGCCGGGCGGCATCGCCGTCGTTCATCGCAGCCGCTCCGCATCCCGCGCCAGCGACAGCAGGTCGTCGACGAGGCCGGCGAGGGTGATGCGATCGGCATCCTCGCCGACCGCGGTCTCGAGGTCTTCCGCGGCGCAGCGCAGCGCGAACATCCGATCGCCGAAGTCGGCGACGTCACCGGCGGACAGGATCACCGCGTCGTCGGGAATAGATGCCCCCGCCACGAGCGCTCTCTGTTCGTACGCACGTTGTCGGCAGGAACGCTTGCAGTACTTCCGGCGGCGGCCCATCTCGGAGTCGGCCATCGCAGATCCGCACCATGCGCAGGCATAGGTTCGCCGCCGGGGCCGGGTCGCATCCACGGCACAGACCGTACCGCGTGCGGCGGCCATCCGGACGCAACGCACCGGGCCGGCCGGACCGAGCGGGAAGCCCGGGTGGAGAGAGTAGAGTGGTTCTGTTCAGCAGCTGGTTTGGTCAGCGATGCAAGCCGAGAGGAAAGCAGTAGCAAATGGCAGATCGAGTACTTCGGGGTAGCCGCCTCGGTGCGGTGAGCTACGAAACCGATCGTGATCACGATCTCGCGCCGCGGCGCATCGTCCAATACCGCACCGACAACGGTGAGATCTTCGATGTCCCCTTCGCCGACGACGCCGAGGTGCCGTCGAAGTGGCCGTGCAAAAACGGCATGGAGGGCACAATCCTCGAGGGCGCCGAGCCCGAGGAGAAGAAGGTCAAGCCGCCGCGCACCCACTGGGACATGCTTCTCGAGCGGCGTAGTGAGGAGGAACTCGAGGTCCTGCTCAACGAGCGCCTCGACCTCCTCAAGCAGCGTCGGCGTGGCGTGACGAACTGATCGGATACCGATCGATTCCTTGAACGAGGGCAACAGAAGGGCCGGTGGAGCGCAGTGCTCCACCGGCCCTTCTGTCGTATCCCCATTCGTCGGGCGCGCTCGGCGATGGAGCGGGCGCCGTCGGCGGTGTGCTCAGCGCCGCAGGCCGAGCTGGGTGAGCCGGCTCTGTACACCCCAGCGGAGCACCTTGACGAACGCCTCCGACATCACCCCGCCGCTCATCTTCGACTGCCCGATCTCACGTTCGGTGAAGGTGATCGGAACTTCGCGGACGTCGAATCCGGCCTGTACCGAACGCCAGGCGAGATCGATCTGGAAGCAGTAACCCGCCGATTCGACGGTGTCGAGGCTGATCTTCTCCAGGACCGCGCGCCGGTACGCGCGGTATCCGGCGGTGATGTCGTTGATTCCGGCGCCCAGGGCCAGTCGGGCGTAGGTGTTGGCGCCACGAGACAGGATCTCGCGTCGTCGCGGCCAATTCACCAGTTTGCCGCCCCGCACGTAACGCGATCCGATGACGAGGTCGGCGCCGTCGTTGATCGCGCGGAGGAGCGTGGGCAGTTGCTCGGGAGCGTGGCTGCCGTCGGCATCCATCTCGATGATGACCTCGTAGTCGCGGGCCAGCCCCCACGCGAATCCGGCAAGGTATGCCTTGCCCAGGCCGTCCTTCTCCACCCGGTGCAGCACGTGGATCCGATTCGCGTCGTCGGCGGCGGCGAGGTCGTCGGCGACCTCACCGGTGCCGTCGGGGCTGGAGTCGTCGACGACGAGCACGTGAATGCCACTCAGCGTCGACTGCAGGCGTCCGACGATCGTCGGCAGGTTCTCCCGCTCGTTGTAGGTGGGGATGACGACCAACGCGTTCTCGCCGTCGGGCCCGACGACGGCGGTTCTGTCGACACCACCGGCGGGCGATCGGTCACTGTTCGTCACCGGTGAACTCCTCCGACTTGTCCGGGGCGGCGCCGCCCTCCTGATGGGGCCGCACCGCCGTGAATCTCTGAGTGAACCTAGTACGCATGGCCACTGCGAACAAAAGCGCCACCAGTGCGAGGACCATGGCGACACGCTCGGGCCATGCTCCCAGACGGGCCGCGATCGTGATGTGGGAACTGAGCGGAAGGCGATCGGCGAGGATCGCCGGGGTGAAGATGTCCGATTCCGCCGACATCGAGCCGTCGGGTTCGATCAGCGCGCTGACGCCGCTCGTGGCGGCGACGATGACGGCCCGGCCGAATTCGACGGCACGGAACTGTGACATCGCCAACTGCTGGTAGGTCATGGAGGTGCGTCCGAAGGTGGCGTTGTTGGTGGGCACATAGAGGATCTGCGCGCCCTGGTCGACTGCGGCGCGCGCCGCCCGGTCGAATGCGATCTCCCAGCAGGTTGCGACGCCGACGACGACATCGCCCGACCGGCCGGGCACGGTGAGCACCGAGGGGCCCTGCCCGGGCTGTAGATCGCCGGCCATGTCGGCATAAGAGGAGAACATGCGAAAGAACGGCCGCCACGGCAGGTACTCGCCGAACGGCTGGATGATGTGCTTGTCGTAGCGGCCGATCGGGCCCTTGCGCCCGTCCCAGACGAGAACGGTGTTGGTGGGCCGGCCGTCGGCTCCGAACACCAGTGTGCCGACGAGAATCGGCGCACCGACTGCTACCGAGGCCGCGGTGATCTCCTCGGCGGCATCGGGATTGGCCAACGGGTCGATATCGGAGGCGTTCTCCGGCCACGCGACGAACGCCGGCTGCTCGGCCCGCCCGGCCCGGATCTCCTCGGCGAGCCGCATCGTCTCACGAACATGGTTGTCGAGGACGGCGCGCCGCTGTGCGTTGAACTCGAGGCCCAGCCGCGGCACGTTGCCCTGGATCGCGGCGACCCGGGTCGAGGAGGTCGCCACGTTGCGGTCGATGGTGTCGGGCATCAATGCGATGGCCGAGACGGGGGCGAGCAGAGCGAGCACGATCGCAAGTGCCGCGTGCCGGACGAGTACCCGTGATCGGTGATCCGACACGTGATCGCGACGGATGACGAGCTGTATCAGCCAGACCACCGCGGCAGCGGACAAGGCGACCGCGCCGGAGACACCCGGCGCGCCCAGTGCGGACGCCAGCGGCAGCAGAGGGCCCTCGACCTGACTGAATGCCACTCGGCCCCAAGGGAACCCGCCGAACGGGAAGGCCGAACGCACACCCTCGACAAGGACCCATGACAGTGCGAACCAGACCGGCGGTATCGGTAGCCGCATCGTCAGGGTCGCGCAGAGACCGAACAACGCCAGATACACCGCGAGTACGGCGGCCAGCGCCAGCCATGGCAGGGGCCCGACGTAGACCCCGATCCACGGCAGCAGCGGGATGAAGAAGCCGAGACCGAAAACGAAGCCGATCCAGGCGCCGGTGCGGGCCCGGAGCTGCCCTGCACTCAACAGCGCATACAGCACGGCAAGCGCGAGGACGGCCATGAACCACCAATTGTGTGGCGGGAACGCCGAATCCATCGCGAGCCCGGCGAGCGCGGCGAGGACCGTGCGAACGGCCCAGTCGATCCGTCGCCGCGCGACCGGTGATCCCTGCGCCCACCGCCGTACCGCGCGCCCGGACGCGCCGGCACGTGCGAACACCGCATGTGGGTCGGCCGAGGGTCGCGGCGCGGCCGACTCGTGCCCTTCGGGCGGCGGCTGATCGCGCGCGATCTGCTCGGGCGGGGGCGTCACCAGGCGTCTCCGGTATAGATGGCGGTTCCCGCACGCACGGTCCGCACGCACCGCGGCAGGCGCGCACTCGCCGACACATCGGGCAGCGCGGGTACCCGCGACCGCGGATCGGTGGACCAGCGTTGCACTCCCGCGTGGGAGCCGGCGACGACGAGCTCGTCGACCTCCCACACCGCGTAATCGGCGTCGGCTCCCGGTTCGAGGGTGCCTGCGAGCCCGTCTCGGATGCCGCCGGCCCGCCAGGCCCCGCGCGTGCACGCGCCGAATGCGGCGCGTGCGGAGATCCCCGACTCCGTCCGGTGTGGATGCACTGCAGCCCGGATGGTCGCCCACGGGTCGATCGCCGTCACCGGCGAGTCGGACGAAAATGACAGAGCCACACCGGCTTTGGCGATCATTGCGAAATCGTTGAGGTCGGCGGCGCGGACGTCGCCGAGCCGCTGGGCATACAACTGCCCCGCCCCTCCCCATTCCGCGTCGAACAGTGGTTGCATGCTCGCGATCACCCCGCAGCGCGCGAGGACTGCCGCATCGTCGGCGTCGGCCATCTCCAGATGTTCGAGTCGATGGGCGCACCGCGCCACCGCCGGGGTACCGAGTTCTTCGGCGACGGCGGCGAAGGCGGCCACGGCGGTTTTGGTGGCGGCATCACCGATCACGTGGAAGCCGGCCTGTATCCCGGCGAGCGTGCAGGCGCGGATGTGGGCGCCGATGGTGCCCGGATCGAGATGGACGATGCCGGTGGTGTGCGGGTCGTCGGCGTACGGGTCACGCAACCACGCGGTGTGCGAACCGAGGGCGCCGTCGACGAAGAGGTCTCCCGCGAGGCCGTCGGCGCGCGTGATCGAGAGCAGCTCGGCGGCGTGCTCGGCGCTGTCGGCGGCCTGTCCCCAGTAGCGCCGGACGGCCACCGGGTGATCGAGGTCGGCCAACGACAGGAAGTCGTCGAGGCCGGCGATCTCGGGACCACTGTTCTCGTGTACCGCGACGACCCCCGCGGCCGCGGCGGCATCGAGGGCGCGGCGCTGCAGACGGAACCGGGTATCGGCGCTGATCAGGCTGCGTGCGGCGGCTCGGACCAGGTGATGGGCCTGCGCGACCAGCGGTGCGTGCTGATCGAATCCGTCGGCGGCATCGAGATCGGGAACCAGCCGGCGCAGCGCGGTGGAGGCGACCGCCGAATGCTCGTCGGCGCGGGCGAGATACACCGGACGATGGCCCACCACCTCGTCGATCTCGGCGGTGGTCGGGAAACGGCGGTCCTCGGAGTCGACGCCGCCCCACGTCGAGTCATCCCAGCCGAGACCCCAGATCGGCTCGCCGTCGCCGGTGTGGCGCACGGCAGCGGCCAGACGGGCCAGACAGTCCGACCGGCTCGTCGCCGCATGGAGGGTGAGACCGTCGAGGGCGAGACCGGTCGAGGTCAGATGGACGTGCGAATCGACGAACGCAGGAGCCACGAACCGGTCGGCGAGGTCGATGATCTGGGCGTCGGGATGCAGGGCCCGACCGACCGCGTCGGAGCCGACCCACGTCACGACGCCGTCGGTGACGGCCAGCGCGGTCGCATCCGGAACGCTCGACGAGTAGACGAATCCACCCAGCAGGAGTTCGGTAGCCACGGTCGTTCAGTGTGCCCTGAGTCGGGTTCGGTGGTGTCAGAGGGTCTGGGAGGCCAGGATGCTGGGATGTCAGGGGGTTCGCGGGCCCCGCGGCAACTGCCGCCCGCTCATCGACGGTGAACTGCCGGCGACGTCGCCGTCATGATGAATGTCCCCGTCCACGACGGTTCCGTCGATGACGGTGCCGCGCCCGAACCCGGAGTTGGGAAACCGGCCCGTCGCACGCATTCCCATCTGGTCCATCGCGACGACCATCCGCCGGGCGCCGAAGGCGGTCACCGCCGGACGGACGAGCCGGCGGGTCGGCGGGGCGAGGAGCACGATCCCCAGCAGCGTGGAGACCACTCCGGGCACGACGAGCAGCATCGTGGAACCGGCCATGATCGCGGTGTCGGCGAGCGGTGCGCGGGCATCCACTTCGTTGCGGGAGGCGCGGCGCAGCTCGCCGAAGACCTTGGCGCCCTGCCAGCGCAGCAAGAGGAAGCCGACGACGGCGGCGGCGATCGTGATCAACACCGCCCACCCGAATCCGAGGGTCATCGTCATCGCCACGAACACGCCGATCTCGACGGCGAGGTACAGGAGCACATACGCGAGTCGCATGTTTCGACCTTTCGTTGCTGTCACCGGTCGCCGTACGCGGGTCACGTCGTCGCGGCCGAGAGCCGGAAACCGATGGTGTCTGCACGGTCCAACGAACGGGACACCGATTTTGCTCCGCACGCACGAACGCGCTGCAGTACGTGACTACTCGTCGCGACCTTCGATGTCGCCCTCGGTCTGCAGGTACACCGCCCGCAGGTCGTCGAGCAGTTGTGCAGGCGGTTCGTGCCACATGTCACGTTCGACGGCCTCGAGCAGCCGCTCGGCGATCCCGTGCAACGCCCACGGGTTCGACTCGGCCATGAATTTCTGGTTGTGCTCGTCGAGCACATAGGACTCGGTGAGTTTCTCGTACATCCAGTCGGCCACGACGTCGGTGGTGGCGTCATAGCCGAACAGGTAGTCCACGGTGGCGGCCATCTCGAAGGCGCCCTTGTACCCGTGGCGCTGCATCGCCGAAATCCAGCGCGGGTTCACCACTCGCGCGCGGAACACACGGCTGGTTTCCTCCGAGAGGGTTCGTGTCCGGACCGCGTCGGGACGGGTGGAGTCGCCGATGTAGGCCTCCGGTGACGTGCCGGTCAGCGCCCGCACGGTCGCGACCATGCCGCCGTGATATTGGAAGTAGTCGTCGGAGTCGGCGATGTCGTGTTCTCGGGTGTCGGTATTCTTCGCGGCGACCGCGATACGACGGTAGGCGCTGCGCATGTCGTCGACGGCGGCGACCCCGGAGAGGTCACGCCCGTAGGCGTAGCCGCCCCACTCGGTGTAGACGCGAGCGAGATCCTCGTCGGTGCGCCAATCCCGGGAGTCGATCAGTTGCAGCAGTCCGGCACCATAGGTCCCCGGCTTGGAGCCGAAGATCCGGGTGGTGGCGCGGCGGTGGTCGCCGTGTTCGGCAAGTGCGGCGCGGGCGTGCGCGGCCACGAAGTTCTGCTCGTCGGGTTCGTCGGCGCCCGCGGCGAGGGCGACGGCGTCGTCGAGCATGGTCACCACATGGGGGAAGGCGTCGCGGAAGAAGCCGGAGATGCGGACGGTGACGTCGATTCGGGGCCGGCCGAGCTCGGTGAGCCCGATCAGCTCCAGGGAGCTCACGCGTCGGGAGGCCTCGTCCCAGACCGGGGTGACCCCCAGCAATGCGAGCACCTCGGCGATGTCGTCACCGGAGGTGCGCATGGCGCTGGTGCCCCACACCGACAATCCGACCGACGCCGGATACTCGCCGTGGTCGGCGCGGTAGCGGTCCAGCAGCGAGTCGGCCATCGCACGGCCGGTCTCCCATGCGAGTCGCGACGGGACGGCCTTGGGGTCCACCGAGTAGAAGTTTCGTCCGGTCGGCAGCACGTTGATCAGTCCGCGCAGCGGCGATCCGCTCGGTCCGGCCGGGATGAACCCGCCATCGAGGGCATGCAGCACCCGGGGGATCTCACGCGTGGTCTGCCGCAGCCGCGGGACCACCTCGGCGGCGGCGAAACGCAGAATGTCGCCGACCGCGGCGGGGTGCCCTGCGGCAGCGGCACTCGCCGCGTGCTCCGACCAGTCATCCTCGGCGCACGCCTGGACGAGTCCACGCGCCACCTGTTCGATCTCGTCCACCTCGGTACGGGCCGCTTCCCCGCTGCCCTCGGTCAGGCCGAGAGCTTCACGCAGACCCGGCAGAGCCGCGCTGCCGCCCCACAACTGGCGTGCGCGCAGCATCGCAAGGACGAGGTCGACCTCGTGCTCGTCGGCGGGCGACTCACCCAGCACGTGCAGACCGTCGCGGATCTGTGCATCCTTGATCTCGCACAGCCAGCCGTCGACGTGCAGCAGCATGTCGTCGAAGATCTCTTCGTCGGGCCGCTCGGTCAGTCCGAGATCGTGATCCATCTTCGCCGCGGTGAGCAGCGTCCAGATCTGCTGACGGATCGCCGGGAGTTTGGCCGGATCCAGGGTGGAGATGTTGGCGTGCTCGTCGAGGAGCTGCTCGAGCCGGGCGATGTCGCCATAGGATTCGGCCCGGGCCATCGGCGGGATGAGGTGATCGACGAGGACCGCGTGTGCGCGTCGTTTGGCCTGTGTTCCCTCGCCTGGATCGTTGACCAGGAACGGGTACACCAGCGGCAGATCGCCCAGCGCGGCGTCGGTGCCGCAGTCGGCGGACATGCCAAGTGTCTTGCCCGGCAACCATTCCAGATTTCCGTGCTTGCCGATGTGGACCACCGCGTCGGCGCCGAAACCGGGCACGTCAGCGGCGCGGCCGGAACGCCCGGCGACCCAACGATAGGAGGCCAGATAGTGATGAGACGGCGGTAGGTCGGGGTCGTGATAGATCGCGACCGGATTCTCTCCGAACCCGCGCGGCGGCTGCACCATGATCGCAATATTTCCGAAAACCAATGCGGCGACGACGATATCGCCATCGGGGTTCGATGATCGGTCGACGAACAACTCGCCGGGCGGCGGACCCCAGTGCGCGGTGACCGACTCCCGCAGCGTTGCGGGCAGGGTGGCGAACCAGTGGGTGTAGTCGGCGGCAGACACGCGGATGGGGTTGGCCGCCAACGCTTCCTCGGTCAGCCAGTCCGCATCCTGGCCCCCGGCGGCGATGATGGCGTGGATCAGTGCATCCGAATCATCCTCGGCCAGGCCGGGAATGGCCTGTGGCCCGGACTCGGGGCCGATGTCGTATCCGGCATCACGCAGGGCGTGCAGCAGCCGCAGCAGGCTGCGTGGGGTATCGAGTCCGACGGCGTTGCCGATCCGCGCGTGTTTGGTGGGATACGCCGAGAGCATCAGCACGATCCGCCGGTCGGTGGCGGCGGTGTGCCGCAGCCGCGCGTGGGCGACGGCGATGCCGGCCACGCGCGCGCACCGTTCCGCGTCGGGCCGATAGGTGGGCAGACCGTTCTCGTCGAATTCCTTGAAGGAGAACGGGACCGTGATGATGCGGCCGTCGAATTCCGGAACGGCTACCTGGGTGGCCACGTCGAGCGGCGAGAGTCCGTCGTCGTTGGCCGCCCAGTCCGTCCGAGCGGACGTCAGGCACAATCCTTGCAGTATCGGAATGTCCAGGGCGGCAAGGCGTTCGATGTTCCACGCGTCGTCATCACCGCCGGCCGACGCGGTGGCCGGGGTGGCGCCGCCCGCGGCGAGCACGGTGACCACGAGGGCATCGGCGGTGCCGAGGAGCTCGATCAGGTCGTCCGGGGCGGTCCGCAGCGATGCGCAGAAGACCGCCACGGCACGCGCGCCGGCGTCCTCGATCGCATGGCACAGCGCGTCGACGTAGGCGGTGTTGCCTGCCAGATGTTGGGCCCGGTAGTAGAGCACCGCGATGGTCGGTCCCGTCCCGGCGGTGGCATGGGGACGGTCGAGAACGCCCCAGGCCGGCGTCTGAGTCGGCGGTTCGAATCCGAGACCGGTCAAGAGCAGGGTGTCGGAGAGGAAGTTGTGCAGGTTCTCCAGATTCACCACGCCGCCGGCGGCGAGATAGTTGTGCGCCTGCTGCGCGACACCGGCGGGCACCGTCGAACATGCCATCAGGTCGGGGTCGGGTTGTTGTTCGCCGGAGAGCACCACCACCGGACGCCCGGCGGCGAGTACGGCCTCGAGTCCGTCCTCCCACGCGCGTCGGCCGCCCAGAATGCGCACAACGACGATGTCGGCGGCCCGCACGAGTTCGGGGACCTCGTCGATGAGCAGACGCGCGGGATTGGCGATGGTGTAGTCGCCGGACCCCGCATGCGCGGTGATGAGGTCGGTGTCGGAGGTCGACAGCAGCAAGATCATGGTGCACTCCTCACCGGGGTGACGCGCCCGGTCGTGGTGGTCGGGTACCCGGTGGCAGGTCTGGCTCCGGGACGCCGCCGCGGGGCGCTGTCCCATACAGTGGCGCGACCGCGCCGGATTCGCACCGGCTTCTGCGCAGTGGGGTGTGTGTGGAGCCTAGTTGTCACCGCCGGTGCAGCAGATTCCGGGGCCGACCCGAGCCGCGAGCCCGCCCCGCCTGCGCGGCTACGCTGGAGCCGTGAACGAGCCGGTGCAGCGACCAACACGGGACCGGTGTCCCGGTGTCGTCGACCCGCATCCGGCCGCCGACGGCGCACTGGCCCGGATCCGGTTGCTCGGGGGTGCGCTCACCCCGACGCAGATGCAGACGTTGGCGCAGGTGAGCGCCGAGTTCGGAGACGGATTCCTGGAACTGACCGCGCGCGCCAACATTCAGGTCCGCGGTATCGCCGACGTCGACGCGGTGGCCGAGCGCCTCACCGCAGCCGGACTCCTGCCCGGTGGCGACCGCGAGAAGATCCGCAACATCGACGTGAGTTCGCTGACCGGCCGCATCAGCGGTCACATCGACGTCCGCGACCTCGCCGAGGCGCTGGACGCGGCGCTGCGCACCGACCACGGCCTTACCGGTTTGTCGGGCCGATTCCTGTTCGGGGTGGACGACGGACGCGGCGACGTGGTGGCCCGGCGGCCCGACGTGTGCGCCGTCGTGCGTCCGGGCGCACACCTCGGCACGCTGTCGCCGGCCGACATCCTGATCGACGGCACTCCGGCCGGATCGGTGGCCGATCGGTCCGACGCGCCGTCGGCGATGATCGACGTGGCGCGCGACATGGTGCGCATCGCTGCCGCCGCCGAATCCGGTTCGCGACGCCCGTGGCGGGTCCGCGATCTCGATGCCGGCGGGCGCAACGATCTGATCGGCTCGGCGCGCGCCCGGCTGGCGACATCTGCCGCGGCTCCCGATGCCGCCGAGACGGTTCGGGCGCCGAGTGCGCCCGTTGTCGGATGGTTCGAGCAGGACGACGGCCTCGTACTGCTGGGCGCCGTCGTCGAACTGGGTCGGCTGCCTGCGCGGCCGGCCGAGTTCCTCGCCGCGATCGGCGCACCCATCATCGTCACCCCGGACCGGGAGATCCTGATCTGCGACCTCACCGAGGGCGCCGCCGAAACGGTGGTCCGGGTGCTCGCCCCGATGGGAGTGATCTTCGATGCCGACTCGCCCTGGGTGAAGGTCAGCAGCTGTGCGGGTGCGCCCGGGTGCGGGAAGTCCCATGCCCCGGTACGGGCCGATGTGGCGCAGCGCATCGACTCCGATGTGGCGGTCACCGAACGCGAGCACTGGGTGGGGTGTGCGCGCGGCTGCGGCTCCCCTGCGCAGAGCCATATGCGTGTCGAGGCCGGACCCGGCGGTTACCGCCGTCAGCGCATCGGCTGAGAAGCGAAGAGTCACGCGCCCACCACCGCCCGGCATCACCGACCGCGGCGCCGGGAGTGCTCACCGATAGTCTTGTCGCACCATGACGGAGTACGCACCATGACCGAATACCTGCGCGATGGCGCCGCGATCTACCGCCGGTCGTTCGCGATGATCCGCGACGAGGCCGACCTGTCGGCGTTCGCACCCGATGTTGCCGGCGTGGTCGTACGCATGATCCACGCATGCGGGCAGACCGACCTGACGACCGATGTTGTCGCCACCGCAGGCGTGGTGCGCGCGGCGCGCGGCGCGCTCGAGAGCGGCGCACCCATCCTCTGCGATGCCACCATGGTCGCCAGTGGCATCACCCGCCGGCGGCTGCCTGCCGACAACCAGGTCATCTGCCGGCTCGCCGACCTGCGCGTGACCGATCTGGCCAAGCGAATGAACACCACCAGAACCGCTGCGGCGCTTGAACTCTGGCGGCCCATGCTCGAGGGCGCGGTGGTCGCGATCGGCAATGCGCCGACCGCGCTGTTCGCCTTGTTGGAGATGATCGACGCCGGCGCACCACGGCCGGCGGCGGTCGTCGGCGCACCCGTGGGTTTCGTCGGTGCCGCCGAATCCTGTGCAGAACTCGCCGCCCGCGCCGACCTCGAATTCGTGACGGTGACCGGGCGCCGTGGTGGATCGGCCATCACCGCGGCCGCCGTCAACGCCCTGGCCACGCCCGAGGAATGAGGCTGCGCAGATGAGCGGAGAAGACCCGAAGGCGACGGTCACCGAGCACCGGCCGGGCACGTTGTGGGGCGTCGGACTCGGTCCCGGAGACAGCGAACTGGTGACGGTCAAGGCCGCGCGCGTGATCGGCTCGGCCGACGTGATCGCCTATCACTGTGCGCGGCACGGCCGCAGCATCGCGCGGTCGGTGGCGCAGCCGTACCTGCGTGCCGGGCAGGTCGAAGAACAGCTCATGTACCCGGTGACGACCGAGTCCACCGATCACCCGGGCGGATATCGCGGTGCACTCGAGGACTTCTACGCCCGAAGTGCCGAGGTTCTCGCCGGTCATCTTCGCGCCGGCCGCGACGTAGCACTTCTGGCCGAGGGTGATCCGCTGTTCTTCAGCTCCTACATGCACATGCACAAGCGGCTGGCCGACGAGTTCCCCACCGAGATCATCCCCGGCGTGACCTCGGTGAGCGCGGCGTCGTCGGCGATCGAGATCCCCCTGGTCGAGGGCGAAGAAACCCTCACGGTGGTGCCGGGCACCTTGCCCGTTCCCCGGATGCGCGAACTGTTCTCGCACGCCGACGCGGTGGCCGTACTCAAACTCGGCCGCACCTTCTCGCGAGTGCGCGAGGCGCTCGAGCAGGCCGGACGCCTCGAGGAGGCCTGGTACGTCGAACGGGCGTCGACGTCGGTGCAGAAGGTCGCACCGGTCGGCGACGTCGATCCGGCGGAGGTGCCCTACTTCTCGATGATCGTCGTACCCGGGCGCACCAACAATCCCCGCTCGGCACCGGCACCGGCGACCCGCGGCGAGGTGGTCGTCGTCGGGCTCGGTCCGGGCGCCGACGACTGGACGACGCCGCAGGTGAGCCGTGAGCTGGCAGCCGCCACCGATCTCGTCGGGTACAAGACCTATCTGGCCCGGGTCGCCGCACGACCCGGTCAGCGCGTCCATGCCAGTGACAACCGCGTGGAGTCCGTGCGCGCCGAATTCGCTCTCGACCTGGCGGCGCGCGGAGCGCACGTCGCGGTGGTGTCCTCCGGCGATCCCGGCGTCTTCGCGATGGCGTCCGCGGTGGCCGAGGTGGCCGCCGAAGACCGATGGGCCCACGTTCCGGTGCGGGTGGTGCCGGGCATGACGGCGGCGAACGCTGTCGCGGCCGCAGTGGGTGCGCCGCTGGGGCACGACTTCGCGGTGATCTCGCTGTCGGATCGGCTAAAACCGTGGGACGTGATCACCGACCGGATCCGTCGGGCGCTGTCCGCGGACCTGGTGATCGCGGTTTACAACCCCGGCTCGCAAAGTCGCAGTTGGCAGGTCAGTGCCCTCAAAGACATTCTGGCCGAGGCGGTCTCGCCTGACCGGGTCCTGATTCTGGGACGAGATGTCGGTGGGCCCGAGCAATCGCTGACCGTCACCACTGTCGCCGAGTTCGATCCGGCGGTCGTCGACATGCGAACTCTGCTGGTCATCGGGTCGTCGGCCACCCGCGTCGTCACCCGTCCCGGCGGCGACCTGGTCTACACCCCGCGTAGCCACCCCGCCCGCTGAGGCGGGTGCCGACGGCGCGGGGTCAGCGGACCCGCTCACCGACCCACGCGGCGGCGGCACCGACATCGTCTACCGCGATGAGGCCGACCGGTTCGGTCGGCCGCTCGACGATGATCACCCGGATTCCCAGTTCGCGGGCCGCGTCGAGCTTGGGCCGGGTCAGCACTCCCCCGCTATTTTTGGTGACGAGTGTATCGATCCGATTGGCCTGCAGCAGTCGGTGTTCGGCCACGAGATCATAAGGCCCGCGGGATCGCAGGATCTCGTGACGCGCAGGCAGGTCCCCGGTCGGTGGGTCGACGACGCGGATCAGGAACCAGGCCGAGGAGTTGCCGACGAACGCGTCCACGTCCTGGCGGCCGGTGGTGAGCAGGACGCGTCCACGGTGCCCGGCGACCGCGGTGGCCGCGCCTGCGATGTCGCGCACGGGGAGCCAGTCGTCGTCCGGGCGCGGGCTCCATGCCGGGCGACGCAGCCGCACCAAGGGCACCCCGGTGGCCGCGCACGCCGCGACCGCGTGCGCGGTGATGGTGGCCGCGAACGGGTGGGTGGCGTCGACGACGGCGCGGATCGTGTTGTCCGCCAACCACGAGGCGAGTCCGGCGACCCCGCCGAAACCCCCGATGCGTACCGGCCCCTCCGGCAACCGGGGGCGCGCGACGCGCCCGGCGAGCGAACTGATGACCGGCACGTCGGCGGTCCGTAGCGCCGACGCGAGGTCGCGGGCCTCGCCGGTACCACCGAGGATCAACACGGATCCGTCGACCGGCGGCGGTGGAGCGTTCACCGGGACCGGGACCCGTCTCCCGGACCGTCTGTGTGGGCGTGCCGGGAATCGGTGCGCAACTTGGTCATCCGGGCCTGCGAGTACAGGTAGCTGTCGAGGCGGGCGGGATGGTCGGCGGCGGCGAGAACACGGCCCACGAAGATCACCGCGGTGCGCCGGATCCCGGCGTCGGTGAGTGCCGTCGGCAGGTCGGCCAGGCGGCAACGAACGATCTGCTGATCGGAGCGCGAGGCGAAAGCTACTGTGGCGGTCGGGCAGTCGGCTCCGTAGTGCGGGACAAGAGTCGCGGCGATCTGCTCGGTCCGATGCGCGGCAAGATGCAGGGCCAGGGTCACGCCGGTGGCGGCCAGGGCGTCGAGCTCCTCCCCCGCCGGCATATCCGTCGACAGCGTCGACACCCGGGTGACGAGCAGGCTCTGACCGATTCCGGGCACGGTCAATTCGTTTTCCAACGCCGAGGCGGCGGCGGCGAACGCCGGGACCCCCGGTACCCACTGCACGTCGATCCCGGCTGCACGCACCGCAGTGACCTGCTCGGTGACCGCCGAATACAACGACAGATCGCCCGAGTGCAGACGCGCCACATCGTGACCGGCCCGGTCGGCGTCGACGATGTGGGAGATGATCTGCCCCAACGGCATCCGTGCCGTGTCGATGATCTCGGTGTCGGCCGGGCACAATTCCAGGATCTCGTCGGGCACCAGCGAACCGGCCACCAGACACGTCTGGCACCGGCCCAGGATTCGCGCACCGCGCACGGTGATGAGGTCAGCGGCGCCGGGACCGGCACCGATCAGGTACAGCGTCATGATGCCCCCGATGGGATGGACCCCGATTCGGTGTCCGATGGTTTGGTGCCCGCCCACGTCACGATCGGCAGGGCCGGCCGCCAGGCCAGGTAACGGCCAAGGGGGGCGGCGGTGTCAACGGCCACCCGACGCAAGGTTCCGGCATGAGTGCGGTGCCAGTCGGCGAGCAGGCTCTGGCTCTCGATGGTGACGGCGTTGGCGACGAGACGCCCACCGGGACGCAGTGCCGCCCACGCGGCAGCCAACAGCGCCGCGTCGAGTCCGCCGCCGACGAACACTGCATCCGGAGTATCGGTCTCGGTGGCGGAATCGGAAAACGCGGCGGGTGCGGCGCCGCGGAGGCCGATCCGGCTCGACACGCCATGGCGCCGGGCGTTGGCGACGATCCGTGCGGACCGGGTCTGGTCCTGCTCGAAGGCGACCGCCCGGCCGCCGGGATCGGCGCGCAACCACTCGATCGCGACAGCGCCGGATCCGGATCCGATGTCCCACAGGGTCTGTCGGCCCGCCGGGGCCAACGCACACACGGTCAGCGCGCGGATCGTCGATTTGGTGATCTGGCCGTCATGGTCGAATCCGTCCTCGCCGCGACCGGGCAGGGCCGACCGGCGTGGCCCGATACAGTCGACGGCGATCACATTCAGCGGATCGACGCGCGCGCCGGGATCCCAGCTGCCCACGCGGGACGCGGTGACCTGTTGGCGCGGACCACCGAGTTGCGCGAGAACCGTGAACGTCGAATCGCCGAATCCGTGTGCCGCAAGCAGTTCCGCGACGCGAGCCGGTGTCGACGCGTCCCGGCTCAAGACGAGCACGCGGCGGCCGTCGGTGACCTCGGTGAGGATGATCTCGGGATCGGCGGTCACGGCACTGACGACGGCCACCTCGGCGAGATCCCAGCCGAGATGCGCACACGCGAGCGAGGCACTCGAGACCGCGGGGAACACCTCGACTCGCTCGGCTCCGACGGCCCGCACAACCGTGGCACCGAGACCGTGGAACATCGGGTCGCCGCTGGCGAGCAGATGAACCCGCGGGGAGGCCGGCACCGCACCCGGAGCGCCGGTGAGCACTGCGTCGAGATGCGCTGACATCGGTGACCGCCAGGCGATCGTGGTGGCCGGTAGCGCCGGCAGCAGATCCAGTTGCCGCTGCGACCCGAGGATCACTGCCGCCGAGCGCAATTCGGCCCGGACCCGCGGCGACAAACCGTCCCAGCCGTCGGCGCCGATACCGACCACGACGAAGCCTGGTGTTGCGGCACTCATCGTGGCAGCCGTCGCCAGATCGCCCGCGGAATCATCCGCATCCCGACGAACAGCGGACGCAACGCGGCCGGGACCCACACCTCGCCGCGCCCCTTGCGATAGGCCCGGGCGACCGCATCGGCCACCTCGTCGGCGGTCACCGACAACGGTGCCGGTTTGGTGCCCGCGGCCATCAGATCGGCGGTCATATTCCCGACCACAAAGCCCGGTCGGGCCAGCAGAAGCCGAACACCACTGCCGTGCAATGCATCCGCGAGCCCGCCGGCGAATCCGTCGAGACCGGCCTTGGTGGACCCGTACACATAGTTGGCGCGCCGGACGCGGATACCGGCCACCGAGGAGAACACGATGATCGTGCCGCTGCGTTGCTCGCGCAGTGCCGACGCCAGTGGCGTGAGGACGCTGATCTGCGCGAGATAGTCGGTGTGTGCGATCTGCAGGGCATGGCTCACATCGGATTCGGCGCGGACCTGATCGCCGAGAATTCCGAAGGCGACGATCGCTATCCCGACCGGCCCGTGTTCGTCCACGATCTGCTGGATGAGGCCCGGGTGGGAATCGGTGTCGTCGGCGTCGAAGGCCACCGCGGTGACGCTGCTCGCCCCGGCGGCCAGCAACGATTGCCGTTGGGCGTCGAGGTCGTCGGGTCGGCGCGCGGCCAAGACCACGGCACGACCAGTGCAGAGTCTCTCGGCCAGCGCCACCCCGATCTCGCTGCGACCGCCGAAGACGACCACCGACCCGGGATCGGACTGTGCTCGCTGCTGATCTGCCACGTCATGCAGTATTCCACCGGGCGCAGATGCCCCCGGCGGGAGCCTGGTGTCCCGGCGCACGGTGCGGGTGGCCGGATACGGATACGGAAACGGGCTCGCTACCGTGAACCCATGCCACGTACCGCTGTCGACCTGGGCTCCGCTGCCCTGACCTTTCTGGCCGAGCGCCACCTTGCCAGCATCGCCACCCTGCGCGCCGATGGCACCCCCCACGTCGCGGCGGTCGGCTTCACCTACGACCTGGAGAACAGCATCGCGCGGGTGATCACCTCCGACGGCAATCAGAAGGTCCGTAACGTCGAACGTGGTGGCTACGCGTCGCTCACCCATGTCGACGGCCCCCGATGGCTGACCGTGGAAGGCCCGGCGCGGGTGCGCCGGGAACCCGAACGGGTCGCCGACGCGGAAAATCGCTATGCCGCCCGCTACCGCCGACCCAAGCCGAACCCGCGACGCGTGGTGATCGAGGTCGAGGTCAGCCGGGTGATGGGGTCGACCACCCTGCTCGGCTGAACTCTCATCGACGTGTGGCGTCTAGAGCACGACGAGGTCGTGCGGGCGGGAGTTCAGCGGCTCGCACCCGTCGTCGGTGACGAGCACGATGTCCTCGATGCGGGCACCCCATTGACCCGGGAAGTACACACCCGGTTCGATGCTGAAGGCCATCCCCGGTCGCAGGGTGAGGTCGTTGCCGCCGACGATGTAGGGCTCCTCGTGCACCGACAAGCCGATCCCATGGCCGGTGCGGTGGATGAAGTTGTCACCGAATCCCTTGTCGCGCAGGAGGTCCCGGGCTTCTGCATCGATCGACTCGGCCCTCATGCCGGGCCGGACCGCACCCACCGCGCGCGCCTGCGCCTCCTGCAGGGCCGCGTAGGCCCCGGCGATCTCGGGGGGCGGCGGCGCGAAGCAGTAGGTGCGGGTGGAGTCGGAGTTGTATCCCGGCTCCACCGGGCCACCGATGTCGATGACGACGATGTCGCTGGGTGCGACGACCCGGTCGGAGAACTCGTGATGGGGATCGGCCCCGTTCGGACCGGAACCGACGATCACGAACTCCGCACCGGTGTGTCCCTCGGCGACGATCGCGGCGGCGATGTCGGCGGCGATGTCCTTCTCGGTTCGGCCGGGCCGGAGCCACTCGCCCATCCGGGCATGCACCCGGTCGATGGCCGCACCGGCACGACGTAAGGCGTCGATTTCGGCGCCGTCCTTGATCATTCGTAGCTCGCGCAGCACGTCGGTCGCCAACCTCGGAGTGGCGCCGACGCGTTCGGCGATGGGCACCACGTGCAGCGCGGGCATCGCGTCGGAGACCGCGATGTGGGGGTGTGCGGGAAGGCCGGCCAGTGCGAGTGCATGCGCGTCCTGACCGTCGACCCAGTCGGCGACGTCGATGTCGAGGTCCGCAACGGCCGACTCCCGCAACGACGCCGTCTCCAGCCGGGCCACCACCAGCTTCGGTACGCCGGCGGCCGGAATCACCAATGCCGTCAGACGCTCGAAGGTCTCGGCGCGCGAACCGACCAGATAGCGCAGGTCGGGCCCGGGCGAGACGATGAGGGCGTCGAGGCCGGCGGCGCGGGTCAGTTGGGCCGCGCGGGACACTCTCGCGCGGTAGACATCCGAGTCGAATCGCGAAGCGCTGGTCATGCGGGCAGCCTACGCGGAGTCGATGGGCCGGGCGGCGCCGCATTCGTCGGGCGGCGGCCGCCCGGCGCGGCCGGGGTGATGGCATCGAGACCCGCGCAGATGACAGAGTTGAGTCCGTGACCGACATACACGCCGGGGATCGGCCGACCGGATCGCTGATGCTGCTCGACGGCGCGAGCCTCTGGTTCCGCTCGTTCTTCGCCCTTCCGGAGAAGATGACCGCGCCCGACGGACGACCGGTCAACGCCGTTCGCGGATTCCTCGACACCATCGCCAATCTGGTGACGGCGCACCGGCCGACACGCCTGGTCGTGTGTCTGGACCTCGACTGGCGACCGGCCTTCCGTACCGAGCTCATCCCGTCCTACAAGGCGCACCGGGTGGCGCAAACCGCCGATCCGGGCGCAGTGGACGTCGAGGAGGTTCCCGACACGCTGACGCCGCAGGTCGACATGATCCTCGCGGTGCTCGCCGCTGCCGGGCTGGCGACCTCCGGTGCCCCCGGTTGCGAGGCCGACGATGTCATCGGCACTCTTGCCTTCGCCGAGTCCGCCGACGACGTCATCGTGGTCAGCGGGGACCGCGACCTGCTGCAGGTGGTCGCCGATGATCCGGTGCGGGTCCGCGTCCTCTACGTCGGACGGGGTCTGGCGAAAGCCGAGATGATGGGGCCTGCCGAAGTCGCCGCGAAGTACGCGCTACCACCCCAACGGGCCGGCGCCGCCTATGCGGAGATGTCGATCCTGCGCGGCGATCCGTCCGACGGGCTGCCCGGTGTCAGTGGGATCGGCGAGAAGACCGCCGCGAAACTCATGAACGAATACGGTGACCTCGACGGACTCGAGGTGGCGGCCGCCGACGCATCCTCGGCATTGACCAAACGAAATCGCAAGGCGCTCAACGACTCTGTCGATTATCTGCGTGCGGCGCGAACGGTGGTCTTTGTGCGGACCGACGCCGAGACCATCGACAGCTCCGACGATGGCCGCCTACCCGATGCACCCGCTGACCAGGCGCGGTTGGCCGAACTCGTCACCGAACTCGGAATCGGCGCGTCGGTGGGCAGGCTGGCCAAGGCGCTGGGCTGGGACGCCATGAGCGTCGCGGCAAGCGGACCGAGCTGATGGTCAGCTCGTCGGCCTGGCGACCTGATATTTGCCGTCGTCGTCGAGGAAGGTGACCTTGACCTTCTGTTGCTGCCCGCCGACCGTCGCGGTGCATGTGAAGGAATTGCCCTTCTTCACCTTCTGACCTGAGGGACAGCTCACCTTGGAGACGTCACTGGCCTGGTACTGCTCGGTAAGGACCTGCTTCACGCCGTTCTGGGCGGCGGTCTGATCGAGTTCGTGCGGCCACCACCACAGCCAGCCGGTGACGACGATGACAACCGCAGCGATGATGAGCACGGCTCCGCCGGCGATCAACGCCTTCCACAGTCCCTTTTTCTGGGGTGGCTGTGCCATCCCGGCGAACTGATCCCCCGGTGCACCGTAGGGACCATATGGACCTGACTGGGCCGCCTGCCCGTATTGGCCCGGTTGTTGCCCGTATTGGCCCGGCTGCCCGTATTGGCCTGGTTGCTGACCGTACTGGCCGGGTTGCTGACCGTACTGGCCGGGTTGACCGTACTGGCCACCACCACCAGGCTGGCTCTGGGCGCCCAGGGGTGCCGTCCCCGGCTGGCCGTATGCGCCAGGAGGCTGCTGACCGTATGCTCCGGCCGATGGTTGCTGACCGTAGGGAGCGCCCGGCTGCGCACTCGGCTGACCGTAGGGACTGCTGCCCTGCCCGGGCTGGCCGTACTGACCTGGTTGCGCGGGCGAACCCGCATACGGTGTGCCCGCCGGCTGACCATACTGGCCGGCCGACGGATCGGTGCCGTAACCCGGCTGGGGCTGACCGGGCTGGGGCTGACCGGGCTGGGGCTGACCGGGCTGGGGCTGACCGGGCTGGGATTGACCGGGCTGGGATTGACCGGGCTGGGATTGACCGGGCTGGGATTGACCGGGCTGGGATTGACCGGGCTGGGGCTGACTCGTCTGGGCCATCTGGGTGGGGTTGTACTGCGGATTCGAACCGGCGCCGGGCGGCGTGGCCGGAGTCCCGTACGACGGCGCCGGGGTCTGACCCGGAGATGGGGTTTGACCCGGGGCAGGCGGATAACCGAATCCGGGCGTCGGCGCCGCGGTCGTCGGCGGCGCCTGCGGCGGCTGGGGACCTTGTCCCGGGATTCCCACAACCTCGGTCTTTCCGTCAGTGCCCGCATCGCCCGGATTTGAGTTGTTCGGGTCCGGGTTGGTCGGCTCTGGGGTGTTCGGGGCGGGATTGCCCGGATACGGAGACGCGGGATTGTTGGGATCGTAGGGGTTGCTCATGTGTGGTCTCCCGCCTTCGCTGTGCCGCCCGGCCAACCGTATCTGGCCTGCGCGCACCCGATCGCTGAACGTCTGATCTCAAGGCCGGTGAGTCCCCCCGCCGAGTGCACGGCCTCCGCGCTGAGGTCAGCGAGAAAGGTCGGGCACCGGCCCCGATGCGCAACGAACATTACCCCAGCCACGTCCCACAATCACTCACCGAAACCCTGGCCCGGCCTCCGCGTCGGTCGGATGGCCGATGGGCGTCTATCACCCGAGCTCGGCGGCGACGACGCCCCGCCGGATCGCATCGACTGCCGACCGCGCCGGCCGTGCCAGCGGTGAGTCCGGACCGACACACAGGCGGATCTGTTCCAGCAGATCGACGACCTGACGATTCCATCGCACGAAATCGCCCGGGGAGAGCAGATGACCACGTTCTCCGGCGGCGGCGAGCGACTCGGTGAGCGACCGGCCCGCCACCCACAACGAGATGGCCACCGAGAAGCCCGTGTCGGGTTCCCGGGTCGGCGGCACATGATGACGCGACTCCACTTCGGTCACCGTCCGCCAGATGCCGATCGTCTCGGCCATGGCGGTCCGCAGCGCGGTGTTTCCCGGCAATGCGTCGGCCCCGGCATAGCTCTCCCGGCGTGATTCGAACACCAACGACGCGACCATCGCGGCGAGATCCGACGGCGACAACCGATCCCAGATACCTGCCCGAATGCATTCGGTGACCAGCAGATCACTCTCGCTGTAGATCCGACCGAGTACTTCCCCGGTCGGGGTGACCCGGACGGTGTCGCCGGTGTACTCGAGATAGTTCAGTTCACCCAGCACCCCGACGATGTGATCGAAGGTGACGCCGAGCGTCGAGGTACGCGCCCCGATGCGTTGCTCGGCGTCGACGATGTCGCGCAATAGCCGGTTTCGGCGTTCGGCCAGGCGGAAGAGCTCGTCCGAGGCCTCGACGTGGTGGGCCGGATGCGCCTTCAGCCGTTGCCGGAGACGCCGTAGCTCGGCATCGTCGGCGGCATCGGCACGCTTCTTGTTCCCCCGGCCACGCGGCATGTCGATGCCCGTCGAGCGCAGGGCCGATGCCAGGTCGCGGCGTCCCCGCCCGGTACGCCGATCGGGGTTACGTGGCAACCGCATCCCCCCGAGCACCTCGGGCGGGTTGATGAAGTCGCCGACCCCGATCCGGCCGCACCAGGCGTCCTCGGTCAATACGAGCGGCTTGGGGTCGACGGGTTGCCCGGCGGTCTCCAGGACAACCGCCAGACCCCGATGGCGTCCGGTGGGCACGCCGATCACCGCACCCCGTTTGAGTGCGGTGAGTTCGTCGGCGATGCCGTCGCGCGTGTCGATGCGGCGCCGGAACCTGAGCTCGCGTTCGCGGTGGCGGATGTCCTCGCGCAACGTGATGTAGCCGAGGAACCCGGCGTAGAGGTCATCAGGGGCCGACCCGGACACCTCGTCGGGTCCCTCCGGTCCGATGGGGCCCGGGTCGATTCCGTGATGCTGCGCGGCGCCGGCCAGTTCGACGTCGAGGCGACGCAGCTGCCGGGTCATCTCATCGACCTTGCGGGCCTGGCCGACCACCGACCGATCGGCCTGGAATTGCGCGAACGACCGGTTCAGGAGGTCGCGCGAGCCCTCGATCCCCAGTCGTCCGATCAAGTTCACGGCCATGTTGTATTCGGGGGCAAAGGAACTACGCAGCGGAAAAGTCCGGGCGCCGGCGAGCCCGGCGACCTGTTCGGGCACCAACTCGGGCGACCACACGATGATCGCGTGTCCCTCGACGTCGATACCGCGGCGTCCGGCCCGCCCGGTGAGCTGCGTGAACTCGCCGGGACTGAGATCGACATGCGCCTCGCCGTTGAACTTCACCAGTCGCTCGAGCACCACCGACCGTGCGGGCATGTTGATGCCCAGCGCGAGCGTCTCGGTGGCGAAGACCATACGCACCAGACCACGGACGAACAGTTCTTCGACGGTATGGCGGAAGGTCGGCAGGAGACCCGCGTGATGCGCGGCGAAACCGCGACGCAATCCCGCACGCCATTCGGCGACCCCGAGAACCTCGGCGTCGGCCGGTGACAACTCCGTCAGGTGCCGATCCACCACTTCGTCGACCGCGGCGGCCTGGTCGGGCGCAAGCAGGTTCAGGCCTGACCGCAGACACTGCGCCAACGCGCCGTCACACCCCGCCCGCGAGAAGATGAATCCGATCGCCGGCAGCAGGCCCTCGCGTTCGAGACGGGAAACCACCTGCGGTCGCGGCGGGCCGGCGTTACGACGCGGGCGCGACCGAGGGCCCCGATCTCCCCGGCCGCCTCGATCGTCGTCATCGGCCATTAGCACGCGGTTACGGATGAAACGCTTGAGTTCGGGATTGACCTTGGGCCGGCCCGGGCCCGAGGCGGTGCGCGTGTCAAATAGGTCGAACAGCCGGCTGCCGACCAGCATGTGCTGTGTCAGTGGCACGGGGCGATGGTCGTCGACGATCACCGTGGTGTCGCCGCGCACAGTCTGGATCCATTCGCCGAATTCTTCGGCGTTGCTGACCGTGGCCGACAGGCTGACGACCCGCACCGATGATTCCAGATGCAGGATGACCTCTTCCCAGACCGCACCGCGGAATCGGTCGGCGAGGAAATGCACCTCGTCCATCACCACATGTGACAGCCCGACCAGCGCCGGGGAGTTCGCGTAGATCATGTTGCGCACGACCTCGGTGGTCATCACGACGACCGGCGCATCGGAGTTGATCGACGTGTCGCCGGTGAGCAGACCCACCGATGCGGCCCCGTACACGGCGACCAGATCGGCATACTTCTGGTTGCTCAACGCCTTGATCGGCGTCGTGTAGAAGCATTTGGTGCCGGCCGCCAGCGCCAAGTGCACCGCGAACTCGCCGACGATCGTCTTACCGGCGCCGGTCGGGGCACAAACGAGGACGCCGTGTCCGCCCTCGAGAGCGTGACACGCGCGGACCTGGAAGTCGTCGAGACCGAAGTCGAGGCGGGCGGAAAAGGCATCGAAGGCCGAACCGGCGGACCGGTTCTGCGGTCGGCCGGCGGTGACCGGATTCGTGACGACGGGACCGGCGGGAGTCGTCGACTCCAGAGGTTCGGAGGGATTCATCGACTCCAGCATGTCACTGTGAGCCGACAGTGGCCCACCACCGCGCCGGTCACCGAACGCTTCGGCAGGTCAGAGAACATCGTCGAAGGACTGCGCGGCATTCGTCCGGGACGACGACGCATAGCCGGTGGTCGGCGTCGTCGTACCGGTGGTGGCGGGCAGCGGTGAGGCCGCCGGCCGCGGTGACGGCGCCGGGATCGAGCTGGCCTCATCGTCCGACAGAGCCTCCCACTCCGCGGCGCGCCGAGCCTTGCGGCGATCGTTGATACGCGCGATCTGGATCGCCAGCTCCAGGAGCACCGTCAACGCGACCGAGAGCGAGAGCATCGTGAACGGGTCCTGGCCGGGTGTGACGACGGCGGCGAAAACGAACATGGTGAAGACCAGTCCGCGGCGCCACGCCTTCAGCTTCTGATAGCTGACGGCGCCGACGAGGTTGAGCGCCACGATCAGCAACGGCAACTCGAAGCTGACGCCGAAGATGATCAACAGGTGGATCATGAACCCGAAGTACTGGTCGCCGGCGAGGGCCGTCACCTGCACATCGTTGCCGACGGTCAGCAGGAAGTGGAACGCCTTGGCGACCACCATGTACGCGAGTACGGCACCGCCGACGAACAGCACCGCTGCCGCCGACACGAACCCCATCGCGTACTTGCGCTCGTTCGCATGCATACCGGGAGTGACGAATTGCCAGATCTGGAACAGCCAGACCGGGCACGCGAGAACGAGACCGGCGGTGAGCCCGACCTTGAGGCGCAACATGAACTGATCAAAGGGTCCGGTCGCCAGCAGCCGGCAGGCGCCGTCGGGTGTGAGCGTCGCGCGCGTCGAGGCAGGCAACGAGCAGTATGGTTCGCGCAGGAGATCGCCCAGCGACGAGATGCCGAGGGCGCCATGTGAGTACCAGATAAAGCCGACAATCGTGGTGATCACGATCGCGCTCAACGCTATGAGCAGCCGGTATCGAAGCTCCTGCAGATGCTCGGTCAACGGCATCGTGCCGTCGGGGTTGAGCTTGCGTTGTCGCTTACGCGGGTCGAGAGGGATCCGCACTCCGTACGCGCCTAAGCAGACTTCTTCGTGTTGTCGGCCGCGGCATCGTGCGTTGGCCGCTCCGCCGACGCCGACAATTCGCGTGGCGGCTCCGGCTCGGCGGTCTTCGTCGGCTCGGGCTCACCATCCTTCTGCATCTCCTGGACCTCACTCTTGAAGATCCGCAGCGACTGGCCGAGGCCACGCGCCGCATCGGGAAGCTTCTTCGATCCGAACAGCAGAACCAGAACCACCAGCACGATGACCCAGTGCCACCATGACATTGCACCCATTGGAAAACCTTTCCCCGTCTTCAGTCGGCCCGGTGGTCATCGTACCGCGCGAGGGCCCGCGCGGCGTCCTCACCGATTGCGGCCGCAAGGTCGGCGTCGTCGACGACGCGGATCCGACCGCCGAAACCGAGCAGAAAGCGGGTGAGCCAACGCGGCGAACCGTAGACGATGCGGGCCCGCACCGGCAGCGTGGGATCGGGGCGCGACTCGATCGGTTCGAGGGGTTCGACGGTGTAGTAGTCCAGAATCCACAGTTCGGATGGGTCGATGTCGATGAGCGCCGTGGGCAGATCGGGATTTCCGGCGAGTATCGGCGACTGCGGGCTGTGGCGGGCCTGCTCGGGCGGCGCCGCGGGCTCGTCGAGCATCTCGGCGTCGTCGATGCGGTCGAAGCGGAACAGCCGCACACCCTCACTCTCCCGGCACCAGGCCTGCAGGTAGGTGTGGTTGTCGACGGCCTGCAACGAGATCGGGTCGACGATCCGGCGGGTCACGACATCGCGGGTGGCCGAATAGTAGTTCAGCGACAGCGCGCGATCGGCGCGGACGGCCTCGCGGACGGTGCGATAGCGGGGGGACTCGGTCAGTTCGGCGCCGGAGGCCGAGGCGACCGAAGTCCTGCCGTGCCCGCCCTGGGCGTCCGGGGCGGGCGTGCCGACGGCCTGCTCGATCTTCGCGATGGCCCGCCCGGCGGCCTCCCGGTCCACGATGCCCGGGGTGTCGACGAGCGCGCGCAACGCGACCAACATGATGCTGGCCTCGGTCGGGGTCAGCCGCAGCGGGCGATCCATGCCGGCGGCGAAGCCGACGTGGACGTGCCCTTCACTGAACTCGAGCTCGATCAGGTCGTCCGGGTAGTAGCCCGGCAGCCCGCAGACGAACAACTGCTCGAGGTCCTTGGTCAGCTGCCGCACCGTGACACCGAGATCGGCCGCGGCCTGATCGATCGGAATCCCGTCGTGGGCAAGGAAATACGGTACGAGCGCGAGTAGCCGGCTCAGCCGGGATGGCGCAGCGGAGGCCATTACGCACGCACCCGCGCCATCGTGTCGAGCGCGCCGATGACGAGGTCACGTAGCTCCGGCGGTGACAGCACCACCGCGTCGGCCCCGGCGCCGAGAACCATCCGCGCCAGCGTCGTCACCGAACTGATCTCGATGTCGAGGACATCGCCGGACGCGTCGGCGTACTCCATCGGTTCACTGCGCTGCGCCAGACGCCGCAGTCCGGCGGCATGATCTGCGGCCACCCATACGCGTGCGGTGCGACCGTCTGATCCGGCGGCCGAATCGACGGCGGCGGCAACGATCTGCTGCAGATCGGTGTCCGCGGGCACCACCACCGAACCCGGGGCATCGATGGCAACGACCTCGGTGACCCGGCTGAGACGAAAGGTTCGGGTGTCGTCACGACCACGGTCATGGCCCACCACATACCAGCGGCCACGGTGAGTCACCACACCCCACGGTTCGAGGGTGCGGGTCACCCCTGCCGAACCCGAGCCGGCCCGGTAGGTGAAAGTGACCGGACGCTGGGCCTCGATCGCGGTCAGCAGCGCACCCAGCGTCGCCTCACTCCCCATCGAACGGGGCGAATCTCCTGCGGAGACGCCGATCTCGTCATCGGCGCGCACGTCGAACCCGGCGGCACGCAACTTCAGGACGGCGGTCTGGCTGATGGCCGAGATCTCGGGCGTATCCCAAAGGGTTGCGGCCATGGCGATCGCTGCGGCCTCGTCGCGGTCGAAGGAAAGTTCGGGCAATGCATAGCTGTCCCGATTGATGCGGTACCCGTCATGTCCCTGGCCCACCACCGATGGACCGGTGACCAGCGGGATACCGAGTTCGCGCAGCTCGGTCTTGTCGCGCTCGAACATTCGGTTGAACGCCTCGACCGACTGTCCCTCGTCGTTGTATCCGACGACGCTGCGGCGGATGTAGTCCGCGGTCACGAACTGGCGGGTGGCCAGCAGACAGATGACCAGGTTGAGCAGCCGCTCCACTTTCGAGGTCTTGCGTACCGCCGACTCAGAGGACGACGTCTTGGATGGTGCCACCGGTCGAGCCTACGACTCACATGGACGCGATCAGGCGTTCGACGCGCTCGTCGACGGACCGGAACGGGTCTTTGCACAGCACCGTCCGTTGTGCCTGATCGTTCAGCTTGAGGTGGACCCAGTCGACGGTGAAATCGCGGCCGGCCTTCTGGGCGGCCGAGATGAAGTCACCCCGCAACTTGGCCCGGGTGGTCTGCGGTGGCTCGTTGACCGCGGTCTTGATCGCCTCGTCGGTGGTGATCCGCCGGACCAGACCCTTGCGGGCGAGGACGTCGAAGACACCACGGCCACGTTTGATGTCGTGATAGGCGAGGTCGAGCTGAGCGATCTTCGGATCCGACAGATCCATCGAGTATTTATCCTCGTAACGCTGGAAAAGTTTGCGCTTGATCACCCAGTCGATCTCGGTGTCGACCGCGGAGAAGTCGTCGGCTTCCACGGCGTCGAGCATGCGGCCCCACAAATCGACGACCATGTCCATCTCCGGATCCGGCCGGCGATTGACCAGATGCTCGACGGCCCGCGCGTGATACTCGCGCTGGATGTCCAAGGCGGTGGCCTGGCGGCCGCCGGCCAACCGCACCGGCCGGCGCCCGGTCGGGTCGTGGCTCACCTCTCGGATGGCCCGAATCGGGTTGTCCAGCGCGAAATCCCGGAACACCACGCCCGCCTCGATCATCTCCAGCACCAGGGCGGCCGATCCCACCTTCAGCATGGTGGTCATCTCCGCCATGTTGGAGTCACCGACGATGACATGCAGGCGCCGGTACTTCTCGGCATCGGCGTGCGGCTCGTCACGGGTGTTGATGATCGGCCGCGAACGGGTGGTCGCCGACGACACGCCCTCCCAGATGTGTTCGGCACGTTGTGACAGGCAGAAGGTGGCGGCCTTCGGGGTCGCGAGGACCTTACCTGCGCCGCAGATCAGCTGGCGTGTCACCAGGAATGGCAGCAGCACGTCGGAGATGCGGGAGAACTCACCGGCACGCACCACGAGATAGTTCTCGTGGCAACCGTAGGAGTTGCCCGCCGAGTCGGTGTTGTTCTTGAACAGGTAGATGTCACCACCGATGCCCTCGTCGGCGAGTCGCTGTTCGGCATCGATCAGCAGATCCTCGAGGACGAGTTCGCCGGCGCGGTCGTGAGTGATGAGCTGCACCAGCCCGTCACACTCGGCGGTGGCGTACTCGGGATGCGAACCCACGTCGAGGTAGAGACGCGCCCCGTTCTGCAGAAAGACATTCGACGACCGGCCCCACGAGACCACCCGCCGGAAGAGGTACCGGGCCACCTCGTCCGGACTGAGTCGACGATGACCGTGAAAGGTGCATGTGACACCGAATTCCGTCTCGATGCCCATGATTCGACGCTGCACGTCATCAACCCTACCCGCGGCGACGTCCGCCGACCCGCCGGACGCGCGCCCAGGCGGTCGGCGATGCAACCGGCCGGCGGCGGCCCCTATGAGTCGCCGTCACCGGAATCCGAACCATCGCCTGCCCCCGATCCGCCCGGCGAGTGCGGGGAGGCGGCCCCGTTGTCGGTGCCGTCGGCGTCGTGGCCGCCCTCGACGCTCGCGAGGAGCTCGGCGACCCGGGCGGTGGTGAGCCGCTTGAACGCGCGACGCGGGCGAGTGCGGTCGAGGATCGCGACCTCGAGATCGCCCGGACTCAGTTCCCGTGGCGTGCCGGCGGCACCGTTGCCCGCATCGGCGGGGGTGGACAACGCCTCGACGGCCATCGAGAGTGCCTGCGCCAGCTCGAGATCGGGCGCGTAGGCCTCCTTCAGTGCGGCCGCGATCGATTCGGTGGCACCGCCCATGACAAGAAAGCGGGTCTCATCGGCGATCGAACCGTCATAGCCGATGCGATACAGCTGGGACGGCTTGGGCTTGCCCGCGCGCGCCACCTCGGCGACGCACAGCTCGACCTCGTAAGGCTTGGCCTGCTCGGTGAACACCGAGCCCAGCGCGTTGGCGTAGGTGTTGGCCAGGCTCAACGCCGACACGTCGTTGCGGTCGTAGCTGTATCCACGCATGTCGGCGAGCTGGATGCCGGCCTTGCGCAGACTCTCGAACTCGTTGTACTTGCCGACTGCGGCGAAGCCGATGCGGTCATAGATCTCGCTGGTCTTGCGCAGCGTGTTCGACGGATTCTCCGCGACGAACAGCACACCGTCGGCATAGGTCAGGACGACCACGCTGCGGCCACGGGCGATGCCCTTGCGCGCGAGCTCCGAGCGGTCGCGCATGATCTGCTCGGCACTGGCGTAATACGGGAACGTCACCGCACTTCTCCTTCGTGCTCGGCGGACCGGCGTTCGATGATCACCCGCGCAGCCGCCTCGATGGCGGCCGACTCCACATCATGTGCGCCGTCCGCGCCGACGATGACCGCCAGCGGGAAGATCTTGCGGACGAGGTCCGGGCCGCCGGTGGCGGTGTCGTCGTCGGCGGCGTCGTAGAGCGCTTCGATCGCAACCGCAAGTGCGCCCTCGGCATCGAGATCACGACGGTAGAGCTTCTTCAACGACGACTTCGCGAAAACCGAACCCGAGCCGATCGAGGTGTAACCGGCGGACTCTTCGTGCCGGTCACCGGCGACGTCGAAGGAGAAGATCCGGCCGCGTTCGGTCGGATCGTCGTGGTCGATGTCGTAGCCGACGAGCAGCGGGACCGCCGCCAAACCTTGAAGTGCCGCACCGAGATTGCCGCGCACCATCGACGCGAGCCGGCTGACCTTGCCGTCGAGCGTCAGCGGCACACCCTCGATCTTCTCGTAGTGTTCGAGCTCGACGGTGAACAACCGGACCATCTCGATCGCGATACCCGCGGTACCGGCGATACCGGCCGCCGAATACTCGTCGGTGATGTAGACCTTCTGCACATCACGCGTGGCGATCAGATTTCCCATCGTCGCGCGCCGATCACCGGCGAGCACGACACCGCCCGGGTAGCTGACGGCCACGATGGTGGTGCCGTGAGGAATGTCGGAGGTGTCCGGGGAACCGCTGAAGGTACTCATCTGCTGGGCGCGAGTGGAGGGCAACTGCTCTGGTGCATGGACCCGGAGAAAATCACTGAACGAGGAGATGTCCGCGCCAAGGGAAAATGCCGGTCGTCGGGTGGGATCGGGGAGCAGTGAATCGAACCTGTCGCTCACTGGCCGCCCTTCTGCACGTAGGCCCGCACGAAGTCCTCGGCGTTCTCCTCGAGCACATCGTCGATCTCGTCGAGCAGGTCATCGGTGTCCTCGGCGAGCTTCTCGCGTCGTTCCTGACCCGCACCGCCATCCGAACCGAGATCGTCGTCGTCTCCGCCACCACCGCGCTTGGTCTGTTCCTGCGCCATCTGCACTCCTTAGTATCGGCGAAGCCTCCGGCTTCGCGTGTGTTCACGCCCTGATGCACCGTGAACACGCCCGTGCCATGCCGTTCCGTCGACCGTTGCCCATGAGTTCATGCGTGTCGGGGCCGGCGGTGTAGGACCACACTACCGGCGAGGACCCGATCGCGGCGGCCGTAACGCGAGGCGAATGTCGGAGTCCGTCAGTTGGTGAGCTGCTCGACGAGTTCGGCGGCGGAGTCCACCGAATCGAGAAGCTTGCCGACGTGGGCGCGACTGCCGCGCAACGGTTCCAGCGTCGGGATGCGCACGAGGGAGTCGCCGCCGAGGTCGAAGATCACCGAGTCCCAGCTCGCCGCCGCCACATCGGCCCCGAAACGACGCAGGCACTCGCCGCGGAAGTACGCCCGGGTGTTGGCCGGCGGTTCGGTGATGGCGCGGGTCACCTGCGCCTCGTCGACGAGCCGCTTCATCGAGCCGCGCGCGACCAGTCGGTTGTAGAGGCCCTTTTCCAGCCGCACATCGGAATACTGCAGGTCGATCAGATGCAGACGCGGCGCCGACCAGCCCAGCCCCTCCCGCTGCCGGAAACCCTCGAGGATCCTCAGTTTCGCGGGCCAGTCGAGGATGTCGGCGCATTCCAGCGGGTCACGTTCGAGGCGGTCGAGGACCTCGGCCCACGTGGCCAACACGTGCATGGCGCGCTCGTCGTCGGAGTGTTCTCGCTGGTGAAAGGTCATGCACCGCTCGAGATATTCTCGCTGTAATGCCAAGCCGGTGAGTTCGCGGCCATCGGTCAGCGCGACCGTGGCGGCCAGGCCCGGGTCATGGCTGATGGTGTGTACGGCCTGCACCGGACGTGCCAGTTCGAGGTCGGAAAAGTCGACACCGGCCTCGATCAGATCGAGAACCAGCGAGGTCGTGCCCACCTTCAGATAGGTGGCCGTCTCGGCGAGATTGGCGTCGCCGACGATGACGTGCAGCCGCCGGTAACGCTCCGGATCGGCATGCGGCTCGTCCCGGGTGTTGATGATCCCACGCTTGAGGGTCGTCTCCAGGCCGACCTCGACCTCGATGTAGTCCGCACGCTGCGAGAGTTGATAGCCCGCCTCGTCGCCGGACTGTCCGATGCCCACACGCCCGGCGCCGCAGATCACCTGCCGAGAGGCGAAGAACGTGGTGAGTCCGGCGATGATCGCGGTGAACGGGGTGTCGCGGCTCATCAGGTAGTTCTCGTGGGTGCCGTAGGAGGCGCCCTTGCCGTCGATGTTGTTCTTGTACAGCTGCAACCGCGGTGCACCCGGAACGCTCGCGACATGGCGGGCCGCGGCCTCCATCACCCGCTCCCCCGCCTTGTCCCAGATCACCGCGTCCATCGGGTCGGTGACCTCGGGTGCGGAGTACTCGGGGTGGGCGTGGTCGACGTAGAGGCGGGCACCGTTGGTGAGGATCATGTTCGCCGCACCGATCTCGTCGGCATCGATGATCGGCGCCGGACCCGACCCCCGCCCGAGGTCGAAACCGCGGGCGTCGCGCAGCGGCGACTCCACCTCGTAATCCCAGCGTGTGCGCTTGGCGCGGGGCACTCCCGCGGCCGCCGCATAGGCGAGTACCGCCTGGGTGGAGGTCATGATCGGGTTTGCGGTCGGGTCCCCGGGAGCCGAGATGCCGTACTCGACCTCGGTTCCGATGATTCGCTGCATCCCTTGAGGGTAGATGTCGGCATGCGATGTCACCGATCGCACCCGCCGGTGGTTCACCGCGGGGTGCCTCCGGACACCGCCCCGCACAGGCATACGCAGCGGATACCGTCGTCGCTCACGGTGCACCCGCGCGCCGACGTCGGTACCGTTCACGCCGTGAAAGCCTTTCGTCGGTTCACCATCCGGATCCCGCTCCCCGCCGAGCTCGCCGACCTCGATGTCCTGGCCCGCAACCTGCGCTGGGTGTGGCACAGCGCGACACAGGATCTGTTCGCCACGATCGACCCCGAGTTGTGGCACGCCTGTGCCGATCCGCTCCGACTGCTCGACGAGGTCGATCCGGCGCGCTTGGTCACCCTGGCAGCCGACGACGACTTCCGGTCGCGACTGACGAAGGTGCGTGGAGAGCTCGAGTCCTACCAGGCGGCGCCGCAGTGGTTTGGCACGCAGCAGCAGGCAGGTGCGGATATGCCTGCGGGTATCGCATATTTCTCGATGGAATTCGGCATCTCGGAGGTTCTGCCGATCTATTCCGGTGGGCTCGGCATCCTCGCCGGCGACCATCTGAAGGCGGCGTCGGATCTGGGGCTGCCGCTGATCGGCGTCGGACTGTTCTACCGCTCCGGCTACTTCCGGCAGGGCCTGACGCACGATGGCTGGCAGATCGAACGCTACCCGGTCAACGATCCCGGTCTGCTGCCGCTGGAATTGCTGACCGACGACGCCGGCCGGCCGGTCGACATCACTGTCTCGATGCCCGGCGGCCGCACCTTGCACGCGCAGGTCTGGGTGGCGACGGTGGGCCGGATCCCGTTGTTGCTCTTGGATACCGACGTCCCCGGTAACGACGACGAGTTGCGATCGGTCACCGACCGCCTCTACGGCGGCGATCAGGCTCATCGAATCCGGCAGGAGATCCTGCTGGGCATCGGCGGGGTGCGCGCCCTGCGCGTATTCATCGCCCGCACCGGGCGGCCGGAACCGACGGTGTTCCACATGAACGAAGGGCACGCCGGCTTCCTCGGCGCCGAACGGGTCCGCGAGCTCGTGGAGTCGGGGCTGGACTTCGGGTCGGCCGAGTCGGTGGTGCGGGCGTCGAACATATTCACCACACACACTCCGGTCCCGGCCGGCATCGACCGCTTTCCCCGGGACCTGGTGTCGCACTACCTCGACCCCGATCCAGGCGGCGTGTCCCGGCTGCTGCCCGGACTGCGCGCGGCCGCCGTACTCGAACTAGGCAATGAAGATGACCACGGCGTATTCAACATGGCGCACATGGGCTTTCGGCTCGGGCAGCGATCGAATGGAGTGTCGCGGCTGCACGGTGAGGTCAGTCGTGAGATGTTCGCCGGTCTATGGCCGGGATTCGACGCCGACGAGGTGCCGATCGGCGCGATCACCAACGGTGTGCACGGATTCACCTGGGTGGCACGGCCGTGGCGCGATCTCATCGGCGACGACGAGGACTCGGCCGCGAAGGGATACTCCACACTGCCGGCGAGTGACCTGTGGAGGACACGGCAGACGCTGCGCGCCGGACTGGTCGCCGAGGTCCGCCGTCGCGCCCAGGCCAGCGGCCGCGACCGCGCATTCAGTGAGCTCGAATTGGGTTGGACCGCCGAACTTTTCGATCCGGACATCCTGACGATCGGGTTCGCGCGACGCGCGGCGACCTACAAACGGTTGACGCTGATGCTGCGCGACCCGGATCGTCTCAAGCGCATCCTCACCGACCCGCAACGACCGGTCCAGCTGGTGATCGCAGGTAAGGCACATCCGGCCGACGACGGCGGCAAGGCGCTCATCCAGCAGGTGGTCCGGTTCACCGAAGATCCGGCGGTCCGCGACCGCATCGTGTTCCTGCCGGACTACGACATCTCGATGGCGCGCCACATCTACGCCGGATGCGACGTGTGGCTCAACAACCCGGTCCGCCCCATGGAGGCGTGTGGAACGTCGGGGATGAAGTCTGCGCTCAACGGCGGCCTGAACCTGTCGATCCTCGACGGGTGGTGGGACGAGATGGCCGACGGCGAGAACGGCTGGGCCATCCCGTCGGCGCAGGGCGTCACCGATGAGCCCCGACGTGACGACCTGGAGGCGCAAGCCCTCTACTCGCTGCTGGAGGATTCGGTGATCCCGCTCTTCTACGCACGCGACGGCGACGGGCTGCCCGGACGCTGGGTGGAGATGGTGCGTCACACCCTGTCGGTGCTCGGCCCCAAGGTGCTGGCCTCACGGATGGTCCGCGACTACACCACCGAGCGCTACGTTCCGGCCGCGCTCGAGTTCGCCGCGGCGATCGCCGACGACTACGCGGCCGCCCGCGACCTGGCGGCCTACCGCAGGCGCGTGCAGGCGGCGTGGCCGTCGGTGACGCTCGCGGGGATCGACGAGTCCCGCGAGCCGGGTGGTGCGCCGTTGCACCTGACCGCTCGGGTCGCGCTCGGTGGCATGGCCGCCGACGAGGTGAAGGTCGAGGCCGTACTCGGCCCGGTCGGCGACAACGGCGACATCTCCGACCCGGCTGCCACCGAGATGACACCGGTCGACGGGCCGGACGCGTCGGGGCGGGTCCGCTTCGCCGCCGACGTCCACCCTCACCGTTCGGGCACACTCGGCTACACCGCGCGCGTACTACCGAGGCACCGGCTGCTCGCCGCCGACGCCGAACTCGGCCTGGTGCGCTATCCGGCTCCGGCGGGCGGCTGAGGGCGACCGATCCGCATCTCCACTGCCGGTGAGTTGGGCTGTGTCAGCGGCCGATTCGGGTGAGGAGTCGTTCCCAGTTCGCGGAGCCGATCGCGGCTTGGTCCGCCGGCTCGGGAGCACCCGCCCGCAGGAAGGTGCGCACCGGACCGGACAGCGGCACGAACGGATAATCCGCAGCGAACAGAATTCGTTCGATGCCGATCGTTTCGATCGTCCACCGCAGGTACTTCTCGCTGAGAATGCCGCTGGGGGTGACGAATACGTTGGTACGCAGGTAGTCCGAGACCGGCCGTTCCAGCCCGGCGACGGCGGTGAGGTTGGTGTCGATGCGGTCCAGGAAGAACAACATCAGCTCTCCCCAATGCCCCACGATGACTTGTAGATTCGGCAACCGGTCGAACACTCCGGACACGATGAAGCGTAGCAGTTCGATGCCGCAGTCGTAGTGCCAGCCGACGCCGTGGGTGGCCAGGGCGGAGTCGAGGGGCGCGCCGAGCCCACCGTAGTACGCCTTACGCACGGTGCGCGGCGGCGACTGAGGGTGCAGATACAGCGGTGCGCCCAGCGCGGCGGCCGCCTCCAGCAACGGTGAGAACTCCGGGTCGTCCAGGTGCCGCTCCCGGGTACGGCCGAAGATCATGGCCCCGTGCAGACCGAGCTGGTTCACTGCACGATCAAGTTCTGCCGCAGCGGCTTCCGGTGCCGGGGTGGCCAGCGTCGCGAATGCCTGGAAACGATCCGGACGGGTGCGGACGGCGTCGGCGAGCCGATCGTTGACGTCGCCCTGCAGGGCGACGGCGTCGGCCGGCTCGAGGTTCTGCAGACCCGGCGCGGTCAGCGACAGGACCTGCATATCGATGCCGGCGGCATCCATTGTCATGATGCGTTCGTCATCGATCTCGCTCAGCAGGCGGCCGCTTTCTCCCTGGGTGGACGGAGTCAGGGCCAGATCGCGCAGGCGCGGCGGCAGGTTGCGCCAAGCAGCCACGACCTCAGGGGTGACCATGTGCTCCTCCAGAGCGATGACACGGTATCGGCTCGGCATCAGTTCGGCTCCTTGTGGTCGGTGAGCGTTCGGTCGGTATGGGTTGGGTCGGTAAGGGTTGGGTCGGTGAGGATTCGGCCGGTGAGGATTGAGCCAGCGGCACATCGGCCGCTCTTCATCACGTCGCGAGAAGTTCCGGGGTGAACAGCTCGTCACAGGTCAGGCGCCGAGCCGACAATCCTTGTTCGAAGTGGTATCTGAGGAAGGTGTCGAGCGTCGTGCGGTTGTTCTCGAGTCCGTAGGGCCACCAGTCCGCCGGGAACATATCGGCGTTGCGATCGAACAGTGCGTTGGTCCACGGGAGCATCGTGCGGATCTGGTACACCTTGCGGCCGTTGCGATATCGTTCCATCGCCGCGTTCTTGGCGGCCAGGTATGCGTCGTAGACGGTTCGGGCGAGTCCGGGGCGTGTCGCGGCCAGCGACCGGGGCAGTACGACGGTGTGCATGATCGGGAAGATCGCGGTGCGCCGGTAGTAGTCGCGTTCGACGGCTTCGTGGTCGGCGAACAGCCGGGCCACATGCGGGGATCCGTCCATCACGCACTGCGGAACGTTCGCCGAGATGAGGGCATGGATCTCGCCGCTGTCGAGCATCGCGCTCAGTGAGCGTCCGGGCGGCGCCTGTTCGACCTGTACGTCTGCAGGGTGCGGCTGGGGGACGAAATCGAAGGGCGGTGCCGGCCGGTCCAGGCCGCCGATCACCCAGCGGCACCGGTCCGGGGTGACACCGTAGTCGTCGGACAATATCCCTTTGGCCCAGACACCCGAGTCCTGGCCGTACATGCCGAACTCCCCCACCGCTTTTCCGGCGAGGTCTTCGGGGCGGGAGATCCCGCTCGCGGTGTTGATGAAGATGGCCGAGTGGCGGAAGACCCGTGCGGGAAAGGCGGGGATCGCGACGAACGGCGGATCGTCCGAGTCGAGCGTGCGCAAGTAGACGGTGAGTCCGAGTTCGGCCACGTCGAACTCACGGTCGTGCACCATGCGGCGGAAGATATCGGAGACGATGTCCGCGCTCTCGATCGTCGCCTGGTTTCCGTCGAAGGTGACGCTGCCGTCGAGTAGCGCCCGGGTGGTGTCGTAGGGCATCGTGCCCACGTGCAGTGTCGGCTCTGTCATTCGGACAGTCCCTTCTCGCGCAACGTATTCCATTCGATGTCGGACACGAAGATGTCCTCGGCGGTGAGCAGTTGTCGCGACAGTCCCTGCTCATGGTGGTAGCGCAGGAAGGTGTTGACGGCCTTCTGGTTGGCATCGAGGCCGTACGGCCACCAGTCCTCGCCGAGCAACGCCCGATTCTCCGCGAAGAGCTCACTGAACCATGGGGTGATCACCGCCATGTGCTGCTTGGCGGCGCCCGCTCGATATTGTTCCTGCACCATGGCTTTCGCGTCGACGAACGCGCGATACACCGACTGCAGCAGCTCGCGTTCACCGGCCAGTTCACGGCGGATCGCGACGACATGCATCATCGGAAAGATGCCGGTTCGGCGGTAGTAGTCTCGCTCGACGGACTCGTAGTCGGTGAACAGCCGCCGGATCTTCTTCGTGGATCCGTCGATCAGGGCCGCCGGGACATCGACCGACAGCAGCGCGTCGATCTCACCCGTTTCGAGCATCGCGGCCAGGGTCCGACCCTCTTCGACATGGCGGACGTCGACGCCGGCCGGCGGGGGCTGGGGAATCCAGTCGAAGGCCGGGATCGGGTGGTCGGTACCACCGATCACCCAGCGCATCTGGTCGGGTGTGACGCCGTATTCCTCGGCGAGGACGCCCTTCATCCAGACACCCGGGTCACTCCCCCACAGCGCGAATTCACCGACCGTTTTGTCCACGAGGTCCGCCGGTGTCTCGATTCCACTGTCGGCGTTGACGAACAAAGCCGAGTGCCGGAAGTTGCGGTTCGGAAAGATCGGCAGCGCCAGGAACGGTGAATCGTCCAGGTCGAACATGCGCAGGAAGTAGGTCATCCCGAACTCGGCGATGTCCAGTTCGCCGCCGGCCATGCGCTGGAAGACATCCGAGATCAGCGGCGAGGTGTGCAGGGTGACCTCCGCCCCATCGATCGCGACTCGCCCGTCGAACAGTGGCTCGGTGTGTTCGTACCGGTACACACCCAGGTCAAGCTTCCGAGCGGCCATGGTGGTCCTCCTCCTCGTCGGTGGCCGCTTCCGTGAACGGCCTTTCACTTTTATGATGACGAGAGCAACTCGACCCCGTCAAGGCGAATGCTCATTCATTTTACGAAAGGACGTGTGACCTGTGCCACGCATCACTGCCGAACAGCGCGAAGCGAACCGTGCTCAGATTGTGGCGGCGGCTCGTCGCTGCTTTTCCCGTGATGGGTTCCACCAAACGTCGATGCCCGACATCGCGGCCGAAGCGGGTCTGTCGGTGGGGGCTCCTTACCGCTACTTCGCCGGCAAGGAGGAAATCATCCTCGAGATAGCCGGTGACGCGTTCCGGGTGATGTTCGCCCCGGTCGAGCGGCTCGCCGACAATGCCGACGTCACGATTGCCGATCTGGTCGCGGCGGCGGTCGATCCGGTGAGCGGAGACTCCGCCACCGACGCGGCAGGCCGATCGGTGCCCGTCGACGAACTCCTGCGCTGCGTTGTGCAGGCGTGGGGTGAACTGCTGCGAAACGAAGGGCTACGGCGCCAGGCGTCGGCGGGCTTCGAGCACGTTCGCGAACGCATCGCAGACGCACTCCGCAACGGGCAGCGAACCGGAAACGTGCCGGCGGGACTCGATCCCGATCGCGGAGCCCGGTTGGTGATGGCCTTGCTACACGGATTCGTACTGCAGCACGCAGCCTTCGGGCCGATCGACACCGCCGGCTTTGCCGACGACGTCAGGGTCATACTCGCCGGCGCCGCACTGCCCCGCCGTGATCGCTGATCAGCTCCGGACTCAGCGCTTTTTGAGCCGAAGTCGCGAGTAGGTGAACATGTACAGGATGGCCGCGATCGCCACCAGCACCCCGAAGGCCAGCCCGGCGTGGGCGCCCGACGTCTCCCAGAGGCTCACCTTCTGAGTGGCGTCCGGGTTGATCGACGGAAGATCGACCGCGCCCGCAGCGGCCGCATACCCCCAGTACGACGGGAAGATCCACGAGAGCTGCTGCAAGCCGGGCTTGTCCAGGGCGAACAGGCCGCCGCAGAACACCAGCTGCACCATGATCACGATGACCAGCGGCGGCATCACCTGCTCGTTGGATTTCACCGCCGCCGAGATCGCCAGACCCACCAGGGTCGACACGCAGGCCAGGGCGGCTATCGAGACGAACAGTGCGACCGCAGGCGGCAGCAGCGGACCACCCAGCGTGGGCAGGCCGCGACCGGCGAAGGTGATGGCCACCATCACCGCGCTCTGCAGGATGGCGGTGACGAAGAAGACCACCACCTTGGCCCAGAGGTATGCCCCCGGCCGTAGGCCCACCGCCCGTTCCCGCTCGAAGATGTCGCGCTCGCCGACGAGATCGCGCACCGTCAGCGCTGCCCCCATGAACGCGGCGCCGACCACCAGCACCACCAGGATCTGTACGGCCTCCACCGGATCGTTGGCCGCTGGACGCGGCGGGATCAGGTTCGGATCGGATTTGAGTTTCTGCCCGAAGCCGTCGCTGCCCGGGATGACGAGGGTGAGCAGACCCAGCACCACCGGCAGCAGCACCAGAAACGCCAGATAGCCGACGTCGGCGAAGATCAGACGCACCTGCCGCCGGCCGATCGTGCTCGACTGCCGCGCAAAACTGGTCTGCGGCACCGGGATCGGCGGGCCGGGTGGTCGCGGTGGTGGTGGCGGCGCGGGGGCGCGCCGACCCTGCAGGTACCGCATGTGCGCGGTGTCGGGCGCGTCGGCGACGAACGCGAAGATCTCGGCCCAGTCGGCGGTACCCATCGCGGCACCGACCTCGGCCGGCGGACCACAGAAGGCGGTCTTGCCGCCGGGAGCGAGCAGCAGCACCTGATCGCACATCGACAGGTAGGTCAGCGAGTGCGTGACCACGAGAACGACGCGTCCGGCATCGGCGAGGCGCCGCAGGGTCGACATCACCTGACGGTCGAGGGCCGGGTCGAGCCCGGACGTCGGCTCGTCGAGAATCAGCAGTGACGGGCCGGTGAGCAACTCCATCGCGACCGAAGCGCGCTTCTGCTGGCCACCGGACAGCTTCTCCACACGTGTGTCGACGTGCTCGGTGAGCTGCAGTTCGGCGAGCACCCCGTTGATGACGTTGTCGCGGTCGGCCTTGGACAGGTCGGGTGGCAGCCGCAACTCGGCGGCGTATCGCAATGCCTGCCGCAAGGTGAGCTTGTGGTGCAGCACGTCCTTCTGCGGCACCATTCCGATACGTGTACGCAGTGCGTCGTATTCGGCGTGGACACTGCGGCTTTCGAAGGTGACCTGTCCGCTCGTCGGCGAGTTCAGCCCGGCGACGATCCGCGAGACCGTCGACTTACCCGCTCCCGACGGACCGATGATCGCGGTCAGCGACCCCGGCCCGGCGGTGAATTCGACGTTCTGCAGCAACTTCTTGCCGCCGTCGACCACCAGACTGATCCCGTGTACCTGCAAGCCGCCGGCCACCACATCCTGGGCCTGCCCACGCATCAGGCTGCCGCCGGAGACGACGAAGTCGCTGTTGCCGATGGTCACCACGTTGCCGTCGGTCAACCGGACCCGGCTGACGCGTTGTCCGTTGACGTAGGTGCCGTTGACGCTTCTGAGGTCTTCGATGTACAGACCGTCGGGGCGGGTCAGGACCCGGGCGTGGTGCCGTGATGCGAGGACGTCACTGACGACGATGTCGTTGTCCGGCGTGCGGCCGATGGACTGCACACCGGCGAGCGAGATCGTCTCGCGTCCGGGCCGCTTGTCGCGTCCGGGCAACTGATAGATCGCCGACACGTTTTGTTTGAGGGCCTGCAGGTGTGGCGCGTCCGCCAGTTGGGCCGACACCGGGGCCACCGCACCAGACGGGTAGGAACCGGGTGCGGGTACCCGCATCGGCATGCGGGCCGACGATCCGGCCGGCGCGGCGGGCACCGGGGCCCCAGCGGGTGCGGCGGGCCGCCCGGGTCCTGGGTCGGGGGCCGGATGTGCGGCCGGACCGGGACCGGAGCGGGCCGGCGCAGGCGGCGCGAATCCCCGTGGCGGCGGCGCGTCGGGCATCGGGCGCGCCTGCGCCCCCAACTGCGGTCCGGCGGGAGCCACGGCATCCAGGGCGACCTGGACCGTCGGGCCGGTCGCCGCATCTCCGAGCCGGAAGGTGACCGCGCCGGTCAACGCCAGTTCGGACACCCGCTGGGGTCCGTTGAAGAAGCCGTTGGTACTGCCGGCATCGACAGCCCACCAACCGGTCCCCCGCCACTCGATCGACAGATGATGGCGCGACACCAGTGGGTGATTGACCACGATGTCGTTGTCGGGGGTGCGGCCGATGCGGACGCGTGGTGAACCACCGAGGCTATGGGTGGTCCCGGCGACGGTCAACCGGCCGGGAATCATCGAGACGCTGCTGTTCATCACCGACAGACTCTAGTGGGTCACCATGCCCGCGTCCCCGTTCCGTCGTGTGGACGACGGACACGTCACGTGTCGGCGCACCGTGGAGCCGCCCACACATGACGGCGGTCCGTCCCCCGGCCGGGGACGGACCGCCGTGCTTGCGAACGTTCTACAGATACTGTCCGGTGTTGGTCTCGGTGTCGATCGCCCGGCTCGCACCCGCGCTCTTCCCGGTGACCAACGTGCGGATGTAGACGATCCGCTCGCCCTTCTTGCCGGAGATGCGGGCCCAATCATCAGGATTGGTCGTGTTGGGCAGATCCTCGTTCTCCGCGAACTCGTCGAGGATGGAATCGAACAGATGCTGCACGCGCAGCCCCGGTGTGCCCGTGTCCAATTGGGACTTGATCGCGTACTTCTTGGCTCGGTCGACAACGTTCTGGATCATCGCGCCGGAGTTGAAGTCCTTGAAGTACATGATCTCTTTGTCGCCGTTGGCGTAGGTCACCTCGAGGAAGCGGTTCTCATCGCTCTCGGCGTACATCCGCTCGACGACCTTCTCGATCATCGCGTTCACGCAAGCCGTCCGGTCGCCGCCGAACTCACCGAGATCATCGGTATGCACCGGCAGCTGTTCGGTGAGGTACTTGGAGAAGATGTCGATCGCCGACTCCGCATCGGGGCGTTCGATCTTGATCTTCACGTCGAGCCTGCCGGGACGCAGGATGGCCGGATCGATCATGTCCTCGCGGTTGGAGGCGCCGATCACGATCACGTTCTCCAGGCCCTCGACACCATCGATCTCGCTGAGCAGCTGCGGCACGACGGTGGTCTCGACGTCGGAGGAGACGCCCGATCCGCGGGTGCGGAAGATCGAGTCCATCTCGTCGAAGAACACGATGACGGGGGTCCCCTCGGACGCCTTCTCGCGGGCGCGCTGGAAGATCAGGCGGATATGCCGCTCGGTCTCGCCGACGAACTTGTTGAGCAGCTCGGGGCCCTTGATGTTGAGGAAGTACGACTTGGCCTCCTTGGCGTCGTCGCCCCGCACCTCTGCGATCTTCTTGGCGAGGGAATTGGCCACCGCCTTCGCGATCAGCGTCTTACCGCACCCGGGCGGCCCGTAGAGCAGGACGCCCTTCGGCGGGCGCAGCGCATAGTCGCGGAACAGGTCCTTGTGCAGGAACGGCAATTCGACGGCGTCGCGGATCTGCTCGATCTGACGTCCGAGACCACCGATGTCCTCGTATCCGACGTCGGGCACCTCTTCGAGCACGAGGTCCTCGACCTCGGCCTTCGGTACACGTTCGAATGCGAAGCCGGCCTTGGTGTCGATGAGCAGGGAGTCGCCGGGGCGCAATGGGCGTCGGCGGCCGTCTTCGGCATCGACGTCGCCGAGCAACGGCTCGGCCAACCACACCACCCGCTCTTCGTCGGCATGTCCGACGACCAGCGCCCGTCGACCGTCCCCGAGAACCTCTCGAAGACTGCTGATCTCGCCGACGGAGTCGAACTCGCACGCCTCGACGATGGTCAGGGCTTCGTTCAGCCGAAGCGTCTGGCCCTTGTGCAGAAGGTCGGTGTCGATATTCGGTGAGCACGTCAGCCGCATCTTGCGGCCGGAGGTGAACACGTCGACGGTCTGATCGGGATAGATCTCGAGCAACACCCCGTATCCGCTCGGCGGTTGACCGAGACGATCGACCTCCTCCCGCAACGCGACGAGTTGCTGCCGTGCCTCCTTGAGTGTTTCGAGGAGTTTCGCGTTGCGGGTGGTGAGACTGTCTACGCGATCCTGGAGATCCTGCGGATCGGCCGGCCGGGCGAACGATGAGCGCTCACGATCTGCCCGCGTCGGCAGTGGCGGGGTGTAGGCGGGCGTGAACGTGTCCCCCGATTCGGTGTCCCGCACCTGTCGGGACTCGTTGGGGTCGTTGCCGCCCGTGTTCTCCACCGAGGCTTCATGGCGATCAGATTCGGTCATTACTGACTCCTCTCCCCGGCAATCACTCCCACTGAAGTGCTTTGCGCCGTAGCACCACGCTACCGGGATGAGGCCGAAAAGGTCGTCCACTGACCGACGACAAATGTTGGGGATGTGTTAAATGTGCGTCTTCGCAACGTAATCGCGAGGTCAGCAGATCGTTACGCTTGCGGTAGCGCGCCACGGGTGGGACGCCGTTGTGGCCGCAGCGTCGTCGTGCCGTCGGCGAGTCGCCGCGCGGTGATCAGAAACGCGGTGTGTCCTTGCATTCTGTGTTCGGGGCGGACCGCGAGCCCGACCGCGCTCCAGTCGCGTACCAGCGATTCCCACGCCCGCGGTTCGGTCCAGCATTCCTGTTGACGCAGGGACTCGATGACCCGGGACAACTGGGTGACCGTCGCCACGTACACCGTCAAGACGCCGCCTGGTTTCAAAATCGTTCGCACCACCTCGAGGTTCTCCCACGGCGCGAGCATGTCCAGGATGATGCGGTCGAATCGCTCGGCGTCGCCGACGTTCGCCAGGTCGTCGACAACCAGCGACCAGTTCGGCGGCGGGCCGGCAAAGAAGGTCTCGACGTTGCGCTGGGCGTATTCGGCGTGATCGGCCCGGATCTCGTAGGAGACGACCTCGCCACGGTCACCGACGGCACGGAGTAACGAGCAGGTCAGCGCGCCGGAACCGGCGCCTGCCTCGAGTACACGGGCGCCGGGGAAGATGTCGCCCTCGGTCACGATCTGGGCGGCATCCTTGGGGTAGATGACCTGCGCCCCACGTGGCATCGACAGGACGTAGTCGACCAGCAACGGGCGCAGCGCCAGGTACTGGGTTCCGCTCGTCGCCGCGACGATACTGCCCTCGGGAGCACCGATCAGATCGTCGTGGGCGATCGCCCCGCGATGCGTGTGGAATTGTTTGCCCGCTTCGAGGACCACCGTGAACTTGCGTCCCTTGGCGTCGGAGAGCTGGACCCGGTCGCCGACGGCGAATGCACCGCTCGATGCCATCAGACGGTGCTCTCGCGCAGCATGTGGTGGTCCTTCCGGGGCCAGTGTGACTCGTGTTATCCAGTGTGACAGGAGGTTTCCGCGGTCGGACGCCGGGGCCCGGATGTGCGCAGAATTGTCGCAGCCGCGCCCTACCCTGCCAAATGTGACGACCACAGTCTTGCCCGGGTCTGCCCAAGCGCACACCCCCACCACCGCAGGCGCACCGGACGGGGGCGCACCGAACGAGGGGCGCGGACTCCTCGGCCGGCCGTTGGCGTTGTCGCCGTCACGCGCGGCGGACTTCAAGCAGTGTCCCCTGCTGTACCGGTACCGCGCGATCGACAGGTTCCCGGAGACCCCGACCAAGGCCCAGACCCGGGGCACGGTGATCCACGCTGCGCTGGAGAACCTCTTCGACATGCCCGCATCGCTGCGCACCCGCGAGTCCGCGGACTACCTCGTCGAGGGCGCGTGGGCGGCGATGTGCGAGGCCGATCCGAGCCTGGCCGAGCTGATCGGGCCCGGCGATCACGAGGCCTTCCTCGCCGAGGCCCACGGGCTCATCGCGAACTACTACCGCATGGAGAACCCGACGGCCTTTGACGCCGCCGCCGTCGAAGAGCACGTCGAGATCGAGGCCGATGACGTGCTGATGCGCGGCTTCATCGACCGGATCGACATCGCGCCCACCGGCGAGATCCGCGTGGTGGACTACAAGACCGGGCGAGCCCCCGGCGAGGCCTACGAGGCCAAGGCGATGTTCCAGATGAAGTTCTACGCGCTCGCGGTCCTGCGGATCCGCGGCGTCGTACCGCACCGGCTGCAGCTGATGTACCTGTCCGACGGGCAGGTTCTCACCTACACTCCCGACCGCGACGAACTCGAACGGTTCGGGCGGACCCTCTCGGCGATCTGGCAGGCGATCCGGGTGGCCGTGGCCACCGGCGATTTCCGGCCCCGCCCCTCACGGATGTGCCGCTATTGCGAACACCAGCGGCGCTGCCCGGAGTTCGGGGGAGAGATTCCCGAATACCCCGGACCGCCTGCAGGTTTCACGGCCTGACCATTCCGCGACGGTGACCGGGGCGAGTCAGGCGGCCGGCGACGACGCGGGCACGGAAGCACCGCCGGTCGTCGCGGCGCCGCCCTCGTCGGTCGATTGCCGGCCACCGCCCAGCGCGGGCTGTTCAGCCTCCGTCGGCCTCTGGGATTGCCGAGTCTCGGTTTGAGTCTGGGGCGCCGGGGTCTGCTGAGACTGTGATGCGGTAAGTGCCTCCCGAGTTGGCGCGGTGCCCGTTTCGCCGGTCCCGGCAGGAGCCGTGCCCGGGTTGTCGCCGACCGCCGGCTCCGGTGCCCGATGGCGCCCCACCGTCGACGGAGCCGCCGCAGCCGCCACTGAGTCAGATGTTTGCGTCACCGTCGGCGAATTGGTCTGTCGGACAGTCGGTCCGGCGTCGCTCGCGACGACCGGCACCGCCGCGTTGCCGACACCGGGTTCTTGCAGCGGATAGAAGGCGTTGTTCGCCTTGTCCCAGCGCTCGAGGTCGTCGGCGTCGTAGGTGATGCCGAGTTTGTCGTCGATCAGCATGGTGAGCATGGTCAGCGGATGGTGATCGGGTTGGTAGACGAGGTAGGTGGTGTTGCCGTCGCGACTGTGGAGCCGCGTCGGTTCCTGGCTGTAGTCGATGAGGTTGCCGTAGTTGTCGACTCCCGCTCCGGAATGGATCGTGATGAATCCGGCCGCGTCGACGAGCAACGAGCTCACGGGGCGATACCACACCCACTGGAAGTTGCTCACCGGGTCACCGACGACGATAACCGACGTGACGGCCAGGTCTCGTCCGGTGGCGCCGGGATCGCGGGAGCCGCTCGACTCGGCCCCGAAGACGCTCAACACTGCGCCGATCGCCGGATGCCCGGCGACCCAGGCCTTGAGGCCCCACGGTGATCGGGGATCAGAGATCAGGATGATGTGCGATCTACTGGTGTCGATCGAACCGTCGGCCACCGCCTGCTCGGCGGCGTTACCGAGCGCCTCGGCGCCCTGCGAGTAGCCGGTATAGACCACGCGCGGTCCGTGCAGCGCCTCGAAGGCCTTCATCACGGTGAGGTTGTTGGCCACCGCGATGTCCCGCGATTTATCGTAGGACGGCGCAAAGAGCGGTAGCGCCACCTCGGCTTGTCCTGAGATGATCGGGCCGATGGCCTCGGGATAGTTGACGACGAGGGTTTGGCGACCCGCGCGCATGCCCTTGATGCGCGGATACAAAGAGCCGTCGTCGGTACCCGGCGTGACGATCAGGATCGTGTTGCGGTCCGCCCCCGGATCACCGGTGTGGAGCCAGTCCGGGCAGGGTGGGGTCGAATCCGTGGGGCCGCTCTGGTCATCGGCGCCACCGGTGGGGACGGGGCAGTCGTCCGGCGTCGCAGCTCGTACGACGTTCTGGTTCTCGAGCCACGTGATGGTGTCGGTGGTGCCGGCGCCGGCCGTCGTCGAAGACACCGTCATCGGCAGGACGGCTCCGAGACATACCGCGCAACTCACTGCGGCACCCGCGGCGGCCTTTCGGACTTTCTGCAACGTCTCACCTCTACTTCGATTACTTCGATCGCCGCCCGGATCGGTGCGGGCCCACCAGACGATCCGGCGACATGCGCTATTCGCATACCAAAATCTCCTGTGGTGAACAAAATAGAGTTTGGACGATTGATCCACCGCACCGCCTTCGTGGACACAAAGATTCCCCCGAACGGACGAATGATTGAGTCCGTTCGCACGACAGACTCCGAACGCCGCCCCTGCGGCCGCGGATTCGTCGACTCACCTAGAGTCGGGACCGTGGAGAGCAGCTACTACGTTCGGGTCCCCGCGTCTGAGATCGATACCGGCGCCGCCGATTCCGCGGACGGCGTCGACTACTTCCGGCCGACGGCGGCCACCACCAGCCCCTGGTCGGCCGACATCCAGCACGGCGGGCCGCCGACCGGGCTGTTGATGCGGGCGCTCGGGCAGGTCGCACCGGATCCGTCGATGCACTTCACCCGGGTGACCACCGAGATTCTCGGTGCGGTCGGTCTCGGTGTGAATCGGGTGCGTGCGCAGGTGCTCCGCCCCGGGCGGCGGATCAGCGTGGTCACTGCCGAGCTCGACGTGCAGCAGCCCGGCGGTGCCTTCCGCACCGTCGCGCGGGCGGTGGCGTGGCAGATGCGCGCGCACGACACGTCGGCCGTGGCGCAGGCGCGACCCCGGTTGCGGCCCACACCGGACGAACTCCATCGCACACTCGGGGTCACCTCCCACAGCTCACTCGGAGTCGACTGGGGCACCGAGGGATTCATCGGTACGACCGAGATCGCGGTAGCCGGCGACGGTGCGGGTGACACCCCGGCGGTCTGGCTACGGCCGGCGATCGAGTTGGTGGCCGGGGAGAAGACCTCCGACCTCGAGTCGGTCATGACCGTCGTCGACGTCGCCAACGGGCTCGGAACCCGCCTGCGGCCCGACCAATGGACCTGGATGAACACCGACACCACCGTGCACTTCACGGCGGTACCGACCGGTCCGTGGCTCGGTATCGACGCCGACCTCGCCGCCGGGCCCGACGGCTTCGGCGCGACCTTCGCCGACCTCTACGACGTCGACGGGTTCATCGGGCGCTCGGCCCAGACGGTGCTGCTCGACCAACGCTGACGCCGGCCCGGCGGGCAGGCCCGCCGCATCCGGTCAGAACCGGCAGGAGCGGATGTCGGAGGCCAGGATCGCCCGCACCCCCAGCTCGGAGAGCTCGTCCATCAGATTCTGGTGGGTCTTGCGGGGCACCATCGCCCGCACCGCGACCCAGTCCGGGTCGGCCATCGGCGCCACCGTCGGCGACTCCAGCCCCGGCGTCAGGGCGATGGCCTGGTCGAAGATGGCGCGCGGGCAGTCATAGTCGATCATCACGTACTGCTGGCCGAACACCACGCCCTGCACCCGTTTGACGAACTGGCGGGCACGCTTGTCGAGGTCGGCGCCGGCGCGACTGATCAACACACCTTCGGAGTCGCACAGCGACTCACCGAACGCGACCAGCCCGTGTTGGCGCAGCGTCCGCCCCGACCCGACGACGTCGGCGATGGCGTCGGCGACACCGAGTTGAATGGAGATCTCGACGGCACCGTCGAGTCGGATGATCTCGGCAGCGCTGATCCCGCGGGCCGACAGGTCGCCGCGCACGAGGTTCGGGTACGAGGTGGCGATCCGCTTGTCCGCTAGGTCGGCGACGTCCCACTGCTGACCGGCAGGCGCGGCGTAGCGGAAACTCGAGCTGCCGAAGCCCATCGCGAGCTCCTCGTCGACGGCGGCACCGGAGTCGAGGGCGAGGTCGCGCCCGGTGATGCCGAGGTCGAGGGTGCCCGCCCCGACGTAGATGGCGATGTCCTTGGGACGCAAGAAGAAGAATTCGACGTCGTTGGTGATGTCGAGAACCGTGAGGTCTTTTGCGTCGGTGCGTTTGCGGTAGCCGGCCTCGGCCAGCACCGCGGCCGCGGACTCGGAAAGGGAACCCTTGTTGGGTACGGCGACTCGCAGCATGTTCACTCCAGGGTTTGCGAGATGAGCGGGTGGGGGCAATCGGTGGGCCGCGCCCGGAGGGGACGCGACCTACAGATGGCGGTACACGTCGCTCAGTGACAGACCCCGGTTGATCATCATCACCTGCAACCAGTAGAGCAGTTGGGAGATCTCCTCCCCCAGCGACTCGTCCGACTCGTGTTCGGCGGCCAGCCACACCTCGCCGGCCTCCTCGATGATCTTCTTGCCGAGCGTGTGCACGCCCGCATCGAGGGCGGCGACCGTTCCGCTGCCGGCCGGGCGGGTCTGCGCCTTGTCGGTCAACTCGGCGAACAGCTCGTCGAAGGTTTTCACGAGTACCTATCCTCGCATGTCGGGAGTGGCGAGTTCGGCGAGGGTGACCCCGACCAGTGACGTCCGGAACTCCCGCAACGGCCCGGCCGGTACCGGGGAGGTCGACGGGACCACCAGGGTGAGACATCCGGCCGCGGTCGCCGACGCCGCGCCCGTCGGTGAATCCTCGACCGCACGGCAGCGGCCGGGATCGACACCGAGCAGCGCAGCCGCCTTCCGGTAGGGGTCGGGAGCAGGCTTGCCGGCGATCACCTCGTCCCCGCAGACCGTGGCGGCGAAGTAGTGCCGCCCGATGGTGTCGAGCGCCTGCTCGGTGAGCTCACGCACCGTGTTGGTCACCAGCGCCATCGGGATCCCCGCCGATGCCACGAGCTCGAGGGTTTCGCGCGCACCCGCCCGCCACGGGAGGTCGATGGCGAACAGTTCGGCGACACGATCGAGCAGGCGGCGTTCGTCACCGGCATGGTCACGTTCGCCCGGCGCGAGGGCGGCCGCATCGTAGACCTTGTCGAGCGCGTCGCGCATCGAGTTCCCGAGCGTGGACTCACGCAGCTCGGTGGTCATCGGATATCCGTACCGCGCCGACAGTTCGGCGACCGCCACGTCCCACAACCGCTCCGAATCGAGCAGGGTGCCGTCCATGTCCCACAGGACGGCGGCGGGCGATCGACGATCAGCGGAGGGCGGCACCACGAAATCATCGCCGATTGCGTGCCTGCGCACCCAATCCGGTGGCGCCGGTCACCGTACCGACGCGCGCCATGTGTTGAACTTCAGGTGTTGAAGTACTTCGCCTCCGGGTGATGCAGTACGAAGGCATCCGTCGACTGCTCCGGGTGTAGCTGCAGCTCCTCGGAGAGCTCCACGCCGATGCGTTCGGGCTCGAGCAGCGCGATCATCTTGGCGCGGTCCTCGAGGTCCGGGCAGGCGCCGTAACCGAACGAGAAACGCGCACCCCGGTATTCGAGGTCGAAGAAGCCCTGTGCGTCTTGCGGATCCTCGGCGTCGACGCTCCGGTCGGTGAACCGCATTTCGCTGCGTACCCGCTGATGCCAGTACTCGGCGAGCGCCTCGGTCAGCTGCACGCTGATGCCGTGCACCTCCAGGTAGTCCCGGTAGGCGTCGCGGGCGAACAACGCGTTGGCGAAGTCGGCGATCGGCTGGCCCATTGTCACCAGCTGGAGCGGCAGCACGTCGACGCGGCCGTCGGCAACCGCGGCCTCGCGCGAGCGCACGAAGTCGGCGATGCACAGGAAACGCGATCGCTGCTGCCGGGGGAAGGTGAACGAGAACCGTACCGGTGCATCGGGTTCGGGTTCGGTGAGTACATGCACCGTGTCGCCCTCGCTGACCGCCGGGAAGTAGCCGTACACGACGGCGGCGTGCGCCAGGATACCCTCTGTCGACAGTCGGTCGATCCATTCACGCAGTCGCGGCCGGCCCTCGGACTCGACCAGGTCTTCATACGATGGGCCCTCGCCGCCACGTACGCCGCGTAATCCCCACTGGCCCAAGAACAATGCCCGCTCGTCGAGGAATTGACGATAGTCCGCGACCGGGATGCCCTTGACGATCCGGGTGCCCCAGAACGGCGGAGTCGGGATCTCGTTGTCGGCGGCCACATCCGAACGCGCCGGGACCTCGACGGGTACCTCGGCCGCCTTACGCTTGGCGGCGATCCGCTTGGAACGTTCGTGGCGGGCCTTGCGGTCGGCCGCCTTCTTCGCGGCCGCGATGGAATCGGCGCTCTCCGGCACCGACCCGCCACCGCGCTTGAGCGTCATGATCTCGTCCATCAGGCGCAGACCTTCGAAGGCATCTCGCGCGTAGTGAACGTCTCCCTCATAGGTGTCGGAGAGGTCGTTCTCCACATAGGTCCGGGTGAGGGCGGCGCCGCCGAGAAGCACCGGGTAATTGTCGGCGAGCCCGCGCGAATTGATTTCCTGGAGGTTCTCCTTCATCACCACGGTCGATTTGACGAGCAGTCCGGACATGCCGATCACGTCGGCGCGCTTGTCCTCGGCAGCCTCGAGAATCGTCGAGATCGGTTGCTTGATACCGAGATTGACGACCTCGTAGCCGTTGTTGGACAGGATGATGTCGACGAGGTTCTTGCCGATGTCGTGCACGTCGCCCTTGACGGTAGCGAGCACAATCCGGCCCTTGCCGTCCTCGTCGGTGGCTTCCATGTGCGGTTCGAGGTGTGCCACCGCGGTTTTCATCACCTCGGCGGACTGCAGCACGAACGGCAACTGCATCTGACCCGAGCCGAACAGCTCGCCGACTGTCTTCATCCCGGACAACAGGGTCTCGTTGATGATCGCCAACGGTGGCTTCTCGGTCATCGCCTCGTCGAGGTCGGCCTCGAGTCCGTTGCGTTCGCCGTCGACGATGCGCCGTTCGAGGCGCTCGAACAGCGGCAGCCGCGCGAGTTCCTGTGCCCGGGACTCCCGGGCCGAGGCCGCTGACACACCCTCGAACAGCGACATCAGCTTCTGGAGCGGGTCGTAGCCCTCGCGCCGGCGGTCGTACACGAGGTCCAGGGCGACCTCGCGGTGTTCGTCGGGGATCTTGTTCATCGGCAGGATCTTCGACGCGTGCACGATCGCCGTGTCCAGGCCGGCCTGCACGCATTCGTGCAGGAACACCGAGTTGAGTACCTGCCGCGCAGCCGGATTCAAGCCGAACGAGATGTTGGAGATGCCGAGGGTGAAGTGCACATCGGGGTGTGTCTCGTGCAGGCGGCGGATCGCCTCGATCGTCTCGGCACCGTCCCGGCGGACCTCCTCCTGACCGGTGGAGATCGGGAAGGTGAGCGTGTCGAGGATGATGTCCTCCTCGGCCAGCCCCCAATTGGCGGTGATGTCGGCGATGAGCCGCTCGGCGACGCTGACCTTCCAGTCGGCGGTGCGCGCCTGGCCTTCCTCGTCGATGGTCAGCGCGACGACAGCAGCGCCGTGCTCGACGACCAGCCGCATGATCCGGGAGAAGCGCGAGTCCGGGCCGTCACCGTCCTCGTAGTTGACCGAGTTGACCGCGCACCGGCCGCCCAACGCCTCGAGTCCGGCCCGGATGACCTCGGGTTCGGTGGAGTCGAGCATGATCGGCAGCGTCGAGGCCGTCGCGAACCGCCCGGCGAGTGCGGTCATGTCCACTGCGCCATCGCGTCCGACGTAGTCGATGTTGAGATCGAGCATGTGGGCGCCGTCGCGAGTCTGTTCCTTGGCGATGTCGAGGCACCGCTGGTAGTCCTCGGCGAGCATCGCATCCCGGAAAGCCTTGGAGCCGTTGGAATTCGTGCGTTCGCCGATCACCAGGAAGCTGGCGTCCTGATCGAAGGGAACTGCGCTGTAGAGCGAGGAGATCTCCGCGGTGTGCTCAGGCGTGCGAATGGCCGGAGTGCTCTCGGCGACGGCCGCGGCCACCTGCCGGATGTGTTCGGGGGTGGTACCGCAGCAGCCGCCGACAAAGCTCAGCCCGAACTCGCCGATGAAGCCGCCGAGTGCACCCGCCAGCTCGTCGGGTTGCAGCGGATACTCCGCGCCATCGGGTCCCAGTGTCGGGAGCCCGGCATTGGGCATCACCGACACCGGGATGCGTGCATTTCGCGACAGATACCGCAGGTGTTCGCTCATCTCTGCGGGTCCGGTCGCGCAGTTCAAGCCGATCATGTCGACGCCGAGCGGCTCGATCGACGCCAGTGCCGCGCCGATCTCCGAGCCGAGGAGCATCGTGCCCGTCGTCTCGACCGTGACGTGCGAGATGATCGGGATGCGCCGACCCAGTTCGGCCATTGCCGAGCGTGCGGCCACGACGGCCGCCTTCACCTGGAGCAGGTCCTGAGAGGTCTCGATCAGGATGGCATCGGCGCCGCCGTCGAGCATTCCCGCCACACACTCGAAGTAGGCGTTCCGGATGACCTCGAAGGTGGTGTGGCCGAGGCTGGGCAACTTGGTGCCGGGGCCGACGGATCCGAGCACGAACCGGGCGGTTCCGTCGGCAGCGGGACCCATCTCGTCGGCGACACCCCGGGCGATGGCGGTGCCCTTGTAGGACAGCTCACGGATTCGGTCGGCGATGTCGTAGTCGCCGAGATTGGACAGGTTGCAGCCGAACGTGTTGGTCTCCACCGCGTCGGCACCGGCCTCGAAGTACGCCCGGTGGATGCCTTCGAGCACGTCGGGCCGGGTGTCGTTGAGGATCTCGTTGCAGCCCTCGAGGTGGGCGAAATCGTCCAGCGTCAGGTCGGCCGCCTGCAGCATGGTGCCCATCGCGCCGTCCCCGACCAGTACGCGACGCGACATCGCCGACAAGAAGGTCGTGTCGAAATTGGTGGGCTCCGGTGTATGCGAGGACATGATGGTCAGCGTAGTTCGCTCTCTTTTGGGCTTCGGTCGTAGGCTGGATCAGTGAACGCTGAGCAGATGTCGAACCTTCCCCGCCTGCGCAGACCTCTCCTGCTCGCCGCCTTCGAGGGATGGAACGACGCCGGCGACGCCGCGAGCGCCGCCGTGGAACATCTCGCACTCATGTGGGACGCACGTCCACTGGCCGAGATCGGATCCGACGACTACTACGACTTCCAGGTGAACCGCCCGACGATCAAACAGATCGACGGAGTGACCCGGCGGATCGAATGGCCCACCACATCCATCTCCTACTGCAGCCCGCAAGGGGCTGACCGGGACATCCTACTCGTACGTGGTATCGAGCCCAACATGCGCTGGCGGGCCTTCTGCGGCGAGATCGTCGACTACGCCGAAGCCCTCGATGTCGAGACGACCGTCATGCTCGGCGCCCTGCTCGCCGACACTCCACACACCCGTCCGGTGCCGGTCACCGGCAGCGCTTACAGCAGCGACGCCGCCCAGCGGTACAACGTCGCCGAGAGCCGCTACGAGGGCCCGACCGGCATCACCGGGGTGCTCCAGGACCTGTTGGTGCAGGCCGGCGTCCCCGCGGTGTCGTTCTGGGCGGCCGTCCCCCACTACGTCTCGACGCCCCCGAACCCGAAGGCGACGGTTGCACTACTGACCCGTGTCGAGGAGGTCCTCGACATCGAGGTGCCGCTGGGCACACTGCCCGAGCAGGCCGAGGAGTGGGAGCAGGCGGTCACGGAGATGACCGAGGACGACGAGGAGATCGCCGAGTACGTCCGGGGACTCGAAGAACGCGGAGACGCCGAGATCGACACCGATGAGGTCATGGCCAAGATCGACGGCGACGCGTTGGCCGCCGAGTTCGAGCGCTACCTCAAACGACGTGGCGGACCAGGAGCATTCGGCGGGTGAACCTCACCCGATCCGTTCGATCGACACGACGGGTGTGGTGATCCGCCAGGTGCGGACGTCGGGGTCGTCGGCGGCGCGCACCCAGAACTGCGCGGATTCCCCGACGCGGCACGACTTCACGCCCAGCAACGGGATGTCCTCGGAGTCGCGACGCAGCGTACTCACCGCCCAGTCCGCACTGTCGGTGCTGCCGACCCCGGGTGCCCGCAACAGAGTCATCTCATCGAAGTCGATGAGATAGGTCGAGGTCTGGGTCTGCACGGTCCACACCCCGGTCGCGGTTTCCGTATTGATCGCCTGCACACGTGTCACGCGCAAACTGTACTAACTCGACGGCGCCTGCACCCAGCCGAGTCCGTCGGCGGCGGGCCGCCGCACCGCCGTCAGCGCCGCAGGTCCACCCCGAGGAGTGCGTCGACGGCCCGAGCGATCTGCCCGGGCGCCTCGGTGTCGAGGCCGATCCCCTGCTCCACGTCGCGGCACCAGCCATCGACCGCATCGAGTGCCTTGGGGGTGTCGAGGTCGTCGGCGAGGTGCTGACGGAGTCGCTCGATCACCGGTGCCGCGGCGGGTCCCCGTCCGGCGGCGGTGGCCGCCCGCCAGCGGTCGAGCCGGGCGGTTCCGGCGTCGAGGACGGCATCGGTCCACATCCGGTCCGCGCGGTAGTGGTCGGCGAGCAGCGCCACCCGGATCGCCACGGGATCGGTGCCCTGCGCACGCAACTTCGACACGAACACCAGATTGCCGCGGCTCTTGGACATCTTCTCGCCGTCGAGCCCGACCATGCCGGTGTGGACGTAGTGCCGCGCGAATCGCGGCGATCCGGTCAGGGCCTCGCCGTGGGCAGCCGAGAACTCGTGGTGCGGGAAGATCAGATCGTTGCCGCCGCCCTGGATGTCGAACTCGATCCCGAGCCGGTTCAGTGCGATCGCCGAACACTCGATGTGCCACCCCGGGCGCCCGCGCCCGAACGGGGCGTCCCAGGCGGGTTCGCCGGGCCGTTCGGCTCGCCAGAGCACCGCGTCGAGACGGTCACGCTTGCCGGGCCGGTCCGGATCGCCGCCACGCTCGGCGAAGAACCGCAGCATCGTGTCGCGGTCGTAACCCGACTCGTAGCCGAATTGCTCGGTGGCGTCGATCCGGAAGTAGACGTCGGGGTACTGGGCGTCGTCGACGACGTACGCGGCGCCGGAGGCCAGCAGCTTGCCGATCATCTCCGCCACCTCGGCCACCGATTCCATCGCACCGATGTAGTCGCGCGGCGGCAGCACCCGCAGGGCCGTCATGTCCTCACGGAACAGCTGGATCTGCGCGCTGCCGAGTTCACGCCAATCCACGCCATCACGTTCGGCCCGTTCGAACAGCGGATCGTCGACGTCGGTGATGTTCTGCACGTAGTGCACGTCATGGCCCTGATCACGCAGCACCCGGTTCACCATGTCGAAGGTCAGGTAGGTCGCGGCGTGCCCGAGATGGGTGGCGTCATAGGGAGTGATCCCGCAGACGTACATCGTGGCCGTCGGACCCGGGGCAACCGGCCGGACCTGGGAGCCTGCGGTGTCGAAGAGTCGAAGTGCGGGGCCGGTGCCGGGAACGGCAGGCACCGTGAGATCGGGCCACGATTGCATGGGTCCACTGTATGGCGGGCTCGCGGGGCAACCGGACGGGGGCCGACCGGAAAGGGCACGCCGAGCGTCGGCTATCGGGTGGGCATCTCCGATCAGAAGGGCGGCCAGGGTATCGCGCGGTGCATCGGCGGCCGGGGCATCCTCGCGTCTTCGGCAAGGATCAGCGTCCGCAGGGTCAGCGCTTCGATCTCGTCGGCGGTGAGGTGGGTACGAAGCTCCACGCGCAACGTCGACGATTCGGTCTCGAGCGCGTCGGCGAGCCGCGCCACGTCGGCCAGCAGGTGGGCCGGGACGGGCTCGCCCGCCCAGCCCCACAGCACCGTGCGCAGCTTGTCCTCGTTGTGCAGGCAGATGCCGTGGTCGACGCCGTACACCTCGCCGTCGAGACCCTCGAGGACATGCCCGCCCTTGCGGTCGGCGTTGTTGAGGATCAGGTCGAGCACGGCCATTCGCTGCAGACGCGGGTCGTCGGCGTGGACGAGTTCGACGGGTTCGCCCTGCCCGTCGAGCGCCCGCAGGATCGACCGATATCCCTGAGGTACGGCCTCGGGCGGGCACAGATCGACCAGATCGAATCTGGTGGCGCATAACTGCGGATCGTCCGGCTCCGGGGTGTCGATCCAGCGCTGCACCATGCCCACCCCGATCGGGCCGTCGCGCAGGACGGTCGTCGGGATGGTGCCCCAGCCCAGGGCCTGCGACACCAGATACGAGGCGACTTCCCGGCCGGCGAGGGTGCCGTCGGGGAAATCCCACAGCGGCACCTCGCCGCGGACCGGTTTGTACACGCAGCGCACCGCCTGCTCGCCGAGCAGCGCGTCGCACACGAGCGTCGCGTTGCTGGCGGTGGGGATCGCGCCGATGATCGTCAGTTCACCATCACGCAAGGTCACGCCGGTGGGGTCGGCCTCCTCGCGGGGGCCGCGCTCGGGCATGCCGGTGGCGTCCTCGACGCTCATGGCCGGCCCGCGGACCACGCGATCGCCGTGGTCACCGGGAGCCACCCGCGGGGCCGTCGGCGTCTGGATCGTCGGGATCGGATTCCTCGGCGGTGGGGTGGTCGGGATCTTCATCGGGATCGGGGCCGAGCAGCGGTGGCACGTCGCCGAGCCCACGGAAGACCTCGGGGTCGATGAAGTCGAGGGATTTGCTCAACTCCGCGTCACGCTTGTAGCCGTTGGTCCGCACACAGAGATGGCCCTCGGTATTGAGGGGCTCACCGCACAGCGGGCATGGTGGCCGCCCCGCCGAGATGACCCGCGTGGACCGTGCAGCGAACTCGCGAGCCGCCCGCGTCGTCAGGAAGACGCGGACCGCATCGGGGCCCTCGTCGGTGTCGTCGAGGACGACACTCTCGTCGAACTCACCCTCGGTGATCGCCAGCAGCTCGACGACGACCGCCTCGGATTCGGCATCCCAGCCCAATCCCATTGTGCCGACCCGGAATTCGGCGTCGACCGGCATGGCCAGCGGACTGAGGTCGCTGACCTGTCCGGCTTCCGGCGGAATCGGCGTCCCGAAGCGTCGATGGATCTCCTCGAGCAGCGCCCCGATGCGCTCGGCGAGGATCTGAACCTGCTGCTTCTCGAGCATGACGCTGACGATGCGTGTCTCGTGCACGGCCTGGAGGTAGAACGTCCGGTCACCGGGCTGTCCGACGGTCCCCGCGACGAATCGATCAGGACTGCGGAACACATGAATCGCTCGCGACATCACCCACCTCCTTACGCTGTCTGTTCATTATCCGTCCCGGCCGGTGCCCGCGGCCACCGGCGGACCGGCCGGCTCACCCACCGGCACCCGGTCGGATTCTGGCTTGTCCCCGCCGGGTTCGTCGGTGCCCTGGTCGCCGCCGACCACCGCGTCGTCGGACGCCGGCCGCCGCAGCGGCACCGAAAGCGCTTTCGTCGAGTTGACCGTGTGCACATACGGGCGGGTGTCGCTGTAGCGGATGACGCTGACCGAGGCGGGTTCGACGACGATGCGCTGGAACGCGTCGAGGTGCATCCCCATGGCATCGGCGAGGATCGCCTTGATGACGTCGCCGTGCGAGCAGACCACCCACACTCCGGCACCGTCGGGCCCGCCGTGGATCCGGTCGAGGGCGCGGATCGCCGCCACCGCACGAGCCTGCACCGCGGCGAGCCCCTCACCGTCGGGGAACACCGCCGCCGAGGGATGCTGCTGCACGGTTTTCCACAGCGGTTCCTTCAGCAGTTCACCGATCGTGCGGTTCGTCCATGCACCGTAGTCGACCTCGGCGAGGTCGTCGACGACGATTTCGGGGACCTCGCGACCGGCGCCGATCAGGGCTCCGAGCAGCGGGCTCATCGTCTCTGCGCAACGTTGCAGTGGCGAACGGGCGACGGCGCCGATGGCGGGCAGATATGGCGTAAGGCGCTCGACGAGCTCGGCGGCCTGACCTTGCCCCTTCTCATCGAGGGCGACTCCGGGGCTGCGTCCGGCGAGCACGCCCGACGTGTTGGCCGTGGAGCGTCCGTGGCGCACGAGGATCACGGTCATCCCACAACCTTATGCACCCGTGCGACCGCCGGCACATCTGCCACGACCCGCGTGCGCGCCGTACTCGACGGGAGACGACGCCAGGACATACCCGATCAGGTCGCGCTGATGACGCCACCGGCCAACAGCCCGATCACGACCAGTCCCAGTGCAACCCGGTAGGCGCCGAACCAATTCATCGAGTGGTGGCTGACGAAACGGAGCAACCAGGCGATCGAGACGTAACCCAAGACGAACGCGACCAGCGTCGCGATGATCAGCTGCGCTCCCGTGGCCTCCATGCCGTCGCCGGTGGGGTGAACGGCGTCGGGGATGCTGAACAGTCCCGAGGCGAGCACCGCCGGGATGGCGAGCAGGAACGAGAACCGGAACGCGGCCTCGCGTTCGAGACCCAGAAACAGCCCGGCGCTGGCGGTGGCGCCCGAACGCGACACCCCGGGGACCAGGGCCAGACACTGCGCCAACCCCATGACCAGGCCGTCGCGCAGTGTGAGCCGTTCCATCGAACGCCGCTGGGTCGCGAGTCGCTCGGCGAGCCAGAAGACTCCCGAGAACAGGATCAACACCGTCGCCACCAGCCAGAGATTGCGTGCCGCCGACCGGATCTCGTCCTTGAGGAGGTACCCGATCACCCCGATCGGAATGGTGGCGAAGATCACATACCAGCCGATCCGGTAGTCGAGTCCGCGCTCGGTGCGAGAAAAGAGTCCCCGGAACCAGGCGACCACGATCCGGGCGATGTCACGGGCGAAGAACACCAGTACAGCCGCCTCGGTACCGAGTTGGGTGACCGCGGTGAACGACGCACCGGCGTCCTGTCCGAACATCAGTTCCGAGGCGATACGCAGATGGGCCGAAGAGGAGATCGGCAAGAATTCGGTGAGGCCCTGGATCGCGCCGAGGACGATCGACTGGGCCCACGTCATGGTGTCGGTCACGGCGGTCGATGCTACGCGGGAACTCGCGCGAGACGTTCACCCCCGACACGAGTGCCGACCCCGCGGCGCCGGGCCGGTTCGGCGGTGCGCCAAGATGGGGAGATGCCTGCCAGTCGATCCGGTTCAGTGGTCCGTACCAGCGCGCGACGGACCGCCGGCGCGCTCGTCGCACTCACTGCCTCCGTACTGGTGATCGCCGGTTGCAACTCCTCCGATGGCTCGCAGACCCCCACCGATGTGGCCACTGTCACACCGGCCTCTGCGAGTTCGGCACCTCCCGGCCCGGCCGTCACGCCGGCGGGGCTGACCATTCCCACCCCGGCCGGCTCATCCGCCCTCGCCGAGTCGGGAACCCGCCTCGCGGTGATCGGTCCCGGCGGAAATTCGGTGATGCGGTTCGATACCGCGGCCGGGACCGCCCCGACGCCGACCCCGGTGATCCCCGCCCCGGTGATCACCCGACTCCTCGGCGTCGGGGACGGCGGGTTCGTGGGCGCCGGACCGGGCCATCTCGTGCGAATCGGGCCCGACGGCAACGTCACCGCGGTACCGCTGCGCACCGACGCGCCGACCGCCCTCGCGCGGACGGCCGACGGACGTATCCTGGTGGGCACCGAGAACGGTCACGTGCTGGTCCACACCGACCGGTTGCAGCAGCAACGCGACATCGCCGGGTTCGTGCGCGTCGACGACATCACCGTCTCGCCGCCCGGTGCCGAGTTGTCCGACGAGCAGGTTGTCGTTCTCGACCGGGCACAGTCGTCGGTGACTCCGGTCGATCTGAGCAACGGGAATCTGGGACCGGCGTTGCGCGCAGGCAACGGCGCGACCACCGCCACGGTGGATCACTATGGCCGGGTGCTCGTCGCCAACACCCGTGACGACGAGATCGTCGGATTCTTCGGATCGCCGCTGGTGATGCGGTTCCGCTATCCCGTGGCCGACGGGCCCTACGCCGTAGACTACGACGACACCCGCAACCTGCTATGGGTGTCGACGACAGCGAACAACGAGGTGGTGGCCTATGACCTCGCCAACGGCGAACCCGCGGAGAAGCACCGCTTCGCCTCGGTGGCCCAACCGGATTCGATGGTGGCCGACGCGGACGGCACGGTGTACGTACTCTCCGCCCGAGACGGCGGACTCCAGGTCGTCGCGCCCGCCGACCAGGGCGGCGGAACCCCGGTGACACCCACCAGCGGAGTGCCGACGACGACCGGGGCCGCCGGATGACGTTGCGCCCAGGGAACATACCCGCCGCATCCGGGCGTGCCGGTGCGCGCCACGGCGCTCGTTACCCTCGTGGCTGGGAGGTCACCTCCGACGATTTCGAGTGCATCCTCGTGCGTTTGCCGCCGGAGGTGACGCGCGTGACGGCGTCGATGCGCCTGTCGCTGGAGGCGGAGTTCGGTGGGTGGGAGCTGTCGCGGGTACGGCTGTATTCCGACGGAACCCGCAAGGTGCTGCTCAAACGTCGCAAACCCTCCCGCGGACAACGCGCCGAGCCGACCGGAGTCGATCGAAACCCTATGACAGCCAATGATTCTCTGCCCGATGAGGACGCCCGGGCATGCTGAGCACCCTCAACCGGTACGCCTATCCGGTGCTGTTGCGGCTGATGTTCTGTGTTTCACCCGAACGCATCCACCGCGTCACCGCGGCGGCCATCCGAGTCGTGATGCTGATCGCACCGCTGCGGCAGGTGTCTGCGCGGGTGCTCGCGACGCATGATCCGGTGCTGCGTCAACAGGTCTTCGGGGTCGAGTTCCCCGCCCCGCTGGGACTGGCCGCGGGCTTCGACAAGACGGCGTCGGCCGTGAACGCCTGGGGGCAGCTGGGTTTCGGCTTCGCCGAGATCGGTACCATCACCGGCCAGGCGCAACCGGGCAACCCGCTGCCCCGGCTGTTCCGCCTGCCGCGTGATCGCGCGCTGGTCAATCGCATGGGTTTCAACAATCCCGGTGCCCGGGTCGCCGCCCAGCACCTTCAGGCGGCACGGCCCGGCCCGGTCCGGGTACCCATCGGCGCCAACATCGGCAAGACCAAGACGGTGCCCGTCGACGAGGCCGTCGACGATTATCGGTGCTCGGCAAGGCTTCTGGGCCCACACGCCGATTTCGTCGTCGTCAATGTCAGTTCGCCCAACACGCCGGGCCTGCGTGATCTGCAGGCCGTCGATGCGCTACGGCCGATCCTCGTCGCCGTACAGGGCGAGGTTTCGGTGCCCGTGCTGGTGAAGATTGCGCCCGACCTTGCCGACACCGACGTCGACGCGGTCGCCGACCTCGCCGTCGAACTCGGGCTCGCCGGCATCGTCGCGACCAACACCACCATCAGCCGGACCGGGTTACGCACCCCGGCTGCCGAGGTGGCGGCAATGGGCGCCGGCGGATTGTCCGGCGCACCACTGCACGACCGCTCGCTGGCGGTGCTGCAGCGCCTGTATGCCCGTGTCGGCGGCCGGCTCTCACTGATCAGTGTCGGCGGTATCGACACCGTCGAGCAGGCGTGGGAACGAATCCTGGCCGGCGCAGATCTCCTGCAGGTGTACACGCAGTTCATCTACGGCGGGCCGGTCTGGCTCAAGGAGGTCAACGCCGGTATCGCGCAACGCGTACGCGACGGCGGTTTCCCCGATCTGGCTGCGGCCGTCGGCGCCGCGACTCGCCGCTGAGGCGCTCGGTACCGACGGGCCACGGCTCAGCGACCGCGGCGACGACTCACGTGTCTTCCGAAGGCTGCTCGTAGAGACCGACGATCCTGGTCCGGGCGATGGCATGGGAGAACAGGTTGAAGCCCAGGTAGGCGGGCGTCGCACCGTCGGGCAGACCCAGCGATTCGACGTCGACGGCATGCACGACGATGAAGTAGCGGTGCGGGCCGTGTCCGGGAGGCGGTGCGGCGCCGACATATCGGCGCAGCGACGCGTCGTTGGCGAGCGTGACCGCACCGGCCGGCAGGCCGGAGCCGGTGTCGTCGCCTGCGCCCTCGTCGAGACTTGTCACCGCGGCCGGGATGTCGGCGACCGCCCAGTGCCAGAAGCCCGATGCCGTCGGCGCGTCGGGGTCGTACACGGTGACCGTGAAACTCTTGGTCTCGCTGGGGAATCCGGACCAGCTCAACTGAGGTGACACGTCCTGGCCACCGGCGCCCATCAACCCACTCGCCTGTCGACTCGCCAGCGTCGCACCGTCGTCGACACTGGTGGAGGTCACCTCGAATCCCGGCAGGGCGGGCAACGGTTCGTACGGATCGAAACTCGGCATCAGGTCACCTTTCTCGTGGTCGGCGCGCTTCTCAACCCACTCTAGGCGACCACCGCCGGCCCGCCGGGGCACTGTCCCGGGCCGCCCGGCACGATCAGCTGTGCAGCAGGAAGTGTTCGAGCACCTTGGTACCGAAGACGACGGCGTCGACCGGCACCCGTTCATCGACCCCATGGAACAGTGCCGCGAAATCCAGTTCCCGCGGCAACTGCAGCGGCGCGAACCCGAAGCACCGGATTCCCAGTTTCGCGAAGGCCTTGGCGTCGGTGCCGCCCGACATCATGTACGGCACGGTGCGGGCGCCCGGATCGTGCGCGAGGATCGCAGCGTTCATCGCGTCGACGAGGTCACCGTCGAAACTCGTCTCGTAAGAGTCGAGGTGGGTGATCCACTCCCGTGTCACGTGCGGACCGATGAGCCGGTCGATCTCGGCCTCGAACTCCTTCTGACGCCCCGGCAGAACTCGGCAGTCCACCACCGCCTCCGCCTTCTGTGGGATCACATTGGCCTTGTACCCCGCCCGCAGCATCGTCGGATTGGCCGTGTCGCGCAGCGTCGCCCCGATGATCCGCGCGAGGCTCCCCAATTTGAACAGCGAGGTCTCCAGGTCCGGTGCGTCGGGGCTCAGGTCGAGTCCGGTCTCCTCGGACACCGCCGACAAGAACTGCGTCACCGATTCGCTGATCACCAGCGGAAAGGTGTGCCGGCCGATCCGCGCGACCGCCTCGGCGATCTCGGTGACGGCGTTGTCGGAGTGCAGGAACGATCCATGGCCTGCGGTGGCGTCGGCAGTCAACCGCATCCACCCCAGACCCTTCTCGGCGGTCTCCACCAGATAGAGACGGCGTTCGCTGCCGTCGGGCCGGTCCACCGTCAGCGAGTAGCCGCCCACCTCCCCGACCGCCTCGGTGATGCCCTCGAACAGGTCCGGTCGATGTTCGACGAGCCAGTGCGATCCCCACGTCCCGCCAGCCTCCTCGTCGGCGAGGAAGGCGAAGACGATGTCGCGTGGCGGCACCGTGCCCTCGCGCTGGAACTGACGCGCCAACGCCAGCGCCATACCGACCATGTCCTTCATGTCGATGGCGCCGCGGCCCCAGATGTAGCCGTCCTTGACGGTCCCGGCAAAGGGATGCACGCTCCAGTCGGCCGGCTCGGCGGGCACCACGTCGAGGTGGCCATGGATCAGCAGCGCGCCGCGGTCGGAATCCGGCGGGCCCGCCAGCCGGGCGAAGACGTTGCCGCGGCCCGGCTGCCCCGACTCCACATATTGCGTGGTGTACCCCACCTCTTCGAGCATCTGGGCCACCCATTTGGCGCATTCCTCCTCGCCGCGGGTGGTCTCGAGTTCGCCGGTGTTGCTGGTGTCGAAACGGATCAGGGTGCTGACGAGGTCGACGACCTCGTCGACGGCGCGCGGGAGCTCAGACTCTTCGGTCACCCCTCACTCCTACGGGATTTGGGATACCGGGGCAACCTCGGTTAGTGTTATCGCCGCCGGTGTGAGAGGTCACCTCCCACACAGACCACAATCGAGTCCGAGTGGCGGAATGGCAGACGCGCTAGCTTGAGGTGCTAGTGCCCTATTAACGGGCGTGGGGGTTCAAGTCCCCCCTCGGACACCACACGACGAAGTCCCCGAGTTCCACTCGGGGACTTTGTCGTTTCCGGCGCGCCGGTTGCGATCAGCGTGGTCGAAAGTGCGGCCGGGCCCGTACAGCCGTCCGAATCGGCGGTGACCAGTTGACGGCCGGCCGGGCAGGGCAGCTCGACGTCGTGCTCGTCATGGACCACGGGATCGAAAGATCCTGTGGCACAGCGGGATATCGACGCAAACGCCGAGCTCCGGTCTCCCCGGGAGCGGATCCAGGAGTCGACGCAGATCCCTGATGAAACACCCGGTCATCGCGTACCGTGATGACCGTCGGCGGCCGTTCACGCGGAGCGGGTCACACGCTCCCGGCAGGACCGACATCCAACGGTTCGTCGCCATCGGAGAAGGAGACGATGTGTATCGCAAGCTGGTTGCGCTGGGTATCTCGACCGATCGCATCTTCACGATCGACACCACGACCGGCCAGGCCGATCAAGTCTATGCCGATACCGGCGCGTCCCCGGACGGACTGCAGATCGCCGGCGGCGTCGCCTATTGGACGACCATGGGCACGCCCATCCAGCACCCCGACAAGGGCGACGGCGAGTCGGCGCTGGACTACAGCACCCCCAACGGTGGCGTCCACGCCATCAACGTCGACGGCACCGGTCGCCGCGACCTGACCGCACCGGGCGACATCACCACCGGCAAGCAGCTGGTGTGCCATGGCGACCGGCTGTACTGGGGAGATCGCGAGGGACACCGGGTCAGCCGGATACGCATTGACGGAAGCGATCGCCAGGACCTCGTGGTCAACGAGCCCGGCATCGAGAACCAGTGTGTCGGGGTGGCCGTCGATGCGGCGGGCGAACAGCTCTACTGGACGCAGAAGGGGCCGGCCAAGGGTGGTGTCGGCAAGATCCTGCGAGCGCCGGTGCAGATCGCGGCCGGCGAGACGCCGCAGACCCGCACCGATATCGAAGTTCTGTGGGCTCACCTGCCCGAGCCCATCGATCTCGAGATCGCCGACGGAACGCTGTACTGGACCGACCGCGGTGCTCCCCCGAACGGCAACACGCTGAACCGGGCTCCGATCCCGGCGCCCGGTGAGCCGGGCGCGACACCGGAGATCCTCGCCGACGGATTCGAGGAGGCCATCGGTCTGGTCGTCGACACCGAAGCGGACACGGTCTATGTCTCCGACCTCGGCGGAAGCGTCTACGCGGTGCCGCTGACGGGAAGCGCCGATCACGGCAAACGCCTGGTGGCCAACCTCGCCACCCACTTGTCCGGCATCGCCGGGATGGTCTGACCCCGAAATCATCCCCACCGAAAGGGTTTACGGCACACGGGCTTTGCGCACACTTTCGATGACATCCAGTCCCGTCCGGTCGCGGTTTTCGGAGCCGGCATCCTTGGCCGACGCATCGCGTTGATGTTCGCGACGCGTGGGGCGAGGTCCGGATCTACGATCCCGATGTGACACAGGCGCAGGCGGCCGTCGCCGACGCGCTCACCGACACCTGGCTCGCTGTCGAGGCGGTTCCCGAGCGGCTGGACATCAAGATTCCACTGTGGGGCGAGATCGACGCGGCCGCACCGCCCGACACGAACTACGCGACCAACTCGTCCTCGTACGCGTCGCGACTGATGGATGAGAACATCCGCGACAAGACCCGCTTCTCACAACATGCACTTTTATGCCGCCGGATGCCAACGCGGTGGATCCCCATCACCCCGCTCCCCCATCGGCCTGGCCGTTCGTCGAACCCACGAGCTGTCCGAGCGGGTGAGGCAATTCGATGCCGTGCTCCTCGAACGCGATCAGAGTCGCCGAACGGAGACGACGTTGGGTCGACCATTGCGCGTTCGGTTTCGTCTTCACCGTCATGCGTAATGTCACGCGGTGCGGTGCGACCTCCTGAACACCGAGCATCTCCGGCGGTCCGAGTACATTGTCGGCGAGTTCTTTGTCGGTCACCTCAGCCTTCGCCGCGTCGAGGGCGACCTCCTGTGCCCGGTCCAGATCGGCACTCAATGCAACCGGCAGATCGAGCCGGGCGACGGCATACTCCTGGCTCATGTTGCCCACGCGGGCGATCTCGCCGTTGCGCACGTACCAGAGGGTGCCGTCGACGTCGCGCAACGTCGTGATGCGCAGTCCCACGCTCTCCACCGTGCCCACGGCCTCGCCGAGGTCGACGGTGTCGCCGACGCCGTACTGGTCCTCGAGGAGCATGAAGATGCCGGTGACGAAGTCACGGACCAGATTCTGCGCACCGAAGCCGATCGCGAGACCGATCACCCCGGCGGAGGCGATGAACGGTGCGATGTTGACCCCGAGGACCGACAGGATCGCGAGCACCACCCACACCAGCACGATGATCGACACGGTGGACTTGAGCACCGAGCCGATGGTCCGCGCTCGCTGGGATCGTCGCTGTGCCACAGCCGTCTTGGCGGCTCCAGAGGTCTTTGCGCCGGTCGGTGCGCGTTCGCGTAGGTGCCGGATCAGGGCCGGGGCGGATCGCTGACCACCCCCGTCGGGGTGGGGGCGGGTCGCTCGGTCGATGAGTCGGTTCGCGACCCACCGCACGATCAGTGCGCCGACGATATAGCAGACGATGCGAATCGGCCGCTCCATCAACCACATCCGGTTCGAATCGGTCCATTCGAAGGCCAGGTGGGCGACACCGGGGTGGGCCGCGCCGAGAATCGAGACGTCCATGCCCCGACGTTACGGAATTGTGCCGATCCGTCGAATGCGCTGGACAGCGGCGTACAGGCGACGATGAACCCCGCGAAAGAGGCACAATGGATGCTCGTGACCCAACGACTGTTCTTCGACTGCGATACCGGGATCGACGACTCGCTCGCATTGCTCTATCTCCTCGCCCGCAGCGACGCCGACATCGTCGGCATCGCCAGCACGGCCGGCAATGTGCCCGCCGATGTGGTCACCGCGAACAACCTGGCATGGCTGGCACTGTGCGGCCGCGAAGACATCCCCGTCCATCAAGGGGCGCCGACTCCGCTGGTCGCCGAGCTGATGACCACCGAAGACACGCACGGCCCGCTGGGTGTCGGTTACGCCGAATTGCCCACGGCCACGCACTCGGCCGCCGACCTCGACGCGGCGGATGCCTGGGTCGCGGCCACCCGGGCATACCCGGGGGAATTGGTCGGACTGGTCACCGGCCCTCTCACCTCGCTGGCCACGGCCATCCGACGCGACCCCGACCTGCCGTTCCGGCTGCGGCGTCTGGTGATCATGGGCGGGGCCTTCCACGTGCACGGCAACACCACACCGACCTCGGAATGGAATGTCGCAGTCGATCCGGAGGCCGCGGCCGAGGTGTTCGCCGCCTTCGGCACCGACGGCGCCCCCGAACCCATCGTGTGTCCGCTGGATCTCACCGAATCCATCGCGCTGACCCCCGACCACACCGTGCGGCTGGCCGCCGCGGCCGGCAGTACACCGCTGGAATGCCCGGATCCGGCCGACGCGCCGGGCGCCCGCTCGGTGGCCCAGAACGTGGTCATCAGGCACGTGATGGATGCACTGCGCTTCTATCTCGAGTTCCACCACGCCCACGACGAGGGATACATCGCCCACCTGCACGACCCGTTCGCGGCGATGGTGGCGCTCGACCCGGCGTGGGCGTCGACCCGGCCGGCACGCGTCGCGGTCGAGTTGTCCGGGACGCTCACGCGCGGCACGACGGTCGCCGACGAACGCGGGATGTGGGGCGGTGCACCCAATGTCCGGATCGCGACCGCCACCGATGTCGACCGCGTCTTCGACGATCTCATCGACACCATCGCCGGTCTCGCACGCTCGGTGGGCGACCGCATGCGAGGGGCGTAACCTGTTGCGGTGACTCACCTCGGCTACCAGATCCCGAACTTCACCTACCCCGACACCGCACCGGCACAGTTGTTTCCGACTATCGCCGCCCAGGCAGTGGAAGCCGAGAACTCCGGTTTCGACACGGTCTTCGTGATGGACCACTTCTATCAGCTCGCGATGCTCGGGGAGCCCGAGGATCCGATGCTCGAGTGCTACTCACTGCTGTCCGCACTCGCCCAGCACACGTCAAAGGTACGTCTGTCGGCGCTGGTCACCGGCAACACCTATCGCAACCCGACGCTGCTCGCCAAGACGATCACCGCGCTCGATCTCGTCTCGCAGGGGCGCGCGCAACTCGGTATCGGGGCCGGCTGGTTCGAACTCGAACACGACTCACTGGGCTACGAATTCGGCACCTTCACCGATCGGTTCGAGAAGCTCGAAGAGGCGCTGCAGATCATCCTGCCCATGTTGCGCGGTGAACGACCGTCGTTGCAGGGCAAGTGGTATCAGGTGTCCGAAGCCGTCAACTCTCCCGCACCGATGAGCCGCATCCCGGTGCTGATCGGCGGTGGCGGGGAACGCAAGACGCTGCGAATGGTCGCCCAATACGCCGACGAGTCGAATCTGATCTGCGGGGTCGACGAGATCGGCCGCAAGCTCGACGCCCTCGCCGAGCACTGTGAACGACTCGGCCGCGATCGCTCCGAGATCACCGTGACCATACAGACGACGGCCTGTGTGGCACCGACGCATGAACAGGCCGTACGCGAATTCGAGGAGTACCTGGCACGCAATCCCCGCGCCCAGGGCACGCGGGACCGCGCCATCATCGGTTCCCCGGCCGAGGTCGCCGACCGTTTCACCGAGCTCTTGGCCACCGGAATCGACGGCTTCACGATCAACGCGCCTGCCAACGGCCACCTCCCGGGCCGGGTCGAGCTGCTGGGCTCGACGGTCGCGCCACTGATTCAGGTGGCCGGCTGACCGGGCTGTGCGACAGGCGGTTTCCCACTCGACCGAACCGCTGACGGCCGGGTGTGCCGTCAGCGCCGGTCGAAGGCCTCGATGATCCGCTGTGCCCCGAGGGCCGGGGTCAGTTCGGCGTCGGCGACCTGCGCTTCGACGGCGGTGCGCTCGGCCCGGACCGCCGCGGACTCCGCCAGCCGGGAGAGCACGGTCTCGCGCGCCATCTCCCACATCCAATCGATTTGCTGTCGATTGCGTCGGGCCTCGAATTCGCCTGCGGCGATGAGGGTTTCGTGGTGCCGCTCGACGGCGGCCCAGTAGTCGTCGACGCCGGCGTTCTCCAGTGCGCTCATCGTCTGGACCGGCGGAACCCACAGTGCGTCATGCGGATAGATCAGTTTGAGGGCGTTTTTGAGTTCGCGGGCGGCTCCGCGGGCCTCGGTGAGGTGTGAGCCGTCGGCCTTGTTGACCATGATCACGTCGGCGAGTTCGAGGACGCCTTTCTTGATGCCCTGCAACGAATCACCGGTGCGGGCCAGAGTCAGGAAAGTGAACGTGTCGACCATGTTCGCGACCGCCACCTCCGATTGCCCGACGCCAACGGTCTCCACCAGGACCACGTCGAAACCGGCCGCCTCGACGAGCACGATCGACTCGCGCGTCGCCTTGGCGACTCCACCGAGGGTGCCCGACGTCGGCGACGGCCGGATATAGGCGCGGTTGTCCGTGGAGAGCCCGCCCATCCGGGTCTTGTCGCCCAGAATCGAACCGCCGGTGCGCGTCGAGGACGGGTCGACAGCAAGTACCGCCACCTTGTGGCCCTGCTCGATCAGGCGCAGGCCGAGCGCCTCGATCGTCGTGGACTTGCCGACCCCGGGCACACCGGTGATCCCGACCCGAAAAGACTTGCCCGCGTGCGGCGTCAGACGCAGCAGCAACTCCTGCGCCGCTACCCGATGGTCGGCTCGCCGGGACTCGACGAGAGTGATCGCACGAGCCAGATCGGCCCGCCGGTCGCCGAGCACGCCCGCTTCGAGGGCGTCGATGTCGACGCGCCGGCCGACCGCCCTGCCGGTGTCTCCCGCGTCGCTCACTCCGATGCGGCTCCGGCGAGTTCGAGGCCGAGTTGGTCGGCGAGTTTGCCGATCAGCTCGACGGCCGAGTCGGCGATCACCGTGCCGGGCGGGAAGATCGCCGCGGCCCCGGCCTCGTAGAGCGCGTCGAAATCGCCGGGCGGGATGACACCGCCCACGACGATCATGATGTCGGGACGCCCGACCTCCGCGAGCGCCGTACGCAACGCGGGCACCAGGGTGAGATGCCCGGCCGCCAACGACGACACCCCGACGACGTGCACGTCGTTGTCGGCCGCCTGCCCGGCGACCTCCTCCGGAGTGGCGAACAGCGGCCCCACGTCGACGTCGAAGCCGAGGTCGGCAAACGCGGTCGCGATCACCTTCTGGCCGCGGTCATGCCCGTCTTGTCCCATCTTGGCGACCAGCACACGCGGACGACGGCCCTCGGCCTCGGCAAACTGCGCCACGATCTCGGTCGCCGCGTCGACCGAGCTCACCTCGCCCACCTCATGCCGATACACCCCGCTGATGGTCTTGATCTCTGCCTGGTGGCGACCATAGACCTTTTCGAGTGCGGTCGAGATCTCGCCGACAGTTGCCTGATGCCGCGCCGCCTCGATGGCCAGCGCCAGCAGGTTGTTCGCCATACCGCCGTCGGTGGTCGCGGCGGCCCGGGTGAGATCGGCGAGCGCAGCCTCGACGGCCACCGGATCACGGCCCGTGCGAAGCCTTTCCAGCTTCTCCAACTGCTCGGCGCGCACCTTGGAGTTCTCGACCTTGAGGACGTCGATCTCCTCGTCGTCGGTGACCCGGTACTTGTTGACGCCGATCAGTGGCTGCTGCCCGGAATCGATGCGGGCCTGCGTGCGTGCGGCGGCCTCCTCGATGCGCAACTTCGGCAGACCCTCGTTGATGGCCTGCGTCATCCCGCCCGTCGCCTCCACCTCGGCGATGTGGGCGCGGGCCTTCTGCGCGAGCTGATGGGTCAGCCACTCGACATAGTTGGACCCGGCCCAGGGATCGATCGGACGAGTGGTCCCCGACTCCTGCGCCAGCAGCAACTGGGTGTTGCGAGCGATCCGCGCGGAGAAGTCGGTCGGCAGCGCGATCGCTTCATCGAGCGCGTTGGTGTGCAGTGACTGGGTGTGTCCCTGCGTCGCGGCCATCGCCTCGACGCAGGTGCGCGCCACGTTGTTGAACACGTCCTGGGCGGTCAGCGACCAGCCCGAGGTCTGCGAATGTGTGCGCAGCGACCGCGATTTGGGGTTCTTGGGATCGAATTGTGCCACCAGTTCGCTCCAGAGCAGACGACCGGCACGCAGCTTGGCGACCTCCATGAAGAAGTTCATCCCGATGCCCCAGAAGAACGAGAGCCGCGGGGCGAAGGCGTCGATACCGAGCCCGGCATCGAGGCCGGCCCGGATGTATTCGACCCCATCGGCGAGCGTATAGGCCAGCTCGAGATCGGCCGTCGCCCCGGCTTCCTGGATGTGGTAGCCGGAAATGGAGATCGAGTTGAACTTCGGCATCTTCTGGCTGGCGTATTCGAAGATGTTCGAGATGATCCGCATCGACGGTTTGGGCGGATAGATGTAGGTGTTGCGGACCATGAACTCTTTGAGGATGTCGTTCTGGATGGTCCCCGCCAGCTTCTCCGGTGGTACGCCTTGTTCTTCGGCGGCAACGACATACAACGCCAGAATCGGCAAGACGGCGCCGTTCATCGTCATCGACACGGACACGGTGCCCAGATCGATGCCGTCGAAGAGTTGACGCATGTCGAGAATCGAGTCGATCGCCACCCCCGCCATGCCGACGTCGCCGGCGACGCGCGGATGATCGGAATCGTAGCCGCGGTGGGTCGCGAGGTCGAAGGCCACCGACAGGCCCTTCTGCCCGGCTGCGAGATTGCGCCGGTAGAAGGCGTTGGATTCGGCGGCCGTGGAGAAGCCGGCGTATTGGCGAATCGTCCACGGCTGGTTGACATACATCGTCGGATACGGGCCACGGATGAACGGCGCCGCGCCGGGCAGCGAGTCCAGCGGATAAGGATGTTCGTCATCGCGGGTGACCGCGTCCCGGTCGGCGCGGGTGTAGACCGGTTTGACGTCGATCTGCTCGGGCGTGGTCCAGGTGACCTGCTCGGCGGTGTAACCATGTGCGCGCGAGAGATTCTCGATCACGTCGGCGCCCGCGTGCGCCGGGGCCTCGGGTACCTCCGGCGCATCGGCAGTGAGCTCGACGTCGGCGAAATTCGGTATGGCGGTGTGCTGTTCGGTGTTGGTCATGCCTGGACTCCCGAGGTGTCGGGCTCGGTGGGTACGAGCCGATCGAACAGGTCGGTCAGGGCGGTGACCGCATCGATTCCGACACGCAGTTCGGCGTCCGGACCGTCATCACCGGCCGGCCACTCCTTCGCCGGTCCGGCGAGGAGTACACGCGTCAGGCCCGCGGCCCGGGCCGCGGCGAGCGCTGTCGGCCCCTCGTCGGCGTAGCGCTGCCGGGTCCCGCACAGCACGGCGATCGGCGTGGCGGCAGCGGCGGCCGCGTCGGCGACCCCGGTGGCATCCATCGGCCCCGGATTGACCGCTTCGATGCCGCCGGCGGCGAGCAGATTGGTGACAAAGGTGGTGCGGCCATTGTGCTCGGCCACGCTACCCAAGGGCAGCAACAGGATTCGCGGTCGCGTGCCGGTCGCTGCCAGGTGGGTGTCGGAGCGGTCGCGCAGCGACTCGAAGGCACGGCCGACGCGCGCCAGACGCGGACTCGCGCCGGGCAGACCCGTCATCGATGCGGCGGGTGTGGCGATGGGCTTCTCGTCGAGATTCGGGAACTCGTTGACGCCGGTCACCGACTGTCGACGATGGGCGACTTCGATGTCTCTGGTGGCCAGCGATTCGGCGACGCGATCGGCGATCCATCCCGATTCGAGGGCGCTGTGATATCCACCGCGCCGCTCGAGGTCGCCGAACACCGCCCACGCGTTCGCTGCGAGATCGTCGGTCAGCGATTCGACGAACCAGGAGCCGCCGGCCGGGTCGAGGACGCGGCCGATGTTGGACTCCTCGAGCAGCACCAGCTGGGTGTTGCGCGCCATGCGCCGCGAAAAGCGGGCACCCGAGGTACGGGCATCGGCGGGGAGCGCGGCGTCGAAGCCGAGAACTGTCACCTGATCGGCGCCGCCGACGCCGGCGCCGAATGCGGCGATCGTGCTGCGCAGCATGTTGACCCACGGATCGCGCTGGCTGTACATCGACAGGTCGGTCACCGCGTGCGTCAGCGCGGCACCGACCTCGGGCGCACCGACGACATCGGCCACTCGGGCCCAGATGCGTCGTAAGGCCCGCAGTTTCGCGATGCCGGCGAACTGATCGTCGTCGATCGACACGGCGAAGGAGATCTGCTCGAGGGCCTGTGCCGGGGCGAGACCCGCCTGGGCGAGATCACGAACATGCGCCAGCGCCGCGGCGACCGAGAGCCCCAGTTCGAGACCGTTGTCGGCACCGGCAGTCGCGAAGTCGGTGCCGTCGACCCGGAAGGTGCGTACCGCGCGGCCGTACTCGGCCGCGACGTCGACGGCCAGCGCAGTCGCCGCGTCGGCCGCGACGGTGGCCCGGCCGCTGTAGGCCGCGGTGAGCGGCGAGAGGCCCAGCGAAAGCGTGGTGGCCGCGGTCGGCGGTGCGGTGCTCGTCGCGGGCGTCGCCGCGTCGCGGACCCCGAGCAATGCCCGCGCGGCCTCGATCCCCGCGGCCCCGGCGTCCAGGGTGATCGGCACCAGATCGAGATAGACACCCGAGAGCACGGTCGGGATGTCGTCGACAGTGAGTGCTCCCCCGAGCGTGAGCCACAGCCCGCTGGTGCCGTTGGTCATGGCGTCGAGGACGGCGGAGTTGGTGTCGGCCGGTGCAGTTGGGTCGTCGCCAAGGGCGGTGTCGCCGAACCGCTCGGTGACCCGCCAGCCGGTGAGGACGTCACGCGCCGGGTCGGCGCCGCGTACGTAGGGGAACTGACCGGGAACGCCCGGCTCGGCGGTCTCATCCCGGCGCGTATACAGCGGGCGAATGGCGAGCCCGTCGCGCGTCCGGGTGGACAGCAGCGCTTCGGGAGTGTCGGGCAGCTCATCGACCTCGACGCGCCGCGACTTGGCCAGTACCGCCGCCGCCGCGTGCGACCACGTGTCGTATGCCTCGTCCAGTCCGGACCGGGATGACACCGATCGGGATTGTTCGGGCTGTTCGGATTGCGCGGGCATCGTGCTGAACACACCTCCATCATGCGCTCGGACCGAGAGCGTAGTTGACCTTAGCCGATCGCTCGCTCGGTACGACACAATAGGGCGGACCGGTGACGTAGACCACGCCACATCCTCATCGGCTGACCGGCGCGCGCCTCGTCGAAACCGCCGCATGCGGGCCTTATGTGCTCGATCGCCTACAGTGAACCGGTGCCGAACGACCGCAGCCGACCGGGCGAGTCGACGGCCCCAACCAGGCAGGACCCGGCCAGGCCGGACCGGGTCAGGCGTGAGCCGACCGCCGAGTCCGCCCGTGAGCGTCGGCGCAGCATCCGAAACGCGATCATCGGGCTCGTCGCGGTATGTGCGCTGTTGGCCGCCTCCTATCTGGCCCCGGTCCCGTCGGTGGCCAGCGTGCGGGCGTGGGGTGACAACCTGGGCCCGACCTTTGTCTGGGTGTTCTTCGTGGCCTATGTGGCGTTCACGGTGCTCCCGATTCCGCGCACGATCTTCACGGTGATGGCCGGTATCTTCTTCGGCCCGGTCGTCGGCCTGTTGGGCGCGATGATCGCTGCGACGCTGGCGGCCTACGTGGCGTTCCGGCTGGCGCGCGGGGTCGGCCGCACGCGCATCCAACCGTTCCTCACCCGTCCGGTGATCCGGGCGGTCGAGTACCGTCTGCGGGCACGCGGGTGGCTCGCGGTGGGGTCGCTGCGGCTGATCCCGGTGTGCCCGTTCTGGCTCCTCAACTACTGCTCGGGACTCTCCTCGGTCCGCACCGGCCCCTACCTTCTGGCCACCGTCATGGGCATGGCACCGGGCACCGTGGCCGTGGTGCTGCTCGGGGATGCACTGACCGGCCGGACCAATCCTTGGCTGCTCGTGATGAGCGGATGCTTCTTCGCGATCGGCGTGATCGGTTTGATCCTGGACATGCGGCTACCGGTTCGCAGGGCTCAGGAAGTCTGAGATCCCCCGGCATGTCGCGGGTCGTAACCGGAATTGGGCACGGCCTGCGGGTCGCCCGCTCCGACGGCCTGTGGATCAGGGAAGCCGGGCGCGGCACCGACCGCGTTCGGGACGTCGACGCCCGGAGCCGTATTCGTCCGGACATTCGGCCGCAGGGGGGCCTCGGGTGCCACGGGTTGCCGGGCCACCGCCTCGGCCTCCGCGACCGCGCGGGCAACGTGCGGGTCGGTGGTCATGTCGAACCAGCCCTCGGTCTCGGACTCGTCGACGTCGGGCACCGTGTCATCGGCGGGCTCGTAGCGGAACACGCCATCGTCGCCCTGCGCCCCGAACGACCGCGCGAATCCCTGTAGGGCCGAACCGAAGTCGGTGGGCAGCACCCACACCTTGCTGGCCTCGCCCTTGGCCATCTCCGGGATCTGCTGCAGGTATTGGTAAGCCAGGATCTCGGGGGTTGGCTTGCTCGCCTTCACCGCCGCGAAGGTCTTCTGGATCGCCTTGGCCTCGCCCTGCGCCTTGAGGTAGGTGGCCGCCCGGTCGCCCTGTGCGCGCAGGATGCGGGACTGCCGTTCGGCCTCGGCGCCGAGGATCGCCGCCTGCTTGGCACCCTCGGCCGAGAGGATCTGGCTCTGCTTGGCGCCTTCTGCGGTCTTGATCGCCGATTCGCGCTGTCCCTCCGCGGCGAGGATCGTGGCGCGCTTCTCCCGGTCGGCCTTCATCTGCTTTTCCATCGATTCCTGGATCGACGGCGGCGGCATGATCGATTTCAGTTCGACCCGCGCGACGCGCAGACCCCATCGGCCGGTGGCCTCGTCGAGCACACCGCGCAACTGCCCATTGATCGAGTCACGCGAGGTCAGGGTCTCCTCGAGGGTCATGCCACCGACCACGTTGCGCAGGGTGGTGATCGTCAACTGCTCCACACCGGCGATGTAGTTGTCGATCTCGTAGACCGCCGACCGCGGGTTGGTGACCTGGAAGTAGACGACCGTGTCGATCGAGAGCGTGAGGTTGTCCTCGGTGATGACCGGCTGCGGGGGGAACGAGACCACGCGTTCGCGGATGTCGACACGTGCGCGGATCCGGTCGATGAACGGGACCAGCAGCGTCAGCTGACCGGACACGGTGCGGGTATACCGCCCGAGCCGCTCGATCACCGCGGCCTCCGCCTGTGGGATCAGGGCCACCGATTTCGCGAGGACCACCACCACCAACACGATCAGCAGCACCGCCACTACCAGGCCGACATACTCCACGACTCTCACCCTCTCCATACGACGGCGGTCGCGCCGTCGATCTGCATCACGGTCACTTGTTCGCCTGCCTCGAATCGATCGCCGGGCGTCATCACCCGGGCCGACCACTCCTCGCCGCCGATCTTCACTCGTCCTCCGTGCTCATCGACATGTGCGGTCACGACGGCGTGTTTGCCCTCGAGAGCCTCGGTGTTGGTGAGCAGGGCCGGTCGGCTCAGCAGGTGCCGCTTGGCGACCGGACGGACAAAGGCCAGCAGCAGTACCGCCGCCACGGCGAAGACCACACCGTCCACCCAGATCGGCGGCGAAACAAAGAAGTCCACACCCGCCGCGGCCAGTGCGCCACCACCCAGCATGAGCAGCACCAGATCGCCGCTGACCATCTCGCCGATCAGCAGCACGATCACGGCCACCAGCCAGATCAGCGCACTCATGGGTCCAGTCTGCCAGAGGGCGGGCCGGATTCGTCCGGATCGTCATCGGTGTGTGCAACCGCGGCAATCTCCCGGCGGCGCAGTCGGACTCCGGCCGATCAGTTGTCGCCGCCGGCGGCGGTGACGAAGTCGATGAGTTGTTCCACCGAGCGCAGCAGATCGACCTCGAGATCACGGAATCCGCCCACTCCGGCAAGCACGCGGCGCCAGCCGTCTTGCGGTGTGCCCCAACCTAATCGGGCGCACATTCCCGTCTTCCAATCCTCACCGCGCGGAACCTTCGGCCACGCCCGGATTCCCACCGACGCGGGTTTGACCGCCTCCCAGACGTCGATGTAGGGGTGCCCGCAGATCAAAACGTGCTCGCCCAGCCCCGCGGTGAGTCGTTCTTCTTTGGATCCCGACACGAGGTGATCGACGAGGACGCCGGCGCGCCGGTGCGCCGCCGGCCCGAACTCGGCGAGGACCTCCTCGAGATTGTCGAGGCCGTCGAGGCCGACGACCACCACACCCTCGGCCCGCAGGTCGGCGCCCCACACTCGCTCGATCAGCGTGGCGTCATGGACACCTTCGACAAAGATGCGGCTGGCGCGGGCGGTGCGCGCCCGGGTCTTCGGTGCCACCCGCGAACCAGAGGCGGTGCGTTGGGCGGGGAGGGGCCCGCGTGCACGGGGCCGGACCAGGGTGACCGGCGAACCGTCGATGAGGAAGGCCGCCGGGTGCATCACGAAGACGCGCGTGCGGCCGTTCCGGTCCTCCAGCCGCACCAGATCGCCGGCGTAGCTCTTCTCCAGCCCGACGACGGCGCCGCAGAAGCCACTTGCCGCATCCTCGACCACCAGATCCCGCTCGGCGGCCACCTCCGGGGTGCGGGGCGCGACGCGACGCGGCGCGGCCAGTACATCTCGTCCGTAACGATCGGGTGTCACACCGGCCACTGTAGTGAACTACTGCCACACCGCACGCCTGCCACGCCGCACGCCATCCGGTACACCGCAGGTATTGTGGAGTGCCTATGACCAGTACCGATCATGTCCTCACCCGCGCCTGGCCGACCTGTGCCTTCGGGGCGTGGTCGGCCGCGTGGATCGCCGGACGCTGCTCCCCCGATGACGTTGCCGACACCCTCGCCGACTCGGCCGATCTCCATGTGCTCGACGACCGCTCCGGTACCGACGTATCGTCTGCGCACGGCGTACTCGGGCTGCTCGGCATGCTGCGCGGCGCTCGGCGACTATCGGTCCGACTGCCGTCGGCCGGTGCACCTCACGGACTTCCACCCGATGACGCAACCACCGCCGCGTTCGCCGCCGGCGAGGTCCTGCTGATCGACGACGGTGCGCCGACACCGCTCGCATTGATCCCCGGCGAGCACGACGGCAGCCTTCGCTGGCGCGCCCTGCGCTACGGAACGTCGGTCCCCAGCAGCGCCACAGCCGCCGCCGGTCAGATCGAATTGGAACTACGCCAGGCGATTACGACGACGGCCGATCTCATCACGCGCATCGGGGGCCGGACCGCCACCGCCCCCGCCGACCTGCGCGCAACGCTGCGGGCCGAGACCCACCGGCACCTCGTCGATCTGCCGCCGCATGACGACCAACGCGCGACCCGGATGATCGAGACGGCCGCACAGGTCGAATCGATCGCATCACTGGCTGCCGGCGCCGGAGCCGGCTTCGGGACGACCGCCGATCAGTGGTCGGCCGGGGACTCAGAGTTACGCCGGCTGGTCACGCTGGCCCGGTCCGCGCGGGCCGCCGCCGTCGACCGCGTGATCGGCGAATTCCTGGGCGTCACCTGGTGATGACGATCAGTCGCGCGCCGGACGCCCGGCCGGGACGCAGCAGCGGTCACGGCAGATCCGCCCGTTGTCGCCGCATCCCATCGCCGTGAGATCGCCTGCGCCCCGCAGGTAGTCGTCGACGAGGTCGGCGATGAGCGCGATGAAGCGCTCGTCGGTGCCGACGGTCCCCGCGCGCACGTAGTCCATTCCGAGCCGCCGCGCGGTCTCGGCGGCCTCGTTGTCGAGATCCCAGACCACCTCGAGATGGTCGGAAATGAAGCCGACCGGATATACGATGACCTGCGCAATACCTTGGCCTGCAAGGCTTTCCAGGTGATCGCAGATGTCGGGCTCGAGCCACGGCACCTGCGGTGGACCCGACCGGGACTGCCACACCTGGTCGTAGGAGGCGAAGCCGGCAGCGTGCGCAACCATCTCGGCGGCGCGCGCCACCTGGCGCGAATAGAGGCGCCCGCCGTCGGCGGCAGGTCCAGAATTCACATCGGCCGCCATCGGCACCGAATGTGCGGTACAGACCAAGCGGGGCGGTTCGTCGGCGGTGGGCAGTGCCGCTGCCGCCCGCATGATCGCGTCACGTCCGGCCGCCACCATCGCCGGGTGATCCCAATACTGCGGCAGTTTGCGCAGCAGAACAGGATCCGACGCCGCGGCGGGACGCCGACCGCCCAACTCGGCGACTGCGGCCTCGATGTCCTCGTGGTACTGCCGGCATCCCGAGTAGCCGCCCCACGCCGAGGTCGGGAAGACCAGGATGCGACGGTGACCGGCGTCGTACATCTCGGTCACGGCGTCGGTGACCATCGGATGCCAGTTGCGGTTACCGAAGTACACCGGCAGCCCGCAATGGCCGCGCGCGTCGAGCTCGGTGCGCAACGACGCGATCATGTCGCGGTTGAGCCCGTTGATCGGTGAGACACCACCGAAGTGCAGGTAATGTTCGGCCACCGCCGCGAGCCGGTCGGCCGGCACGCCACGTCCATGGGTGACGTTCTGCAGGAACGGCAGGACGTCGTCGGGTCCGTCCGGTCCGCCGAAGGACAGGAACAGGACGGCGTCGAATCCCCCGTCACCGCCCGACGACGTCACCGGCACATCCTCACTTGATGAAGTCCTCCGGGAACCACGTGTTGTGGCTGGCGCCGCCGTCGACATAGACGATCGAGCCCGTCGTACCGGGCAGATAGTCGGAGAGCAGCGTGCACACACTGGTGCCCACGACACCCGGGTCGTTGACGTCCCAACCGATCGGCGACGCCCCGTTCCAATACTCGTTGAGCATGTTCAGTTTCTTCGCATCATCGGTTGCGGTACCCGAAATAGCCTTGGCGGCAAGGGTTTTGATCGGACCGGCCGCAACGAGATTCGATCGGATGCCCTTGGCGTAACCGACTTCGCGCGCTACGTAGCGGTTGACCGATTCCAGCGCCGCCTTGGCCACGCCCATCCAGTTGTATTCGGGCATGGCGGTGCGCGGATCGAAATCCATACCGACGATCGAACCGCCCTCGTTCATGGCAGGCAGCGCCGCGCGGGCCAGCGAGGCGTAGCTCCACGCCGAGATCTCGAAGGCCTTGGCCACATCCGGGCCCAGCCCGTCGAGGAACGGCACGGCGTCGGGACCCATCAGGGTCTTCGGCGCGAAGGCGATCGAATGTACGACTCCGTCGATGCCCTCGGGTGCGAGCTCGCGCACCTTGCCGGCCAGCGCCGAGAGCGACTCCTCGTCGGTCACGTCGAGCCCGATCGCAGGCGGCACCTCCTGCGGCAGCCGCCTCGCGATGCGGTCGATCAGCCGCAGCCGCTCCGGAATGCCGGTGATGACCACCTTGGCGCCCTGCTCCTGTGCAACCTTGGCGGTGTGGAAGGCGATCGAGGCATCGGTGATGATGCCGGTGATGAGGACGGTTTTACCGTCCAGGATTCCGCTCACGACGAGAACTCCTCTGTGGTCCGGTGGATGGTGATGGGTTCGGTGTGATGATCGGGTACGCGGTTCAGTGCCCCATACCCAGGCCACCGTCGACGTTGATGACGTTGCCGGTGACATAGGCCGAGTCGTCGGAGGCGAGGAAGGACACCACCGCCGCGACCTCCTCGGGCTGCCCCATCCGTTTGGCCGGGATAGCTTGGTCCACGGCGGTCTTGGTGTACTCCTCGGGCAGTGATCGCGTCATGTCGGTGTCGATGAGGCCGGGGGCCACCACGTTGGCGGTAATGTTACGGCCACCGAGCTCGCGGGTGACCGACCGCGCGAGACCGATCACGCCGGCCTTGGAAGATGCGTAGTTGGCCTGGCCGGGCGTGCCCATCAGGCCGACGACCGAGCCCAGGTAGATGAATCGTCCCCAACGCTTGCGCAACATGCCGCGAGTGGCCGCCTTGGTCACGCGGAAAGCGCCGGTGAGATTGGCGTCGATGACGTTCTCGAAGCTCTCCACGCTCATCCGCATGATGAGGGTGTCGTCGTTGGTGCCGGCGTTGGAGACGACCACCTCCACCGGACCCTGATGTTCGGCGACCTCGGCGAAGGCCCGCTCGACCGACTCGGTATCGGTCACGTCGCACACCACCCCGAACAGCCCCTCGGGCATCCCGGAGCCGCGATGGGTCACCGCGACCTTGTGTCCGTCGGCGAGCAATCGCCGGGCGACGGCCAGACCGATCCCCCGATTGCCGCCGGTGACCAGTACCGATCGTGAGACGCGAGCCGCGTCGGACGTTTCGTTGCTATCAGCCATGGGCCATAACCTATCCGTTCGCTCGATGACGCTCGATGTCAGGTGGACGTGAAGCCCGGGTGGGCGTGTTCACCCTCAGATGGACCTCAGATGAACGTATTCACTATGGGAGGCGCTGATTGATCACCAGCGAACCGATCACCGCGGCGATCGCCAGCACGGTTCCGGTGATGATCCACGGCCGCGAGGCATCACCCCGGCGAGTCTCGTAACCGATTTCCTTCTGCAGCGTCGCGTATACCTTGTTCAGTTCGTCGAGACTGGAGGCGGTGAAGAACGTACCGCCCGACAGGTTGGCGATCTGATGTAGCGAGTCGTCGTCGACGGGCACCGGCACACGATCTCCGTCGAGGTCGACCGTGCCGGTCGCGGTACCGAACGAAATGGTGGAGACCGGGATGTTCTCCTCCTTGGCCTTGCGCGCCGCGGTGAAACTGCCGCGTGGATCCTCGGGATCGTCTGGCACCGTCTGTTTGCCGTCGGAGAGCAGCACGATACGCGACGGCGGGGCGCCCGCGGCACCACCGAGTACGGCATTGAGCGTCTGGATCTGCTGGATGGCCGCAAAGATTCCCTCGCCCGTTGCGGTCTTGTCGGCGAGCTGGAGTTTGTCGACGGCGGTCTTGGTGGCGTTGTGGTCGGGAGTCGGTGTGACGAGATTCGACGCGGTGCCGGCAAAGGAGATCAGACCGAGGTTGATGCCATCGGTGAGATCGTCGGCGAACTTCTTGGCGGCCGCCTGGGCCGCCTTGAGCCGGGTGGGCGCGACATCGGTCGACTCCATCGAGCGCGACACGTCGATGACCAGGATGACCGTGGCCTTGTTGCGGGGCACCTTGCGGTCGGCCTGCGGCCCGGCCGCCGCGACGACCAGCAGCAACAGGGCGACGATGAGGAGGGCGATCGGTGCGTGTCGTACCCAGCGGGTCCGCCGGCCCTCGGTGGGGATGACCCGGTCGAGAACCTCGAGATTGGCGAATTGCAGGGTGCGCTTGCGCCGGTTGCGCAGTACGTAGACGTAGCAGACCGCCAGGACCGCCACGAGCAGGACGAGCAGAAGCCACCACGGGTTGGAGAACACCCGCTCACCCGACCCCGGCCACAAGGCCTCGACGACGCTGCCCGACGAACTTCACGACGTCGGTGAGCCAGTCCCGGTCGGTGCGCAGCGACAGCACCGGGCCACCACAACTACGGATCGTCCGCCGCACTTGGGTCGCGTGGGCGTTCGCGGCGACGGCGAAGTCGTGCCGCAGCCCTTCGGTGATCGTCACCTCACGCACGTCACCGGACTCGGCGTCGGCCAACCGGACCTCCCCGACGGGCGGTAGTTCGACATCGCGGGGATCGAGCACCTCGACCGCAAGCAGTTCGTGATGTGCGGCGATCGCCCGCAATGACCGCTCCCAGTTGATCGGACCGAGGAAGTCGCTGATCACCACAGCCAGCCCACGACGCCGCTGTGGTCGGCGCAAGGCCTCGATTCCGGCGTCGAGGTCACCACGCACGCCCGGTGCGCTGCGTGTGGTGGTCGCGATGGTCTTGAGCACGTGCTGTGCGTGTACGCGTCCGGCGCGTGCCGGGATGCGGACCACCTGGTCTCCGGTCACCACGATCGCACCGTGCCGGTTGCCGCCGCCGGCGGTCAGATGCACGATCGCGGCCGCCGCGGCGACGGCGAGATCTCGTTTGGTGCAGTTGACGGTGCCGAAATCCAGGCTGGCCGACGCGTCGACGACCAGCCACGTCTCGAGCTCACGGTCGGCGATCATCTGCCGTACGTGCGGCTGGGTGGTACGGGCGGTCACCGACCATTCCATCCGCCGGATGTCGTCGCCGGGCTGGTAGGGCCGGGCCTCCCCCGGCTCGGATCCCGGACCGGGGATGAGGCCGAGATGTTCGCCCTGCAGGACACCCTCGAGCTTGCGCCGCACGGTGAGCTCGAGCATCTTCAGCGCCGCCGTCAGCGCGGGCTCCTCGAGCAATCCCGTTCCGAGCGACGGCAGATCGCTATTGGCCGCCATATTGCGCGGTCGTCTGGTTCGGTGCGGGCTGGACCGCCTGCTGGGCGGGCGCCTGCGAATTCACCGACTGCTGGTTCGCGCCCGGCGGCGCCGTCGGGTGGTTCGGGTACTCGGCGACGGGCTGCTGTCGGCCGGGCCCCTGGAACGGTGCGGCCACCGGCTGCGCGCCGACCTGCGGCAGTCCGACCGTCTGCAGGATCCGGGTGATGACGGTGTCGGCGGTGACCTCGTCGGCGAGCGCGTCATAACTGAGCACCAGACGATGACGCAGGACGTCGGGAATGATCTCCACGATGTCCTGTGGGACCACGTAGTCCCGGCCCCGGACCAGTGCAAGTGCCCGCGCCGCCGCGACGATGCCCAGGGTGGCACGCGGAGAGGCACCGTAGGACAACCAGCTCGCGGCATCGGTCAGACCGAGCTCGGCCGGGCGGCGCGTCGCGTTGATGACCCGCACCACATAGTCGACGAGAGCGTGGTGGACGAAGACGTTCGCGGCAGCGCGTTGCAGCCGGACTGTTGATTCCGGGTCGAGAATCTGCGACGCCTCCGGCGCGACATTGCCCATGCGGTAGACGATCTCGCGTTCCTCCTCGACCGTGGGGTAGTCCACGAGCACCTTGAACAGGAACCGGTCGCGCTGCGCCTCGGGCAGTGGGTAGACACCCTCGTTCTCGATCGGGTTCTGGGTCGCCATCACCAGGAATGGATCGGGCATCGGGTAGGTGGTGCCGCCGATCGAGACGTGACGTTCGGCCATCACCTCGAGCAGGGCCGACTGGACCTTTGCGGGCGCGCGATTGATCTCGTCGGCGAGCAGGAAGTTGGCGACGACCGGACCGAGCTCGGTATCGAATTCCTCGCGGCCCTGCCGGTAGATGCGCGTACCGATGAGGTCGGTGGGCACGAGGTCCGGGGTGAACTGCACGCGCGAGAAGCTGCCGCCGACCACCTTGGCAAAGGTCTCGACGGCCAAGGTCTTGGCCACCCCTGGGACGCCCTCGAGCAGGATGTGTCCGTGGGCCAGCAGCCCGACGAGGATGCGCTCGACGAGCTGATCCTGTCCGACGATGACTCGCTTGACCTCGTAAATCGCGCGTTCCACGAGCTTGACGTCGGCGTCACTCAATTCGATAGCCGCCGCGCCGTCCCCCTGCGCCGACGGCTCGACTGTGGGATGTGAGGTCAACCCTTGCTCCTGTCGTTGCTGATCGGGCGACAGACATGCCCCCGCTCTCGTCGATGCCAGCCTAGCGGCGCCGACTGAGAACATGCCACGAAGGTCACATGCGCGGGCGTGAATGCCCGCACCGGGACGGGCGGTGATCGGCCATACCGCTCAGAGCAGACGGACCACGTTGGGCATCGCGCCGGCCGTACGCACCGGCGACACCTTGACCACCGAGCCGGACTCCGGCGCCTCGACCATCTTGCCGTCGCCGAGGTACATCGCGACGTGCTCGCTGGCGTTGGCCCCGTAGAAGATCATGTCGCCGCGCTGCATCTCGCTGAGTGGAAATTGTGGTCCTGACGTGTACTGGTAACCCGTGTAGTGCGGCAACGAGATACCCACGCCGGCGAAGGCGTAGACCATCAGGCCCGAGCAGTCGAAACCGATCTTGTTGTAGTCGCCATAGCTGTCGGCGACGCCGCCGTCGCGGATGCCCTGCGTCGGACCGTTCGCATCCCCACCGCCCCAGGCGTACGGAACATTCAGCTGCGACAGCGCCCGGTTGACGACGACCTCGACCGCCTGCGGTCCGCGCAGACCGGACCGGGCCACGCCCCCGCCGCCGCCGGAACTGCCGAAGAGGCTGCCGAGGCTGCCCGACCCCAACCGGGAACCGAGGGTGTCCGGGCCGTCGCTGCCCAGGCCTGCGCCACCCAAACCGAGTTCGTCGAGCAGTTCCGAATGCGGCACCTGCTGCTGGCCGACGAGGCCCGACAACATCTTCTGGGTGACGTCGAGGGCCAGCCGCGCCGCGGCCTCGGCCGCCACCTGCATCGTGTCGTTGTCGCCCGCGGCCTGCGTCGGACTGATCGTGGCGGGCCCGGGCGCCGGCTGACCGGGCACGTTCCGGAACAAACCGGTGAGCAGATCCGCCGGTGCCGGATCGGCGACCTGCCGCGGCCGCACCGTGCCGCGCAACGCGTCGAGCCGGGTTTGCACCGAGTCGCGCTGCTGGACCAGGGCGACGCGTTTGCGTCGCTGATCGACCATCGCGCTGCGCGCCTCCGACACCGCCGACACCGCGCCGTCGCGACGGGTCTGTGCGCTTTGGGCCGCGTAGGCGGTCTGACGTTTGGTGGCCTGCAGCGCCGCCACCTGATTCGCCTGCTGATTTCGGGCCACCTGCAGGCGCCGGATGGTCTGCTGCTGGTCGCGCCCGAGCTGATTGATCACCGACACCCGGTCGAGGACGGCCTGGGGATTCGACGACGACAAATACTCGGTGAGCGTGCCCTCGTTGCCACCCGTGCGGTAGACCGAGCGGACGAACTTGTCGAAGGAACGCTGCGCGTCCTGGGTGGCACGGGTCGCGCGGGTCAGTGACTGGGCGGCACCGTCGGCGGCGACGGCGGCGATACGTTTGGCGGCGAGCGCGTTCTGGTAGTCGGCGACCGCATGGTTGGCAGCCTCTTGCCGGGCGGCCACCGCGGCGTCGAGGTCACTCAGGTTCTGATTCACCGTGGCGATCTGATTGATCAGGGCCGACACCGGGGATCGCGGTGCGCTCGAGGTGGTCGGCGCCGCGGCCGCAGATCCCATCATGGCGACGACGCCTGCGGTCACGGCGACGAGTGACGTCGCCAGAGACGCCCAACGTCGCGTCGCCTTTCGGCCCACACCTGTGGTCCCTCGCCTCACTGAGTACTCCCTCGCCGTCTGTCACCAGATGTGCTCATCCGTGGCACGAACAGCGCTTGCAACCCCCGTCCGACGCACAGACGCCGACGATGCAACACGCATCACTTGCGGCGCGTTAATCGACATCTACACCACAGGTGACATGGGAACCGTACGTCACATTTGCCACAGGCGAAAACATCTGGAACGAATTACAAAGACGTGATTACCTGCGGCGATGCTGTGAACTGCCAAAAGACCAACAGGGGTGGGTTGGTATCGAATTGGCAACAGTGGCCGTAACTTCGGTGTCGGCTCTTCAGGCGACACCGGCATCGGCCGGAAGCGAAGGCGAAAAGCCGCCGACGAGCCGCGCGTACCAGCGGATGGACGGCCTCAGGAGTGGGGGCGCGACGGCGCCGAGTCGTCCTCGGCAGGCGTGTCGTCACCGCGGTCCGGCGATGGTGCCGACTCCGGTTCGACCACAGGCGGGGCGCTCGACGATCGGCGTCGTACGGCGCGCACACGCCCGAGCACCGCACCGATGGCGACCACCGCGATCAGCACGATCGTGATCAGCGTCCAGTCCAGTCCGGGTCTGGCGATGGCGTCGACCATCTGCTGGGCCGCCTGTGGCGGATTGGACAGCGTGAGATTGTCGGTCGCGTCCTCGAGCGTGGCACGGCTGAACTCCGGCGAAGCGCTGCCGACGGAGTTCGGACCGAACACCAGGACGGTCCCATGCACCTGCTGTTGGAGTTCGGTGGCCACGTCCCGGTACATCGTGAACTTCGGCAACTGCTGCGAGAGCACCACGATGTTGATGTCATGGCCCTGCGCCTGCGCGTGGGCGACCACCTGCTTGAGTGCCGGCACCTGCGCGGGATCCTGGCTGTAGACGTGGTCGTCGCGCAGGTCGGCAGCGATCGCGGTGAGGTCGACGCCACCGGGGGCGGTGGTGGCCGTGACCCCCTCGGTTGCGGTCGCCGGCGCCGCCGTGGCGGGCGCGGCCCAGACGCTTGCACCGTCGTTTGTGCCGTCGGTGACCGGACCAGGATTCATTGTTCCGCTCCCTCGGGACAGGTGGGCGCCGTGCTCGATGCCCACGTTTACGATCAGCAAATGTCCGCCGGACCGAAGAGTGTCCGCCGGTCCCGGTCAGAACGGTACGACAGAATGCGCGTGCGGTGAGCATCCGGGGGCACGCAGGCCAGACCGCGCGTGTCGTTCTTGTTAGCAGTACGCCCGTACTGTTAGACTGACCGGGTGCTCCGGCGACCGCATGGTCGTCGGAGGGAATATGTAGAGCACGATCCCGGCGCAGCCCGTCGGGTGATGGTCAGAGTCGACGAGCCGGTGTTTCATCGACGAGCACGATGGTCCGGGGATCGTCGCCCCGGCCGCACAGCATGCCGGCGCAGCCCGCCGGCCAGAGGAGAGTGGATTACACGTGAGTATCAATTCGTATGGCGCACGCGGCACCCTGGAGGTGGGCGACAACTCCTACGAGATCTACCGCCTCGGCGCGGTCGAGGGCACCGAAAAACTTCCCTATGCGCTCAAGGTGCTCGCGGAGAACCTGCTGCGGACCGAAGACGGCGCGAATATCACCAAAGAACACATCAGCGCGCTCGCCAACTGGGATCCCTCGGCCCAGCCGAGCATCGAGATCCAGTTCACCCCGGCCCGCGTGATCATGCAGGACTTCACCGGTGTGCCATGCATCGTCGACCTGACCACCATGCGCGACGCCGTCAAGGAGCTCGGCGGCGACCCCGACAAGGTCAATCCGCTCGCGCCGGCCGAGATGGTCATCGACCACTCGGTCATCATCGAGGCCTTCGGCAACGCCCAGGCATTCGAGCGCAACGTCGAGATCGAATATCAGCGCAACGAGGAGCGCTACAAGTTCCTGCGTTGGGGCCAGGGCGCCTTCGACGACTTCCGCGTCGTGCCGCCGGGCACCGGTATCGTCCACCAGGTCAACATCGAGCATCTCGCCCGCTCGGTCATGGTGCGCGACGGCGTCGCCTATCCCGACACCTGCATCGGCACCGACTCGCACACCACCATGGAGAACGGTCTGGGCGTGCTCGGCTGGGGCGTCGGCGGTATCGAGGCCGAGGCGGCCATGCTGGGCCAGCCCGTGTCGATGCTCATCCCGCGCGTCGTCGGCTTCAAGCTGACCGGCTCGGCCAAGCCCGGCGTCACCGCGACCGACGTGGTGCTCACCATCACCGAACTCCTGCGCAAGCACGGCGTGGTCGGCAAGTTCGTCGAGTTCTACGGCAACGGTGTCGCCGAGGTACCGCTGGCCAACCGCGCCACCATCGGCAACATGAGCCCGGAATTCGGTTCGACCTGCGCGATCTTCCCGATCGACGCGGAGACCATCAACTACCTCAAGCTCACCGGGCGTAGCGCCGAGACACTCGACCTGGTCGAGGCGTACGCCAAGGAACAGGGCATGTGGCTGGACAAGGATGCCCCCGAGGCCCAGTACTCCGAGTACCTGGAGCTCGACCTGTCCACCGTGGTCCCGTCCATCGCCGGCCCGAAGCGCCCGCAGGACCGGATCGAACTGTGGGACGCCAAGAACGCCTTCCGCAAGGACATCCACAACTACGTCGAAGAGGGCAACACCCCGGCACTCAACGGTGTCGACGAGGCCAACGAGGAGAGCTTCCCGGCCTCCGACGCCCCCTCTACCTCGCCCGGCGCCGCGAAACTCTCGTTCTCCGACGAGCCCGCCCACAATGCGTCGAAGAACGCCGAGGGCCGCCCGTCGAAGCCGGTCACGGTGGAGTCGGCCGAGCGCGGCACGATGATCCTCGACCACGGCATCGTCACCATCGCCTCGATCACCAGCTGCACCAACACCTCTAACCCGTCGGTCATGCTCGGTGCGGGTCTGCTCGCGAAGAAGGCCGTCGACAAGGGCCTGACGTCCAAGCCGTGGGTCAAGACCTCGATGGCGCCGGGATCGCAGGTCGTCACCGGCTACTACGAGAAGGCGGGCCTGTGGCCCTACCTGGAGAAGCTGGGCTTCTTCCTGGTCGGCTACGGCTGCACCACCTGCATCGGCAACTCGGGACCGCTGCCCGAGGACATCTCCAAGGCGATCAACGACAACGACCTCGCCGCGACCGCGGTGCTCTCGGGCAACCGCAACTTCGAAGGGCGCATCAACCCCGACGTGAAGATGAACTACCTGGCCTCGCCGCCGCTGGTCATCGCCTACGCACTCGCCGGCACGATGGACTTCGACTTCGAGTCCGACCCGCTGGGGCAGGACACCGAGGGCAACGACGTCTTCCTGAAGGACATCTGGCCGTCGAACGAGGAGATCCAGCAGACGATCGCCTCGTCGATCTCGCCCGAGCAGTATGCCCAGGACTACGCCGATGTGTTCAAGGGCGATGAGCGTTGGCAGAGTCTGCCCACCCCGGACGGCAAGACCTTCGAGTGGGATGACGAGTCGACCTACGTCCGCAAACCTCCGTACTTCGAGGGCATGACCCCCGAGCCGGAGCCGGTTGCCGACATCGTGGGCGCGCGCGTGCTGGCCAAGCTGGGCGATTCGGTCACCACCGACCACATCTCCCCCGCGTCGACCATCAAGCCGGGCACCCCGGCGGCGCAGTACCTCGACGCACATGGCGTGGCCCGCAAGGATTACAACTCGCTGGGCGCCCGCCGCGGCAACCACGAGGTGATGATCCGCTCGACGTTCGGCAACATCCGGCTGGCCAACCAGCTCGTCGACGTCACCGGTGGCTACACCCGCGACTTCACCCAGGACGGCGCCCCGCAGTCGTTCATCTACGACGCCGCGCAGAACTACGCCGCGCAGAACACCCCGTTGGTCGTTCTCGGCGGCAAGGAGTACGGCACCGGCAGCTCGCGTGACTGGGCCGCCAAGGGCACCAGCCTGCTGGGCGTGAAGGCCGTCATCACCGAGAGCTTTGAGCGCATCCACCGGTCGAACCTGATCGGTATGGGCGTGATCCCGCTGCAGTTCCCCGAGGGCGAGTCACACAAGACGCTGGGCCTCGACGGCACCGAGGTCTTCGACATCACCGGCATCGAGGCACTCAACTCCGGCGGCACGCCGGAGACGGTCCATGTGACGGCGACCAAGGAGGACGGCTCCACCGTCGAGTTCGACGCGAAGGTGCGCATCGATACCCCCGGTGAAGCCGATTACTACCGCAACGGAGGCATTCTGCAGTACGTGCTGCGGAACATGATCAACAGCTGAGGCGCACCGCTCGACAACGAGGAGCAATTACGTGCCCAAGGTCAGTGATGACCGCCTTGCCGCGCGCCGCCGGGAGATTCTCGACGGCGCGCGGCATTGTTTCGCGGAGTACGGATATGACGGGGCCACCGTCAAACGGATCGAGGAATCGACCGGTCTGTCCCGTGGTGCGATCTTCCACCACTTCCGGGACAAGGAAGCGTTGTTCCTGGCGCTCGCGCAGGAGGATGCCGAACGGATGGCCGACGTGGCCGCCGAGCAGGGCCTCGTCCAGGTCATGCGCGACGTCCTGGCACGTCCGCAGGACTTCAACTGGCTCGGCACCCGACTGGAGATCGCTCGAAAACTGCGTACGGACAAGAGCTTTCGCGATGCCTGGATGTCACATTCGGCCGATGTCGAGAAGGCGACCCTGGCCCGGCTGGAGCGCGGCCGCGCATCGGGCCGGCTGCGCGACGACGTGGCGCCCGAGGTGCTCGTGAAGTATCTCGACCTCGTCCTCGACGGCCTCATCACGCGGCTGGCGACCGGGCAGCCGACCGACGACCTGCACGATGTCCTCGACCTCGTGGAGGAGTCGGTGCGCGTCTCGCGCTGATCCCCACATCGAAGTCGGCCTTTGCCGATTCCACCGTGCCGAGCGAACGCTCGCTATAGCCTGGGTTCCCAGTGTCATCGGCTGTGAGGAGACAGCGTGTTCCCAGGAGTTTTCGCCGCTCGTACCCCCGACAAGCCCGCCGTCCTCCGGCCGGCGACCGGGGAACAGCTGACCTACCGGCAACTCGACGAGAACTCCACCCGGCTGGCCGATCATCTCCATTCGCTCGGCCTGCGGCCGGGCCACTGCATCGCCGTCGTCTCCGAGAACGACCTCCGCATCTTCGAGGCCTACTGGGCCGCGCTGCGCAGTGGCATGTACATCACCGTCATCAACCACCACCTGACCGCCGAGGAGACCGACTACATCCTCGCCGACTCCGACGCCCAGGTCGTGCTCGCCGGGGCATCGGTGGCGCACGCTCTCGCCCACGCCGCCTCGCTGCCCGCACTTGCGGCGCCGGGCCGCCGAATCGCCTGGGGCGGAGACATTCCCGGCTTCGACGCCTATGAGAAGGTGCTCGCGCAGGCTTCGGCGCGGCCGCGCACCGACCAGCCGCGCGGCACCGACATGCTGTACTCGTCGGGTACCACCGGGCGCCCCAAGGGGATCCGGACCCCGTTGCCGCAAGGGCAGGTCGACGCCATCCCCGACGCCTACACCGCGGTCTTCGGGCCCATGTACGGATTCGACGAGAACTCGGTGTACCTCTCCCCTGCCCCGCTGTATCACGCTGCGCCACTGCGCTATTGCGGAACCACCCACTCCGTCGGCGGAACCGTGGTGATGATGGATCACTTCGAGCCGGAGGAGGCCCTACGACTGATCGAGACCTACCACGTCACCCACAGCCAGTGGGTGCCGACGATGTTCATCCGCATGCTCAAACTGCCCGATGCGGTGCGTGCGCGTTACGACGTCTCCAGCATGAAAGTCGCCATCCACGCAGCAGCCCCCTGCCCGGTGGACGTCAAGCGGGCCATGATCGAGTGGTGGGGTCCGGTCATTCACGAGTACTACGCCTCCACCGAGGCTGCGGGAGCGACATTCATCGGCCCGCAGGAAGCTCTCGCTCATCCCGGCTCGGTCGGCCGGCCACTACTGGGTATCGTCCACATCTGCGACGAGGACGGCGTCGAATCACCCACCGGGGACGTCGGATCGGTGTACTTCGAACGGGACGGGGCGGCCTTCGAATACCACAACGATCCTGCCAAAACCGCTGCCGCGCGCCACCCGGGCCACGACAACTGGTCGACCACGGGCGACGTCGGATACGTCGACGACGACGGGTATCTCTACCTCACCGATCGCAAGGCGTTCATGATCATCTCCGGCGGGGTCAACATCTACCCGCAAGAGGCGGAGAACGTTCTGGTCACCCATCCGGCGGTCTTCGATGTCGGCGTCATCGGGGTGCCCGACCCGGACCTCGGTGAGGTCGCCAAGGCGTGCGTCCAACTCGCGCCCGGACACACGCCCTCGGCGGAGCTTGCCGCCGAACTGCTGGATTCTGCGCGATCGAAGATCGCCGCATACAAGGTGCCCCGTTCCGTGGACTTCGTCGACGACCTGCCCCGCACACCCACCGGAAAGCTTGTGAAGGGCGTTCTGCGCAAGGCGTATTGGCCGTCGCCGGTATGATTCTGCAGGTCCTTGATTTCGGGGACGACCCGGTAACGCGGCGATAACAGTTTCTGTGGTTTGCTAACGATCCGACCGCCCGATGCGGATTAGTCATTGTCGGGGGACACATCGGACTCGGGTCGGGGAGACCACGAGAACCCCATGCATCACATGAATTTTCGCCCGCGGACGACCGCCCTGCGGCTTGCCTGTGCCGTCGCCGTCAGCGCGGCCCTGACCTCCGGGGGCGGCATCGCTCTGGCCGACGAGCCACCCACGAGCGATTCGACGACCACGACCACCGACGAGCCACCCACGACCACGTCGACGGAGACGACGACGTCTCCTGACACCACCACTCCGCAGACCACGCAGAGCACGCCTTCGACGCCGGCATCGACCACCACGACGACGCCCACCACGACGACGCCCACCACGACGACGCCCGCCCCACCCGAAGGCGAGGGCACCATCAATCTGTCCGCCACCGACACGTCTGGCGCTCCACTGCCCGGTGTCGTCGTCGACTTCGCCGGACCGTCGAGCGGGCAACCGATTCCGCTGCCCGCCTCGCTGAACGACTATCCCGGCGACTACCACGTCACCGTCACCACCGTTCCGGCCGGCTATCGGCTGATCGGCTCCGGCGGGATCACCGTGCACCTCGCCGTGGGGCAGACGGTGGGCCACGTGTTCGTCTTCAAGCGCACCGGGGGCAACGATGGCGACGGGTTCCTACAGATCATCAAACGTGACCGGATCGATGGACACAGCCTGGGAAATGCCCGTTTCGTCCTCGCCACGTGCGGCGGCGAACCACTCGGCATCGAGGTCACCGGGGTGACCGGTGCGCTGACCCGCAAGGTCCACCCCGGCTGCTACACCGCACACGAGTACGCCGCCCCCGCAGGCTATGTCAACGACGGATACACCTACACGTTCCAGGTGACCGCCGGACAGACTGCCACCCAGGTCGTATACAACACCCCGGCAGGGCATGTCAGCCAACGTGATCCGGGCGGACGTACCCCGCTGTCGTCGATTCCCTCCGGACCGGTGAACCAGCGGTGACGGCCGCGCTGTCAGCTCCCCTGCGGCACAACAGGAGCCAGGAATGTCAACGAAGCCGACAGTGTCCGTATCGGTAACCCCGCGATAACGGTTTCGGTGAACTGGTAACGACCCGACGCACGGTGCGGATCACCCAGTGACGGGGACACACACATCGGACTCGGGTCGGGGAGACCACGAGAAGATCATGCACCACAAGCGCTTTCACCTACGGACGACAGCCCTGCGGCTTGGCTTTGCAATCGCCGTCACCACCGCCATGGCCTCCGGTGTGGGTGTCGCAGTCGCCGACGATTCACCGGCCGGCGACCAGGCCACCACGACCGCCGTCACCAGCCAGCCGACCGCGACCACTCCGACGGATCCGGCCACGACGACCCCGCAAACCACACCGAGCACGCCTTCGACACCGGCCTCGACAACCACCACGACAACCACCACGACAACCACCACGACACCGGCAACCACGCCGGCCTCGACAACCACGACGACACCGGCAACGCGCTCGCTGTATCTCGTCTCGTTCGTCCCCAAGGCCGGTGGCATCGATCCGGTGGGCGGCGTCCGAGTCCACCTCACCGAGACCGGGTCGGGCGCCGGGATCGACGCCACGACCCCGGCGCACCTGTCCGTACCCGCGGGGATGTACCGGGCGCATGTGGTCGGTGTTCCGGCCGGCTACCGACTCGTCTCCGGCGAGGACGATACGGTCGACCTCACCGACAACGGCAATCACCTGCAGTTCATCCTCGAACGCGTAACCGCGGGCAACGGGGCCGGTCCTGTGGCCCGTGATCCGGGCGGGCGCACCCCACTGTCGTCGATTCCGTCCGGACCGGTGAACCAACCATGACGACCACCCCGAGCGCGCATCGCAGCGTCCGGCACGCCGCCGTGGCCGTTGCCGTGACTCTCACCGTGTTGCTGATCGGGTTGCTCGTCGGCGGCTGCGGCAGTACCGGATCAGTCAAATCCGCCAATCCGTCTGCGGCACAGCAGGACCTGCCCGTGCCTGTCAAGGCACACACCGATGATCCCGGCGCCCCGGTCTCGGTGGCCACCGGCGGCGGCACCGCACAGGTTGATGCGGTGGCCACCGACACCGCGGGCGCACTGCTCCCGCCGCAGGACGTCACACGCCTCGGCTGGTGGGTCGATTCGGCTCTGCCGGGGTCGGGTAAGGGCACGGTGGTGATCACCGGGCACATCGACGAGGCCGGACAGGGCAAGGGTTTTGCCGCGCGGTTCGCCGATCTCGCACCGGGTGCCGAGGTGCAGGTCACCACCGCCAACCGCGAGCAGGTCGCCTATCGGGTGACCCGGGTGCAGACTGCCGACAAGCACAATGGCTTCCCCGCAACCGAACTCAATCGACTCGACGGCCCGGAGACGCTGGCACTGGTCACCTGTGGAGGACCGTTCATCGGCCCTCCCCTCGGCTATGCCGACAACATCATCGCCTGGGCGTCACGGGGGTAACCCTTGCGACTCAAGCGAGTTCGATGAGCTCCTGATACTCATCGCTCCAGTGATCCTCGGTGCCGTCGGGCAGCAGGATCACGCGTTGCGGGTCGAGTGCAGCAGCGGCGCCGGGGTCGTGGGTCACCAACACCACGGCCCCGGTGTAACTGCGCAATGCATCGAGGACCTGCTCGCGTGAGATGGGGTCGAGGTTGTTGGTCGGCTCGTCGAGAAGCAACACATTCGCCGCCGAGGAGACCAGACCGGCCAGCGAGAGCCGGGTCTTCTCACCACCGGACAGCGTCCCGGTGGGTTGGTCGAGCTGCGGCCCGGTGAACATGAAGGCACCGAGCAGGCTGCGCAGGTCCTGTTCACCCGCGTCCGGGGCGGCGTGGCGGATGTTCTCCCACACCGTGGCAGCGTCGTCGAGAGTGTCATGTTCCTGGGCGAAGTATCCGATCTTGAGGCCGTAGCCGGGTTCGATCGAACCGAGGTCGGGTGCCTCGACGCCGGCGAGCAGCTTGAGCAGCGTGGTCTTGCCCGCACCGTTGAGGCCGAGCACCACGACCCGGCTGCCCTTGTCGACGGCGAGGTCCACGCCGGTGAAGATCTCCAGGGACCCGTAGGTTTTGGTCAGTCCCGACGCCATCAGCGGGGTCTTGCCGCACGCCGCCGGCTCGGGGAAGCGGATCTTCGCGGTGCGATCGGCGACCCGCTCGTCTTCGAGGGAGTCGAGCATGCGGTCGGCGCGCTTGAGCATGTTCTGTGCCGCGGTGGCCTTGGTCGCCTTCGCACCGAGCTTGGCCGCCTGCACGCGCAGCGCCGACGCCTTCTTCTCCGCGTTGGCGCGCTCACGTTTGCGCCGCTGCTCGTCGGTGGCGCGAGCGTCGAGGTAGCGCTTCCACCCCATGTTGTAGACGTCGGCCTCGCCGCGCACGGCATCGAGGAACCACACCCGGTTGACCACATCGGCGAGCAGATCGACGTCGTGGCTGATCACCACCAGGCCGCCCTCGTGGTTCTGCAGGAAACTGCGCAACCAGGTGATCGAGTCGGCGTCGAGGTGGTTGGTCGGCTCGTCGAGCAGCAGGGTCGTATCGGATTTCCCGGATCCGTCGGAAGCGGCGAACAGGATGCGTGCCAATTCGATCCGACGCCGCTGCCCGCCGGACAGGGTCCGCAGCGGCTGGGCCAGTACGCGGTCGGGCAGGCCGAGACTGTTACAGATCCGGGCCGCGTCGGACTCGGCGACGTAACCGCCGAGGGCGGAGAAACGCTCCTCGAGTTGCCCGTACTTGGCGACGGCCTTGTCGCGCACCCGGTCGTCGGCCGCCTCGGCCATCAGTGCCTGCTGCTTTTCCATCTGCCGCATGATCGCGTCGAGGCCGCGTGCCGAGAGCACCCGATCACGCGCCAACACCTCGAGGTCGCCCTCCTTGGGGTCTTGCGGCAGGTAGCCGATCTCCCCGCTGCGGACCACCGTTCCCGCATACGGCTCGGTTTCGCCGGCGAGGATGCGCAAGGTGGTCGTCTTCCCGGCGCCGTTCCGGCCGACCAATCCGATGCGGTCACCGGCTTGGATGCGCAGTGCAGGGCCGGGTGCCGACAACAGGGTCCGGGCACCCGCTCGAACTTCCAGGTCGGTCGCGGTGATCACGACGATCCAGTCTAATCGCCACCGGCGATATGGCCGCATCGCGCAAAAGGGCGCAGGTCGAGGGTCCGCTAGGCTGGCGCTGTGACCGACACCACCGCGTTTCCCGTCCCCGATCTCCGTGGCCGCTCGGCCCTCGTCACCGGCTCCAGCCGCGGTATCGGACTCGAGATCGCCACCGAACTCGCCCGACGCGGCGCAGCCGTCGTCATCACCGGACGCAAACCCGAACCACTGGACGGCGCGGCCGAGTCGATCCGCGCCGCCGTCCCCGGTGCCCATGTCACTGCGGCACCCGGCAACACCGGCGACGTCGAGCATCGGGCGGCTGCGGTCGCGGCCGCCGCCGCGCAGGGCGGCGTACACATCCTGGTGAACAACACCGGCATCGCGCCGGCCGCGGGACCGCTGATGGATGCCGACCTCGGGGCGGTTCGCAAGACCTTCGACACCAATGTGGTCGCCGCCCTGGGCTTCGTACAGGAGGCGTATCGCGCGGGCATGGCCGAGACCGGCGGCGCGGTGGTCAACATCGCGTCGGTGGCCGGCCTGCGCTCCACGGGGGCCATCGCCGCCTACGGGGCGTCCAAGGCCGCCCTGATCCGGCTCACCGAGGAACTGGCCTGGGAGCTCGGCCCCGTCGGCATCCGGGTGAACGCCATCGCGCCGGCGATCGTGCGTACCCGATTCGCCGCGGCCCTCATCGCCGGCGACAACGAGGCCAAGGCGTTGGCCGGCTATCCGCTCGGCCGACTCGGTGAACCGGAGGACATCGCGCGGGCGGCCGCCTTCCTGGTCGGCGACGAGTCCTCCTGGATCACCGGCGAGACCCTGCGGGTCGACGGCGGCCTGTTGGCCACCGGCTCGATGTGACACCGGCCCCTTCGGCCATCGTGGTGGGTGCCGGGCCGGCGGGGCGCGCGCTGACTCATCGACTCGCACAACGCAATGTGGCAGTGACACTTGTTGATTCGCATCCTCAACGCATGTGGCGGGCCACCTACGCATGCTGGACCGACGAACTGCCTGCGTGGGTACCATCCGACGTGGTCGCCCAACAGCTGGACGCTGTACGAATCTGCTGCCCCCATCCGCGCGACATCCCGCGCAGCTACGCGGTGCTCGACACGGCCGCCCTCCGGCAGGCGCTCACCGATCCGCAGGTCGAGATCGTCGCCGGGCGGGCGGTTGTCCTCGGCGACAACGCAATTCGGGTCGACGATGGAACAGTGCTCCGTGCCGGCACCGTGATCGATGCACGCGGGACCGCCGGACACGGCCCTCGTCAGACCGCCTGGGGCATCGTCGTGCCGCGACCGGTCGCCGCGCCGATCCTCGATGGCGCCGACGCGATACTGATGGATTGGCGGCCGGCCGCACCGGAACTCACCGGGTCGCCATCTTTCCTCTATGCCGTGCCGCTCGATGCCGAGCGGGTGTTGCTCGAGGAGACCTGCCTGGCCGGCGCACCGGCATTGTCCCCGTCCGCGCTGCGTGATCGCCTGACACGTCGACTTGCCTGTGCCGCCATCGATCCCGACGACGTGCTCGCGAGCGAACGGGTGTCATTCGGGCTCACCGGCATCGACGCCCGGCCGTGGCGGCACCGGCCGCTGCTCTACGGCGCGCGTGCCGGGCTGATGCACCCGGCCACCGGCTACAGCGTGGCCGCGTCGTTGGCGGCCGCCGACGACGTGGCCGCCGCAGTCAGCTCCGGGCGGCAGCCGGCTGCGGCGCTGTGGCCGCGTCCGGCGCGCGCGATCGCCCGGCTGCGGTCGGTCGGACTGCGGGCGCTACTCGAGATGGATACCGCCGAGATCGCCGACTTCTTCGACAATTTCTTCTCGCTGCCGGTGGCCGTGCAGCGCGACTACCTCTCCGAACGGCGCCACTTGGGCTCCGTCCTCGCGGCGATGGTCCGCATCTACCGGGGTGGCGACCGCAGGCAACGGTTGGCGCTGATGCGCGCACTGATCTGAACGCCCCCGACGGCCGAATCCGACACGGACGCATTGCTACAGCCTCGAATCCACCGCTTCCGATTCGAGAGCCAGCACGGCGAAGACGCATTCGTGGACCTGCCACAGCGGTGCGGCGTCGACGTGATGGGCCAACGCCTCGCGACCGAGTTGGTACTCACGCATAGCCATCGACTGCTTGTGCCGGAGATCGCGGGCGCGTAGACGGCCGAGATCGGCACGGTAGGACGGCCCGTAGATGATCCGCAGATATTCCGGGCCGCGTACCTTCAGGCCCGGCGGCACCAGGCGACCCCTGCTGTCTCGGGTCAGGTTGGCGGCCGGCTTGACCACCATGCCCTCGCCACCGGAACCGGTGATCTCGTTCCACCATCGGGCACCAGCCGCACGTGACTCCGCCGAGGTGACGTCGACGTCGATGTGCCGGGTACCGGCGAACAGCGCCGGCTCTGCCCGGACCAGTTGCGCCGCGACATCGAGATGCCAGGCGTGCGAACAACTCTCGAATGTCGTCGCGCCATCGGATCCGCCGGCGGCGAGGACCTCGGACGGTGCGATACGCAACTCGGCCATCGACGCCCCGACGTCGACGTACTCGAGATAGGCGGCGCGGAATGCCCGGAAATCGTCGATCGTGACCGCGGTACGTGCCACCAACCGATCGACCTCGAGACCGCGCGCCCCGGCGGTGTCCAGCTCACGGGCCAAGAAGTCCAGTTCCGGCTCGGCCGCAGCGGCGACCTGCGCAAAATGGTCGCGAATCAGACCTTCGCCCTTGATGTTCCACGGCAGCACCTCGGCATCGATGATCACCCAGTCCCAGCCGCGGTCCGCGAGGATCGGACGCAGTGCCGATCGCGCGCGCTCGACGACCGACGCTGTCGTCGCCGGATCGAAGAACGACCGACCAGTGCGGGTATAGAGCGCCCCGATCCCCTCGGTCACCCCGAACACGCGCCGGGCGACACCGGCATCGGCGGCCGGCACGAGAACTCCCCTCGACCCCATGTGCTTTTCCTCGCACACGACGTGCTCGACTCCGAGGTCGGCGTAACGGCTGTACGCCGCCTTCGGATCCTCGAGCAGGTCCGGGCTCTCGCCACCGACCGGACTCATGGTCGGCGGCAGATAGCGAATCCAACCCGGATCGACGGCGTAACGCGACATCACCTCGAGGGCTGCGGCGGCGTTGTCGGCACGGACGGTGACCACGGGCCCGTACCGGCCGGCGATGGACCTCTTGCCGAGCACATCGTCGAGCCGGAGTTCCGATCGCACCAGGGTGTCGGCGGAGCTGTCGCCATAGCCCATCGGCTTTCCGCTGGGCCAGTAGACTTCTCGCGCCGGCACGTCGACGACCGACGACTCCGGATATCGCAGGGCGCTGAGTCTGCCACCGAAGACGCAACCGGTGTCCACACAGATCGTGTTGTTGAGCCACGCGGCCGCGGGTACCGGCGTATGCCCGTAGACCACCGTGGCGGCGCCGCGATAGTCACCACGCACCGGGTAGCCCCAACGATCTTTCTCGCCGGTCGTCTCGCCGTACATGGCCAGGGCGCGGACCCGGCCCGATGTCCGTCCGTGATAGCGCTCGGCCAGACCGGCGTGCGCCACGACCAGCCGGCCGTCATCGAAGATGAGGTGCGACACCAGGCCGTCGACGAACGTCATCACCTGCTCCCGGAACCCGGTCGGCTGTGAGTCGAGCTGGGCCACCGACGTCTGCAGTCCGTGGGTCAGCTCGACCTCACGGTCGTGGCGGCCGGCAACGGATCGCTGACGCAAGACTTTCAGCAGCTTCTCCTCATGGTTGCCACGCACACAGAAGGCCTGACCCGCATCGACCATCGCCATCACCAGCCGAAGAACGGCGGGCGTATCCGGCCCGCGGTCGACGAGGTCGCCCACGAAGATGATGCGCCAGGCCCGCGGGATGGTCACGCGCACCGACGATCTCACCACTCGAGCTGCGTACCGGCGTCCAGCCGAGTCGTTCGAGCAACTCGGCGAGTTCGCCGATGCAACCGTGGATGTCACCGATCACGTCGAATGGTCCGTGTTCGGCGGTGCGGTCGTTGAAGAGCCGGGTGCGGACAACCGTGGCCGTATCGATCGCGGCTGTTCCGTCGAGGACGTGCACAAACCGGAAACCCTCCTTGCGGAGGTTCTTTCCCTGTTGGCGCAGCAGCCGGTGCTGACGGACGACCACCGCCTCAGAGATGTCGGGACGCTGCCCGGCACGCGCCGTCAGCTCGGTCAGCGGCACATCCAACACGATCGCCGCCGCGAAGACGTCGTGGTCCTTCGCCATCTCCAGCAGTCCACGGCGATCCTCGGGGCGTGCCGAGGTCGCATCGACGACCGTCAGCAGGCCACGCCGCAGCCGGTGCCGCGCCACGTCGTAGAGCGCGTCGAAGGCATCGCCGGTGGCCGACTGATCCGTCGGATCGTCGGCGACCAGCCCGCGGAACACATCCCACGACAGAATCTCGGTGTCGCGGAAGTGGTTGTGCGCGAACGTCGTCTTACCCGCTCCCGACGCACCGACGAGTACGACCAGACACAGGTCGGGCAACTCGATGGTGGTCATCGACCCACCTCCCCGTCGACCCGGGTGAAGACCGCCGTCTGGGTCGGCGCTCCGAGGCCGTCGGCCCTGTCGCCGATCTCCAAGATCGAAGCCGTGTAACCGTAAGTCGCGCAGACATCGTCGCACCAGGCGCCGAACTCGGCCCGAGTGAACTCGAAGCGGTGATCGGGGTGCCGGAACTCGTCGGCGGCGAGCCCGAACACCGGATTGTGCTCACGATTGGGCGTGGTGACGATGACCGTACCGGGCGCCATCGACTCGAAGACCGAATACACGGCCGTCGGCAGTCGATCGGGCTCGATGTGCTCGACGACCTCCATCAGGACCACGGCATCGTGTCCGCGGCACCGCGGATCGGTGTACATGAGCGACGACTGCCACAACTCGACACCGCGCCACCGCTCGAGTCGTCGCTGCGCCCTCTCGAGCGCCTGCATCGACACGTCGACGCCCGAGAGTCGGCCGGCGAAGCGGTCGGAGACCAGCTCGGCGAGCAACTTCCCCTCCCCGCAACCGATATCGAGAACCGAATGGGCACCGGTCTGGCGGATCAGGTCGGCCACCCGTCGGACACGCCGGCCCGCCAACGACGTCCCGTGAGTCCGGGATGTGACCGGCGCGTCGTCGGCGCCGCTTTCGACGAGGGCCCGCCGGGTGAGCGGTGCGACGTGCTTGAGATACCCGCGCACGATCTCTTCACGGCCCGGATGTCCATCGAGCCACCCCTTTCCGAGGCGATCCAGCTTGTCGATCTCGGGTTCGTCCACGAAATAGTGTTTGTCGTCGGCGATCACCGGCACCAGCACACACACGTGACGCAAGGCCTCGCGAACGGTGGCCGAACCCTCGAGCACCACGTTGCGGAACACCGAGTCGCCCCAACTGGCCGGATGAAGGCGCTGCGGGGTCGACGTCACCGACCATCCAAGGGGCGCAAAGACCTCCACCGGGTCCGGACCCCGCACCGGCACCGAGACGATCTCGATCCGCAGCGGCCAGACCTTCTCGGTGAGGTCGGGCCGCATTGCGCAGCGTCCCGCGATCGCATCTCCGAAGACCTTGCCCAGTGCCACGATCAGGCGCGACGAGGCGGCGTGGGCCACGGTGTTCACGTAGCGGTCGGGCTCGCCGACCGCCCGCGCCCCGGCCCCGTCCACGTGAACGACGACCCGGCACCGATCATCGGTCGCGACCGGGTAGAACACGGTCGCGTGGCCCTGCGTCGTCGGAAAGGACTGCACCCGTTCGGGATGCTTGTGCAACAGATATCCGAGGTCGGTGGCCGGGGGTGACATCGTCACCGACCGCTTCGATGGCCAGAATCACCGTCTCAGCGCACTGACCTGGGCAACCGCAATTCGCCGTCCCCGATCAGGCGCGGCTCGTGCCGCATCGGCTTCTTGCCCGCGGCCGTCGACGCGAACATCTCGCGACGCCTACGTACTTCAAAGTGCCTTTTGTAAGCTCCGCCTTACCGACGCATGATGGTGTTACGCACTAGCAGTGAGGTGAACAAGAATGGTTGATCAGATAACCCATCCCGACGGGTCGCAGATCGTCATCGAGGTCTGGTCCGACCTGGGATGCCCGTGGTGCTATCTCGCGAAGCACCGGCTCCAGACCGCGATCGAGCAGCGCCCCGACGCCGATCGGTTCAAGGTCGTGATGCGGTCCTTCGAGCTGAATCCGGCAGCACCGAAGCGCCCGGAGGCGATCGAAAAGGCCTTCATCAGTACCCACGGCGGAACCGCCACCCAATTCCTGGCGGCAGAACGCCAGATGCAGTCGATCGCCCGCAAGGAAGGCCTGGAGTTCACGCTGGACCGTCTCAGTGCCAACACTTTTGACCTGCACCGGGTGGTGCAGTACGCCAACGACGAAGGACTCGGGTTCGAGTTCTTCTCGGCTGTCCAGGACGGCTTCTTCGTCGGCACGCTCAACCCCTATGACTCCGATGCCCTGGCCGCGGTCGCCGAGTCGGTCGGGCTCGACGGCGGGCGAGTGCGCGCGATACTCGCCGGCGACGAGTACGCCAAGCGGGTACGCGCCGACCGGGCAAAGGGACTCGAGCTCGGTGCGACCGGTGTCCCGTTCGTCGTCCTCGACCGGCGGGTCGCCGCCCCGGGTGCACAAAAGGTCCAGGTGTACGGCCAGATGCTCGAGCAGGTGGCGGCCGCAGCCGCACCGAGCGAGCGTGTGTCATGAACGAGCACGACGAGCAAACAATCGAGGTAGCCGCGCCGAAGGGTGGCCTCCAGATCATCGCCGCACCCGCCGGCGGATGGTGCGAGCCCGACACCGGGGTCTGCCACCTCGATCCCCCCGACCCGGTGAGCGACGCCGAGGCTCTCGACGAGACGGACGCGCCCGGTCCCGCCGGGCGGTGACCACTCGACGAGCCACCGACCGATCCGCAACAACAGCAGACCGGCAACACAGCCGATCACGCAGACCCGCCTCCGGAGATCACCGGAGCGTTCCCACCACTCTGAAAGGACCCCACCCATGTCGTATCTGCTTCACATCGACTCCTCGTCACTCGGCGAGGCATCGATCTCGCGCCAAGTCGCCCAGTCCTTCCTCGACGGCTGGAACGGCGACGTCGTCCACCGAGACCTGGCTGCTTCACCGGTGCCTCACCTATCCGCGGCCGGCATCTCCGCCCGTTCCACGGCCCCCGACCAATACACGGCCGAAGAGGCCGAGGCGGCCGCGTTGCAGGACACGCTGATCGAGGAGTTCCTCGGCGCGAGCTCCTATCTGTTCACCGTGCCCATGTACAACCTGACGATGCCGTCGGTGTTCAAGGCATGGCTCGACCAGATCATGGTCTTCGGCCGCACCATGGCGTTCGAAGGTCCGGTGCCTGCGGCCGGCCGGCCGGCCGTGGTGATCTCGGCGCGCGGAGGCGGCTATGGTCCCGGTGCCCCCAAGTACGGCCTGGATTACGTCGTACCCAGCCTCGAAGCCGTACTCGGCCGTGCGGACATGCTCGGCCTCGACCTCACCACCGTCGTTCCCGAGCTGACCATGGTGCCCCACGCCCCGGCCATGGCCGCACTGCTGCCGAAGCACGAGGAATCCATGGCCAGCGCTCACGACCGGGCCAGGGAGCTCGCCGCCACGATCGCCGGGGCCACGACCGCCGCCTGAGCCCGCGCCGGCTCGATACGAAGCGACCGACGCGGCCCCGCCCTCCGTGGGTGGGGTCGCGTCAGTTGTTGCCGCGCAGCTTCCGCCAGCCCTCGATCATCTCGTCGACGTCGACGGTGCGGCAGATCAGCTGCGAACTCGGCTCCAGACCCGGACGCAGCCGATCCTGCCTCACCCGCCGGTTGAAGTCGGTCAGGATGGTGCGCACCGCGGATTCATTCCCGATGCCGCGCAACGATTCCGGGAACGACTGGCGTTCCTTGCGCAATTGCAGGATCGGTGGGAGCAATGCGGCGGAGTCGAGATCCTCGTCGCGAATCTTCTGCTTGGCCCACCAGTCGGGGTCGTCGAGCCCGGAAAGGTTGAGTGGCTTGCCCATTCCGGGCAGGTTGTCGAATTCACCGCGCTCGGTGGCCTCGCGGATCATCTTCTCGACCCGGGTCTCGTGCCGCTGGGGTCGCCGGCGCCGGACACGCCGAAAGTGGCCGTCAGCGGGCAGATCCTCGGGTTGCTCGGTCACGACCTACACGGTGAAGCCGAGCGCACGGAGCTGTTCGCGCCCGTCGTCGGTGATCTTGTCCGGACCCCATGGCGGTATCCACACCCAGTTGATCTCCAGGTCGGTACACAGACCGCTGTTCACCAGCGCCGCTCGCGTCTGGTCCTCGATGACATCGGTCAGCGGACAGGCCGCCGACGTGAGCGTCATGTCGATCCTGGCGACGGCGTCATCGGTGATCTCGATCCCGTACACGAGGCCGAGGTCGACGACGTTGATCCCGAGTTCGGGGTCGACGACATCTCGCATCGCCTCTTCGACGTCATCGAGCTGCGGCAGCGACGTGGTGACCTCCACCCCGCCGGCAATGCTCTCGGTGTTGTCGCTCATGCTGTCTCCGCTCGTTGCGATTCGATTGCCTCGACCGATCGTGCCAACGCATCCTTGAACGCCAGCCATCCCAGCAGTGCACATTTCACCCGGGCGGGGTACTTGCTGACCCCCGCCAGGGCCACGCCGTCGCCGATCACGTCCTCGTCGCCCTCGTCCCGGCCGCGGGAGGTCAGCATCGCGTTGAAGGATCCGAGGGTGGCCAACGCCTCGTCGAGTGTCTGACCGACGATCTGGTCGTAGAGCACCGATGTCGACGCCTGCGAGATCGAACAGCCCTGTCCGTCATAGGAGATGTCGGCGACGCGCTCGCCGTCGTCACTCAACGCCACCCGCAAGGTGACCTCGTCACCGCAGGTGGGATTCACGTGATGCACCTCGGCGCCGAACGGCTCCCGCAGCCCGCGACCGTGCGGGTGCTTGTAGTGATCGAGGATCACGTCCTGATACATCTGTTCCATCCGCATCAGCGCTTACCTCCCATCGACGTCCCACTCCACATCAGCGGTCACCGTTGACGCCGAAGAAGCTCTGCGCCTTGCCGATTGCGGCGGCGAGTGCGTCTACCTCGTCGAGGGTGTTGTAGGCGGCAAAGGAGGCGCGGGCGGTGGCCGCCACCCCGAACCGCTTGTGTAGCGGCCACGCGCAGTGGTGCCCGACGCGGATGGCGACACCCTCGTCGTCGAGGATCTGGCCGAGATCGTGGGCGTGGATGCCGTCGACGACGAACGACACCGCTCCCCCACGATCGGCGGTGGTGGCCGGTCCGATGATACGCAGGCCGTCGATCTGTCCGAGCAGGTCGAGAGCCCGCTCGGTCAGCGAGTGCTCGTGTGCGGCAATGGCTTCCATACCGATCGCATTCAGATAGTCGATTGCGGCGCCGAGGCCGACGACCTGCGAGGTCATCGGCACGCCGGCCTCGAATCGCTGCGGCGGCGGCGCGTAGGTGGTGCCGTCCATGGAGACGGTCTCGATCATCGAGCCACCGGTGATGAACGGCGGCAACCCATCCAGCAGTTCGGTCTTGCCGTAGAGCACTCCCACACCGGACGGACCGAACATCTTGTGCCCGGAGAAGGCGGCGAAGTCGACGTCGAGAGCGTTGAAGTCGACCGGCGTGTGGGGCACCGACTGGCACGCGTCGAGAACCACCAGCGCCCCGACCGCCCGCGCCCGCCGCACCATCTCCGCGACATCGGCAACCGCACCGGTCACGTTGGACTGGTGGGTGAAGGCCACCACCTTGACGGTGTCGTCGAGCTCGAGTGACGACAGATCGATCCGGCCGTCCCCGGTCACGCCATACCAGCGCAAGGTGGCACCGGTCCGGCGGCAGAGTTCTTGCCACGGAACGAGGTTCGCATGATGCTCGAGCTCGGTGATGACGACGGTGTCGCCCTGTCCCAGCGGCTTCCCGCCCAGCAGCGCAGCGCTGCGGTCGTCACCGAGGGTGTAGGTGACCAGGTTGAGCGCCTCGGTCGCGTTCTTGGTGAACACGATCTGATCCGGGAGTGCCCCGACGAAACCGGCGATCTTCTCGCGGGCACCCTCATAGGCGTCGGTGGCCTCCTCGGCGAGCTGATGAGCGCCGCGGTGCACCGCCGCGTTGTGGGTCAGCAGGAATTCGCGTTCGGCGTCGAGGACCTGCAGGGGCCGCTGCGAGGTGGCTCCGGAGTCGAGATAGACAAGCGGCTTGTCGTCGCGAACGGTGCGCGCCAGGATCGGGAAATCGGCGCGCAGAGCGGCGACATCGAGCCCGCTCGAGCGGGTCTCGACGGCATCGGCGAAAAGGGTCACGATTGCTCCTTCTGCATCGACGGGAACGGCGATGTGGGGTCAGCGGTGCCGGGTCAGCGGCTCGCGGGCGCCGACGTGAAACGCACGTAGCCGCTCGCTTCGAGCTCGTCGGCCAGTTCCGGTCCGGCGGACTCGACGATCCGGCCGCCGACGAACACATGGACGTGGTCGGGCTTGATGTAGCGCAGAATCCGGGTGTAGTGCGTGATCAGCAGGATGCCGCCGTTCTGGCTCTCCTTGTACCGGTTCACACCCTCGCTGACCACGCGCAGCGCATCGACGTCGAGACCCGAGTCGGTCTCGTCGAGGATGGCGATCCGCGGCTTGAGCAGATCGAGCTGCAGGATCTCGTGGCGCTTCTTCTCGCCACCGGAGAACCCCTCGTTGACACTGCGTTCGGCGAACGAGGGATCGATCTCCAGCGCCGTCATTGCCTCCTTGGACTCCTTGACCCAATGGCGAAGCTTCGGCGCCTCACCGCGGACCGCGGTCGCCGCGGTGCGCAGGAAGTTCGACATCGACACCCCGGGTACCTCCACCGGGTATTGCATGGCCAGGAAGAGTCCGGCGCGGGCCCGCTCGTCGACGCTCATCGCCAGGACGTTCTCGCCGTCGAGGGTGATCGAGCCCTGTGTCACCTGGTATTTGGGGTGTCCGGCGATCGCGTAGGACAAGGTGGACTTGCCGGACCCATTGGGGCCCATGATCGCGTGCGTCTCACCGGATTTCACGGTCAGATCGACGCCGTTGAGGATGTGGATCGGCTCCGCGTCGGTGTCGGACTGGGCGACGTCGACGTGCAAGTCACGAATTTCGAGGGTGCTCACGGTATTTCCTTGATGCTCGGCCCTGATGGATATGTGGGCGCGGTCGGGTTGGCTGGTCTGGACGGCGGGTCGGGCGGTCAGGTGCCGGCGTTCTCGAGTTCGGCTTCCACCGCGGCCTCGAGACGCTCACGCAACTGTGGGACCCCGATCTTGGCGATGATCTCGCGAAAGAACCCGCGGATCACGAGACGGCGGGCCTGGTCCTCGGGAATTCCGCGGGCCTGCAGGTAGAACAGCTGTTCATCGTCGAATCGTCCGGTGGCACTGGCGTGCCCGGCGCCGATGATCTCGCCGGTCTCGATCTCCAGGTTGGGCACGGAGTCGGCGCGGGCACCATCGGTGAGGACGAGGTTGCGGTTGAGCTCGAAGGTGTCGGTGCCCTCGGCCTCGGGCCGGATCAGCACGTCGCCGATCCACACGGTGTGCGCCTCGCGCGCCCGATCGGTCGGATCACCTTGCAGCGCACCCTTGTACACCACGTTCGAGCGGCAGTTGGGCTGGCTGTGGTCGATCAGCAACCGCTGCTCGAGGTGCTGGCCGGCATCGGCGAAGTACAGGCCCCACAGCTCGACGTCGCCGCCCGGTGCGTCGTAGTGCACGATCGGCGAGAGCCGGACCAGGTTGCCGCCGAGGCTGATCGCGAAGTGACGGACCACCGCATCGCGACCGACCTTGAGGTGGTGTGCGGCAACGTGCACCGCGTCATCGGCCCAATCGTGCACGTTGACGACGGTCAGCGCGGCCTGGTCGCCGACGATGAATTCGACGTTCTCCGCATACGTGCCGCTGCCCTGCTGATCGAGGATGACGACCGCGCGGGCGAAGGGTTCGAGGCGGATCTGGATATGTCCGTAGGCGACCTCGTCGACCCCGGGCCCGCGGACCGTGACCGTCACCGGCTCGGCGAGTTCGGTCTCCTTCGCAACCGTGATGACGCTCGCCCCGGCGAACGATGAATAAGCCTGGGCGGCAACCCGATCGAACGGAACGCCGCCCTGACCGAGACGTTCGTCGTCGCGGCCGACGGTCTCCACGCGCACACCGTCGGCGGTGCCGGTCACCTCGACGGGCGCAGTACCGGTGGCCGGCGCGGACCCGTCGTGCAGACCACGCAGGCGGCGGAACGGGGTGAACCGCCACGCCTCCTCACGCGGACTCGGCACCTCGAAGGCGGCGACGTCGAAGGACGTGAACAGCTCGCCCTTGTTGGTCACCGGCGCCACGGAGTCCGGAGTGGTCGTCGGGAGTGTGGGATCTGCCATCAGCCGACGGCTCCTTCCATCTGGAGTTCGATGAGACGGTTGAGTTCGAGCGCATACTCCATCGGGAGTTCCTTGGCGATCGGCTCGACGAATCCGCGGACCACCATCGCCATCGCCTCGTCCTCGGTGAGACCACGACTCATCAGATAGAAGAGCTGGTCGTCACTGACCTTGGACACGGTGGCCTCGTGGCCCATCGTCACGTCGTCCTCGCGGATGTCGACGTACGGGTAGGTGTCGCTGCGGCTGATCGTGTCGACGAGCAGCGCATCACATTTCACCGTCGACCGGCTGCCGTGGGCGCCCTTGTTGATCTTGATCAGGCCTCGATAGGACGCCCGGCCGCCGCCACGCGCCACCGACTTGGAGATGATGTTCGACGACGTGTTGGGCGCCAGGTGCACCATCTTGGAACCGGTGTCCTGGTGCTGGCCCTCGCCGGCGAATGCCACCGAGAGCACCTCGCCCTTGGCATGCTCACCGGTCAGCCAGACGGCCGGGTACTTCATGGTGACCTTGGAACCGATATTTCCGTCGACCCACTCCATGGTCGCGCCTGCCTCGGCCTTGGCCCGCTTGGTCACCAGGTTGTACACGTTGTTCGACCAGTTCTGGATGGTCGTGTAGCGGCAGCGACCACCCTTCTTGACGACGATCTCGACGACCGCCGAGTGCAGCGAGTCGGTCTTGTAGATCGGCGCAGTACAGCCCTCGACGTAATGCACGTATGCGCCCTCGTCGACGATGATCAGCGTCCGCTCGAACTGGCCCATGTTCTCGGTGTTGATGCGGAAATAGGCCTGCAGCGGGATGTCGATGTGCACGCCCGGCGGCACGTAGATGAACGAGCCACCCGACCACACTGCGGTGTTGAGCGCGGAGAACTTGTTGTCCCCGGCCGGGATCACCGACCCGAAGTACTCCTGGAAGATCTCCGGGTGTTCCCGCAGACCGGTGTCGGTGTCGACGAAGATGACGCCCTGTTGCTCCAGATCCTCGCGGATCTGGTGATAGACGACCTCCGACTCGTACTGGGCCGCGACACCGCCGACCAGACGCTGCTTCTCGGCCTCGGGGATGCCGAGCCGGTCATAGGTGTTCTTGATGTCCTCGGGCAGGTCGTCCCAGGTGGCAGCCTGCTTCTCGGTGGAGCGCACGAAATACTTGATGTTGTCGAAGTCGATCCCGTCGAGGTCGCCGCCCCAATGCGGCATCGGCTTACGGTCGAAGATGTTCAACGCCTTGAGGCGCTGCTCGAGCATCCACTGCGGCTCGCTCTTCTTCGCGGAGATGTCGGCGACCACCGCCGGTGAGAGGCCACGCTGCGCGCTGGAACCCGCGACGTCGGAGTCCGCCCAGCCGTATCCGTACTTGCCCAGCGAGGCAATGGTCTCGTCTTGGGTGAGCGGCGTGTTGGGGGCGGCGGTGGTGAGCGTGGGATCGGTGACTGTCATCGCGAAGCCTTTCGACTCGGGGTGGTGGGAGCGGATGCGGGCTGTGCATCACTCGTCGGGATCGTGCGGTCTCGGGGCGGGTCGGGCTGTTGTCGTTCCGGTGGACTCTGCCCGCGCGGATGGGCGACCGCATCGGGCGGGGGCGGATCCGGGTGCGGCAGTGGCACGTTGGTGGTGCATGCGCAGTCACCGTTGGCGATCGTGGCCAGCCGTTGGACGTGTGTGCCGAGCAGTTCGGTGAACACCGCGGTCTCCGCCTCGCACAGCTCCGGGAACTCCGAGGCCACGTGGGCGACCGGGCAGTGGTGCTGGCAGATCTGGATTCCGGTACCGACCTGACGGGTGTTGGCCGAGTAACCGGCGCCGGTGAGGGCATCGGTGATGTCGGTGACGGTGCCGGCGACCGCAGCCGGACCGGCTGCGGGCGCAACCCCGGCGACGATGCGTTCGACACGTTCCCGGGCGAAGTCCGCCACCGCGTCCGAACCGCCGAGATCACGCAGCTTGCGCATCGCGGCGCCGGCGAGGTCGTCGTAGGCGTGCTGCAACTTGCCGCGACCGGCGGCGGTGAGCTGGAACCACTTGGCCGGACGTCCACGGCCACCACGCTGGCCGAACGCCGGTGAGGCCTCCTCGATGTCACCGGCGGCCACCAGTGAATCGAGGTGACGACGCACACCGGCCGCGCTGATACCGAGGCGTTCGCCGATCTCACCGGCGGTCAACGGACCGTCCTCGAGGAGCAGGGAGATCACCGCAGCCCGCGTCTGCCCATCGGCGTGGACACCATGATGGGCGGAATCGGCGGGCATGGCTGCGCCCTGCACAAGATCTCCGGGCATGGTTTTCACAACACGAGTGTGACGTAATTGATTCCGCCGTGCCAGGAAGGGTGCCCTCAGACCCCGCCGCCGCGCTTCTCGGTTGCCGGTGTGGGCGGGCGGCCGAACCGCATCTGCCCACCTCACCGGTGACGGGTACGGCACCCACTACAGTCGTCCTGTGTCGGAATCACCCGTGTCGGAGGCCACCGTGCTGCGCCGGGCACTGGAGTACGTCGGTCTGGGCGCGCCCGCCCGGGCGGTCGGGCGCGATCCCGAACGGCGTGGTGACTACGGCGTCACCGTCGCCAAACTCCACGACCGCGAACCCGAACCGGAGGTCGGACCACTCGACGCGGCCGAGAACCGGCGGCTGCTGCGGATCAAGTTGTTCGGGGCCACCGGCAGCATCCTGATGCTGGTCGGATCGCTGGGCACCGGGCAGATCCCGGTGTTGCAGAACCCGGTGGCCGGGATGCGGGTCCTCTCGCTGCCGTCCCGGATGTGGAGCACCGCTCTGACATTGTCCATCGGCGGGACGATCATGCTCGTCGTCGCCTGGCTGCTGATCGGGCGTTTCGCGGTGGGCCGGTTCAGTGTGGAGGTGCTGCACGGGCGCAGCCCGCAGCGCCGCATGACACGGCAGCAGGCCGACCGCACGCTGTTGCTGTGGATCGCGCCGATCATCGTGGCACCGCCGCTGCTGAGCAAGGACATCTACTCCTATCTCGCCCAATCGGCGATCGCCTATCGCGGAATGGACCCGTACACGGTCAGCCCGTTGCACGGCCTGGGGGTCGGCGACGTCCTGACGCGGTCGGTGCCCAACCTGTGGCGCGATACCCCCGCTCCGTACGGTCCGCTGTTCATCTGGATCGGTAAGGGCATCACCGCCGCGACCGGCGACAACATCACCGCGGCGGTCTTCGCACACCGGCTGGTCGCCCTGGTGGGGCTCGCGCTGATCGTCTGGGCGCTGCCGCGCCTGGCCCGCCGCTGCGGCGTGTCGCCCGTGGCCGCCCTGTGGCTCGGCGTGATGAATCCGCTGGTCATCCTGCATCTCGTCGGCGGCATCCACAACGAGGCGCTGATGCTGGGGCTGATGCTCGTCGGCATCGAATTGTGCTTCTCCGCCATCTACGACACCGGCCCGCTACGTGCACGCGGGACGTGGCTGCCCACCCGCGCCGGCTGGCTGCTGTTGGCCGGTACCGCGGTGATCTCGATGAGTTCGCTGGTCAAATTCACCTCGGTGCTCGCACTCGGGTTCGTCGGCATCGCGCTGGCCCGCCGGTGGGGAGCCACCCTGCCCGCATTGCGTGGGGCGCCGTGGCGTCAGTGGTGGTCGCGTTCGCGCACCACTATCTGGGCGCTGGCCGCCGCCGCAGGCAGCCTCGGCGTCGTGCTCGTGGTCGTCATGGTGGCCGTCTGCTTCGGCACCGGTCTCGGCTTCGGGTGGACATCGACCCTGTCCACTGGCGCGGTGGTGCGATCGTGGATGTCGATGCCGACGCTGCTCTCGGTATCGGCGGGCCGGGTCGGGGTCGTCCTCGGTCTCGGCGACCAGACTCAGGCCATCCTCGACGTCGTGCGTCCGCTCGCGCAGCTGGTCGCCGCACTGTTCGTCGTCCGATGGATGCTCGCCACGATTGCCGGACGTCTGCATCCGCTCGGCGCATTGGGCGTCTCGATGGCGACGGTCGTCGTGTTCTCCCCGTTCGTCCAGGCCTGGTACCTGCTGTGGGCGGTGATCCCGCTCGCGGCATGGGCCACCCGCCCCTGGTTCCGCCTGGCGACCATCACCGTGTCGGCGATCATCGCCATCGTGGTGATGCCCACGAGTTCCAACACGAGCGGTGTCGTCCTCGCCCAGGGACTGCTCGCCGGTGTGATCATGGTCGCGGTGATGACCGCCCTGTTCTTCGAGGACCGGCCCCGCTGGCTTCTGCGACGGCGCTGGTCGAGGAAGCCGACAACCGATCGCACCGACGCCACACCCTGACTGTCGGCGCACGTGCCGACGGGCCTACGCCGCGTCGGCGGTTTTCTACCTGCGCACACGAAGGCATAGTCTGACCGTGTGCGCAGCGCGACCTCCACACCGTCGAGCGACGATCCGATGACCGATCGTCGACTCGGCGGCCCTTCCGAGGGGCCGGGCGCCGCCGGTGCCGGCTCGCCTGCACTGCTCGTGCGCGGTCTGGTCAAGCGTTTCGGCGACCGGACCGCCGTCGACGGACTCGATCTCGAACTACCCAGCGGCTCGATTCTGGCGTTGCTGGGGCCCAACGGTGCCGGTAAGACGACAACCGTCGAGATCTGCGAAGGGTTTCAGAGCCCCGACGCCGGTTCGGTCAGCGTCCTCGGGCTCGATCCTCGGCACGACAACGATCAGTTGCGCCGTCGTATCGGTGTCATGCTGCAGGGCGGGGGTGCCTATCCCGGCGCCCGCGCCGACGAGATGCTGCGGCTGTGCGCGTCCTATTGCGCCGAGCCGATCGATCCGGCCTGGCTACTCGATGCGCTCGGGCTACGTGACGCCGCCCGCACTCCCTTCCGCCGGCTCTCCGGCGGCCAGCAGCAGCGACTGTCGTTGGCCTGCGCCATCGTCGGCCGCCCGGAGCTGGTGTTCCTCGACGAGCCGACAGCCGGACTCGACGCCCACGCCCGGCTGGTCGTCTGGGAGATCATCGATCGTCTACGTGGTGACGGAGTTTCGGTGCTGCTCACCACCCACCTGATGGACGAGGCCGAACGTCTCGCCGACCAGGTCGTCATCATCGACGCGGGACGTGTCGTCGCCGCGGGCAGTCCGGCGGATCTGACCAGCGCGGGCGCCGAGAACGAGCTACGTTTCACCGCACCGCGCCACCTCGACCTCGAGCTCCTGCGGCGGGTGCTGCCCGAGGGCTACCTGTGTTCGGAGACCGCACCCGGCAGCTATCTGGTGGCCGGAACGATGACCCCGCAGATCCTGGCCACGGTGACGGGGTGGTGCGCCCGGATCAACGTGCTGGCCACCGACCTGCGGGTGGAGACCCGCACCCTCGAGGACGTCTTCCTGGACCTGACCGGCCGGGCGCTGCGATGACCGACGCCACGGCAGCTCGCGCCGGCGAGCAGGCGCCCGCGCCACGTTTTCCCGCAGGGACCTTCACCCCGCGGGGCGGAGCCGCGCCGCTCGCCGCGATGCTGGCCGCCCAGACCCGTCTCGAACTTCGCCTGCTGCTGCGCAACGGGGAGCAGCTCCTGCTCACCATGTTCATCCCGATCACCCTGCTGATCGGACTCTGCCTGCTGCCGTTGGACACCGACCTCGGATCGAGTACCGCCGAACGTGCGGCGACCTTCGTCCCGGCCATCATGACGGTGGCGGTGATGTCGACCGCCTTCACCGGCCAGGCCATCGCGGTCGGTTTCGACCGACGCTACGGCGCCCTCAAACGCCTTGGCGCAACGCCGATTCCGCGTTGGGGCATCATCGTCGGCAAGTCCCTGGCAGTCGTCGCCGTCGTCGTCATGCAGTCGGTGATCATCGGTGCCATCGGTGCCGCATTCGGCTGGCGCCCGAGCGTGCTCGGACTGGTCATCGGCGCACTGGTGATCGCGATCGGCACCGCCACCTTCTCCGCGCTGGGATTGCTGCTGGGCGGCACACTCAAGGCCGAGATCGTGCTGGCCCTCGGCAATCTGTTGTGGTTCGCCATGGTCGGTGTCGGCAGCGTCGTGGTGATGGCGTCCCGCATCCCCGACGCGATGTGGTGGGTGGCGCGCTGCATACCCTCGGGCGCCCTCACCGAAGCGCTGGAACGGGCCACGCGCGGCGAGTTCGACGTCTTCGGTGTGGTCGTCCTCCTCGTGTGGGCCGCAGTGGCCGGCGCTTGCGCGATCAGATGGTTCCGATTCGAGTGAGTCCGCCCGGTACCGGATGACCCGTCCTGCATGACCACCCCGCCCCGACGACACCCCAACTATCCCGGGATTGACGATGACCACCTCCGAGAAGACACCGCCCGCCGCCGACAAGGCACGCGCTCCCATCGCCCCGTCGCCCGGTTCGGCGCTGGCCCGCATACCCGGTTTCGGTCGGCCGACCGTCCGGTTCGTGCATCGCTGGGCGATCGCACTACTCGTCGCCAATGTCGGTATCACCGTCACCGGCGGCGCCGTCCGGTTGACCGGTTCCGGTCTGGGGTGTCCCACCTGGCCGCAGTGCACCTCGGGTTCGTTCGTCCCCCACGAGGCGATGGGATATCACGCGGCAATCGAATTCAGCAATCGCATGCTGACGTGGGTACTCATCGTCGTCGCCATCGCCACGTGGATCGCGGTGTGGCGGCAGGCCTCGGCCACAACCCGTAATCGGACCCTGGTCACCCTCCTCGCCCTGGGCATCCCCTTCCAGGGGGTCGTCGGCGGCATCACCGTACTCACCGACCTGAATCCGTGGATCGTCGCGCTGCATTTCCTGCTGTCGATGTTGTTGGTCTCCGGATCCACGGTGCTGGTCTTCCGGACCACGCCCTACCCACGGGAACTGTCGACGCCGGGGGTCGCTTCGCGTGGCGGACTGGTGTTGGCATGGCTGGTCTACGCCGTGACGTGGATCGCGATCTACCTGGGCACGGTGGTCACCGGGTCCGGACCGCATGCCGGCGACGTCAAGGCACCGCGAAACGGGCTGACCCCCTCACAGGTGACCCAACTACACGCCGACTCGGTCTTCGTGCTCGTCGGCCTGACCGTGGCGGTCCTCGTCTTGACGCGCGTCATGCGGATGCCGCAATCCCGAGCGGCTCTGATCTATGCCGTGCTGCTCGTCCTGCAGGGCGTCATCGGGGTGGTCCAGTACGTCACCGATCTGCCGATCCTGTTGGTGCTGGCACACATGCTGGGTAGCGCCCTGCTCTTGATCGGAGCGACCTGGCTGGTGCTGTGGTTCCGGCGCTCGGAGCAGGCCTCCGACGACGAGGCAGACCCGACTCCCGTCGCGTGAGACGAGGCGGGTTCGCCGGACCGTCAGAGGATCGCCCGGTTACGCGGCTTCGGAAATCGCTTCTGTCCGGCCACCCAGCCGGCCATCTTCCGATACCGTCCGGGTTCGACGTCGGCCGACGACGTGAGGTCGCGATCCCATTCGGCGGTCTCGACGCCGGTCGCGGCGGCCACCACGGCCTTGGCCGTCTCGAGGTCGGGCACGACTCGATCCCCGAGGATGCCGCCCTTCTCGCCGACGAGGGTGATCCGCACGCCGGCAGCCCCGACCGGCGCCAGGACGGCCTTGGCCGATCCGCCCTCACGGGCGGCGAACTTCTCGATCGACGACACGACCTCGCGCGGTATGCGCACCGCGGGGGTGCCTGCGGTTTCGGTGTGCTGGGCGGTATCGGTGTGCTGCGCTGCGGACTGCTCGCTCATGATCGTCGAGCATACCGTCGGGCGTCAGGACCCCGGCGCCCGTCCCGGCGCTCCCACGCTGTCGGCGTGTGAATCCTGCCGGAGCTTGGCAGAGTCTCTTTCATGACCACACCCGCACCCGCCGCGCGCGAAACACTCACCTGGGAGATGAACGGCCGGGCGTGCCGCGACCTCGCCCAACAGGTCGCCGACGACGGCTTCGTGCCCGACATCATCCTCGGCATCGCCCGCGGTGGCCTCATCCCCGCCGGCGCCATCGCCTACGCCCTGGACTGCAAACTGATGATCTCGCTCAATGTGACCTTCTACACCGGTATCGGCGAGACACTGGCCGAACCGGTGATGCTGCCGTCGCTGCTCGAGGGCAGCGGCCTGCGCGATCAGAAGGTACTCGTCGTCGACGACGTGGCCGATTCCGGCAAGACCCTGGCGCTCGTCGACGACTTCTGTCGACAACAGGGCCGCGTCGCCGAGGTCCGCAACGCGGTGATCTACCAGAAGCCGCACACCATCACCAGACCCGACTATTGCTGGCGCACCACCGCCCGCTGGATCGACTTCCCGTGGTCGGTCGAACCCCCGGTCACCGGCAGCGTCGAGAAGCCCTGAGCGACTGGAGCATCGACGGCCGGGGCGAGTACCCGGGTGTAGAAACGAACCATGCGCGCAATACAGGTCACCCGGCACGGCGGTCCCGAAGTATTGAGCTATGGCACGGTCGACGACCCGATCCCCGCTCCGGGCGAGGTCCTGGTCCGTGTCGCGGCGGTAGGTGTCAACTTCGTCGACACCTACCTGCGCCGCGGCGTGTATCCGTCCCAGCCGCCCTACGTGCCCGGCACGGAGGGGGCGGGCGAGGTCGTCGCCGTGGGCTCAGAGGTCACCGACCTGCAGCCGGGTACCCGGGTCTGCTGGTGTGACGCCCCGGCGAGCTACGCCGAACTGGTCGCCGTCCCGGCCCGGCGGGCGGTACGGATACCCGACGGTGTCTCCGACGAGGTGGCGGGCAGTTCCCTGCTGCGCGGCCTGACCGCGCACTACCTGCTCGACGGCAGCGCGCACCCCGCCGCCGGAGACGCGATCCTGCTGCACGCCGGCGCGGGTGGCGTCGGACTGATCCTCACCCAGCTCGCCAAGCGCAAGGGGCTCCGGGTCATCACGACCGTCTCCACCGACCAGAAAGAACAGCTGTCCGCGGCCGCCGGCGCCGACCACGTACTGCGCTACGGCGACGACCTGGTCGACCGGGTTCGCGACCTCACCGACGGCGAAGGGGTACGCGTCACCTACGACGGGGTCGGTGCCGACACCTTCGACCAGTCCCTCGCCGCGACGGGCGTACGCGGGACCGTCGTGTTGTTCGGTGCGGCCAGCGGTCCGGTGCCGCCGTTCGATCTGCAACGCCTCAACGTGGAGGGCTCGCTGTCGGTGACCCGGCCCACCCTGGGCCATTTCATCGCCGACGACGCCGAATTGGCGTGGCGCGCCTCGGAGTATCTGGGAGCGCTGGCCGACGGGGTCGACGTCCGGATCGGTCAGCGGTATCGGCTCGCCGACGCGCAGCAGGCACAGGCAAATCTGGAGGGCCGCGCGACCACCGGAACGTCGGTGCTCATCCCCGGCTGACCGGCCGGCGACCCGCTCAGCCGAATGCGTGGGCGATGACGGGCAGGTTGACCACCGCGTCGATCGCGAGACCGCAGAAGAGCAACGCGAGGTACTCGTTGGACTGCAGGAAGATCTTCAGCGGGGTCAGTTCGGCGCCCCGGCGCGTGTCGCGGTACAGCTTGTGCACGCGATTGAGGAACCAGGCCCCGGCGAGCACCGCGACCGCCGCGTAGATCCAGCTCGCCGCCGGGATCAACGCCAGCGAGGCGATCACCGTGGCCCAGGTGTAGAACAGCATCTGCCGGGTGACACGTTCGTCGGAGGCGATGACCGGCAGCATCGGGACACCCGCGGCCTTGTAGTCCTCGCGGTAGCGCATCGCCAGCGCCCAGGTGTGCGGCGGCGTCCAGAAGAAGATCACCAGGAACAGCACGACCGGTTGCCAACTCAGCGTGCCGGTCACCGCCGACCAGCCGACCAGCGTCGGCATGCAGCCGGCCGCGCCACCCCACACCACGTTCTGCCAGGTGCGGCGTTTGAGGATCAACGTGTAGACGCCGACGTAGAAACCGATCGTCGCGGTCACCAGTAGTGCGCTGAGCAGGTTCGCGGCGAAGTACAGCACCAGGAACGACGCCACCCACAGCACGACCCCGAAGATCAGCGCGCTGCGCGTGGCCACTGCCCGGCGGGCCAGCGGTCGACGCGCGGTGCGACGCATCTTCTTGTCGATGTCGGCGTCGGCGACCATGTTGAGAGTGTTCGCGCTGGCCGCCCCGAGCCAGCCACCGAGCAACGTGAACAGGATCACCGCGATGTCGACATGCCCGCGATGGGCCTGCAACATCACCGGGATCGTCGCAACCAGGAGCAGTTCGATGACGCGTGGCTTGGTGAGCGCGATATAGGCCATCACGATGCCGCGGACGCGTGCCGGCCACGACGCCCCGTTCGGAACGGTGTCATCGGCCGGCTCGGTGGTCGCGGCCGGTTCGGTGGTCGCGGCCGGGTCAGAAGGAGACGTCAGCCCGAACGCCGTCTCGCGATCCGAGGGCTCGGTCTCGTGGTCCGAGGAGGACTCACGGGATGGGGTGTACCGGGCGGCAGCGGCGCCTTCTCCGCTCACACGTTCCCCAATCCTCACGTCCACTCCTCGCCTGCCCGAACGACGCACTGAGGGCAGTTGACCGGCTTCACAACGCGCGCCACACCTACTACACAGCATGGTAGACGCTGCCCCATCCGATCGAAGAATTGCCGTCGTCGCACCGGGTGTGCGGGACGTTGCCGCGGCGCCGCATCCACAGAACACCGGTGCTGCGGGAAGGTTGCCCGGCGTAGGACGTGTGTGGCCGATTACTCTGGGACGCGTGAGGCTATTCCGACGTACACCACATGCGGCGGCTTCGGTTCCGTCCACGGGTGGCGCCGACTCTCATATGCCCGTATTCCGATCGCACGCACCCCGATAGGTAACAGGAGACTGCAGGACAGTGGCTGACACAGACGAGATCCGCGAACTCACCGAGGCGGACCACCCGAACTGGTGGACCGAGGTCGATTCGCGAGCCGTGGACACCGTTCGTGTCCTCGCCGCCGACGCGGTACAGAAGTGTGGCAGCGGCCACCCCGGCACCGCGATGAGCCTGGCCCCGTTGGCCTACACGCTCTACCAGCACGTGATGCGTCATGATCCCGCCGACACCCACTGGGTCGGCCGCGACCGGTTCGTTCTGTCCTGCGGGCATTCCAGCCTGACCCAGTACATCCAGCTCTACCTCGGCGGATTCGGCCTCGATCTCTCCGACATCGAGGCATTGCGCACCTGGGGTTCCAAGACCCCGGGCCACCCTGAGCTGCATCACACGCGCGGCGTCGAGATGACCACCGGTCCGCTCGGCCAGGGCCTGGCGTCGGCGGTGGGCATGGCATATGCCGCACGCTACGAACGCGGCCTGTTCGATCCGGACGCCGCGACCGGTACCAGCCCGTTCGATCACCACATCTACGTGATCGCCTCCGATGGCGACATCGAGGAGGGGGTCACCTCCGAGGCGTCGTCGCTGGCCGGCGCGCAGCAGCTCGGCAACCTGATCCTCTTCTACGACAAGAACCACATCTCCATCGAGGACGACACCCAGATCGCGCTGACCGAGGACACCGCCAAGCGCTACGAGGCCTACGGATGGCACGTCCAGCACGTCGAGGGTGGCGAGAACGTCACCGCGATCGAAGCCGCGATCGAGGCCGCCAAGAAGGTGACCGACAAGCCCTCACTCATCGTGCTGCGCACCATCATCGGATATCCGGCCCCGGACAAGATGAACACCGGCGCCATCCACGGTTCGGCCCTCGGCGCCGACGAGGTGGCCGCGACGAAGAAGGTTCTCGGCTTCGATCCCGACAAGAATTTCGAGGTCTCCGACGAGGTACTCGCCCACACCCGTGGCCTGGTACAACGTGGCGCCGATGCGCACGCCGAGTGGCAGAAGACCTTCGACGCCTGGGCCGGCGCCAACCCGGAACGCAAAGCGCTCTTCGACCGTCTCTGGGCCCATGAATTCCCGGAGGGCTGGACCGAGGTGCTGCCGACCTGGGAGCCGGGCGGCAAGGCGATCGCCACCCGCGCGGCATCGGGCGATGTGCTCTCCGCGCTCGGCCCGCTGCTACCCGAGCTGTGGGGTGGCTCGGCCGACCTGGCCGGCTCCAACAACACCACCATGGACGGGGTCGACTCGTTCGGCCCGTCGTCGCTGAGCACCAAGAAGTGGACGGCCGATCCCTACGGTCGCACGTTGCACTTCGGCATCCGTGAGCACGCGATGGCCTCGATCCTGGCCGGCATCGTGCTGCACGGGCCGACCCGCGCCTACGGCGGCACCTTCCTGCAGTTCGCCGACTACATGCGTCCGGCGGTGCGGTTGGCCGCGCTCATGGAGATCGACCCGATCTATGTGTGGACCCACGACTCGATCGGTCTCGGTGAGGACGGTCCGACCCATCAGCCGGTCGAGCACCTCGCGGGGTTGCGCGCCATCCCGAATCTCGACGTGGTGCGTCCGGCCGACGCCAACGAGACCGCCCACGCGTGGCGACACGTGCTCACCCGTCGCGATCACCCGGTGGGTCTGTGCCTGACCCGTCAGGGCGTGCCGGTACTCGCGGGCACCTCCTACGACGGCGTCGCGGCGGGAGCGTATGTCCTCGCCGAATCCGACGGCGACCCGCAGGTCGTGCTGGTCGGCACCGGCTCGGAGGTACAGCTCGCCGTCGAGGCGCAGAAAACGCTCGCCGACAAGGGGATCCGGGCCCGTGTGGTCTCGATGCCGTGCTTCGAGTGGTTCTTCGAGCAGCCGCAGGACTACCGCGATTCGGTGTTTCCGCCGTCGGTGCCGCGCGTCTCCATCGAGGCCGGTATCGCCATGCCGTGGTACCGGATCGTCGGCGACACCGGGGCCATCATCTCGCTGGAGCACTTCGGCGCATCCGCCGACTACAAGGTGCTCTACGAGAAATTCGGCATCACCGCCGACGCGCTCACCGCGGCCGCCGAGCGCGTCGTGAAGTAGCCCACTCATCCTCCGCCACACCGACATCACCGAGATCGCGTTGCCCACAAGGAGAACGTGATGGAAACCAGGAGAGAACCGTGACCCAGAACGAGAAGCTCGCCGAACTGTCCGCCGCCGGGGTATCGGTGTGGCTGGATGACCTGTCCCGTGACCTGATCGCCTCGGGCGGTCTGCAGGAGGTCATCGACACCAAATCGGTGGTCGGCGTCACCACCAATCCGTCGATCTTTCAGGCGGCACTGTCCAAGGGCAGCGCCTATGACGCACAGGTCAACGAACTCGCCGCACGGGGCGCCGACGTCGACGCCACCATCCGCACGGTGACCACCGACGACGTCCGCAACGCGTGTGACGTGTTGGCGCCGGTGTTCTCGTCGTCGAACGGTGTCGACGGCCGGGTGTCGATCGAGGTCGATCCGCGGCTGGCCCACGACACCGACAAGACGGTCGCCCAGGCGATCGAGCTGTGGAAGATCGTCGACCGGCCCAATGTGCTGATCAAGATCCCTGCCACCGCAGCCGGTCTGCCGGCCATCTCCCGGGTGATCGCCGAGGGCATCAGCGTCAACGTGACCCTGATCTTCTCCGTCGAGCGCTACCGGGGCGTCATGGACGCCTACCTGTCGGGTGTCGAGGCGGCGGCACAGGCCGGTCACGATGTGTCGAAGATCCACTCGGTCGCCTCGTTCTTCGTCTCGCGCGTCGACACCGAGGTCGACAAGCGGCTCGATGCCATCGGCACGACCGACGCCACCGAGCGCAAGGGTAAGGCCGCACTGGCGAATGCCCGGCTGGCCTACGCGGCCTATCAGGAGATCTTCGAGGTCGAACCGCGCTTCCAGGGGCTCAGTGCCAAGGGCGCCAACGCGCAGCGGCCGCTGTGGGCCTCGACCGGCACCAAGAACGCCGACTACCCCGACACGCTCTACGTCAGCGAGCTCGTCGCCCCGAATACGGTCAACACCATGCCCGGCAAGACGATGGACGCCTTCGCCGATCACGGCTGGGTCAACAACTCCTCGATCGTCGGAACCGCGGCGGCTTCCCAGCAGACCTTCGACGCGATCTCGGCGGCCGGCGTCGACATCACGGACGTGTTCGTGGTCCTCGAGGACGAGGGCGTGAGCAAGTTCGAGGATTCATGGAACGAGTTGCTCACCGCCACCGCCGAACAGCTCGACGCGGCAAAGAAGGCGTGAGCCGGTGCCCACCGGACCAGCGAAATGGCGTAATCCCCTTCGTGATCCGCGGGACAAGCGGCTGCTGCGCATCGCCGGGCCGTGCAGTCTGGTCATCTTCGGCGTCACCGGTGACCTGGCCCGCAAGAAGCTGATGCCGGCGGTCTACGACCTGGCCAACCGCGGGTTGTTGCCGCCGTCGTTCGCCCTCGTCGGATTCGCCCGCCGCGACTGGGATGACGACGACTTCGCCACCGTCATCCACGACGCGGTGCGCCAGCACGCACGTACCGGATTCCGGGAAGAGGTGTGGGAACGTCTCGCCGAGGGTTTCCGCTTCGTCCAGGGTTCCTTCGATGACGACGATGCGTTCGCGCGACTGAAGGCGACGCTCACCGATCTCGACAACGAGCGCGGCACCGACGGCAATTACGCCTTCTACCTGTCGATCCCGCCGAAGGCGTTTCCGACGGTGTGTGAGCAACTCGAGCGAAGTGGTCTGGCCGCAGGCGGGGCGAACAGAACCGGCATCGGGGGCCGAGCGAGCGCGCCGGTGTCCGGTCAGCCCGAGGACCACTGGCGGCGCGTGGTCATCGAGAAGCCGTTCGGCCACGACCTGGAGTCGGCCAAGGAGCTCAACGCCATCGTCAACGCCGTCTTCCCGGAGTCGTCGGTGTTCCGCATCGACCACTACCTGGGCAAGGAGACGGTCCAGAACATCTTGGCGTTGCGATTCGCCAATCAGCTCTTCGATCCGCTGTGGAGTTCGCATTACGTCGATCACGTGCAGATCACCATGGCCGAGGATATCGGTCTCGGTGGGCGCGCCGGCTATTACGACGGGATCGGCGCCGCCCGTGATGTCATCCAGAACCATCTGCTGCAGTTGATGGCGCTGGTGGCGATGGAGGAGCCGATCTCCTTCGAGCCCAAGCAGTTACAGGCCGAGAAGATCAAGGTGCTCGCGGCGACCAGCAACATTCTGCCGATCGAGGAGAACACCGCACGCGGCCAGTACGGTCCCGGATGGCAGGGCAGCGAGAAGGTGCCCGGTCTCAAGGACGAAGAGGGCTTTGCCGCCGATTCCACCACCGAGACATACGCGGCGATCGCGCTCGAGGTCGACTCACGGCGCTGGGCAGGCGTGCCCTTTTACCTCCGCACCGGAAAGCGCCTGGGCCGCCGGGTCACCGAGATCGCGCTGGTGTTCAAGCGGGCGCCACATCTGCCGTTCGACAAGACGATGACCGAGGAGCTGTCGCAGAACGCCTTGGTGATCCGGATTCAGCCCGACGAGGGCATCACCTTGCGGTTCGGCTCCAAGGTACCGGCCTCGAGTATGGAGGTCCGTGACGTCAACATGGACTTCAGCTACGGCACGGCCTTCACCGAGGCGTCTCCCGAGGCCTATGAGCGTCTCATTCTCGACGTACTCCTCGGCGAGCCGTCACTGTTCCCGGTGAACGACGAGGTCGAATTGTCTTGGGAGATACTCGATCCCGTTCTCGACAGCTGGGCGCAATCGGGGAAGCCCGACATCTATGAGGCGGGCACGTGGGGCCCGAAGTCGGCCGACGACATGATGGACCGGACCGGACGCGCCTGGCGGCGTCCGTGAGTTCGGCCGCGAGAGGACACCGATGATCATCGACATGCCCGAGACCTCGACCAATCACGTCGCCAAGAAGATGGTCGAGCTCCGCGAATCCGGCGGCGCCATCAGCCTCGGACGAGTGCTGACCCTGGTGGTGGTGGCCGAACACGGCGAGCCTACCGAGGCCGCGATCGAGGCCGCGATCGGCGCCAGCAGTGAGCATCCCAGTCGCGTCATCGTGCTGGCGTGTGGATCCCGCAAGAGTGAGTCGCTGCTGAACGCCCAGATCCGGGTCGGCGGTGACGCAGGCGCATCGGAAGTGGTGATCCTGTCGATGTCTGGTCCGTTGGCCGATCAGCCGCACAGTGTGGTCACACCGTTCCTGCTGCCCGATTGTCCGATCGTGGTGTGGTGGCCGGGTGCGGCGCCGGAGAACCCGGCCGCCGACCCGATGGGTCGGATCAGTCGCCGCCGCATTCTCGATGCCAGCAAATCCACTCACCCCGACAGCGTGCTCGAGCGCCGCTTGGCGACCTACTCCCCCGGCGACTCCGATCTGGCCTGGACCCAGATCACGCATTGGCGGGCGCTCATCGCGTCGGCCGTCGATCGCCCGCCGCACACCGCGATTCAGTCGGTGGTGGTCACCGGGCCGGCTCAGTCGCCCGGCATCGAATTGCTCGCGGGGTGGCTGCACTCGGCGCTGGGCGTGCCGACGACCCGTTCCATCGGCAGTTTCGAGGTGCGTCTGCTCCGCGAGCACGGTGCGACGGTGCTGTCCATCGACCAGAACGGCAATGCGGTGATCTCCGTACCCGGTAAACCCGACGGCCGGGTAGCGATGACCAATCGTGATCTGCCGGTTTACCTCGCCGAGGAGCTACGTCGTCTCGATACCGATGAGGTGTACGAGCAGGCCTTGCGTGGCGCGGTCGAACTGAGCCGAGAGGGGCAACCTGCATGACCCCGCAGACACTGGTTTTCGAGGACAAGAAGACGCTGATCGACACGGCGGCCCGCCGCTTCGTCGACGTCATCGGTGCCGCCCAACGGGACCGGGGCGTGGCGTCGGTGGTGCTGACCGGCGGCAGCAACGGGATCGCGATTCTGGCGGCGCTGGCCGCCGACAGTGGCGGCATCGACTGGTCGAAGGTCGACATCTATTGGGGCGACGACCGATTCGTGCCGGCCGACGATCCCGAGCGCAACTACGGACAAGCGTGTGCGGCCCTACTCGACCACGTTCCGATCGATCCGGCTCGAGTTCATCCGATGGCGCCCTCGGACGGCGAGTACGGCGACCACATCGATGCGGCCGCCGCCTCCTACGCGGCAACGCTCCTCGCGCATGCCGGTGACGACATCACGCCGTATTTCGATATCCATCTGCTCGGAATGGGCGGTGAAGGGCACATCAATTCCCTGTTCCCGCACACATCCGCGACGGCCGAGACCGAAAAATCCGTTGTCGCAGTTCGGGACTCACCAAAACCCCCACCCCGACGGATCACCCTGACGCTACCGGTCGTCAACCGCAGCACCGCCGTCTGGTTTCTCGTCGCCGGTGCAGACAAGGCCGAGGCGGTGGCCGCGGCCCACGCGGGCGCCGATCCGTCCGACTGGCCGTGTGCGGGCGCGCACGGCACCGCGGAGACGATCTGGTTTCTCGACCGGGCGGCGGCGGCGTCACTGCCACAGGGCTGATCGGACCGCCCGGCCGGTTTGCGTCTACCCGCTGTTGCGCAGCGCGGTGGCCAGACCGTTCATGGTGAGTTGGATGCCGCGGCGGAGGCGGGGCGAGTCGTCACCGGCACGGAAGCGGCGCAGCAACTCGACCTGCAGCAGATTCAGCGGCTCGAGGTACGGGAAGCGGTTGTAGACCGATCGCTTGAGCGCCGGGTTGTCGGCGAGCAGATCGTTGGTCCCGGTGATCGCCGCGTACATCGCGATGGTGCGCTCGTGCTCGACGGCGATCATGCCGAAGACCTTGTCGCGCAACGTCTCATCGGGGACGAGCTGGGCGTAACGATGCGCCAGCCCCATGTCGGACTTGGCAAGGACCTGGGCCATGTTGGACATGACGGTGCGGAAGAACGGCCACTTCTCGTAATACCGTTGCAGGATGGCCAGTCGCGCCTCGTCGTCACCGATCCATTGCGCAAACGCGGCACCGGTGCCGTACCAGCCCGGCAGCATCACACGAGACTGGGTCCACGACAGCACCCATGGGATGGCACGGAGGTCGGAGATCTTCTCGGTCTGCTTACGCGAGGCCGGACGGCTGCCGATGTTGAGCGCGCCGATCTCCGACAGCGGAGTCGAGGTGGTGAAGTACTCGACGAAACCCGGTGTGTCGTGCACGAGCTCGCTGTAGGCCGCCCGCGCGAGCGCGGCGATCTCGTCCATGTGGGTGTAGGCGTCCGCGGAGTCCTCGCCGAGGCCCTCGACGTCGAGCAACGACGATTCGATCGTCGCCGCGAGCAGCGTTTCCAGGTTGCGTTCGGCGCTGACCGGCTCGGCATACTTGGCCGCGATGATCTCGCCCTGCTCGGTGATACGCAGTGACCCCTGCACCGCTCCCGGCGGCTGGGCCAGGATCGCGTCATAGCTCGGTCCGCCGCCGCGTCCGACGGTGCCGCCACGGCCATGGAAGAGCCGCAATCGGATTCCGGCCTTCGTCGCCGCCTCCACCAGGTCGAGCTCGCCGCGATACAGCGCCCAGTTGGCGGCCATGTACCCGCCGTCCTTGTTGGAATCGGAGTAGCCGAGCATGACCTCCTGCATGCCCGACTGTGCGTCCACCAGGCCGCGGTACAACGGGATGTCCAGTGCGGCCAGGAGCGTTTCCGCGCCCTGCTGCAGGTCCTCGATCGTCTCGAACAGTGGGACGATGCGCACGGTCGAGGTGAGTGCGCCGGCCGCACCGTCCAGGTCGATCAGGCCCGCCTCCTTGAGCAGGATCATCGGCTCGAGCATGTCCGAGACCGACGTACACATGCTGATGATGTAGTTGGGCACCGACTCGGGACCGAATCGTGCCACTGCGGTCGCGGCCGCACGCACGATGTTCAGTTCTTTGGTTGCCAAGTCGGAGAGCGTGGCGTCGGACCGGGTCAACGGTCGCCGCGCGGCGAGCTCCCGGGTCAGGATCTCGACGCGGGCATCCTCGTCGAGTGAACGGTAGTCCGGGTGCACCCCGGCCCACGCCAGTAGTTCGGCGATGACCTCCTCGTGGACATCGGAGTTCTGTCGCATGTCCAGCCCAGACAGATGGAACCCGAAGGTGCGCACTGCTTCTCGTAGCGCCAGCAACCGGTCGTCGGCAATGATGTCGTCGCGGGCCGCTCGCAGCCCGCCATCGATGATGTCGAGGTCGACCAGCAGTTCGTCGGCCGTGGCGTACGGGGGCGCACCGTCGAGCAGGAACAGATCCGAGGTCTTCATGACCTCCTCGCCGAAGTGGCCGGTCGCGGTGGCCACCAGTCGGGAACGGATGTGACGCAACGCCAACCGGAACGCCTCGTCGGCAGCCGGGTCGTCGCGCGGCACTCCGGCGAGATCGAAGAGCGCGTCCGAAGGCGACATCAACCGGGTCGACATGCTCAGTTCCTGCCCGAGTTTCTCCAGTTCGGACAAGTGGTGACCGATCGCGGTCCGCGCCGCGAGAGTCGTTGCGAGTTCGACGACCTCGTCGGTGACGAACGGATTGCCGTCACGATCGCCGCCGATCCAGGAACCCATCCGCAGCATCGGCTCGTCGGCCAGACCCGCATCCGGGTAGGCGTGCCGCAGCGCCGCCCGCACCGAGGTGTTGATCTTGGGCACGACCTCGAAGAAGGAAGCGTCGTAGTATCGCAGCCCGGTCCGGATCTCGTCCTGGATGGTCAGCCGCTCGAGACGGATCAGCGCGGTCTGCCACAGCGTGAGGATCTGCCGCCGGATGCCTTCGGTGACGTCGGCTTGTTCGTCCGGGGTCAGCTCGGTGCGTGCACGGAACCGCATGAGCTCGGTGATGCGGTTCTGTGCGTCGAACACCGAGCGGCGCCGGGTCTCGGTCGGGTGGGCGGTGATGACCGGCACCACTGTGGCGTCGGCAAGGGCACGGCCGACCTCATCGTCATCGAGCACCGCGGCCGCGAGTTTGCCGTACGTGGCCGCCAGGCTGCTGTCCTGCGGCGGGTCACTGGCGCGGACGTGAATCATCCGCCGCCGTTCGCGATGGATGTCCTCGGCGAGATTGGCCAGCAGCGCAAAGTTGCTGAAGGCCCGGATGATCGGCATCACCACGGCGATGTCGAGGTCGACGAAGAGATCGGCCAGCTCGTCCCGGTCGATCTCGGCCCGGCGAATCCGGAACGCCGCGACGCGCGCGGTTTCCACCAGATCGAAGACCGCAGACCCGGAGTGCTCACGCACCATGTCGCCGAGAATCCCGCCGAGTAGGCGGATGTCCTCGCGCAACGGCTCGGTCAGGGCACGGCCCTCGTCGTCGACGGCGATGTGACCGACGATCGAAACCGAGGGACGCCAGTCCGGGGCACCGTGTGAGGGATCGGATGAGCTCATGGTTTCAGTATCCCGGCTCGATGCCACAGTGGCATCTCGGACACACTTATCCGGGCAACCGGCCGGCCACCGGCGCCGACGGTAGGGGCAACTCGGCCCGGCACTGCCGAAGCGGTGCCGGGCCGATGGCGCAGGTACGTCGCGAAGAGATCAGGCGGACAACTTGATGTCGACGCCGATGCCGATGATGAAGATGAACCACACCAGGCCGACGAAGATCGTCAGCCGGTCCAGGTTGCGCTCGACGACGCTCGAACCGGACAGACTCGACTGCACGCCGCCGCCGAACAGCGACGACAGCCCGCCGCCCTTGCCCCGGTGCAGCAGTACCAGGATCACCAGCAGCACGCTGGTGATGATCAGGCCGATGTCCAGCACTGTTTCGAGCACGAGAAGCAGATCCTTGTCGGTCGGGGGCGGTATGCGGCGCGATCTTCGGATGCGTGGCCGCGCATACAGGTCGGGCCGGGGGATCCCTCCGCGGGGAGAATCCGACCGGCCCGACCAGTGTACGCGTCAGTCAGGCGGGCTCAGGGCAGGGGTCCGCCGGCGGCGATCGCCGACAAGGTGGCGAACTCGTCGGCCTTGAGCGACGCGCCTCCGACGAGCGCACCGTCGACGTCGGACTGGCCGACGATCTCACCGACGTTCTTGGAACTCACCGAACCCCCGTAGAGAATGCGCACCGACGCCGCGGTGGCCTCGTCGGCGATCTCCGACAGCGCCGAGCGCACCGCCGAGCACACCTCCTGGGCATCGCCGGCACTTGCGACGCGGCCGGTGCCGATGGCCCACACCGGTTCATAGGCGATGACCACCTTGCCGATCTGCTCCGCCGACAGCCCCGCCAGCGAACCCTTGAGCTGGGTCACGTTGTGGGCGACGTGCTCGCCGGATTCGCGTACGTCGAGACCCTCACCGATACAGACGATCGGAGTCAGACCGTGCTTGAGCGCAGCCTTGGTCTTGGCCAGCACGGTCTCATCGGTCTCGGCGTGCAGTGTGCGCCGCTCGGAGTGGCCGACGACGACGAAGGTGCAGCCGAGTTTGGCCAGGAAGGCACCGCTGATCTCGCCGGTGTAGGCGCCCGAGTCGTGTTCGGACAGATCCTGGGCGCCGTAGGTCAGCAGCAGTTTGTCGCCGTCGATGACGGTCTGCACCGAGCGGATGTCGGTGAACGGCGGCAGCACCGCCACGTCGACCTTCTCGAAGTACTTCGCGGGCAAGGCGAAGGCGATCTTCTGGACGAGGGCGATGGCCTCGAGGTGATTGAGGTTGCACTTCCAGTTGCCCGCGATGAGCGGTTTACGACTCATGATTCCAGCACCTTCAACCCGGGCAGTTCCTTGCCCTCGAGAAATTCCAGCGACGCCCCGCCGCCGGTGGAGATGTGCGAGAAGTCCGAGTCCGGCAAGCCGAGTGTGCGCACCGCTGCGGCCGAGTCCCCGCCGCCGACGACGGTGAAGGCGCCCGAGCGGGTGGCCCCGGCGATCGCCTCGGCGACTCCCTTGGTGCCTGCGGAGAACTTCGGGAACTCGAACACGCCGGACGGTCCGTTCCAGAAGATCGTCTTGGCACCGGAGAGCAGCGCCGCGAATCGCGCAACCGATTCCGGGCCGATGTCGAGGCCCATCCATCCGTCCGGGATCGCGTCGGCGGCGACGGTCTGCGAGTCGGCGTCGGCGGCGAACTTGTCGGCCACAACCACATCGACGGGCAGCCGGATGACGTCACCGAATCGTTCCAGCAGATTCTTGCAGACCTCGATCTGGTCTGCCTGCAGCAGCGAGGTGCCCACGCCGTGGCCCTGTGCGGCCAGGAAGGTGAAGGCCATGCCGCCGCCGATCACCAGGGTGTCGACCTTGGGCGCGAGGGCCTCGATGACACCGAGCTTGTCGGACACCTTCGACCCGCCGAGGACCACCGCATACGGACTGTCCGGGTTCTCGGTCAGCGTGGAGAGCACCTTGACCTCGGCTGCCACCAATTCACCCGCGTAGTGCGGGAGCAACTTGGCGACGTCATAGACCGAGGCCTGCTTGCGGTGCACCACCCCGAACCCGTCGGAGACGAAGGCACCGTCGGAGCCGACGAGCTCGACGAACGCCTTCGCGAGGGCCTCCCGCTCGGCGTCGTCCTTGGACGTCTCGCGCGGATCGAACCGGACGTTCTCCAGCAGGAGGACGTCACCGTCGGTGAGCCCCTCGGCGCGCGCCAGCGCATCGGTGCCGACGACGTCACCGGCAAGCTGGACGTTGCGGCCCAGTTCGGCGGAGAGCCGCTCGGCGACCGGGGCCAGCGAATACTTCGCGTCCGGTTCGCCCTTCGGCCGGCCGAGATGCGCGGTGATGATCACCTTGGCGCCCGCGTCGATCAGTGCGTTCAGCGTCGGCAGCGAGGCCACGATGCGGCCCGGATCGGTGATCGTCGACCCGTCGAGCGGGACGTTGAAATCCGATCGAACCAACACACCGCGGCCCGAAACGCCTTCGTCGAGAAGGTCTTTCAGAGTGGGTACACCCATTGCAGCGTTGCTCCGTATTCTCCGGTCAGATCCTCAGAGGGACTTGCCGACCAGGCCGGTGAGGTCGACGAGACGGTTGGAGTAGCCCCACTCGTTGTCGTACCAGGACACGGCCTTGACCTGATTGCCGATGACCTTGGTCAGACCGGCGTCGAAGAGTGAGCTGTGCGGGTCGGTGACGATGTCGCTGGAGACGATCGGCGCGTCGTAGTACTTCAGGATGCCCTTGAGGGGTCCCTCCGCCGCCGCCTTCATCGCTGCGTTGATCTCGTCGGCGGTGGCCGTCTTCTCGAGGATGGCGGTCAGGTCGGTCACCGAGCCGGTCGGGATCGGCACACGCAGGGCGTAGCCGTCGAGCTTGCCCTTGAGCTCCGGGAGCACCAGGCCGATGGCCTTGGCGGCACCGGTGGAGGTCGGCACCACGTTGATCGCGGCGGCGCGGGCGCGGCGCAGATCCTTGTGCGGGCCATCCTGCAGATTCTGGTCCTGGGTGTAGGCGTGCACAGTCGTCATCAGGCCGGAGACGATGCCGAACTCGTCGTTGAGGACCTTTGCGAACGGTCCGAGGCAGTTGGTGGTGCACGACGCGTTGGAGATGATGTTCTGGCTGCCGTCGTACTTGTCGTCGTTGACGCCCATCACGATCGTGATGTCCTCGTCGGTGGCCGGGGCGGAGATGATGACCTTCTTCGCACCCGCATCGAGGTGGCCCTTGGCCTTGGCTGCGTTGGTGAAGATGCCGGTCGACTCGACGACGACATCGACGCCGAGGTCGCCCCAGGGCAGCGCCGCCGGGCCTTCCCTGACCTCGAGCGCCTTGATGCGCTGATCGCCGACGACGATGAAATCGCCGTCGAGAGAGACCTCCTGGGGCAGACGTCCCAGGATCGAGTCGAACTTCAGCAGATGGGCCAGGGTGGCGTTGTCGGTCAGATCGTTGACGGCGACGATCTCGATGTCGGTGGTACCCAATGCCTTTTGCGCTTCGATGGCGCGGAAGAAGTTACGGCCGATACGGCCGAATCCGTTGACGCCTACCCGAACAGTCACTGGTGTGCTCCTTAGCGGTTGTCTCGGCGCTGGGACGGATGTCCGCACCGCTCCTTCTCGGTCGGTCGGCTCGTGGCCGACCGGGGTCCCCTCAGCCTAGTGGGCCCCTTGATGGGGGGCAGCGCGATGGGTCTCCTTCGGTGGCCGGTCCGGCCCGCACGTCCGGCCGGCCGCGGTTCTCACGCCTCGTCGAGCAGATCGGAGGTGACCGCCGACTCGGTGTCCGGGAGGCCCTCGGCGTGTGCCTTTTTGTCCGCGGTCGAGAGCAGTCGACGAATACGGCCGGCGACGGCATCTTTGGTCATCGGCGGATCGGCGAGCTGACCGAGCTCCTCCAGCGATGCCTGCCGGTGCATGACGCGCAGATGCCCGGCCGCGGCCAGATGATCGGGGACCTCCTCGCCGAGAATCTCCAATGCGCGTTCGACGCGTGCAGCCGCCGCGACCGCGGCCCGCGCCGAGCGGCGCAGGTTCGCGTCGTCGAAGTTGGCGAGCCGATTGGCCGTCGCCCGGACCTCACGGCGCATCCGCCGTTCCTCCCAGACCAGCCGGGTGTCCTGGGCGCCCATCCGGGTCAGCAGTGCCCCGATGGCCTCACCGTCACGGATGACCACCCGATCGGCGCCGCGCACCTCGCGGGCCTTCGCCGAGACACCGAACCGACGCGCCGCGCCGACGAGGGCGAGCGCCGATTCCGGTCCGGGACAGCTGACCTCGAGGGCCGAGGACCGGCCGGGTTCGGTGAGCGATCCGTGGGCGAGGAAGGCGCCCCGCCAGGCGGCCTCGGCGTCGGCGATGCTGCCGCCGACCACCTGCGCGGGCAGACCGCGGACCGGACGGCCGCGCAGATCCAGCAGGCCGGTCTGGCGGGCGAGCCCCTCACCGTCGGTGGCGACCCGCACGATGTAGCGCGCCGACTTGCGCAGCCCGCCGCCGCGGAGCACATGCACCTCGGAGGTGTAGCCGTAGAGGTCATGGATCTCGCGGCGCAACCGGCGCGCCACATTCCCCATGTCGACCTCGGCCTCGACGACCACCCGGCCGGCCACGATGTGCAGACCGCCCGCGAATCGCAGGAGCGCCGACACCTCGGCCTTACGTGGGCTCACCTGCGTCACGGCGAGTCGACTCAGTTCGTCCTTCACCGCCGCGGTCATCGCCACCGGTCCCTGTCCTCCTGTCATTACCGGGTCCTCCTACCCTCTGTGGACCCGCTACCTGTCACCGGCACCATACGAGCCGCCACTCCCCACCTGCGCTGATCGTCGGCCTCCCCTGCGCGCGCCCAACCACGTCGGGTCAGCCTAACGGGTCCGTTCACCAGAGCACAGTTGCTCGACGAGGCCCGCCACCTTGGCCGGGTCGTGAACGTGACGTCCGGGCACCGCGAGATCGCCGATCTCCAGCGAGGCGCCGAACATTCCGGCCGCCCGTTCGAGGTGTTCGCGCTCCCGGCCCGCAGGCACCGACGACTCGTCGACGACGACATGGTCGATCGCGAAGGTGTCGGCGTGCGCATGTAGGACATGCAGGTGCCGTTCCACCGAGAATCCCGGGGTCTCGCCCGGTTCCGGTGCCAGGTTCACGATCAGGATCTTGCGGGAAGTGCTGCGCTGCAACGCCTCGAACAGACCGGGCACCAAGACATGCGGGATGACGCTGGAGAACCAGGAGCCCGGGCCCAGCACCACCAGATCGGCCTCGTCGATGGCGGAGATCACCGGCTCACAGGCGGGCGGCTCCGGCGGTAACAGCCGCACCCGACGGACCTTACCCGGGGTCGTGGCGACGGCGACCTGTCCACGGATGACGCGAGAGATCCGCGGATCGGATTCGAGCCCCGACACGTCGGCCTCGATCTCCAGTGGCACCGACGACATGGGCAGCACCCGGCCCTGCACGTCGAAGACCCGCATCAACTCGTCGAGCGCCGCCACCGGATCACCGAGGACCTCCGTCAGCCCGGCCAGCAACAGATTGCCGACCGGATGTCCGGCCAGTGCGCCGTAGCCACCGAACCGATGCTGCAACGTCTGTGCCCACAGTTCATGGCGCCGGCGATCGGCGTCGGGATCGGCTCGCGCCGACAACCCGTCGAGTGCGGCGGGCGCACACATCAACGCCGCCATCGCCATTCGCAGATCGCCCGGCGGGATGACGCCGAGCTCCGATCGCAGCCGGCCCGAGGAACCGCCGTCGTCGGCGACCGTGACGACCGCCGTGACATGTGCGCTCAGGTAGCGCATCGCGGTCAGCGTCGCATACAGGCCGTGTCCGCCACCGAGTGCGGCGATCCGCGGGGCACTCATTCGCGCCCCAGATCCCGGTGCATGACCCGGACGTCATACCGGGCGGCGCCGGCGTCGTCGGCGTCGGCGCGGAGTCGGCGGGCGAGTTCTTCGGAAATGGCGACGCTGCGGTGTTTACCACCGGTGCACCCGATGCTGACGGTCATGTACCGCTTGCCTTCTCGGAGATAGCCCTTGCTCACGACGCTGATCAGTTCGGCGTAGAGATCGACGAATCGGCCGGCGTCCTCGCGTCCCAGAACGTAGTCACGTACCGGCGCGTCGCGTCCGTTGAGTTCACGCAGATCGGCCACCCAGTAGGGATTGGGCAGAAACCGCACGTCGGCGACGAGGTCCGAATCGATCGGCAGCCCGTATTTGAAGCCGAAGGACTGTACCGCGACACTCAGACGTGAATTCGCATCACGCGGGTACGAATCCTCCACCACCGCACGAAGTTTCGCCACCGTCAGTGACGAGGTCTCCACCACGAGGTCAGCGGAATCCTTGATGGGGGCAAGGATGACGCGTTCCCGCGCGATCCCCTCGACCAGGGTTTCGCTGCCCTGCAACGGGTGCCGTCGGCGCACCTGCTCGAATCGCCGCACCAGTACCTGATCACTGGCATCGAGGAACAGCAACCGGGTCTGGATGCCGGTCGCCTCCAATTGGGCTCGCAACGAACGTAATTCATCACCCAGAGTTGCATCGGAGGCCCGCAGCACCATCGCCAGCCGCAGGATCGGCGGATCGCTTCCGGCGACGAGGTCGACCATGGTGGAGATCAATGCGGTCGGCACGTTGTCGGCGACGTACCAGCCGTCGTCCTCCAGGACATTGGCCACGGTGGACCGACCGGCACCGGACATCCCCGCGACGAAGAGCACCACCAGACCGTCCACGCGATCGTCCCCCGCTGTGCGCTCACCCTTCATTCTGCCTCCGCCCGTCCCGGTCCCGTCTGCCTCGCCCTCGCGCACTGTCATGATCGGCCCGCCGTGACGTTCTCGCCGGTGCCTGCCGTCGAACCCCCTTCGGCCGCCGAACTCTCTTCGGCGGCCGGGTCGTTCGGATCCGGGTTCGCCGCGACGGCCAATGCATCATGGACGATCCGGGCGGTGCCCGGGCCGATCCCGGGAACCCCCGCGATGTCCTCGACCGAGGCCTCGCGCAGCCGCGCCACCGACCCGAAGTGGGTGACCAGCGCGGTGCGGCGGGACCGGCCCAGGCCGGGCACGCCGTCGAGGGCGGATTCGGTCATGCGCTTGCTTCGCTTGCTGCGGTGGAAGGTGATCGCGAAGCGATGCGCCTCGTCGCGCACCCGCTGGAGCAAGAACAGCGCCTCGCTCGAGCGTGGCAGGATCACCGGTTCATCGTCACCTGGCACCCAGATCTCCTCGAGGCGTTTGGCCAATCCGATCACGGCGACGTCGGTGACGCCGAGTTCGTCGAGTACGGTGGCCGCCGCATGTACCTGGGGCGCACCTCCGTCGACGACGAAAAGATTCGGCGGGTAGGCGAATCGACGCGGCTTCTTGGTCTCCGGGTCGACGACCTGGGCCGCCACCCCTTCCTCGGCATCGGCGCGATGACGCAGGAATCGGCGGCGGGTCACCTCCGCGATGGAGCCGACGTCGTCGGATCGTCCACCGCCGGCGGCCTCGCGGATCGAATAGTGCCGGTAGTCGGATTTGCGTGGCAGGCCATCCTCGAAGACCACCAACGACGCGACCACGTCGGTGCCCTGCACGTGGGAGATGTCGACGCATTCGATGCGCAATGGGGCCTGGTCGAGGCCGAGCCCCTCCTGTAGCCCGGTCAGTGCCGCCGAGCGGGTGGTCAGGTCGCCGGCCCGCCGCAACTTGTGCCGGGTCAATGCTTCGCCGGCATTGCGGGCCACGGTCTCGAAGAGCGCCTTCTTGTCTCCCCGCTGCGGCACCCGAAGGCTGACCTTGCTCCCGCGCAGTTCGGAGAGGAATTCGGCGAGCTCCTCGTGATCGGCGGGCAATGCCGGGACCAGGACCTCCCGGGGGACCGACTCGGCACCGACGCGATCTGCCCCGACGTCGATCGTCGCGTCGAGATCGACCTGGGTGCCGTAGAACTGGGTGAGGAACTGACCGACCTGCTCGCCGATGTCGGTGTCGTCGGATTTCTCCACGACCCACCCGCGTTCGCCGCGCACCCGGCCATCGCGCACATGGAAGATCTGTACCGACACCTCGAGTTCATCACCGGCCATCGCGATGATGTCGGCGTCGGTGCCGTCGCCGAGGACGACCGCCTGCTTTTCCATCGCTCGCTTCATCGCCGACAGGTCATCACGCAGCCGGGCGGCCCGCTCGAAGTCGAGTTCTGCTGCCGCCGAGGCCATGTCGCGTTCGAGTCGTTTCATCATCTGATCTGTGCGCCCGGCCAGGAAGTCACAGAAGTCGTCGACGATCTCCCGGTGCTCGGCTGCGCTGACCCGGCCGATACACGGCGCCGCACACTTGTCGATGTAGCCGAGCAGGCACGGACGGTCGATCTGCCCATGGCGTTTGAAGACCCCGTTGGAGCAGGTGCGCGCCGGAAAGACCCGAGTGAGCAGATCGACGGTCTCGCGGATCGCCCAGGCATGTGAATACGGACCGAAGTAGCGCACCCCACGACGCCGCGGACCCCGGTAGACGAACAGCCGCGGATACTCCTCGTTGAGGGTGACCGCGAGCATCGGGTAGCTCTTGTCGTCGCGATAGCGGACGTTGAACCGCGGGTCGAACTCCTTGATCCAGTTGTATTCGAGTTGCAGCGCCTCGACCTCGGTACCGACGACCGTCCATTCCACCGATGCCGCGGTGGTGACCATCTGGCGGGTCCGCGGATGCAGCGACGAGATGTCGGCGAAGTAGGACGTCAGCCGCGAGCGCAGATTCTTGGCCTTGCCGACGTAGATGACCCGACCGTGGACGTCGCGGAATTTGTACACCCCGGGATCGGTGGGGATCGTCCCCGCAGCGGGACGGTATGTACTCGGGTCGGCCACGCACCCCAGGCTAGTCGGCGACCCCGACGGACACCGATCCGTACCGTGCGGCGAGCAGGTTCGACCCGGTCCGGCTTGCGATCGTGGCGCCGGTGCGCGGCGCGCAGACGTCACGGCCATACGCCGCGAGTACCGCCGCCGCGTCGGTGCGCTCGCAGGTCCAGCCGGTGCCGGTGAGACGCTCGACGATGCCGGGGTCGGGATGCCAGAGCTTTGCCACGTCGGCATATGGGTCGCGCGCCGGCCGCGCGCGACCACTGCGCACCGTCGCACCGAGGCGCGAGCCGCTGACCGAGGCCGAGCCGATTGTGTCGATCACCCGCCACACGGCCTCGGGAGCCAGATAGGCCAGGAGTCCCTCGGCGAGCCAGCAAATGGGCGCGTCGGTGGTCACCCCCGCCGACGACAGCGCCGGCCACCACTCCGCGGTGAGGTCGGCCGCCACGACCCGTCGGGTACCGGTCGGCGCGAGTCCGTGCTCGGCCACCAGCGACTCCTTGACATCGATCACTGCCGGCCGGTCGAGTTCGACGACGAGCGAGTCGGTCCCGAGATCGAGCCGGAACGCGCGGGCATCCAGACCGGATCCGAGGATCACGAACTGCCGCACACCGTCGGCCGCGGCGCGCCGGCACAGCTCATCGAAAAACAGTGTGCGCGCGACGATCCAGTGGTACATCCCGCGACGAGCCCGATCCCCCGTCCCAGAGTCTCCCGGCCCGGAGTCCCCCGTCCCGGAGTCGGCAGTCGGCGTCGAGGCGACGTCCTCGCCCTCGGCCGCCGAGAACAGGGCCGAGGCCAGCGGGTCCTGGAAGAGCGCATCGGCCCGGCCGGATTCACGTGCACGTAGGTAGGCGACGCCCAGCGCGGTCCGTCCCAGGGCATCGAGGTCGGTCAACGACGCCGCCTAGCGAGCTCGGCGATGGCGTTGTTCGATCTGGCGATATCTTTCCATCGCCTCGATCGCGCGTTCGCCGTCGGCGGCCTGGACGGCCAGGACCGGGATGTGTTCGTCGTGCGGCAACTCGAGTTGGCCCCCGAAGCCCTTGTCCGGGTACGAGAGTCCGCGAACCTCGTCCCAGGTGAAAAACCGTTCGGTGGCGAGATTGCGCACCGCCACTCCTCGCGCACCGACCCGCAGCCGCGGACGGGTGAGCAGCATCACCGCACCGGCGATGACGACGCCGAGCGCGATGATGGCCGCCTGATCGGACCAGCCGATGTTGTCCGGACCGGTGTTGGAGATGGTGAGCAGAAGACCGAACGTGACGTGGATGATGAGCACCACCACCGCGACCGCGACCGCGATGATCACCAGTCGACGCGAACGGTAGTCCAGATCCCACTCGGTGGGCTTGTCGTCGCTCACCGGCGTCTCCGGTCGCACCTTGCTCACGACGCGGTTGCGGTCGCCACCGAGCCCGGTTGCGTGTCGCCGCGACTCAGGGCCCGAAGTGTGAGGGCCGACGCCAGCGCGGCGGTCATGGCCTGCGCACCCTTGTCCTCCTTGGACTCCGGGAGACCTGCCCGGTCCAGTGCCTGCTGCTCGGTGAACGTGGTCAGCACGCCGTTGCCGACGGGCGTGGACTCGTCGAGCGATACCCGCGTCAGCCCGGTGGTGACCGCATCGCACACGTAGTCGAAGTGCGGGGTCTCGCCCTTGATGACCACTCCGAGGGCGACCACGGCGTCGTGTGTCCGGGCGAGTGCCTGCACGATCACGGGCAGTTCGATGGCACCGGCCACCTGCACGATCGTCGGTGCGGTGAGGCCATGATCGGCGGCCGCGCGCACTGCCCCGTCGAGGAGTGCCCGACAGATGGTGGCGTGCCATTGTGAGGAGACGATCGCCACCCGCAGCGTTCCCGCGTCGCTCAGCTCGAGGGTGGGTTCACCGTGTCCACTCATGCAGGTCCTCCATCTCCGGCTGCCGAGTCCAAGGTGTCCGGACCGTCCCAGTTCTCCAGTCCGGCGAGGTCGTGTCCCATTCGGTCACGCTTGGTCCGCAGATATCGCAAATTCTCCTTGTTGGCGCGCACCGGCATCGGCACGCGCTCCACGATATGCAATCCGTATCCGTCGAGTCCCACCCGCTTGGCCGGATTGTTGGTCAGCAACCGCATCGAGGTCACCCCCAGGTCGACCAGGATCTGCGCACCCAGCCCGTAATCGCGGGAATCGGCGGGCAACCCGAGCTGCAGATTGGCGTCGACGGTGTCCGAGCCGGCGTCCTGGAGCTGATATGCCTGCAGCTTGTGCAGTAGGCCGATGCCGCGGCCCTCGTGACCGCGCATGTAGAGCACGATCCCACGGCCCTCGGCGGCGACCAGCTCCATGGCGGCATCGAGCTGAGGTCCGCAGTCGCAGCGCAGCGAACCGAAGACATCACCGGTGAGGCATTCGGAATGCACGCGCACCAGAACGTCACTGCCGGTCCCGTCCGCCCCCGCGATGTCGCCCATCACCAGCGCGACATGCTCGACGTCGTCGTGGATGCTGGTGTAGCCGACAGCCCGGAAATCGCCGTGCCGGGTAGGGATTCGGGCATCGGCGACCCGCACGACATGCTTCTCGTGGCGGCGCCGCCAGGCAATGAGATCGGCGATGGAGATGAGGGCAAGATCGTGCTCGTCGGCGAAGACGCGCAGCTCGTCGGTCTGGGCCATCGAGCCGACATCCTTCTGCGACACCACTTCGCAGATCACACCGGCCGGGGCGAGCCCGGCCAACCGCGCCAGATCGACGGCGGCCTCGGTGTGGCCGGGGCGGCGCAGCACACCACCCTCCTTGGCGCGCAACGGAACCACATGACCGGGTCGCGTGAAGTCGCCGGCGCTGCTCGCCGGATCGGCCAGCAACCGCATCGTCGTCGCGCGGTCGGAGGCACTGATGCCGGTACCGATGCCCTCCCGGGCGTCGACGGTGACCGTATACGCGGTGCCGTGTTTGTCCTGGTTCATCGAGTACATCGGCGGCAACCCGAGCCGGTCGCAGTCATCACCGGCCAGCGGCACGCATAAGTATCCGGAGGTGTAACGCACCATGAACGCCACCAACTCCGGGGTGGCCATCTCGGCGGCGAAGATCAGATCGCCCTCGTTCTCGCGATCTTCATCGTCGACCACGACGACGGCCTTTCCGGCCGCGATGTCGGCAATGGCGCGCTCGACGGTGTCGAGAGGCACTCGCACACGTGGGGTTTCACTCGTCGTCTCGCTCATCACTTCACCTCTGCTGCGCCGGACACCCCGGCGGTCGAATTATGTGTGTTCTGGGTGGCCGCGGCGCTCCGGGTGGCCTGCAGGCGCTCGACGTATTTGGCGAGGACGTCGACCTCGAGGTTGACCACCGACCCGACCGCCGCCGCGCCGAGGTTGGTCTCCTGCAATGTGGTGGGAATCAGCGAGATCTCGAACCACTCGCCCGCTTCGTACCCGGCGCCGGGTGGATCCGACCCGATGGCCGAAACCGTAAGGGAGACACCGTCGACGGTGATCGAACCCTTCTCCACGAGATAGCGACTCAATTCGGGCGCCACGCCGATTCGTACGACCGTCCAGTTCTGTGACGGCGTCACCGACACGATGGTCCCGGTGCCATCGACGTGGCCCTGCACGATGTGCCCGCCGAAGCGGCCGTCGGCGCGCATGGCGCGTTCGAGATTCACCGGACTTCCGGGCCCGAGACGGTCGAGGGAACTGCGACGGAGCGTTTCGGCCATCACATCGACCGTGAACTGCTGCTGGTCGAATTCGACGACTGTCAGACAGACGCCATTCACCGCGATCGAATCGCCGAAGCCGGCGTCGGAAGTGACCCGGGGGCCACGAATGGTGAGTCGGGCCGCGTCGACGAGATCATCCCGTCCGACAATGGTGCCCAGTTCTTCGACAATTCCCGTGAACATCCGCTACCTCCTGTCGTGCTCGCTCGGAGCAGACAGGACGGCGCGTCACCGTCTTGTTCTCTCGCATCCGGACTGTGACCGTCGGCTCCGGGTTCACACCGGAATCTGCTGACCCCGTCCCATCGGACAGGCGCTCGCGGGCTCGATGCGCCGTTTCAAGCGTCACCATCACCGCCGGTGGGGAATTGCACCCCGCCCCGAGAACGTACATATCGAAGTTAGCACGGCATAAGCGGGTCAACCAGTACAGCGGTCCGGTTACCGATGGTGACGTACGTCGCTGGGATAGGATTCGCCCACACTCTGCCTCCGGCACCGGAGCGCATCTGACGAAAGGCGACGCCACCATGGCCGACAAGGCAACACCTGGGCGGTCCACAGGGAGCCGCCGCAGCGTCGGCGACGTCGCCCTCGGATTGCTCAAGCGCTTTTGGCTCCCACTGATCCTGGTGGTCGCCGCCATCATCTTCATCGCCCAGAACACCCAGCACGTACAGGTGCGATTCCTGGTCTTCTCGATCGGCTCGTGGCAGTGGCTGATCATCACCGTGGTGGCGGTCGGCGGTCTCATCGCCGGCTGGGTGCTGGGCCGCAACGGCGCGCGCAAGGGCTCACGGCAATAGCCGAGTGGTCTGGGCGCGGATCAGCACGTCGGGACCGATCTGCTCCACGCCCGCCAACCGCATGTCGGCGGCATCGGTGAGCGTGATGGCTCCCACGCGTTCGACTGCCGACGGCCCGGCTCCCAGCACCTTCGGTGCGACGTAGGACTCCATCTCGTCGACCAGCCCGGCGTCGAGGAAGGCACCGATGATGCCCGGCCCACCCTCCACCAGCACCCACGTGGCCTCGGGAAGTGCCGCGAGCACGTCCGCCGGATCGTGGCTGCTGACGTGCCGGAACTCGGACACAGCGGCATCGCGGATCCGGGCGGTTGCGGGAATGGCACGCTCCCCCATGGCGATCCGGACAGGCTGACGTTCGTGCAGGCTGCCGTCGGGTCGGCGGGCAGTCAGCGCCGGATCGTCGGTCAGCACGGTACCGGTGCCGACGATGATGGCGTCGAGTTCGGCGCGCTGCCGATGTACCCGGGCCCGTGCCTGCGGACCGGTGATCCACTGACTCGTGCCGTCCGGCGCGGCGATCCGGCCGTCGAGGGTGGCCGCGATCTTCACGGTGACCAGAGGCCGGCCGTAGCGCTGCCGAAAGAGCCAGCCGCGCAACGGCCCGCGGCGCGCGCCGTCCGCACCGATCCCCGCGATCACCTCGACACCGGCATCGCGCAGGCGATCGGCCCCGCCGGATGCGGTCGGATCGGGGTCGCCGACCGCGTACACCACCCGGCCCACGCCCGCGTCGATCAGGGCATCCGCACACGGTCCGGTCCGGCCGGTGTGATTGCAGGGTTCGAGTGTGACGACGGCAGTCGCCCCCCGCGCCGCGGCACCGGCTGCGCGCAACGCCTCGATCTCGGCGTGCGCCCCACCGGCCCGCTGCGTATGACCACGGGCGATCTCGGATCCGTCCGGCGCGATCAGGAGCGCCCCGACCGCCGGATTCGGAGTCGAAAGCCCAAGCGCCCCACGTGATTCGGCGATCGCCTCGCGCATCGCCGCGAGTAGGGACGGCTCGTCGCCGAGGTCTTCGTGGCGAGTCATCACCTCAGTGCGCGTGCGCGCGTGCGGCGGCGGCCTTCGCCCGCAGTGCGGCCACTGCTGCGCCCGCGTCCTGCGCTCCGTACACCGCGGACCCGGCGACGAAGCAATCGACACCGGCCTCGGCGGCCTCGGCGATGGTGCCGTCGTGGATGCCGCCATCGATCTCGACGAGCAGTCGCAACTCGCCGGCATCGACGATCTTGCGGATCGCGCGGACCTTGTCGAGTACCTCGGGCATGAACTTCTGGCCCCCGAAACCCGGTTCGACACTCATCACGAGCAGGGTGTCGAAGTCGCGGAGGATCTCCAGATACGGGTCGAGCGGCGTACCCGGTTTGATCGCCAGCCCCGCCTTGGCTCCGGCCGACCGAAGATCCCTGGCGACGGCGATCGGGTCATCGGTGGCCTCGGCATGGAATGTGACGTTGTGGGCACCGGCCTCGGCGTACGGCGGTGCCCAGCGCGCCGGGTTCTCGATCATCAGGTGGCAGTCGAGCGGGATGTCGGTGGCCTTGAGCAGGCTCTCGACGATGGGCAGCCCCAGGGTCAGATTCGGCACGAAGTGGGCATCCATCACGTCGACGTGCAGCCAGTCCGCGCGCGCGGGTCCCGGCCCGGAGACCGCGGCCGCCTCGGCGGCGAGGTTGGCGAAATCGGCCGAGAGGATCGAGGGCGCGATCATCGGGGCAGTCGGGGAACTCATGGCAGACAACCCTACTAGTCACGTTGTGGTGAGAATGCGTGGTCCGTCGTCGGTGATCGCGATCGTGTGCTCGGTATGTGCGCCGGGCTGACCGTCCGCGAGGCGCAGCGTCCAGCCATCGGGGTCGACGACCAGCTCGTCGGTACCCAGTCCCCACCACGGTTCGAGGGCCAGGGTCATGCCCGCCTTCAGCCGCATCCCCCGTCCGGGGCGGCCACGATTGGGGATGTGCGGATCCTCGTGCATGGTCCGGCCGAGTCCATGACCCCCGAAGTCGGTGTTGACCCGATAGCCCTCGGCGTCGGCCACCTCACCGATCGCGGCCGAGATATCACCGAGCCGCCCACCCGGCACCGCCGCCCCGATCCCGGCAGCCAGGGCGCGGCGGGTGGACTCGATCAGCGCGCTCACCCGTTCGCGGGGTTCACCGATCTGCACGGTGATCGCAGCGTCGGCCACCCACCCGTCGATGGACACCGCCAGGTCCATCGTGAGAACGTCGCCGTCGGCGAGTACGTGCTCGCGCGGAAGACCATGCAGCACAGCGTCGTTCACCGAAAGGCAGATCACATTGCGAAATGGGCCGCGGCCGAACGACGGTGAATAGTCCCAGTAGCAGGACACCGCACCGCGTTCCTCGAGCATCCGCCGGGCACGGGCTTCGAGCGTCAGCAGGTCCACCCCCGGCTCTGCTTGCGCACCCAGGGTCGCCAAGACCTCGGCGACGAACCGGCCGGTGACCGCCATCTTCTCGATCTCCGCCGGGGACTTCAGTTCGATCATGCACACTCCGATCAGAGCAAGTTACGATATTTCTCAATACCCGATATTTCTCAATACCCGGTATTTTTATACCCGGTATTTTTATACCACGGTATACTTATACCATGGTGCGTGTTCCACTGTCCCCAGAGCAGATCGATGCCGGCCGCCGGCTCGGTGCCCTCCTGCGATCGTCTCGCGCCGGGCAAGATCCCGAAACCGTTGCCCGCCAGGCACGTATCTCACCGGAGACGCTGCGCAAGATCGAGGTCGGCCGGATTCCCAGCCCGAGTTTCGGCACCGTGGTCGCGATCTGTGACGCCATCGGTCTGCCGATCACCGAGGCCGTCGACGTCTGGCGCACATCGGCGGCCGACGACGTCGCCGTCTGAACCCGGGTCAACCATGACCGAGAACTCCCACGCATGCGGCCCGCTCGCCCGATCCCATCCCGCACGTGAGATGGCCGAATCCTTCGGCGCCAGGTTCGAGGAATGGGATTCCTTCGGCCGGACATTCGACATCGTCGTCTCGGCGCAGACCTGACGCAGGCACCGGCCGATGTGATCGACCGAATCCTGACCGGGGTCGGCAGCGTGATCGATCGGGCCGGGGGAACCCTCACCGGTACCGCCACCACCGTGGTCGGTACGGCGGTCAGTCTCGAGTGAGTGCGGCCAGGAACATCGCGTCGGTGCCGTGAACGTGCGGCCAGAGTTGCACATGCGGACCGTCACCGAGGTCGGCGGCACCGACGAGCGGACGTGCATCGAGTTGGCGCGCACCGGGCGCCTCGGCGAGGACCCCGGCCACCAGATCGGTGGTCTCGGCCGGATGCGGCGAGCACGTGGAGTACACCACCACCCCACCGGGACGCACCAGCCGGAGCGCCTCGATGAGCAACTCCCGTTGCAGCGCAACGAGTTCCGGAACATCGGAGGGCCGGCGCCGCCATCGCGCCTCCGGCCGGCGCCGTAGCGAGCCCAGTCCGGTACACGGCGCATCGAGCAGGATCCGGTCGAAACCGGGTTCCAGCCCGGTGTGGCCGGTGACATCCCGTGCGTCGGCGACGTGGACGTCGACGGGCAGGTCGCGCACCACTCCGCGGATGAGGTCGGCACGATGTTCGCTCACCTCGACGGCGTCGAGATGGGCGTCGTCGATGTCGGCGAGAGCACCGATGAGCGCCGCCTTCCCGCCGGGACCGGCACACATGTCCAGCCAGCGCCCGTCGTCGGTACCGATGTCGGCGACGGTGACGGCGCGCGCAACCAGTTGACTGCCCTCGTCCTGCACCCCGGCGTAGCCCTGCCGGATCGCCTCCACGTCACCGGGATCCCCGCCGGGCAGATAGACACAGTACGGCGAGTACCGGCCGACCTCGCCCCCGCTGGTGAGCGCGAGCTCTTCGGCGGTGATGAATCCCGGGCGGGCCACCAGGTGGACCGGCGGACGCTCGTCGTCGGCGGCCAGCGCGGCCTGCAATTGCCCGTAGGAGTGTCCGAGCGCGTCGTAGAACACCTCCGCGATCCAGCGCGGGTGGGCATAGCGGAACGCCAGATGTCCGATGGGGTCATCGGCCAAAGAGGGTGCGAGTTCATCGACCCAGAGTTGCTCGTCGCGTTGGGACACCTTGCGCAGCACCGCGTTCGCGAATCCGGCCGGGCCCATCCCCGATTCGGCGCGCACCAGATCCACCGACGTGTCGACGGCCGCGTGCGCGCCGATCCGGGTGCGTAGCAATTGGTAGGCGCCCAGCCGCAGCACATCGAGCAGCGTCCCGTCGATCTCGGCGACCGGACGCTTGGCCGCGGCGGCGATCACCGCGTCGAGCACGCCCTGCGCCCGCGCGGCGCCGTAGGTCAATTCGGTGGCCAGCGCCGCATCGCGGCCAGTGATGTGGCGCTCCCGCAGCATCTTCGGCAACACCAGGTTGGCGTAGGCGTCTCGCTCGCGCACGGCGCGCAACACGTCGCGTGCGGTGGCGCGTACCGGGTCGACGGCCTTGTCGCGAACCTTGGCGTCGCGAACCTTGGCGTCTCGGACCCTGGCATCGTTGCCGCGCCGGTCATTCCGTCCGCTCTGCGGTCTGCTCATCCGAGCACGCTCCCCTCGTCGAGCCGGGCTCCGCGCGCCCAGTCGGTGGCAGGCATCGGTTTCTTGCCGGGTGGCTGTACGGTACCGAGCCGGACCGGGGTGGTGGCGGTCCCGACGAGCACGGCCTTCTTGGTGACCTCGACGACGCCCGGCGCGGGCCGGTTGTCGGCGGTGTCGTCGGCGTCCACGGGGGTGACGGGACCGAGTTTGAGGCGAACGTCTCCGAATGTCGTCCAGGCGCCGGGGGCTGGGGTGTGTGCCCGGATGCGGCGCTCGACGATGTGGGCGGGCAGGTCCCATCGGACGCGCGCATCGTCGACCTCGACCTTCGGCGCGTGACTGATCCCGTCGGCGGGCTGTGGCACCGGGTCCAGCTCTCGGCGCTCGATGCCCGAGAGGGTGTCGACGAGCAGCCCTGCTCCCGCCGCGGCGAGCCGGTCGAGCAGTTCGCCGCTGGTGTCGGTGGCCCGGATCGTCTCGGTGAGCACGCCGTAGACCGGTCCGGTGTCCAGACCCTTCTCGAGCCGGAACGTGGTCGCGCCGGTGGTGGTGTCGCCGGCCGCGATGGCCGCCTGTACGGGTGCGGCGCCACGCCAGGCCGGCAGCACCGAGAAGTGCAGGTTGATCCAGCCGTGCGTGGGCAGTCCGAGCAGCGACGGTGGTACCAGCCCGCCGTACGCGACGACGGCACCGGCTTCGGGGTCCCAGTCATGAAGGGTCGCTTCGACTTCCGGCTCGCCGAGCCGGCGCGGGGTAAGTACCGGAATGCCGTGGGCGTCGGCGAGTTCGGCGACCGGTGCCCGATGAACCCTGCGGCCGCGGCCCGAGACCGCGTCCGGGCGCGAGATGACGCCGACGACCTCGTGCGCGGCCCCGTCGATGAGCCGTCGCAGCGACGGCACCGCCACCTCCGGTGTTCCCGCGAACACGATTCTCACGCCGGTTGCCTCCACTCGCTGGGATCTTCTGGCGTGCGCGGGTGCGCGACGCTCACCCGATCGTAGGCGGGTCGACCTGCACCCGGATCGGTCCGGTCTCCCGTTGCGCGTTGCGCCGGATCTGCGCCGCGGTCAGCGCCCGCGCCAGGGCTCGGCCGTCTCCACGGTCGGTGCGCACCAGAATTCGCTCGATCTCGTCGGGGGCGCCATGCCCGCCCGGCCGGTCCCACTCGGCACTGCCCGCGGGCGCCCGCACCCCGTCGGGCAGCGGCACCGGGCCGAGGAGGTCGGCGCCGTCGGGCAGGTCGACGAGCCCGATGAAGTCGGTGACCAGGTCGGCCGGGCCGTCGACCGATGCCATCGTGACCGCGGGCGGGAATCCGAGCTCGGCACGGCGGGACAGCTCGGTCTCGGCGAAACCGACTGGGTCCCAGCGGATCAGGGCCTGTACTGGATGCAGCGTGGAGTCGGCGACGATCACCATCGTGCCGCCGTCGCGGCGGGGGCGGACCTGGGCACCGATCGCCGTCCATCGGCGTACCGCGTCTTCTTCGGCACGCAGGTCGGCGCGATCGAGCTGGGCCCAGGTGTCGAGGATGACCGCCGCGCCGTAGCCGCCCGGTGCCACCGGCTCGGCGCCGGGAGTCGCCACGACCACCCGGGCGCCCGGCGGCAACTCGTCGACCATGGCGCCACCGCCACTGGTGATCACCGGTGCACCTGCGAAGGCCCGACCGAGTTCCTCGGCGGTGCGGCGGGCACCGAGGGTCAGTGCACGGACCCGGTTTCCGCCGCAGTCCGGGCACCGGAAGTTGGTTTCGGGACGCCCACACCACCGGCACGACAGCGACCCGCCGGCGTCCATCTGCAGTGGTCCGTGGCAGGCACGGCAGCGCGCGTGCGCCCGGCAGCGGGCACACGCGAGCGACGGGATGTATCCGCGTCGTGGAACGCTGAACAGCACGGGGGCGTCGGCGCTCAGCGCCCGGCGCGCCGCGTCGAAGGCGACGGCCGGGATGCGCGCGGTGCGTGCCAGCGGGTCTCGGGCGACCCGTATGTCCTCATCGGTGATCGCCTCGATGGCGGCGCAATGTTCACGCACCACGGTGCGGTCGGCGACCAGGTCGTGCGCCCAGCCCGAGCTGACCAGTGCCTGCGATTCGGCGGTCCGGGCGAACCCACCGATCACCAGCCCGGCCTGCTCGTGGTGCGCGCGCAGCACCGCGATCTCGCGGGGATGCGGGTACGGCGCGCGCGGCTCGTTCAGGCTGTCGTCGCCGTCGTCCCACACGATGATCAGACCCAGGTCGTGCACCGGTGCGAAAATCGCACTGCGCGTGCCGAGGACGACGTCGGCGGCGCCGCGCCGCACCGCGAGCCAGCGGCGGTACCGGGCGGTGGGACCCAGGCCGGCGGAGAGTGTGACGCAACGATCACCGAGCATGGGCTCACATGCCGCCGCGAGGCGGTCGAGATCTCGCTGATCGGGTACGACGATCACCACGCCACGGCCGGCTGCGGCGGTCAGCGCGGCGAGGTCGGCGAGCCGATGCGGCCAGCTCTCCCCCGGCACCGCCTGCCACACCGCCCGCGGGTTGCCCGACGCCAACGATTCGAGGAACGACGCGCCGGTGCGGTAGATCTGCCAGGCACCGCGATCCGGCGCGACGACCTCGGTGGTCGGTGGCGGCGTCGCCTGCGCCTCGGTCCGGGCGTGGCGGGGCGGGACGGCGAGCCGCAACACATCCGACATGGTGCCCGCATAGCGATCGGCGACCGCTCGGCATACCCGCGCCATCTGCGGTGACAGCACCGGTTCGGCCGACACGATGCGATCGATCCAGCCCAGCCGGCCCTCGTGGTCGGACTCGTCGATGCGGTCGAGCAGGAATCCGTCGACGAGGCGACCGGCGAACCGAACCCGGACCCGGACGCCGGGCACCGCGTCGGCATCCTGGTCGGAGTCGATCAGGTAGTCGAAGGGGCGGTCGAGATGGGCCAACCCCAGCATCGGCAGGACCCGGGCGATGGGCGCTGTGCGGGCACGTTCACGAGCCCCGGCACGCTGGGCACCGACCGCCAACGCAGCAGCTACAGTCCGGCGGCCGCGCGCAGCTTCTCGGCGCGGTCGGTGCGCTCCCACGGCAGATCGACGTCGGTACGGCCGAAGTGGCCGTACGCGGCGGTCGGGCCGTAGATCGGGCGCAGCAGGTCGAGGTCGCGGATGATCGCGAGCGGACGCAGGTCGAACACCTCGGAGATGGCGCGCCGGATGACGATCGGATCGGTCTTCTCGGTACCGAAGGTCTCCACGAACAACCCGACGGGCGCGGCGCGGCCGATCGCGTAGGCGACCTGCACCTCGATCCGGTCGGCGAGGCCGGCGGCGATCGCGTTCTTGGCCACCCAGCGCATCGCGTAGGCGGCGCTGCGGTCCACCTTTGACGGGTCCTTGCCGGAGAACGCACCGCCGCCGTGGCGGGCCATGCCGCCGTAGGTGTCGACGATGATCTTGCGGCCGGTCAGTCCCGCGTCCCCCATCGGACCACCGAGCACGAACTTGCCGGTCGGATTCACCAGCAGGCGGTAACCCTCGGTCGAGAGATCGGGCAGGCCGATCTCGCCGAGCACCGGGTCGACGACCTGGCTCTGGATGTCGGGGGTCAGCATGTTGTGCAGGTCGATGTCGGCCGCGTGCTGGGTCGAGAGCACCACGGTGTCGAGCCGGATCGGCTTGTCGCCGTCGTATTCGATGGTGACCTGGGTCTTGCCGTCGGGACGCAGGTACGGCAGTGCGCCGGACTTGCGGACCTCGGTGAGCCGGCGCGAGAGCCGGTGCGCGAGTGCGATCGGCACCGGCATGTACTCGGGGGTCTCGTTGGTGGCGTACCCGAACATCAGGCCCTGGTCACCGGCGCCCTGCGCGTCGATCTCGTCCTCGGAGATGCCGCTGCGGTTCTCGTGGGAGTTGAAGACACCGCCGGCGATGTCCGGGGACTGCGCGCCGATCGCGACGTTCACGCCACACGAGGCGCCGTCGAAGCCCTTGGTGGACGAGTCGTACCCGATGTCGAGGATCTTGGCGCGCACGATGCCGGGGATGTCGACGTAGGCCGTGGTCGTCACCTCGCCGGCGACGTGCACCTGACCGGTGGTGACAAGCGTCTCCACGGCGACCCGGGCTTTGGGATCTGTCGTGAGGATGGCGTCGAGGACCGCGTCGCTGATCGCGTCACAGATCTTGTCCGGATGCCCCTCGGTGACGGACTCGCTGGTGAAAAGGCGTGACGCAGAGCTGGACATCGGATCCTCTCGAGGTCGTGACGGCGACGCGCTGACATCGCCGGTGAACGTAGAACAAAACTACACAGGGCCACCTGGCGCCCGTGTGATGGGCGTCCAGGCCTGATCAATCAGGCACCAGGGAACGAACCTCGTCAAGTATCCGGCTCGCCATGAGTGTTTTGGTACCCAGCGGCAGTGCCGTCTCCTCGCCCTGCGCCGAGAGCAACCAGCCGGTGTTGTCCTCGGTGCCGAAAGCCTTGCCGTTGCCGACCGCATTCACCACCAGCAGGTCGCAGCCTTTGCGTTTGAGTTTCGCACGACCGTGATCGAGCACACCACCGCTCTCGTCGCCGGTCTCGGCGGCGAATCCGACGATGACGGTGTCCGCGGCAATGCGTCCGGCATCACGGGCCTCGACGAGGCCCCGCAGAATGTCGGGGTTGGTGGTCAGTTCGACGGGTTCCGGGCCGTGGGCACCCTTCTTGATCTTCGATTCGGCCGTCGAGACCGGCCGGAAGTCGGCGACCGCCGCGGCCATGATCACCACGTCGGCCCGAGCAGCGCGGGTGGTCATCTCCGTGGCGAGTTCACGGGCGGTGTCGATCGGCACCACCTCGACCGCCGGCGGCTCCCCGGCCCCGTTGGTCGATCCGGACACCACGGTGACCTCGGCGCCCCGCTGGGCCGCGGCCCGCGCCAGTGCGTAGCCCTGTTTCCCGGAGCTGTGATTGCCGAGGAAGCGGACCGGGTCCAGGGATTCGCGCGTCCCGCCTGCGCTGATCAGCACGCGAACCCCGGTCAGATCGTGCGGCAACGCATCGGGACGATCCAGCAGCAGCTCGCCCACCAGGGCGATCTCCTGCGGTTCGGGTAGCCGACCCGGTCCGCTGTCGGCCCCGGTGAGCCGGCCGGAGGCCGGCGTCATGACGATGTTGCCGCGGTCGCGCAACGTGGCGACATTGGCCTGGGTCGCGCCGTGCCGCCACATCTCGGTGTGCATCGCGGGCACGAAGAGCACGGGACACGTTGCGACCAGCAGCGATGCGGTCAGCAGATCGTCGGCTCGCCCGCCGGCGGCGCGCGCCAGCAGGTCGGCGGTCGCGGGCGCGATGATCACCAGGTCCGCGCCCTGACCGAGGCGTACGTGGACGACCTCATCGACATCGTCGAACACCTCGGTGCTGACGGGATTACCCGAGAGTGCCTCGAAGGTGGCCGCGCCGACGAATTTCAGCGCGGCACGTGTCGGCACCACCCGAACATCGTGGCCGGCCTCGGTGAAGTGCCGGATGAGCGAACACACCTTGTAGGCGGCGATACCACCACCCACCCCGACGAGGATGCGTTTGCGGCTACGCGGCGCCGCCGCGGTCGTGGCTGCGGTCATCTGCAGACCCGTGGGGCTCTTACTCGCCCTCGGTGTGCTCGAGCAGATCGGAGTGGATCTCACGCATCGCGATCGACAGCGGCTTCTCCTGCAGACCCGGCTCCACCAGCGGTCCCACGTATTCGAGGATGCCATCGCCGAGCTGGTTGTAGTAGTCGTTGATCTGACGAGCGCGCTTCGCCGCGAAGATCACCAACGCGTACTTCGACGACGCGCGCTCGAGCAGGTCGTCGATCGGCGGGTTGGTGATGCCCAACGGCGTGTCGTATGACGGGGCGTCGGCGATCTCGGTCATGTCGAAATTGGTCTGCGTGCTCACGCGAACTCCTGCGGTGGTGTGTCTCTGGGTGGGAGGTCTGAGGCTCCGAATCGGCGGTGTCCGCGCCATGCGACGGGTCAGCTCGCCGCTGATTCGGGTCCGACCAGCAAGGATACCAATTCTTCGGCGGCGCGGTCGACCCGGGAGTTGACGATGACGTGATCGAACTCGTCCTGAGCAGCCATCTCGCTGCGTGCGGTGGTCAATCGCGCGTCGATCGCCTCGGGCGTTTCGGTGCCCCGGCCGTGCAATCGTGACTCGAGTTCGTCCCAGCTCGGCGGCGCCAGGAACACCAGGACCGCCTCGGGAAGCCGGTGGCGGATGTTGCGGGCACCGGTGAGGTCGACCTCCAGCAGGACCGGCGCCCCGGAGGCCAGAGCCGTCTCCACGGGGTGCAGCGGCGTCCCCGAACGCTGTAACCCGCCGTGGATGTCGGCCCATTCGAGCAACTCGCCTGCGGCGATCATGTGATCGAACTCGGCGCGCGACACGAAGTGATAATCGCGACCGTCGACCTCGCCCGGCCGCGGCTCTCGAGTGGTTGCCGACACGCTGAACCACAGCGCCGGGAGCAGTTCCCGGACCCGCGACACCACCGTCGACTTGCCCACAGCAGAGGGGCCGACCAGTACCACCAGTCGGCCCCTCGTACGTGTGGGCTGTGTCGCCGTCACGCTGCTGTGTTGGACGTGCTCGATCAGGAGCTGAACTTCTCGAGCAGCGCCTTGCGCTGACGGTCACCGAGACCGCGCAGGCGGCGGGTCGGGGCGATCTCCAGCTCGGTCATGATTTCCTGCGCCTTGACCTTGCCGACCTTCGGCAGGGCTTCGAGCAGAGCCGAGACCTTCATCTTGCCCAAGATCTCGTCGTCTTCGGCGTCCTTGAGCACCTGCTTGAGGTCAGTGCCGCCACGCTTGAGCCGCTCTTTGAGTTCGGCGCGCGCTCGGCGGGCGGCAGCAGCCTTCTCCAACGCAGCGGCGCGCTGCTCGTCTGTCAACTGGGGAAGCGCCACGGGTTCCTCCGTCTTTCGTTCTCGATCTGGACTGCACCGGCACCATGTGGTGCCCGGTGGCGTGTGGCCGCTCGAAGCGGGGGCGGTGGGCCGCCGCGAGCAAACGCTGCGACCTGCACTCACCGATTGGATGCGGCGAAAGCGACCGTACCCACGTGAGCAGGCATTTGCGAGGGCCACCCCTGGTAAGCGCCGTGATGGCGGTGCTGTAGGTTGCCCGCGGATCGACCCTGATGTGCGGGCGGACCGAGGACCACCCTACCCCGGGGCCCTGACGTGTTGCGACGATAACCGCAGGTGAGCGACGTAAGAATGAGATCGCAGCCAACGGAGAGCAGCTACCGGGCCGACGGTCTCGGCCATCGGTGACCGATGCGGATGGGACTGCTGCGACAGATGTGATCGGCCACGATTTTTCGGAACATCGATTGCGTGTTGCGCGTGTCGTGCACTCGTCGGCGGGGCGCCGCCCACCTCACGGCTCGAGTGGCACGGTTGCCACGGCCACCGTTCCGCTCCCGGTCCGGGGCCGCACCGACAATGATCCGCCGGCGACGGCCAGCCGCACGCGCCGTGATGCGAGACCGAGGTGTCCGTTCGCCATCCGCGCGTCGAGGCTCTGCTGCGACACGTCGTCGTCGGTGATCCCGATCCCGTCGTCCACCACCACGAGTCGGGCCTGCCCGTCGGCGTGTTCCAGGGTCATCTCGACGTGCCGGGCCCGGGCGTGCCGGACCACATTGCCCAGCAGTTCGCGCGCGGCCGCGAAGAGCAGGGCGTCGGCGGCGGTCGGATGATCGGGCCAGGCCGCGGTGTCTACGAGAATCGACAGGTCCGACGACGATTCGGTTGCCCGCGCAAGTTCGGTGATCGCGGTGGACAACCCGTGACGTTCGAGGACGGCCGGATTCAGCGCGGCGAGTGTCGAACGCAACAGCCGGCCGGACTGTGCGAGCGCGGTGTCCACCCGGTCGATGGCGACGGGCTCGCCGCGTCGCACGGCGTCCATCTCGGCCCGGGCGGCGAGCACGAACTGCAGTGCGCCGTCGTGCAGCGCCTCGGCGAGTTCGCGACGCTCACGGGCCTCGATCCGCACCGCGTCGTCGAGTAGCTTCGAGCGTTCCCGGGCCAGGGTGGCGATCGTGAGCACCCGTGAGCGGGCCACGGCCGAGAGCAGGATGCTGCCCGCGCCCAGCCCGGCGATCACGAGCGTGTGCAACAGCACCGACGACCACGGCTCGCCGTTGGCAGACCGGGCAGCGGCGCTGGTGAGAAGAAACACCAGCGTGGTCGGTACCGCGATCGCCGCACACACCGCCGGGCGCAACTGCGTCGCCGCGGCCATCGGGATGAACGCGAATCCGGTGAGCAACACATCGGAGGTCCAGCTCGTCTGATCCGAACGTGCGGCGAGCACCGCGACGGCGGTGAGCGCGAGCAGGTCGACGAGCAGGGCCAGCCATGCCCAGCGCAGCGTGCGCCGGGCCGCCCGCCGGGCCGGCGCGATACTCGCCAGCGCCCAGGCGAGATAGGCGCCGACGACCGCCCAGATCGGGGCACGCAACTGCGCGGGCGGGTCGAGCGCGACGACCAGTACCAGGAACACCGTCAAGGTCAGCCGCAGGACGACCTGTACCCGCAAACCCAACAGCGCGTGCTGATAGAGGATGCGGTCGAGGGCCGGCTCCCCCGACCCGGAGAAACCCCAGGCGGTGAAACCCGCTCGGGAAATGCGTCGCCTGCTCATTCGATCAGGCGGCGCCGCATGCCCTCGGCGACGGCCGCAGCCCGATCGGAGACGCCGAGCTTCTGGTACAGGTTGGCCGCATGGGTCTTGACGGTGGATGCCCCGATGTAGAGCTCGGCGGCGATCTGCGGGATGGACAGTCCACGCGCAAAGCCGTTGAGTACCTGGCTTTCCCGTTCGCTCAGCGCCGGCGCGTCCGGCTCGGAATGGGCGCGGATCTGATCGACCACCCCAGCGGCGAGCTCAGGTGGTACGACCGTGCCACCGCGGGCCACCCGTTCGACCGCGGCGATGATGGCGTCGCGGTCGGAATCCTTGGACATGTAGCCCGCGGCGCCCTCGCGCAGTGCATCGAAGACGACCACCGAATCGGTGATCGCCGACAGCAGCAGCACCTTGGTTGCCGACTTGTCCCGCGTGAGCGCATGGACGAGATCGATGCCGGTCATGCCCGGCATCTGGTAGTCCACGACCGCCACGTCGGGTTTCAGGTCGCCGATCACCTCGATGCCGGTGCGCGCGTCGGGGGCTTCGCCGAGCACCCGGATTGCTCCGCCGGCGGCCAGTCCGCGAGCAAGCCCGTCCCGGAAGAACGGGTGGTCGTCGACGACGACGACACTGATGGTCCGGTTCACAGTGACCTCCTACGGCACCGGGATCGGTGCCAGCGCCGGGCCGGGTGCGATGACCGCGCAGGTGTCGATGGCCGGACGGCCGGCGAATCGGGCGGCCAGGAAGTCGAAGCCGTCGGCGGCAAAGGGTACGTACGCCGCACCGTGCGACTTGCCCTCGTAGGTGTGGAAGTCGACACGGACGCCGCGGCCGCAGAACGTTCGCCCCAGGGTGCGGACGTCGCCGGTGATCATCACCGAGTCCCCGGTGGCGTCGGAATGCCCGACACCCAGGAACATCGGAATCCGCGGTGTTCCTGCGGTACCCATGATGTTGTCGTTCAGCGCAGCTGCCACCGCGGGCACGTCCAAGAGCGATCGGAAGGGGCCGCGGACCATCTCGGCATCGGTGAGCCCCGGATACCTCGCGGCGAACGCGGCGATGCACTCGTCGGCGACCGTCGATGTCAGCTGGGTTCCACGGGGCGACAGGAACGACGAGGTGTCGAGTCCGTAGGCGCGCTGGTAGGCGACCACGATCGCGGGGATGACCCCCGCCCACTGACTCGATCCGCTCACATACGGCAGGTTGTGTGCCAGTTCCACGGGAAGTCCGCCGGCGGCGGCGCCGACGATGCGCAGCTCGGGGGCGTATCGGGGTGCGACCTCGGCCGCGTAGTCGGTGGGTACCGACCCGCCCGAATAGCCGACCAGTCCCACCGGGGTACTGCGCGGCAGCCGCAACACCGACTCGGCGGCGCGGATGCCGTCGAGGGCGGCGTAGCCGGACTGGCGCCCCACGGTCCACTCCAGGTCCGGCCCCTCGTAGTCGGAGACGACCAGGGTGTAGCCGGCGGCGAGATACCGTGCCATCGCCGTCTGTTCGACGACGGTGACCCGCGTCGGATCGTCGCCTTGGAGGGTATAGGACGGGTCGCAGGCCGCGCCGAGTCCGTCGTAGGCCGTGTGAAAACTGACCAGACGTGTCGCGGCGGGCGCGGTCGGCGGACGCACCACGGTGGTCACCGTGGTACTCGGTGCGCCCTGTTGGTCGGTGGTGCGGTAGAGCGCCTGGGTGGCGCGCAGCGGCGTCGCGACGCCGGCGATCCCGATGGTGACCTCACGCGTGCGCAGCACCGCGCCCGGCGCCGCGTCGGTGAACGATGGTGGCGCGCTATCGAACCCGTTGCCGGGCGGGTCGGCGGCCGCCGCTCCCGGCAGGCCCGCACCGGCCATCGCCCAGCTCCGCAGTGTCAGCGCGACGGCGATGAGCACCGCCGCCGATCGTTGTCTGCGAACGGTCATCTCGCGTCTCCTGCTCGTGTCGGGCGCGCGGAGTGCACCGTCCGGAAGATGAGACTATCGGGCCGACGGGCCGACCGACGCCTACTCGCCGCCTGCGGTGGACTCGTTCTCGATATTTGCCAGCCGGCCGCGCAGGACCGCGGCAGTGGAGTCGCCGCCGTGGCGGCGCAGTGCGGTGATCTCGTCGACGATCGACTTCACGGCCAGGGACCGGGCCAGGGATCGGCGGGCGAGGGCGCCGACCGGTGGTGGCTCGAGTAGGGCGGCCCGGCTCAGGTCGATGGCGTTGCCTGCCGCCGTGTACGCCTGCTCCGAGGCCGCGGCCACGTCCGTTCCCGTGGTCACCGCCCGCAGGTAGTCGGCGCTCGCGGTGACCGCGGCGCGCAACCCCTGCGACGGGTCGGGGGCTCCCCGGCCGGGCCACAGCACGAAGCCGAAGACGACCGCGATCGCCGCGCCGATCAGGGTGTCGCCCACCCGAATGAGCGGCACGACGGGGTCCGCGGTCGCGATCGATGCGCTCATCAGCGCTCCACAAGTCACACCGATCACACTGAGCGCGTAGGACTTCGGGGCCGCGGCGACCGAGAAGCCGATGGCGATCGCCGCGGCGGCCGCGACGGGCGGCCCGCTGCCCAGCACCAGGAGCAGGGCCGCCGCGAGCGCACCGCCGGCGAGCGTGCCTGCGAGCCGGTTGACGACCCGGACGAACACAGTGCCGTATTCGGGACGCACCAGAACGCTGACCGTCAACGGGATCCACAGTGCATGTCCGGGGTCGTGCAACAGCAGGGTGACCGCCGTCGCCAGCGCCATGCACCAGCCGATCCGGATGCCGTCGGCCCATGCCCCGCGCCCCACGACCGCCCGGGCTCGCAGCTCGGCCGGAGGGGCCACATCCACCGGTTCTGCTGTGGGCCAGTCGATTCGGTCGCCATTCTGGAGAGCGTCGGCCCAGATGCGCATTTGTGCGGCCTCGGCCGGTCGAGCCTGCCGATCGACCGTCGCGGCAGCGGCCTGCAGTGCGGCGTCGGCGGCGCGTCGCCACACGTCCTCGTACGGCACCGGCCGCCGTCGCCACCGCAGGCGAGGGCCGAAGACCACCTTCCGCGCGCGCTGTGATGCGGCGACGAGCCCGGACCGCGCGGTGGGCGCCGCGCGGCTGCCCGCCGACTCGAACACCGCCGCGCACGCCCGGAACACCTCCACGACCGCGGCCCGCCGCACATCTCGCGGCCGCCACGGCCACGGTCCGAGATCGGCGACGGCGATCGCCGCGGTGCCGGCGAGATAGCACAGGCATTGCTGATACCACGACAACGCAGAGCCGCCGAACGCGGCAAACGCCACCCCGATGATCGCCATCAGGCCGGCACCGGCACCCGCCCGCCCCAGACGTCCCAGTGGCCCGGAGAACGCGCCCACCGCGCCGGCGAGCACGACCGAGCCGATCGGCCCATGGGTGAGCGAGCCGAGCGCGATACCCGCGCAGGCGCCCAGTGCCTGCCAGAGCAACGACGTCGCATAGATCGCTCGGGTGCCGGTGCGGTCGGCGAGCACCGCGGCGCACGCGGTGCCGAACAGGCACACCGCGACGAGGTCGGGGCGGCCGAGTGGGATGCCGATGGCACAGACCGCGGCGGCCGCGACGATCACCGCGGCCGCCGGTCGCAGCGCCCATGGAGCGACGGCGGGGCGCAGCGCCATGCCGGTCGCGGCGAGCCAGCCGCTGCGGGACAGGCGCATCGGTTCCCCTCCTGCTCCGGTCGCTGGTGCTACGGCTACTGCAGCGCCGACTCCACCTCGTCGCGCGCGGTCTCGAATGCGCTGCGCACCGCGGCGGCGTCGGGCCCGGCGCGCAGCACTCCGCGCGAGGACGCCGGCAGGAGCCAGCTGAGGTCGGCGTCGGCGAAGACCGCGCCGAGATCTGCGGCCGTGGCGCCCTGAGCGCCGAGTCCGGGTGCGAGGATCGGGCCGGCCAGCGTCGTGAGATCCAGGCCATGTGCGCGGGTCGCCCCGACCACGACGCCCAGCGTTCCCGATCCATCGGTGTTGGCCGCGGCCGCGGCGTCGACGATCCGCTGCCCCACCGGACGCCCGCCGGCGTCGGCGAGCTGCACACCGGCCCCGTCCGGGTTGGAGGTCCGCGCCAGCACGAACGCACCTCGTTGCGCGGCCCGGGCGGCGTCGAAAGCCGGTGCAAGCGAACCGAATCCAAGATATGGAGAGACGGTGACCGCGTCGGCGGCCAGCGGCGAGGAATCGTCGAGCCAGGCCCTGGCATACGCGGCCATCGTCGACCCGATGTCACCACGTTTGGCGTCGGCGAGCACCAGCGCCCCGGCCCCGCGGCATTCGGCGATGACACGTTCGAGTGTCGCGAACCCCGCCGCCCCGAAGGGTTCGAAGAACGCGACCTGTGGTTTGACGACCGCCGCCACCGGGGCGAGTGCCGCAATGCAGATGTCGGCGAACCGGTCGAGTCCGGCCGCGTCCACGCCGAGTCCCCAGCTCTCGAGGAGTTCGGAATGCGGATCGATGCCCGCGCACAGCCGTCCTCTGGTGCCGACCGCGGCACGGAAGCGGGGACCGAAGCCGGTCATTGCTCGTTAACCAGCGCCGCGTGGCGTCGTTGCAGCGCCTCGACGCCCATCCGGTTGCCGCGCGCGGCCTCGATGCCGTGTACCGCGGCACTGGCGCCCTGCACCGTCGTGATACACGGGATGCCGGCCCCGACTGCCGCACTACGGATCTCGTAGCCGTCGACCCGCGGTCCGGACTGGCCGTAGGGGGTGTTGATCACCATCACCACCTCGCCGCTCGCGATGGCGTCGAGAATGGTCGGCTCCCCCGGTACCGACTCGAAGTGTTTGCGTACCGTCGTCGACTCGATGCCGTTGCGGCGCAACACTTCCGCGGTGCCCTCGGTCGCCAGGATGGTGAATCCGAGATCGGCGAGGTGTTTGACCGGGAACAACAGTGCCCGTTTGTCCTTGTTGGCCACCGACACGAAGACCGCACCGGCGGTGGGCAACGATCCGTAGGCGGCCGTCTGCGACTTCGCGAAGGCACGGCCGAAGTCGGCGTCGATGCCCATCACCTCGCCGGTCGACTTCATCTCCGGGCTCAGCAGCACGTCCACCCCGGTCCCGTCATGACGCCGGAACCTGTTGAAGGGCAGCACCGCTTCCTTCACGGCGATCGGTGCGTGCGCCGGGGCGTCGCCGCCGTCACCGGTGGCCAACAGGATGCCCTGATCGCGCAGCTCGGCGATCGAGGTGCCCATCATCACCCGTGCGCACGCCTTGGCCAGCGGCACCGCGGTGGCCTTGGAGACGAAGGGCACGGTACGGCTGGCCCGCGGATTCGCCTCCAGCACATACAGGACGTCGTCCTTGAGCGCGTACTGCACGTTGAGCAGGCCGCGTACCCCGATGCCCTTGGCGAGGGCTTCGGTGGACTCCCGCACCATCGCGAGATCCGATCGTCCGAGCGTCACCGGCGGCAGCGCGCACGCCGAGTCACCGGAATGGATACCTGCCTCCTCGATGTGCTCCATGATCCCGCCGATGTAGACCTCGGTGCCGTCACACAACGCGTCGACGTCGATCTCGACGGCATCCTCGAGGAACCGGTCGACCAGAACGGGATGATCGGGAGTCAATTCCGTGGCACGGGAGATGTAGTCGGCGAGGGACTGCTCGTCGTAGACGATCTCCATTCCCCGGCCGCCGAGTACATACGACGGGCGGACGAGTACCGGGTATCCGATGCGGGCCGCGATGTCGCGGGCGTCGTCGAAGCTGGTGGCGGCACCGAATGCGGGCGCGGGCAGACCGGCGGCGGTGAGCACCTTGCCGAATTCGCCGCGGTCCTCGGCCAGATCGATCGCGGCGGGACTGGTGCCGACGATCGGCACGCCGGCCGCCTCGAGGCGATTGGCCAGGCCCAGCGGGGTCTGGCCGCCGAGCTGCACGATGACGCCGGCCACCGTACCCGAGACCGACTCGGCGTGGAACACCTCGAGCACGTCCTCGAAGGTCAGCGGCTCGAAGTACAGGCGGTCGGCGGTGTCGTAGTCGGTCGAGACGGTCTCGGGATTGCAGTTGACCATGACCGTCTCGTAGCCGGCCTCGCTGAGGGTGAGGGCCGCATGCACACAGGAGTAGTCGAACTCGATGCCCTGACCGATCCGGTTGGGCCCGGAACCGAGGATGAGTACCTTGGGCCGGTCGGGTTGCGGCGCGATCTCACTGATGGCCGCCGGGTCGAGTTCGTAGGTGGAATAGTGGTAGGGGGTGCGGGCCTCGAACTCCGCCGCGCAGGTGTCGACCGTCTTGTACACCGGACGTATCCCGGCGGCGTGGCGGAACTGCCGTACCGCATCCTCGTCGGCGAAATCGCTACGCAGCGCTGCGATCTGGCGATCGGAGAAGCCGGTCGACTTCGCTTCGCGCAGAAGGTCCGGGGACACTGCGTCGGCGTCGCGGATCTGTGCGCCGAGGTCGGCGATGCCGCCGATCTCGGCGAGGAACCACGGGTCGATCGCCGTTGCCTCGTAGAGTTGCTCGATACTCGCACCGGCCTCGAACGCGAGCATGATGCCGTAGAGGCGCCCGTCTTTGGGGGTACGCAACGAGTCGAGGAGAGCATCGAGGTCCAGCGATGCGGGATCGGGTCGGCCCGGCTCGGTCCAGAAGCCGGCGGCCTTGGTCTCCAGCGAACGCATCACCTTGCCCAGCGCCTCGGCGAAGGATCGGCCCAGGCTCATCGCCTCACCCACCGATTTCATCGTCGTGGTGAGGGTGTCGTCGGCTCCCGGGAACTTCTCGAAGGCGAATCGGGGCGCCTTGACCACGACGTAGTCGAGCGTCGGCTCGAAACACGCCGGCGTCTCCTTGGTGATGTCGTTGGTGATCTCGTCGAGGCGGTAGCCGATGGCGAGCTTCGCGGCGATCTTGGCGATCGGGAAACCGGTTGCCTTGGAGGCCAATGCCGATGACCGCGACACACGCGGGTTCATCTCGATGACGATGAGGCGACCGTCGCGGGGGTCCTGCGCGAACTGGATGTTGCAGCCGCCGGTGTCCACACCGACCTCGCGCAGGATATCGATCGAGAGGTCACGCATGATCTGGTATTCGCGGTCGGTCAGCGTCATCGCCGGGGCGACGGTCACCGAGTCCCCGGTGTGCACGCCGACCGGGTCCACGTTCTCGATCGAACAGATGACGACCACGTTGTCGCGGTTGTCGCGCATCAGCTCGAGTTCGTATTCCTTCCAACCGAGGATCGACTCCTCGATCAGCACGTTGGCGGTCGGCGAGGCGGCCAGCCCACCACCGGCGATCCGCTCGAGATCTGCTGCGTCATAAGCCATCCCGGAGCCGAGGCCGCCCATCGTGAACGACGGTCGCACGACGACGGGGTAGCCGAGTTCGGCGACGGTCTCGTGCGCCTCGGCCATCGTGTGGCAGACCCGTGAGCGGGCACTCTCGCCGCCGACCTTGGCCACGATGTCCTTGAACATCTGCCGGTCCTCGCCGCGCTGGATCGCGTCGAAGTCGGCGCCGATCAGCTCTATGCCGTACTTCTCCAGCGAACCCCGGTCATGTAGTGCCACAGCGGCATTGAGCGCCGTCTGACCGCCGAGGGTCGCCAGCACCGCGTCGATGGGGTGCCCGGCGTCGCGCTCGGCCTCGATGACCTTCTCGACGTATTCCGGCGTGATCGGTTCGATGTAGGTCGCGTCGGCGAACTCGGGATCGGTCATGATCGTGGCCGGGTTGGAGTTCACCAGGCTCACCCGCAGTCCCTCCGCCTTGAGGACGCGGCAGGCCTGGGTTCCGGAATAGTCGAACTCGCAGGCCTGGCCGATGACGATCGGTCCGGAGCCGATCACCAGGACATGGGACAGATCGGTGCGGCGCGGCATCAGGCCCTCGTTCCGTTGGCGCGGTCATCCTCGAGGAGGGTGACGAATTTGTCGAAGAGGTAGGCGGCGTCGTGTGGTCCGGCGGCCGCCTCGGGATGGTATTGCACCGAAAAGGCTCGGCCGGAAAGCAATTCGACACCCTCGACGGTGCCGTCGTTGGCGCAGACGTGGCTGACGCGGGCCCGGCCGAAATCGGTGTCGAACTCCTCCCCGGCCTCGCCCTCGAGTGCGAAGCCGTGGTTCTGCGAGGTGATCGACACCTTTCCGGTGGCGTGATCGATGACCGGGATGTTGATTCCGCGATGGCCGAAGGCCATCTTGTAGGTGCCGCGGCCCAGCGCGCGGCCGAGGATCTGGTTGCCAAAACAGATGCCGAACAACGGCAGGTCTGCACCGAGGACCTCGCGGGTCAGTGCGACCGCGGTGTCGGCTGTTGCCGGGTCGCCGGGGCCGTTGGACAGGAACACCCCGTCGGGCTTCAGCCCGGCGATCGTCTCGAACGAGGTGTCCGCGGGCAGTACATGCACGGCCACTCCCCGTTCGGCGAACATCCGGGGGGTGTTGGTCTTGATTCCCAGGTCTATCGCGGCGACGGTGAAGCGCGTCTTCGCTCCCGCTGCCGGCTCGACGAGATATCCGGCGTCGGTGGATACCTCGCCGGCCAGGTCGGCGCCCTTCATCTCGGGTTGACTGCGCACCCGGTTCAGGAGTTCGTCGTCGGCGGCGAGCGCCGGGCCGGAGAACACGCCGGCGCGCATCGAACCGTGATCGCGCAGCACCCGCACCACGGTGCGGGTGTCGATGCCGGCGATACCGACCACACCCTGCGTGCTCAGTTCATCCTCGAGAGTCGTTGTCGCGCGCCAATTCGACACGCGCCGAGTGGGATTGCGGATCGCGTAACCGGCCACCCAGATCTTCCCGGAATCGCCGTCGAGGTGGTCGCTGCCCGCACTGCCCGCGGACTCCCCGTCCTCGGTGTTCCATCCGGTGTTGCCGATCTGCGGAGCGGTTGCCACCACGATCTGGCGGTGATAGCTGGGATCGGTGAGGGTCTCCTGGTATCCGGTCATCGCCGTGCAGAACACGGCCTCGCCGAGCGTCTCGCCGACGGCGCCGTAAGCGCGACCGGTAAAGACCTGGCCGTTCTCGAGCACCAGTACCGCTGCGGTCATTGTCCATTCCTCTGTTCGGTATCGGGCTGCGCCGGGTCGGGCTGCGAAGCCGGCGCGGAAGTGTCTGCGGGAACCTCGAATTCGGCGATCCACGAGGCGTAGACGGCCTTGTCGTCGGCGCGGAATCCGGTGTCGAGCTCGGTACCGGAGGGCAGTATCCAGCGGATCACCAACACGCCGGCGGCGCCCATCACCTTGCCCGCGTGGCCACGTTCGGTGCGGATTGCGGTGATCGCCGCCCGCGGAATCCAGACATCGGTGGCCCCGTTGCGCTCGATGTGGATTCCCGTGGGATGGGCGCGGAACGTGGCGGCGGCGCGATCCCCGTAGTCGCCGACCGCGACCCGGTTCTGCCAGCTGGGCGCGAAGGTGGCGCCCAGATACATGCCGGAGTCGGGACCGAGCAACGTGTCACCGGGATCGGCCGGCACGGATGGGACTTCACCGATTGCGTCGGCCTGTCGGCGGCCCCGGTTGCGCCATCCGCGCAGCAACGCGACCACCAGGGCCAGCCACACCGCCAGGACGACGATCACGATGATGAGGTCGAGGAGGATCTCGTTCATGCGCTCGCCTGCCCGCCACGTGCGGTGACGACACCGCGCAGCAAGGTGGCGGTGACCCGCGCCGACATCGTCATCTCCTCGTACGGGGTGTTCGACGAGAGACTGGCCAGCTGGTCGCCACGCACCACCCAGGAGGCATCGGGATCGACGATCGTGAGGTTGGCCGGTTCACCGACCGCGATCGGCCGTCCCTGATCGGTGAGACCGGCGATCTGCGCCGGCCGTTCGCTCATCACGCGCGCCACGCCACGCCAGTCGAGCAGTCCCGGGGTCAGCATCGTGTCGACGACGATGGCCAGCGCCGTCTCCAATCCGAGCATGCCGGGTTTGGCGATCGCGAACTCGCAGCATTTGTCCTGTGCGGCGTGCGGTGCGTGGTCGGTGGCGACGCAGTCGACGATGCCGTCGGCGAGGGCCCGGCGCAGCGCGCGGGTGTCGCGCTCCTCCCGAAGCGGCGGATTCACCTTGTTGACCGGGTCGTAGGTCGTGAGGCGTTCGTCGGTGAGCGACAGGTGATGCGGGGTGACCTCGGCGGTGATGGCGATGCCCTGATCCTTGGCCCAGCGCAGCAGTTCGACGGTGCCCTCGGTGGATGCGTGGCAGATGTGGACGCGGGCCCCGGCGTCGCGGGCGAGCAACGCATCGCGCACCACGATCGATTCCTCGGCGGCGCGTGGCCACCCGGTCAGGCCCAGCCGGGCTGCGACCGGACCCTCGTGCGCGATCGACCCCTTGGTCAACCGTGGTTCCTCGGCATGCTGGGCGATCAGGACATCGAGCCCCCTGGCGTACTCGAGGGCCCGGCGCATCATCAGTGGGTCGTGTACGCACTTGCCGTCATCGCTGAACATCCGGACACCTGCCGCACCGGCGGCCATCATGCCCATCTCGGCGAGCTGCGTACCGCCCAGACCGACGGTCACCGCTCCTACGGGGTGTACATCGACCAGGCCGACGTCGCGCCCGACCCGCCACACATTGTCGGTGATGGTGGCGTTGTCGGCGACCGGGTCGGTGTTGGCCATCGCGAAGACCGCGGTGTACCCGCCGAGTGCGGCGGCCCGCGATCCGGTGCGGATGGTCTCGGTGTCCTCGCGGCCGGGTTCACGCAGGTGGGTGTGCAGGTCGACGAACCCGGGCAGCAGGATCTTGCCGCCACCGTCGATGCGCTGCGCATCGGCGGGCACCGTGACCGAGGCCCCGATCTCGGCGATCTCGCCGTCGACGACGACCACGTCGACCAGATCGTCGCCATACGGCCGAACTTGCTGGAGCACAACAGTTCCCGTGCTCTTCTGGCCACTCACTGGGACACTCCTGTCTGTTCGGTGCCGACGAGCAGACGGAACAGCACCGCCATCCGCACGTGCACTCCGTTGCGCACCTGCTCGAGGACCGTCGCCTGCGGGGCGTCGGCAACCGAGAACCCGATCTCCATGCCACGCAACATCGGACCCGGATGCAGAATCACCGCATCCTCCCCGAGGAGCTCGCGCCGCCGCTCGGACAGTCCGTAGCGCACCGAGTACTCCCGCGAACTCGGGAAGAATCCGCCGTTCATGCGTTCGGCCTGCACCCGCAGCATCATCACCGCATCCACCGCGGGCAGTTCGGCGTCGAGGTCGGCCGAGACGGTGACCGGCCACGACTCGACTCCCACCGGCAACAGGGTCGGCGGCGCCACGAGCACCACCTCGGCGCCCAGCGTCGAGAGCAGATGCGCATTGGACCGGGCCACCCGCGAGTGCAGGACATCACCGACGATCGCAACGCGCCGACCGGTCAGCGAACCGAGACGCTGTCGCAGGGTCAGGGCGTCGAGCAGCGCCTGAGTGGGGTGCTCGTGCGTGCCGTCACCGGCGTTGATCACCGCGGGGCCGTCGCCGTCGGTACCCGCGGTCCACTGCGCAATCTGTTGCGCCGCACCCGAAGCCGGGTGCCGCACGATCAGGGCGTCGGCACCGATGGCGCGCAATGTCATTGCGGTGTCCCGTAGCGATTCACCCTTGCCTGCCGACGAACTCGACGCCGACACGTTGATCACGTCGGCGCTCATCCATTTGCCCGCGGTCTCGAAGGACACGCGGGTGCGGGTGGAGTTCTCATAGAACACCGTCATCACGGTGCGCCCGCGCAGGGTGGGTAGTTTGCGGACCTCACGACCGGCCAGCGCCTGCTCGAAACGCTGCGCCTCGTCGAGCAGTTCGGTCGCCTCCTGCGCCGACAGTCCTTCGGTGGACAACAGGTGGCGCATCAGCGCTCCTCCGCCCCGGACGCGGTGAGCACGACCTCGTCGACCTCATCGTGTTCGGTGAGATGCACTGCGACGTTCTCGTCCCGTGAGGTGGGGATGTTCTTGCCGACATAGTCTGCGCGCAAGGGCAATTCGCGATGACCGCGATCGATGAGCACGGCCAGCTGTACGGCGTCGGGGCGACCGAGATCACGCAGCGCATCGAGCGCGGCGCGGACCGTGCGGCCTGAATAGAGGACGTCGTCGACGAGGACGACGATCGCGTGGTCCACACCGCCGGCGGGCACCATCGTCCGCTCGAGCGGGCGATGTGGCTTGTCGCGCAGATCATCACGATAGAGCGTGATGTCGAGATAGCCGACCGGAATCTCCCGGCCCGCGAATTCGGCGATCTTCGCCGCCAGCCGATCGGCGAGAGCAGTACCCCGAGTGGGGATTCCGATGATGATGACGCGAGGTGCGTCGGGGGCGTCGAGTGCGTTCTTCTCGATCACCTGATGCGCGACCCGGGCGATGGTGCGGGAGACGTCACCGGCATCGAGGAGAACTCGCCGACCCGAGGCGGCACCGTTGGTGGGCGTGACCACGCCGACCTCCTTCTCCGCCTCACGGGACGGATCGTTAAAGGATGTCTGTCGGCTTCACCCTACACCGGGCCACCGGTCGGAAACGAACCGGCAGGGGCCCGAACCGCCGAGGCGATCACGGATTGTCGTGATCGGATCCGGCGGCCTGCGCGGCCCGGACCTGGGGTGCGAGTTCGGCGATCGTGCCCAGCACCCCGTTGACGAACGCGGGCGAGTCGTCGGTGGACAGTTCTTTGGCCAACTCGACGGCCTCGTCGACCACCACCACCGGGTCGACATCGGTGGCGTTGAACAGTTCCCACGTGGCCAGGCGCAGGATCGCGCGGTCCACCGCAGGCAGGCGATCGAGCGTCCACCCTTTCAGATGCGACGAGACCACGGCGTCGATCTGGGCGCCGTCGGTGTCCAGTCCGTCGATCACGCGGGCGGTGTAGGGATGGATCTGCCCCACACTCTCGTCGCTCTGCACGAGCGTGCGCCGTTCACCGACGAGGTCGGCCGGACTGACGCCCTTGGCCTCCGCCTCGAAGAGCAGGTCGATGGCGCGCCGCCGCGCCTTGTGCCGGGTTCCGGGTTGCTTCACGTGTGATGATCTCGCTCAGCTGTTGACGCGGCCGAGGTAGCTGCCGTCGCGTGAGTCGACTTTCAGCTTGTCGCCGGTGTTGATGAACAACGGAACCGCGATCTCGGTGCCGGTCTCGAGCGTGGCCGGCTTGGTGCCGCCGGTGGAGCGGTCGCCCTGCAGGCCGGGATCGGTGTGGGTGACCTCGAGCTCGACGGTGACCGGCAGCTCGACGAACAGCGCAAGACCCTCGTTCAGCGAGACCTGCACGGTCATGTTCTCGAGCAGGAAACGGGCACCGTCACCGACGGTGTCCGGCGCGATCGGATACTGCTCGTAGTCCTGGGTGTCCATGAAGACGTAGTCGGTGCCGTCGTTGTACAGGTAGGTCATGTCCCGGCGGTCGACGGTGGCGGTCTCGACCTTCACACCGGCGTTGAAGGTCTTGTCGACGGTCTTACCCGAGAGGACGTTCTTGATCTTGGTCCGCACGAAGGCCGGTCCCTTACCGGGCTTGACGTGCTGGAACTCCTGGATCTGCCACAGCTGCTGGTCCATGCGCAGCACGAGGCCGTTCTTGAAGTCGGCGGTGGTCGCCATAGGTGTCGTCTCTTCCTTCTCGCGGGGCAGAACCGTCAGATGACGGTGAATGTCTTGTCGCTGGCGGTCAGCAGCTCCGGATCGCCGTCCGTGACGACGAGGGTGTCCTCGATCCTGACTCCGCCTCGCCCCGGGAGGTAGACCCCGGGTTCCACGGTCACCGCTGCGCCGCAAGGCAGTGTACCCGTCGCGAGTTTGCCGATCCCCGGCGCTTCGTGGATCTCGAGACCGACGCCGTGCCCTAGTCCGTGCACATAGTCCGGACCGTGACCGGCATCGGCGATCACCGTCCGTGCCGCCGCGTCCACCTCGCGCAGGTCTGCCCCCGGCTTCAGCGCCGCCCGTCCGGCGGCCTGCGCGGTCGCCACCAACTCATAGATCTCGCGCTGCCAGTCCGCTGCGCGCGACAACACGAAGGTGCGCGTCATGTCCGAGTGATACCCACCGAACACGGCTCCGAAATCGATCTTCACGAGGTCACCGTCGGCGAGGACGTCGTGTGTCGGGCGATGATGCGGGATGGCCGAGTTGGCGCCGGCGGCCACGATCGTCTCGAAGGCGACGGCGTCGGCCCCGCGGCGATACATCTCCCACTCGAGCGCTCTGGCCACCTCGCGCTCGGTGGACCCGGCACGCAACACACCCTCGGCGATGATCGCGGTCAACGCCTCGTCACCGATCTCGCACGCCCGCCGCAGCAACGTGATCTCGCCGGCATCCTTGACCTCGCGCAAACCCTCCACCAGGCCCGACCGGCCCACCAGCTCCACCTCGCCGGCGAGCTGCACCGCACTCAACCGTCGATGCGCGGAGACGCTCAACGCATCCGCCTCGAAACCGATGCGCCGCGCCCCGGCCCCGGCTGCGATCCGCAGCAACTCGGGCGGGCAGTCGCGGGCGATGACGGCCATCAGATCACCGGACTGTTCGGCAACCTGGGTCTCATACCGGCCGTCGGTGCAGATCCGGTCGCCGGCGGGGCCCGTCGCCCCACCGGTCCAGATCAACGCCGCTCCATTGGAACCGGTGAACCCGGTCAGATAGCGCAGGTTGGTCAGGTCGGTGACCAGGAAGGCATCGGCGGAAGCGTCTCCGGAACCGATGAGTGCACGCAGCCGGTCACGCCGGCCGGCGTGGTCGTGGATGACGGTCATTGCTCCAGGTTACGACGCAGCCGATGAGTGCGAGCAGTGGCTGCGACGCCCAAGTGTGGCCAACAGCACTGTCGCGACTGACTGTCTAGTAACCTGTTCCGCATGCTCTCCTCCTGGTTGCTGCGCGGCGTGTTCATGACCGCCGTCCATGTCGTCGCCCGCGTGCTGCTCGGCCTCGCCATCATCCACGCTCCCCTGCATTCGACGGTGTGGAAGACGATCGCCGTCGCCGCGGTCGTGCTGATCGCGTTGCTGTGGGGCGGGGTCGACGGCATCGCCGACGCCCGCGCCAACCCGGACCCCGATGACTACGGTGACCTCACCGTCCGCTGGCTCAAGGCCGGTGTGTTCGCCGGGCTGGTCGCCGGTCTGATCTCCTGGATTCTCGGGAACTTCGTGTTCTCCGGCATCGGCGAGGCGAGCCTGTGGGTCGAACTGTTCGCGGGCGGCTCGTTCACCGCATTGCTGATCTTCGCGCCCGCCTTCGTCGGCGCCGCAGTCGGCCGCTGGCTGGTACGCCGCGATCAGCGCAAGAACGCTCGCAACGACGACTGGTCGGTACATCCCGACGCGCAGCCGACCGAGCAGATCGAACGGGTCTGAACCGTTCGATCTGCCTGTTTGCTCACAGCAGGGTGGCGCCGTCGGGCGTGACGTCTGCGGCGACCGCCGAATATGCCGCCGCGATCAGCGACGGGTCCGGTCCCTCGAGACGTCCGGGCTTGGCCAGTCCGTCGAGCACGACGAAGCGCATCACACCCGAACGGTTCTTCTTGTCACCGGCCATCGTCTGCAGTAGGTCACCGAGGGCGTCGGCGTCGTAGCTCACGGGCAGGCCGACCATCGAGAGGATCGCGGCGTGGCGGTCGGCCGTCTCGTCGTCGAGTCGTCCGGCCAGACGGGCGAGTTCGGCGGCGAACACCAGTCCTACCGAGACCGCCGCACCGTGCCGCCAGCGGTACCGTTCACGCCGCTCGATGGCGTGACCGAGGGTGTGCCCGTAATTGAGGATCTCGCGCAGCGAGGATTCCTTGAGATCGACCGATACGACGTCGGCCTTGACCTGCACCGAGCGGCGGATCAGTTCGGGTAGCACAGGTCCGGCGGGATCGGTTGCCGCGGCCGGGTCGGCCTCGATCAGGTCGAGGATCACCGGGTCGGCGATGAACCCGGTCTTGATGACCTCCGCGAGTCCGGCGATCACCTCGTTGCGGGGCACCGTCTCCAGCGTCGCGATGTCGATCAAGACGGCGTCGGGCTCGTGGAACGACCCCACCAGGTTCTTGCCCGCGTCGGTGTTGATTCCGGTCTTGCCGCCGATGGCGGCATCGACCATCGCCAGCAGGGTCGTCGGCACATGAATGACCCCGATCCCGCGCATCCAGGTCGCGGCGACGAACCCGGCGAGATCGGTGGCGGCGCCGCCGCCCAGCGAGATGATCTTGTCGTTGCGCTTCAGTCCGATCCGGCCGCACACCTCCCAGCAGAACGCGGCCACGGCGAGGTCCTTGCCGTCTTCGGCGTCGGGAATCTCCACCCGGTGGGCGTCGAAACCCTTGTCGGACAGGAATTCTCGGATCTGCTCTGCGGTCTGCGCAAGAGTCGGCTGGTAGAGGATCGCGATCCGGTCGGCACCCTCGGCCGCCGCGGCGAGCTCACCGAGCAGTCCACGGCCGATGATCACGTCGTAGGGCGAACCAGCAGAGACCCGGATCCGCACCGGATCGGTGGTGGACTGTTCGGGATGGGAGGTGTGCTCGCTCATGGGGTCCTCTCGGGTACGAGTTCGCGGGCGATGGCGGCGATGATCGTGTCGGCGACGTCGTGTGCGTCCCCGCGTGCGGCATCCACCTCGATGGTCGCGACCTCGGCGTAGGTGCCGGCCCGCTCGGCGAGCAGTAGGCGGTAACGCTCGGCCGGATCGGCGCCCGCCAGCAGTGGCCGATCGGAACCGGACACCCGCGCGAATCCGGCGTCGGCGTCGACCTTCAGGTGCACCACGCGATGCCCACCGAGCGCGTCGCGTACGGCCTCGGTGGTGACCGCTCCGCCGCCCAGGGCGACCACGCCGCGGTGACGTTCCAGGACGTCGAGGACGACCTCGGATTCGATCTGCCGGAAGCGTTCGGCACCGGCGTCGGCGAAGATCTCCGGGATGGCCTGGCCGGTCCGCTGCACGATCTCGCAGTCGGTGTCGACGAGGTCGACACCGAGCTGGTCGGCGAGCACGCGTCCGACGGTGGACTTTCCGGCTCCCATGAACCCGACGAGCACGGCGACCGGGCGTTGCGGCCCACCGGTCACCGGTGGCTGTGCGCCGGTCATGATCGCGGTGGCCGGGACTCGATGTGTTTGAGGTAGCCGTGCAGGTTCTCGCCGGTCTCGGTGACCGAATCGCCACCGAACTTCTCCAGCGCGGCCTGCGCCAGGACCAGGGCGACCATGGCCTCGGCCACCACCCCGGCGGCGGGCACGGCGCACACGTCGGAACGTTGGTGGATGGCCACGGCCGGATCGCCGGTGCTCATGTCGATGGTCGACAGCGCGCGCGGCACCGTGGAGATCGGCTTCATCGCCACCCGGACGCGTACGTCCTCACCGTTGGTCATGCCACCCTCGAGGCCACCGGCCCGATTGGTCGAGCGCAGCACACCATCGGGGCCGGGCACCATCTCGTCATGGGCGGCGCTGCCCCGACGACGCGCCGTCGCGAAACCGTCACCGACCTCGACACCCTTGATGGCCTGGATGCCCATCAGGGCACCGGCCAGACGTGCGTCGAGCCGGGTCTCGCCGCTGACATGGGAGCCGAGCCCGACGGGCACGTTCGTGGCGAGGACCTCGACCACCCCGCCGAGGGTGTCGCCGTCCTTCTTGGCGGCCTCGATCTCGGCGATCATCGCCACCTGCGCATCGTGGCCGTATGCGCGAACCGGACTCGCGTCGATCGCCTCGAGATCGGCATAGCGCGGCGGCGGGCCGTCATAGGGTTCGCTCGCCCCGATCGAGATCACATGCGAGAGGACATCGATGCCGAATACCTGCCGCAAGAAGTTTCGCGCCACGGTGCCGGCCGCGACTCGTGCTGCGGTCTCGCGCGCACTTGCACGTTCGAGCACCGGACGCGCGTCGTCGAAGCCGTACTTGAGCATTCCGGAGTAGTCGGCATGCCCGGGCCGCGGGCGTGTCAGCGGCGCGTTACGGGCGCTGTCCTCGAGATCGGCGGGATCGACCGGATCGGCGGCCATCACCGTCTCCCACTTGGGCCACTCGGTGTTGCCGATCTCGATGGCGATCGGGCCACCCATCGAGAACCCGTGACGCAGGCCGCCGATTATCGTGATCTGGTCGGCCTCGAACTTCATGCGGGCGCCGCGACCATAACCGAGGCGGCGACGAGCCAGTTGTTCGGCGATATCCGACGAGGTGATCTCTACTCCGGCGACCATTCCCTCGACGATCGCCATGAGTGCCGGGCCATGTGACTCTCCGGCTGTTATCCAGCGCAACACAAGGATCAATTGTTCCATGCGGGCCACCTGCACCGCGAACAGCCTTGATCGGCATGCCCGGCGGAGCCCACCGGCTCCTCATCCGAGTGCGAACCCGAGGACGACCACGATGACGGCAGCGGTGACGAGGGTAGGGCCGTGGGGACGCCGGCGCGGACCGGCACGACGATGGACGACCAGGAGACCGACCTGGGCGAGCACGACCATCACCAGCGCCGACATCGGATGAGCAAGCAATCCGCCGAGCACGAATCCGAGCTTGACGTCGGCTCCCCCGCACCGGCCGCACACGAACGCCACCAGATAGCCGACGGACCCGGCGGCCGCCGCGAAGAGCACCTCCGGGTGGGCGCAACCGGCGACGCCGACCCCGAGCACGCCCGGCCACAACAGAGCATTCGGGATGCGGCCGGTGCGCCGGTCCGTCTCGGCGATCACCGCCAACCACCCCGCGAGGAGGATGAGGGCCGTCAGCGACATGTCCGGGAGGATCACGTCCGTCAGTCTCGCCCACCACGGTGCACGCGCCCCGCGCCTCTTCGGCGAATCGGTTCCCGACTGTGGACGGAGGTCTGTCTGGGGAGTGGTCAGGATGCCGCGTCGCGGCCGGCGAAGACCGTCTCCATCGCCGCGCGCGGGGCGGGTGAACCGGTGAACTGCTCGACCTGGCTGAATGCCTGGTTCAGCAGCATCACCAGTCCCCCGGCGACCTGCCCGCCGGCAGCGCGCACCGCGGTGGCCAGCGGGGTCGGCCACGGGTCGTAGATGACGTCGACGACCCGCCGCGACGCCGCAAGTGCATCGAGTACCGGTGTCGTTGCGGCGGCAGGGACGGTGGACACGGTCACCGCGGCGCCGGCACACCGCGACCGCAGGCCGGTGTCGGCGGCGAAGGGCACCACCCGCACCCTCATCCCGAGACGCTCGGCGAGGGCGCGGACCCCGTCGGCCCGGTCGGCGCTGCGCGCCACGACGGTCACCTCGGCGATCCCGATGGCCGCGAGCGCGGCCATAGTCGGCAAGGCGGTGCCACCGGCACCGACGACAACCGCCGAGTCCGTCGCTTCGCCGCCGGCAACGCGTTCGCGCACGCCGAGTCGGTCCAGCGCACCCGTCATCCCGTCGATGTCGGTACAGTCCGCGCGCCACCCGGCGCGGGTACGTACGAGGGTGTTCGCCGATCCGACGAGCACCGCCCGGTCGGTCCGCGTGTCGGCGACCTCGAGTGCGGCGAGTTTGCCGGGCATCGTCACCGAGAACCCCACCTGCGCGTCGGGTGCCGATGCGACGATCCCGGCCAGCGCCTCGGCGGTGCACTCGATCCGGGTGTATACCCAGTCGCTCAGACCCAGCGCCCGATAGGCGGCCAGATGCAGGTCCGGCGACCGCGAGTGCGACACCGGTGATCCGAGTACCGCGGCGCGTCGTGCGCTACGCCCGCCGATCGGATCGTGCAGTGGCGGACGCCCCAGCGGCAGAACAGGATTCACCGACATGCCGCTCACCGACAGGTGATGAATTTGTTCTCGCACGCGGTGTTGATGTTGCGGCGATGCTGATCGAAGTCGTCAGTGAACAAGGTCGTTCCCTTGGAGTCGACTGTCACGAAGTACAGCCAGTTGCCGTCGGCCGGTTGCTCCATCGCCTCGAGTGCCGGTTCTTCCACCGCACCGATCGGTGTGGGCGGAAGGCCCTTCTGCACGTAGGTGTTCCACGGCGTATTGGCCTTGAGTGCGTCGTCGTGCAGATTCAGGTCGACGATGTTGGCGGTGTAGTTGGCCGTCGAATCGAACTCGAGACGCTGTCCTTTGGCGAGCCGGTTCAGAATGACGCGCGCGACCTTGGGATAGTCCTCGGGCTGCACTTCGCCCTGCAGCAACGAGGCGGCGACCAACGTCTGGTACGAGCTGAGACCGGACTCGTTGTGGCTCAACAAGCCCCACCCCTCGTACTTACGCGCACTCGTGGTGATCAGCGAGCTCAGGATCTCGGTGGGATTGTCGTGCGGGTCGATGTCCTCCCAGGTGCCCGGCGCGATGAGGCCCTCGATGCGGCGATGATCGCCGTCGAGTGCGGTGACCGCGTCCCGCGCCCAGGCGGGTACGCCGAGTTCGGCGACACCAGCCTTCGCCGCGGCCTCCTCGAGTTGCTGTTGGGTCACCCCGAGCCGCCGGCCGTTGACCTCGACGCCGGACTGATCGGCGATCATCTCCAGGATGCCCGGAGTCACCCGGCCGGAGGTGTCACGCTTGGTGTCCAGCGGGGTGCCCGGAGGCACGACGATCCGCCCGACACGGTTTGCCGAATCGGGGTTGGTCATCATCTTCACCGCCACCGCCGCGGGGACCTGGGTACGCAACTTGTAATAGCCGCTGGACAGCGATGCACCATCAGCTGCGTCGACGAAGGCGCGGACACTGCCGACCACGTCGTCGTCGACCAAGATCCCGCCGATCTGCTTGATCGACGAGTCGTCCGGGACGTGCACGAGGACGTCGGCGGTTCCGGCCGCGTTCGAGTAGTCCTTGCGCGAGTCCAGCAACCCGGCCTTCTGTGCACCCCAATAGCCCACTCCGGCAATCACCGCCAGCATGACGACCAGCACGACGGCCACGCCGATCCGGCGGCGGCGACGACGTGCGATGGCCGCGGGCCGCCGTTCGGGGTGCTCGTCCGGCTCGGGCGCCGGCGCGGCAACAATCAGGTCATCGGTGCCGTCTTGACCGTCGGGTGTCCCGATCGCATCCGGCCGGGCCTCGTCCGGGCCGGCATCGGAATAGGCGGGGTCGGGGTCGGGGTATGCGGTATCGGGGTACGCGGGGTCGTCATGGACGGTGGTGTCCTCGTACCGGGCGGCCGCGGCGGGCTCGATACGTTGCGGCGCAGCGCGGCGCGGGGGCGACAAGTGTGAGCGCTCGTAGCGCTCCGACGCCGGGGCCCGAGCGGGTGTGGGGCGTACCGACCGGCCGCGCAGGGACGGCGCCTCGGCCGATGGCATCTGCGGCGGTGGCGACTGCGGCGGTGGCGACTGCGGCGGTGGCATCTGCGGCGGTGGCGACTGCCGAAGCGCCGGCGGTTGCCGTATCGGCGGCGGTTGCCGACGCGGTGGGGTCTGCCGGGGCGGTGGCGTCTGCTGGGGCGGTGGCGTCTGCTGGGGCGGTGGCGTCTGCTGGGGCACTGCAGCCCAAGAACCCGACGGCGATCCCGCCGAGCCGGAACGGCGGCGCCGATGGCGGCTGCCGGGTCCCCCGTCGACCGGTTGGGTGAAGTACCTCAGTCGATCCGGGTCCATCCCCTCGCCGGCACGCTCCCCGCCCGAGTGTCCCTCCCTCGCAGGCTCGGAATGCTCTCGATGGCGATTCCGATGCCGTTCGTCGCTCACCGCGAATACCCTCCCTGGTTCCGGTTCGACGGTCGGCGCACGCACCCGATCGTCCCCCGGCACATGCGCGAATTGCGCACCACACCGGCCCTGGACCGACCGGACCCTCCGGTCGGCCGACGCGTCGACGATGCCCACGAGGTCATCGTCGCGCGTCCAGCCATCCCTGCAGAATAGCGACCGCGGCCGCCTGATCAATCACCGAACGTGACGACTTCGCCGAACGTCCACTCGCGCGCAGGGCCTGGGCGGCGGTGACGGTGGTGAGTCGTTCGTCGACGTATTCGACGGGCACCGGCGCGATCGCGGTGGTCAGCGCATCGCCGAACTCCCGAGCGGCGGCGACCGCGTGCCCGTCGGTGTTGCGCAGCGTCTTGGGCAGGCCGACGATCACGCCGATCGCCTCGTACTCGGCCACCAATTCCGCGATCCTCGCCACATCCGCACCGCCGGCCGTGTCGCGCCGCACGGTCTCGACTGGCGTCGCCAGAATGCCGTCCGGATCACACACCGCCACCCCGATGCGCACGCTGCCGACGTCGATCCCGAGGCGGCGACCGCGTCGCCACGGCTCGCGAGGCGGCATCTGCTCAGGGCACATCAGTGCAGGAGCTCGCTGATCTGCCGTATTGCCACGTCCACCCCGGCCGGATCGGTCCCCGATCCCTGGGCCAGGTCGGGTTTGCCGCCGCCCCGCCCGCCGAGCAGGGGTGCGATCTGCCTGACCACCTCACCGGCCTTGACGCCGGTGGCGCGGGCGGCCTCGGTGGTGGCCACGACGAACGGCACCTTCGCCGGCTCGCCGTCGGCGCCGTCACCGCCGGAGAACAGCGCGATCACCGCGGACCGGTCGGCCACCCGGCCCCGCAGGTCCGCGGCCACCGACCGGAGGCCGTTGGCATCGACTCCGGGCACCCGGCCGGCCACGAGCAGGGTCGAACCGACGGTGCTCGCCTGATCGAACAGCGCGGCCGCCGACGCGCGGGCGGATTCGGCGCGCACCTTCTCCAGTTGCTTCTCGGCATCGCGCAATCGGCCCACCAGTTGCTCGACCCGGGCCGGTACCTCTTCGGAGGGCACCTTCAGTGACGAGGCGAGCCCGGCCATCAGCGCGCGCTCCTTGGACAGGTGGCGGAACGAGTCCATGCCGACGTAGGCCTCGACGCGCCGGACACCCGAACCCACCGACGACTCGCCGATGAGGGTCACCGGACCGATCTGTGCCGAGGACGCCACATGCGTACCGCCGCACAGTTCCATCGAGAACGGTCCGCCGATCTCGACGACGCGCACCTGATCGCCGTAGTTCTCGCCGAACAGCGCCAGGGCGCCCATGGACTTCGCCTCGGCGAGACCGGTCTCGAAGGTGTTGACCTGATAGTTGGACTCGACGGCCTCGTTGGAGATCTCCTCGATCTCGCCGCGCTGCGCGGCCGTCAACGGGCCGGCGGAGTGGAAATCGAAGCGCAGGTAACCGGGCCGGTTCAGCGAACCTGCTTGTGTCGCACCGGGTCCGAGCACCTGACGCAGTGCTGCGTGAACCATGTGCGTACCCGAGTGACCCTGGGTGGCGCCGTGTCGCCAGCCCTGGTCGACCGCGGCGAGCACCTCGTCGCCCTCGATCACCTCACCGGTCTCGACGATCACATTGTGCAGCCACACCGACTTGCCGACCCGCTGTACGTCTTTGACCGCCAGCCGGGCGCCGGTGCTGGTGGTGATGGTGCCGATGTCGGCCATCTGTCCACCCGATTCGGCGTAGAGCGGGGTGCGATCGAGGATCACTGTCAGTTCCTGGCCCGCGGTGGCGTTGCGCATCCGGGCGCCGTCGGCGACGAGGCCGATGATCCGCGCCTCGGAGACCAGCTCGTCATAACCGGTGAACTCCGTCGGCCCGCGGTCGAGGAATTCGCGGTAGACCGCGGCGTCGGCGTGGCCGGTCTTGCGGGCATTCGCGTCGGCCTTGGCACGTTGCTTCTGCTCGGCCATCAGCTCGGTGAAACCGGCTTCGTCCACCGACAGGCCGGCCTCGGCCGCCATCTCGAGGGTGAGGTCGATGGGGAATCCGTAGGTGTCGTGCAGCGTGAACGCGTCGCCACCGGAAAGCGTCTTCTTGTTCGCCGATTTGGTGGCAGCGGCCGCGTCGCCGAACAGCTTGGTGCCCGCCGCGAGGGTCTTGGCGAACGAGACCTCCTCGCCCACCGCGACGGTCAGGATGTGCTCGCGCTTGGCGGCCAGTTCGGGATACGACGGCGCCATCAGGTCGATCGCGGCGCCGACGAAGTCCGCCATCATGGGCCGATCGGCGCCGCCGGGGTTCGCGCCGTCGGCCGCGCCCGTGGAACCGAGCAGCCGGGCCGAGCGAACGACGCGCCGCAACAGCCGCCGGAGCACGTAGCCGCGTCCGTCGTTGCCGGGGAGCACCCCGTCACCGATCAGCATCGTCGCGGTGCGGGTGTGGTCGGCGATGACGCGGAATCGGACGTCGGCCTCATGATCGCCGCCGCCGTAGGAGCGACCGGTCACCGTGGTTGCGAGATCGATGATCGGCTTGAGCAGGTCGGTCTCGTAGACATTGTCGACGTCCTGCAGGATGCAGGCGACCCGCTCGATCCCCATGCCGGTGTCGATGTTCTTCTTCGGCAGCGGACCGAGGATCTCGTAGCCCTCCTTGCCACCGCCGGGGCCCCGCTCGTTCTGCATGAACACGAGATTCCAGATCTCGATGTAGCGGTCTTCGTCGACCTCCGGGCCGCCCTCGACCCCGTAGGCGGGGCCGCGGTCGTAGAAGATCTCCGAACACGGCCCGCACGGACCGGGCACACCCATCGACCAGTAGTTGTCTTTCAACCCGCGGCGCTGGATCCGTTCGGCCGGCACGCCGATCTCCTCGCGCCAGATCGTCTCGGCCTCGTCGTCGTCGAGATAGACCGTCGGCCAGAGCTTCTCGGCCGGGATGCCGTATCCGCCGTCCTCCACACTGCCGGTCAGCAGCGTCCACGCGAAGGCGATCGCCTCGCGTTTGAAGTAGTCGCCGAAGGAGAAGTTGCCCGCCATCTGGAAGAAGGTGTTGTGGCGCGTGGTGATGCCGACCTCGTCGATGTCGAGGGTCCGCACACACTTCTGCACGCTGGTGGCCCGATCGAACGGCGGGGTCCGCTCACCGAGGAAGAACGGCTTGAACGGCACCATGCCGGCGTTGACGAAGAGCAGGTTCGGATCGTCGAGGATCAGGGAGGCGCTGGGCACCTCGGTGTGCCCGGCCTTGATGAAGTGATCCAGGAATCGCTTCCGGATGTCATGCGTCTGCACTGGGGGTGTCGTCCTCGGAATCGTCGATGGCTGTTCTGCGGCTTACCAGCCTACCGCCGGGTACCGCCACGGCAGGCCACCGGCGTCGTTGTCCATTGGCGGCGACCGGCCCGGCCGCGATCGGCTAGGTGATCGTGTAGACCACACCGTCGCCGGCCGCGGCCCGGTCGGCCATGAACATGCGTGCGGTGACCAGGTAGTCGTTGATCACCGGCGCAGACCACGTCAGGCCTCGCGAAAGCAGCGGGTTGTCGTCGGCGACGAGGTCGACCTGCCGAAGGTCGGCGGCGATGGCCGCGGTGTGCGCAACGTCGAGTACTCGTAGCCACGGGGTGCACGAGTAGCCCTCGGCGAAGGACATCGTCGGTTCTCCTTCGACCAGCGCGTAAGACTCTCGCGCGCTCTCTCCGGCACCGCCCGAGAAGAGATCCTGGAAGACCCGGTACGCCTTGTCCAGGTACAGCATCGTCGGCCGCGGTTTGTCCGGGTCGATGTAGGAAAGGCGACCAGGGCGGATCCCGCCGAGTTTCTCCGGCGGGACCGGCACCAGACGCCACGCGTCGGCGAGTGGATCGACCCCGAGAAACGGCGAGGGGTCGCGGCGGGCGTCGTCGATGCGATCGCCGGGGACCGGATATGCGTAGTAGCGAATTCCCATGTCCACACTGTCCCTCAGGGTGCCCACATCACGGCCCACCCTGGTGCCGGTTATCCACAGCGGCGGCGGCTGTGGATGGTCGGCTGGCTAATGGGCCCGGAGTGTGCTCCCGGTAGGTCACGACGAGAGGAGCGTGATCGGAGAGGCGTTCGGCCGGCGATGGTTCCTTGTCCACCACGACCTCGGTGGCACGGCGCGCCAGACCGGGTGTGGCCAGCTGGTGGTCCACCCGCCAGCCCACGTCCTTGGTGAAGGATCGACCGGCCCAGCTCCACCATGTCAACGGTCCGGGCCGGTCGCCGTGCACCTGTCGCACCACGTCGACCAGCCGTCGCCTGCCCAGTACCGCATCGAACCAGGCGCGGTCCTCCGGGAGGAATCCGTCCATCGTGCGCGCGGCCCGCCAGTTGGTCACATCATGCTGTGTGTGCGCGATGTTGAGGTCGCCCACGAGGAGGAACTCGCGACCGTTGCGTAGAGCATTGAGACGACTGCGGTCGAGCTCGAGGGCGAACGCCGTGAGGAATCGCCGCTTGCGCTCATGCTTGAGCCCTCCGTCCGGTGTGTCCCGCATCGCGCCCGCCCGTTGCAGATGTGCGGGCAATCCGCCCTTCGGCAGGTAGAGACAGGCGACCGGCAGGTCCCGATCGGCGAGGTCGGCCTCGACGTATCGGCCGTGCGCGGCGAACTCGGCGAGACCGCGGGCCCGGGGCGGATGAGTCACCCACGTCCGCACTGCGGCTGCGGTCTGTCTGGTCAGGATGGCCACCCCGTTGCGACCGGCCACGGCGCCGACGTCGGCCGCCACCGAGTAGCCGGGAAAGTGCCCGAGTTCGGATGCGGGACAACGCAGTTCTTGAATTGCGAGAACATCCGGCGACCGGACGGCCAGCCAACGATCGAATCCGCGCCGACGCGCTGCCCGAATCCCGTTGACATTGAACGAGGCGACCGTGAACGTGTCGGCGTCAGAATCTGCGTCGGTCGGTGTCACACCGGACACTCTTACCGAGCACCCGCGGTGTCGACAACCCCGTACGAGGTCACACGTTCACGAGAAGATCAACTTTGTCTTTCGCGAACCCACTGTCCATAGTGGACGTTTCGGTCGACGGGAGGACGCGTACATGAGCGGGCAGAACACGGCGAGCACACAGGTCGACGAGGAGCAGCGGCACGTCGACACGATGTACGAGCGCCTCGACGAGACGGTGCGTACCGAACGCACCGCACATGAGCGCGCTCTGGCGGTACGCGTCGACGATCCCGGTGACCGCTATGCGCGGGACCTCGAGGTCGCGAGATCAGCGGAGAACGTCCGCCGGATGCACGCGGCCGAACGGTCCTTGTGTTTCGGACGTATCGATACCTCCGGCCATCGAGAGTCGCTGCACATCGGCCGTGTCGGTCTGCGCACCGAGTCGGACGAACTGCTGTTGGTCGACTGGCGTGCCGAGGCGGCGCGGCCCTTCTATGCCGCGACGATGGCCGCTCCGATGGGGGTACGCCGACGCCGGCACGTCCGGCTCGACGGCCGGCACGTCGTCGACGTCACCGACGAGATACTCGACGGCAGCGCGCCCACGCCCGAAGACGTGGTCGGCGACGGTCCGCTCGCCTCTGCGCTGAGCGCAGCCCGTACCGGCCGGATGCAGGATGCGGCGGCGACGCTCCAGTCCGAGCAGGACGCGATCGTACGTTCCCCCCATCGCGGGATCATGGTCGTCGACGGCGGCCCGGGCACCGGAAAGACGATCGTGGCCCTGCACCGTGCGGCGTATGTGCTCTACGCCTTTCCCGCCGTCGCCGATCGAGGTGTGCTCGTGTTCGGCCCGAACCGGCGGTTCCTCACCTACATCTCCGAGGTGCTGCCGTCGCTCGGCGAGAACGACGTGGCGCTGGCAACGATGGCAGATCTCGTCGGGGCAGATCTCGTGGGGGCGCAAGACGCACGGGCCGAACCGGATTCCATCGCTCGCATCAAGGGCCGCGTGGCGATGGCCGAGGGTCTCTCCCGCTGGGTGCAGCGTCACCAACCACGGCACGCCTCGCTGCAATTCCCCATCGGCGGCGACACGATCGTCCTCGACTCCGGCACTGTCGACGGCGCGCGACGACGCGCCCTGCAGGGCGGCGTCGGCCACAACCGCGCCCGAGAACTCTTCGCCGAGTTCGTCGTCGACGACCTGGTGAACGAACTTGAGGAACGCGGCGCGCGGGAAACCGCCGAGTTCGAGGCAGAACTCGAAGCGATAGGTATCGACCTGGACCGCCTCGGCCCCGACGACCGACCCCACGCCGATCTCGCGGATGATTCGGAGGTCGACTGGGAGGGTGTCCGCGAGGAACTCCTCGAGGATCGGGCCATCGACCGGGTGATCGCGAAGGTATGGCAGCGACTCGACGCGGACGAGGTCGTCCGCGGCTTCCTGAACGACCGCGATGCGTTGACCGAGGTGCTGCCCGATGTCTCGGCGGAAGAGATCTCACTTCTGGGTGCAAGCGACGACGACCCTTGGGGCACTGCCGATCTCGCCCTGCTCGACGAAGCACGCGCCCTCGTCGACGGAGGTCCCCCGACGATCTACGGTCACCTGGTCGTCGACGAGGCCCAGCAGCTCTCCGAGATGGGATGGCGGGCGCTGATGCGTCGCTGCCCCGCGCGCTCGATGACCATCGTAGGTGATCTCGCGCAGGCCGGGCCGGCGACGACGATCCGGAGCTGGGCCGATGCGCTGAGCCCCTTCGTCGACGACCGGTTCATCCGCCACACGCTGACGGTCAACTACCGGACGACCGCCGAGATCATCTCGGCGAGCGCATCCCTGCTCGGCCAGATCGCGCCCGATCAACAGCCCTCGCGCTCGATCCGGCACGGCGAGCCGCCGCGGATCGTCGACGTGGCCGACGATGCCATCGGTGCCGCGGTGGGGGAGATGGTGGCGCACACCGTGCAGGCGCACCCGGATGAGCTGATCGGGGTCGTCGCCACGACGAATCGTTCTGCCTTCCTGGAATCCCGAATCCCCCAGAGCGCGGCCACCGTCGTCGCGGCACCGGATGCGCGTGGCCTCGAGTTCGACACCGTGATCATCGTCGACCCGGCGGCGATTCGAGCCACCGGCGAGGCGGGTCTGCGCGACCTCTACGTCGCCCAGACGCGCGCGACCAAGCGTCTCGTCAGTCTGCGAGTGATCTGAGCGTGCGTCCGGATACCCTGCGCTGCAGGAACATCGGGGCGAGGCAGTATCGCTAGCGGCCGCGAGAACGACGGGTCGCGCGCCGCACGATCGAACGCAACTTGCCCACCCGAGGGCCGATCTCCCGCTCGAAACCATGATCGGTCGGGTGATAGTAGTCGACCCCGACCAGCTCGTCTGGTGGATACTGCTGCGCGACAACACCGTCCGGGTCGTCGTGCGGATAACGGTAGCCGACGCCGCTACCCATCTTCTTGGCGCCGCTGTAGTGACTGTCGCGCAGATGCGCGGGTACCGCGCCGGCCTTGCCTGCCTCCACATCGGCCAGCGCGGCGCCGATCGCACTGACGACGCCCGCCGACTTCGGTGCGGTGGCCAGGTGGATGGTGGCCTGTGTCAGGGCCAGTCTCGCCTCGGGCATACCGACCAGCGCCACCACCTGCGCGGCCGCGACCGCCGTCTGCAATGCCGTCGGATCGGCCATCCCGATGTCCTCGCTGGCGTGGATCATCAGCCGCCGCGAGATGAAACGCGGATCCTCGCCGGCCGCGATCATCCGCGCCAGATAGTGCAGGGCCGCGTCGACGTCGGAACCGCGGATCGATTTGATGAACGCCGAGGTGACGTCGTAGTGCTGATCGCCATCCCGGTCGTAGCGCACGGCGGCTTTGTCGATCGCCGCCTCCACGTCCGGGAGATCGACCTGCGCGGGGGTGCCGGCATCATCGGGATGTTCCTGCGTGACCACGTCGGCGGCGGCCTCCAGCGCGGTCAGCGCGCGGCGTGCGTCCCCACCGGAGACGGCGATGAGATGGTCGTAGGCGGCGTCGGTGACACTCACCCGGCCACCGAGTCCGCGGTCGTCGGCGACGGCCCGGCGCAAGACCTCGCGCACGTCGTCGTCGGTGAGCGAGCGCAACCGCAGTACCAATGACCGCGACAGCAGTGGCGAGACCACCGAGAACGACGGGTTCTCGGTGGTGGCCGCCACGAGTAGCACGATCCGGTTCTCGACGGCGTCGAGCAGCGCGTCTTGCTGAGTCTTGGAGAAGCGGTGGACCTCGTCGATGAACAAGACGGTCTGTTCGCCCTCGAGGAGCCGGCGGCGCGCCATCTCGATGACCGCACGCACCTCCTTGACACCTGCCGACAACGCCGAGAGCGCCTCGAACCGGCCCCCGGCAGCGTTCGAGATCAACGAGGCCATGGTCGTCTTGCCGGTGCCGGGCGGACCGTACAGGAGGACCGAGGCCGCGCCCGACCCGTCGATGAGCCGCCGCAGCGGGGATCCCGGCCCGAGTAGGTGTTGCTGCCCGACGATCTCGTCGAGCGAACGCGGTCGCATCCGGACCGCCAGCGGTGCGGACACCGACGGCGCGGGCATGCCACCGGTGCCGGACCCGGGATCAGGGGTGGCGAAGAGTCCGTTCATCGCCGGTCAGGACAGCCAGACGCGGTGCAGTGCGCCCCCGATCGCGGCCGCGAAATCGGCGATGTCCTCGTCGACGTCCTGCGCCGCGGACGCGAGGTCGGACCAGCGCGCGACGATGACCCGGGGATCGTTGGTGTGCAGCGCCCAATCGTGTGCATGCTCGGCGGTGATCGCCGCAACCGCAGCCGGCAACGTGGGGTCCGCACCCGACGGGAGCGCGGCATCATCGGGCAGCATCCAGTCGGTGGACAGCCACGCCCACAACAGTCGGGCGGTCACGAGCTGGCGCTGCAGGTCGACGTCCCGGCGCAAGGCCGGCCAGATGCCATGGACCTCCGAGCGCCAGGCATCGACCATCGCGGTCTCGAGCTCGCCGCGGCGATCGAGGGCGTGCGGGCCGAGCTGTGCGGTGAACGTCACCAGGGCGTAGGCGATGTCGAGGGTGGCGTCGCGGAATCCGCCCCACTCATAGTCCATGAACTGCACCCCGGCCTCGTTGAGCAGGATGTTCTCCGGGCCCACATCCGATGGACTGAACGCCCGGTGCTCCCCCTCGTCGAACAGCGCACAGGCGGCATCGAGCGCCCCGAGGACCGCGCAGCCCATCTCCACACCGAGATCGGCGGCCCGCGTGCGCGCCAGACGTACCGCGCGCCTCGCCTCCTCGCCGAGCAGATCGCGTCCCTCGGTTCCCGACGGACCGCGCCGGACCAGCGCATCGAAGTCGCCCTCGCCACCGACGGTCGCAGCGTGCATCCGGCCCAGCGCCTGCCCCCACGCGCTGACCACCCGAGAGATCTCGATGACATCGACGCCGCCGAGCAGCGTGGTCATGGCGTTGCCGCGACCGAGGTCGGAGAGCACCATGAGGCGCGCTTGCGGATCGGGCGCGATGAGCTGGGGTCCCGGCCGCGACTCGGTGGGCAGCGCGGTCGCGTACTTGTACGACGCGATCTCGCGATGGAACGCGTGCGGGTCCTCGTGCTCCGGCAGCGCTTTGATGACGAGGGTGCGGTCCATCGACAGGGGGTTCTGGGCGACGCGTACACGCACCACGGTCGTGCGCCCGCTTCCCCCGAGATCTTCCGGTTCGGCGAGCACGACCGGCGAACCGGCTCGATGCGACAACAGGGCCTCTGCGGCGCGCACCACGCTGGTGATGCGGCCTTCTGTGATGACCGTCATGGCGTCTACCAAGGTACCCAATCTCTCAGACACTCGTCACCGCGCGTGGATATTTCGTCATCGAACAGAGGACTTTCGTCCCTGCCGGGTGAATCCGCTCAGTCCGCATGTGTGACGGCTTTCGACTCCGGGCCGCAGGCCTGCTCGGCGTCGGGCGGGAGGTCGGCGCCGGGATCGAGATCGATGGGGCTGACATCGACCGATACCTCGATCTCGCTGCGGGTGGCATCGGTGTAGATGACTCCCCGCAGGGGCGGCACATCGTCGTAGTCGCGGCCCCACGCGACGGTGACGTGGCGTTCGTCGACGAGTTTGTCGTTCGTCGGATCGAAAGGCAGCCAGCGCCCGTCGGGTAGCCAGACCGCCGCCCATGCGTGGCTTGCGTCGGCGCCGAAGATCCGTTCGCGTCCCGGCGGCGGATCGGTGGCCAGGTAGCCCGATTCGTAGCGCCCGGCCAGCCCCACCGACCGCAGGCAGGCGATCGCCACGCGCGCGAAGTCCTGGCATACGCCCTCGCGGCGCCCCATGACGGTGGCCACGCGCGTACTGATGGCCGTCGACCCCGAGCGGTAGGTGAAGTCGGTGTGGATTCGGGAGGTCAGGTCGGTGACGGCCTCGATGAGCGGCCGGCCGGGGGTGAACACCGACGCGGCGTACTCGGTTACCGCCTCGCCGATCTCCGGGGGATCGAGATCCAGGACGAACTCGATGGCCGAGGGCGGCCCGACCACGCCCGGCCGGGCCTGTTCCCACGGTGTCCGGGCCGCCGGACCGACCAGCAGACCCGCGTCGACGGGATCGACGTCGACGATCGACGTGCCGGTGACCACGAGTTCCGTATGTGGTGTGTGCACGTGAAAATAGGTATCGATGTTGCCGTAGACGTCCAGGCCGGTCGAACGGTCGTCGGGCGCTGGATCGATGTCGACGGCATTGTGCACGACCCGCTGGTGGGGCAGGTCACGCGGGATCAGATAGCAGCGTCCGTACGACGACGACACCTCGTCGTCGTAGGTGTAGCGGGTGCGGTGCATCACGCGATAACGACGTGTGCTCCCCGCGGCGGCACGCGGGGTCACGGGTTGCCTCCACCGAAACCCCAGATGGGCTGTGCGGGTAGCGGCAGCGCAAACCGGCTGCGGGCGAGGACGTCGGAGAGCTCCCGGGCACCTTCACGCGCCATGGTTGCCAGATCGACGAGTGCTGCGCGCCGCCCGTCGTCACCGACGGCACCGAGATCGGCCGGGTCGCTGCGTCGCAGTTCCGAGGTCATCTCCTCCACGATCCGCTCGGCGGCCGCCGATCGCAACGAGTCGGGCAGACCGCTCAGATCCGCACGCAGGCGGTCGAATTGGTAGATCATCGCGCGCGGATTCGTCGCGTCGAAGAAGAGCAGTTGCAGAACCGGGAGCATGCGATACAGACCGCGACTGCGGCGACGGTAGATCACCGCGGACTCACCGGCGGTCAGAAATGATTCCAGCAACGCCTGCTCGACCGCCGTCTCCTGCGGCACCTCGAACAACGCCGCCGTGAGGTCGGCCAGGGTGATGACACGTTCGACGCGGCGTCCCACGTCCATGAACAGCCACGCGGCATCATGCACCATCGACTCCGACTGCAGACCCGACAGCCCCAGCACGGCATGCAGGACCTCCTCGTGCACCCGCGCGAGATCCGGTCCGAGATCCAGCGACGCCTCGCCGAAGACGCCCGCGGTGCGCGTGTCGCCTGTCGCAGAGGTGTCGCCGGCGCCGGTGACCTGCCGCGCCATCGACTCGACCGCCCGCTCCATCGGCGTCAGCACCATCCACGTGCTCGTCGACATCTGGTCGCGCACCGCCCGCGCCGCGGCGACGAGACGGTCGACCGCGAACGCGATGGTGCCCGGCACCGTCGCCGCCACGGTGAGATCGGCGATGCGCCCGAGCGCCTCGTCGACCGGCTCGGGCCACGGGTGCCCGCTCGCGTCGTCGGTCAGCAACTGCGCGGTCCGCAGATATTCGGCGGTGCCGGTGACGGTCGCGACCGCGTGCAACAGCAGCGGCACCGCCGACGTGCCCTGCATCCACGGCCGATACTGGAAGTCCTGACAACGTTCCCGGGCCACCCGCGCCAGACGCGTCACCTGCTCGGTCCGTTCGCCGTAGCGGCCGAACCAGAACATGTCGGCCAGTACGCGCGGGCTCGCGCCCGCAGCGGTGTCGAAGTACTCCGACACCGAGATCCGCTCGGTAGCGCCGATGACCTCCTCGGCCGGTTCGCCACGCGTCGCCGACCGACGCGAGACATGGCCTCCGACATCGGGATTGCTCACCCACACGTCCTTGGCGGCGACCGTCTGCAGTGCCGCCCCGCCGACCCCGTCGGCGAGCACCGAGCCGAGACCGCCGGGCATCACCGCATAGGTCGGTCCCTGCGCCACGCTGAACGCCCGGATCGACACCGGTGCCGCCCGCAGCGAACCGGTCCGCGCGCCCACTCCCCCGCCCGGGGTGATGGTCGGCGCCACCGAGTAGGTCTCCAGCGCGCGCCCCACCCATTCGACGCCGTATGCACCGATGCGCTCGGCGAGCTGTGCGCGGCCTGTGGCGTCCATCAGCGCGCCGACGAACTCCTCACCCGTACGGATGTTGGTGACCAACAGGTGGCCGAGGTCGGCGAGCACCTTCGATCGCTGCAGGTCGTCGCCGGCCCAGAAGGTCGGCACCGATCCCAACGCCAACTCCTCGTCGAGCAGCACCGGGGCGAGTCGTTCCAGCACGGTGTGCAGTGCGGGGTTCTCGCACACCCCGCTGCCGATGCTGTTGACAACGGTGACCGTGCCGCGTGAGATCGCCTCGACCAGTCCCGCGACGCCCAGCCGCGAGTCGGTGCGCAGATCCAGTGGATCGGCAAAGGCGGCGTCGACTCGCCGCAGGAGGACGTCGACCCGTTTCAGCCGCCCGAGCGAACGCATGTAGACGGCCCCGTCGCGCACGGTGAGGTCGGTGCCCTCCACCAGCGGGAAGCCGAGCATCGACGCGAGATAGGCCTGATCGAAGGCTGTTTCGGACATGCTTCCGGGGCTGAACACGGCCACCGTCGGGTCGTCGACCCCCGGCGGCGCGTAGTCGAGCAGGGCCAGCCGCAAGGTGCCGGCGAACGTTGCGATCGGCCGGGGCGCGCAGGACTGGAACAGTTGCGGGAAGGTATGCGAGACCAGCCTCCGGTCGACGGTCGCATATCCGATGCCCGACGGCGCCTGCGTGCGGTCGGCGTGCGCGACGAAGCGGCCGTCGGCCCGCCGGACCAGGTCGACAGCATGCAAGAACAGGGCGTGCGGCCCGGCGATCTCGAGCCGCGCCGCCTTGCGGAGATAGCCGGGATGGGCGAAAACCATCTCCGGCGGCACCAGACCCGAGGTGATCAACCGCTGGTCGCGGTAGATGTCCCGCAGCAGGAGGTCGAGCAGCATCGACCGCTGGGTGATCGCCTTCTCCAGCGACGCCCATTCGACGCCGTCGATGATCAGTGGGACCGGGTCGACCGACCACGGCCGCGCGACGGTGGTGGCACCGTCGACGACGTTGTAGACGACGCCCTCGTCGCGTGTCGCCGCCGCGAGGCGGGCAGACGCGGTCTGCAACCGGGCGTCACCCCGCACGGCGTAGCCTGCGACGAGTTCGTCCCACGCCGGGCGCGGCGCGCCGGTGGAGTCGAGCATCTCGTCGTAGTGGGCGGGGCCGGCGGTGTCGGGGCCGGCGGTGGCGCGCGTACCGCCCTCGCCGATCGATGCGAGGTCGAACAGCGTGTTGCTTTCCGGGAGATACCGGTCGAACACCGCAGGCAGTCGGCCACCCGCAGAATCGGTCACCGGAGAACTGTACGTGCCCGACGTAGGTCGAGAATCGCCGGGACCCCGGCATCGACGGCCGCGCGGGCGGCGCGCTCACGCAACAATCCCACGTCAAGTGTGCCGCTCGTGTGTCCGGACGCCTCGAACCGCCCGTTCCGCCGCGACTCGGCCTCGACCGCGTTCACCGGCGGCCGGTCGTAGGCACGGCCACCCGGGTGGACGATGTGGTAGGTGGCGCCACCGACCGATCGACCGTTGACGATGTCGACGAGGTCGAAGGTCAGCGGGGTGTCGATACCGACGGTCGGGTGCAGTGCGCTCGGTGGCGCCCAGGCCCGGAACCGGATTCCCGCCACCCGCTCCCCCGGCCGCCCGGTACTACTCAGCGGAACGGGAAAGCCATTGCATGTCAACATGTATCGATCGTCATCGCCGCCGGCGACCCGCACCTGCACCCGCTCGATCGAGGAGTCGACGTAGCGCGCGGTACCGGTCCCGGTGGACTCCTCGCCGAGGGTGTTCCAGGGTTCGATGGCGCCGCGCAGCTCGATCTCCTGATCGCGGATCTGCACGGTGCCCAGGCGTGGGAAGCGGAATTCGGTGAACGGGTCGAGCCACGCGGTGTCGAAGGGGTACCCCGCCTCCCGCAGTTCCGCGGCCACCAACGCGATGTCACCGATGATGTAGTGCGGCAACAGGTATTTTCCATGCAGATCACCGCCGTGCCGAATCGGCCGCGCCCGGTACGGACTTTCCCAGAACCAGGACACCAACGACCGCACGAGCAGCGACTGCACCATCGCCATCCGGTGATGCGGCGGCATCTCGAAACCCCGCAGTTCCAGCAAGCCGAGTCGCCCGCGCGCCGAATCCGGACTGTAGAGCTTGTCGATGCAGAATTCGGCGCGGTGGGTGTTGCCGGTGATGTCGGTGAGCAGATGACGCAAGGCCCGGTCGGTGACCCACGGATTGGGCGGGGCGCCCGCGCCCGCGCGCGACGTGGATTTCGCGGCGAGCCGGTCGATCTCGGCAAACGCGATCTCCAGTTCGTAGAGTGCGGACTCACGCCCTTCGTCGACCCGTGGCGCCTGCGAGGTGGTGCCGATGAACTTGCCGCTGAACAAATAGGACAGCGACGGGTGCCGCTGCCAGTACGTCACCATCGACACCAGCAGGTCCGGTCGGCGCAACAATGGCGAATCGGCCGGGGTCGGGCCGCCCAGGGTGATGTGGTTGCCGCCCCCGGTGCCGCCGTGACCGCCGTCGAGATCGAAGGTCTCGGTGCCCAGTCGGCAGTGTCGGGCATGCTCGTAGAGCGACTCCAACATCTCCGACTGCTCCACGAAACTCGTTGTCGGCGCGAGGTTGACCTCGATCACCCCCGGGTCGGGGGTGACGGACATGCTCGTCAGGCGCGGGTCGGCGGGCGGTCCGTAGCCCTCGATGACGACTGCGGTCCCGGTCTGTTCGGCTGCGTCGGCGATCATCTCGACGATCGCCAGGTATTCCTCGAGCGTCGCCGTCGGCGGCAGGAAGACGTACAGCGCATTGCCCCGCTTCTCGGCGACGACGGCGGTGCGCGGCACGAACTCGCCCGGGTCCAGCTCCCGCACCTCGTGCCCCAGCTCGTCGGCTGGCTGGTCGGGCAACCGATCATGCAGCGCCGATGGATCGGAGACGAACACCGTCGGAGCCGGCCCCCACGACAGTGAGTTCAGTGGCAGCCGTAGTCCCGCGGGCGAGGTGCCCGCGGTGAGCACCAGTCTGCCGCGCCGCGTCGTCCAGCGTGGACTGTGCCATGCGGTGTCGTCCGCAGATCGGCTCAGCGGCAACACGTACGCCGTCGGATACACGACGGCGGCGTCGAGCCGGCCGAGCAGTTCACGGCGCACGGCCGTCGAGTCGGTACCGGGTTCGATGTCGGACGCGGGGTCGTCGCCCTCCACCGCCGCCTCCGCGCGGGCGTACGCACGGACGGTCGGCGCGGTCGGGTCGAGGCCCGGATCGCCGGGCGGCAGTGCGGCGAATGCACGCATCCGGACGAGCGGATCCTCGAATGCCGGCATCACCTGCGCGGGCGGCAGCCCCAGCCGGGATGCGAAGGCCAACAGCAGGCCGTGGGCGGCGTCGGCGCCGTCGGCGGTCGCGTCCGCGCCTGCGGTCTCGATGCGCAGGCTCTCCGCAGCCGCCGCTGCGTCGGCCCAGGGGTCGCCGAGCAGCTCCGGCCGCCGCCAGATCGGCACCCCGTCGGTGCGCCAGATCACCGCTATCTGCCAGCGGGGCAACGGTTCCCCCGGATACCACTTGCCCTGGCTGCGCTGCACGAGGCCCTGCGGGGCATACTCGCGCTGCAGCCGACCGGCGAGTTCGGACGCCAGCTGACGTTTGTGCGGGCCGTCGGCCGCGGTCGTCCATTCCGGGTCCCTCCGATTGTCGACGGAGACGAAGGTCGGCTCGCCGCCCATCGTCAGCCGGACATCGTTCGCCGCCATCTTCCCGTCCAGGCCCGCGCCGAGTTCGACCACCCGGTCCCACTGAGAAGACATGTACGGCAGCGTGACCCGCGGATCCTCATGGAATCGACTGACCGTGTTGGAGAAGTCGAGCGTGGCGTGGCACGGACCGGTCGAGCCGGTGATCGGGGCGGCCGCGCCGGGACTCGGGGTGGCCGCAAGCGGGATGTGGCCCTCCCCCGCGAACAGCCCCGAGGTCGGATCCATACCTACCCAGCCGGCACCGGGCAGGTACACCTCGGTCCAGGCGTGCAGGTCGGTGAAGTCGGCGGCAGGTCCCGACGGACCGTCCAGGGATCGGACGTCGGAGGTCAGTTGCACCAGATATCCGGATACGAATCGTGCGGCCAACCCCAGTTCACGCAGCAGCGCGACGAGCAGCCACGCCGAGTCCCGGCACGAACCGATCGCGCTGGACAACGTGTATTCCGGGCTCTGCACGCCCTGCTCGAGGCGCACCGTGTAGCCGACGGCGCGCTGCACGGCCTGATTCAGCCCGACGAGGAAGTCGATGACGCGGATCTTCCGGATCGGCCGGTGTGCCGCGGCGAACTCGGCGATCGCCGGATGCACCGGCGCCCCCGCGAACTCGCCCGCGGTGACCCCGATCGGCCGCAGGTAGGCCTCGAGATCCTCCTTGAGGTCGTCGGGGTAGGCGAAGCCGTAGTGTTCGGCCCACTCCTCGATGAAGAAGTCGAACGGGTTGACCGCGGTCAGGTCGGCGATCATCCCGACCGTGATGGTCAGTGATGCCGATGGCTCCGGAAAGACAAGTCGCGCAAGGTAATTGCTGAATGCATCCTGCTGCCAGTTGAGGAAGTGTGCGGTGGGCTCGACCGTCAAGGAGTAGGCCTCGATCGGTGTCCGCGAATGCGGCGCCGGGCGCAACCGGACCACGTGCGGGAAGATCTTGACGGGCCGGTCGAAGGTGTAGCTGGTGCGGTGCTCCAGCGCTACCTTGATGGTCACAGCAGACCACCTACCTCTCGGTCACCTGACGTGGATTCTCGCCACCGCCGGGTGCAGTGCACCGCGACAGCTGCTCTCGAGAAATCAGATCACGAAAGTGCCGGGACCGCCTGCCGTGCGACCGGCGTCACTGGCGAGGCCGGTCAGATCCCCGCGTTCGTGGGCTCCGCGGGTGGCGTGTCGGAGCCCGGAATCGGCTTCGGTGCCGGCTTGGCATCGATGCCGGATTCCTTGCGCTGCTGCGCGGTGATCGGCGCCGGGGCATCGGTGAGCGGGTCCACGCCACCGCCGGACTTGGGGAACGCGATGACCTCGCGGATCGACGACTCACCGGCCAACAGCGCGGTGATGCGATCCCAACCGAACGCGATGCCGCCGTGCGGCGGCGCGCCATAGGCAAAGGCGTCGAGGAGGAAGCCGAACTTCTCCTGCGCCTCTTCGGGGCCGATGCCCATGATCTCGAACACCCGCTCCTGCACGTCGCGCCGATGGATACGGATCGAGCCACCGCCGATCTCGTTGCCGTTGCAGACGATGTCGTAGGCATACGCCAGCGCGGCACCCGGATCGGACTCGAGACGCTCCAGCGATTCCGGCGTCGGCGAGGTGAACGCGTGGTGCACCGCGGTCCAGGCTCCGGAGCCGACGGCGACGTCACCGGCGGCGGTCGCCTCGTCGGCGGGCTCGAACAGGGGCGCGTCGACGACCCAGGTGAAGGCCCAGGCGGCGGTGGTGGGATCGATCGGGTCGCCGGGTGCCGGGATGAGGCCCAGCCGGGTGGCGATCTCCACGCGCGCGGCACCGAGCAGGGCGCGCTGCGCCCGCGCCGGACCGGCCGCGAAGAACACACAGTCGCCCGGTTGCGCGCCGACGTGGGCAGCCAGCCCGACGTGCTCGGCATCGGAGAGATTCTTGGCCACCGGGCCGCCCAGGGTGCCGTCCGCGCCGACGAGTACGTAGGCCAATCCTCTGGCCCCGCGCTGCTTGGCCCATTCCTGCCACGCATCGAGCGTGCGACGTGGCTGTGACGCACCGCCGGCCATGACGACCGCGCCGACATAGGGTGCCTGGAAGACCCGGAACGGCGTATCGGCGAAGTACTCGGCGCATTCGACCAACTCGATACCGAAACGCAGGTCCGGCTTGTCGGTGCCGAATCGCCGCATCGCGTCGGCGTAGGTGATGCGCGGGATCGGGCTCGGCAACTCCACCCCGATCAGTCGCCACAGGCCGACCAGGATCTCCTCGGCGAGCGTGATGACGTCGTCTTGATCGACGAAGCTCATCTCGACGTCGAGCTGGGTGAACTCGGGCTGGCGGTCCGCGCGGAAGTCCTCATCGCGGTAGCAGCGGGCGATCTGGAAGTAGCGTTCCATTCCGGCGACCATCAACAACTGCTTGAACAGCTGCGGACTCTGCGGCAGCGCGTAGAAGTTGCCCGGCTGCAGGCGCGCGGGTACCAGGAAGTCACGGGCGCCTTCCGGGGTCGAACGGGTCAGCGTCGGTGTCTCTATCTCGACGAAGTCCCGCGCGAGCAGGACCCCGCGGGCGGCCGCGTTCACCTTGGACCGCAGCCGCAGGGCCGCACCGGGGCGGTCCCGGCGCAGGTCCAGGTAGCGGTGGCGCAGACGGGTCTCCTCGCCCGGATTCTCGTCGAGTTGGAACGGCAGCGGCGCCGCCTCGTTGAGGACCTCGAGTGCGACGGCGTTGATCTCGATCTCGCCGGAGGCGAGGTTCGGGTTCTCGCTGCCCTCGGGACGCGCCTCGACGACACCGGTCACCGCGATGCAGTACTCGGCACGCAGACGGTGTGCGGCGGCGGCGACCGCCTCGTCCCGGAAGACCACCTGGACCAGCCCGGAACTGTCACGCAGATCGATGAACACCACGCCACCGTGGTCGCGCCGGCGGGACACCCAGCCGGCGACGGTGACGGTCTGCGTGGCGTCGGCGCGGCGCAGGGAACCGGCGAGATGCGTGCGGAGCACAGAAGTCCTTCCTCAGGGCTGACATCGAGATCGTGGGCGCGAACCCGTGACAATCGTACGTAGGGCGCAATAGTACGGAGGACGCCGACACCGGCCCGCACCGCCCGGACTCCTCGATACGCTGAGCACATGACTTTTCAGGGCAGCGGCCCGCTCGACACCGGGAACGTCTCCGGTGGCGGCGGGGGCGGTGGTCGCATCGCACTCGGCGGTGGCGTCGGATTGATCGTGACCGTCGTGGCGCTGCTGTTCGGAATCAATCCCGGCGACATCATGGGCGGCGGAACCGGATCGACCGACTCGACCTCGGCGTCGGCCTCGGCGATCGACCAGCACGTCGCGTCGTGCACCATCGAGAAGGCCAATCAGGGCGACGCGGTCTGCCGGATCGTCGCCACCACCAACAGCCTCGATCAGGTCTGGCCGTCGTTGATGAACGGCTACACCCCGCCCAAGACCGTGATCTTCAGCGGATCGGTGAACACCGGCTGTGGTGCCGCGACGTCGGCGACCGGCCCGTTCTACTGCCCCGCCGACAAGACCGCCTACTTCGACCCGGACTTCTTCGAGACCCTGGTCCAGATGGGCGGCAGCAACGGCCCACTCGCGCAGGAGTACGTGGTGGCCCACGAGTACGGTCATCACGTGCAGAATCTGACCGGCGCACTGCGCAAGGGCCAGCAACTCGGTTCGCAGGGCCCGCGGTCGGGATCGGTTCGGGTGGAGTTGCAGGCCGACTGCCTGGCCGGGGTCTGGGCCAACCATGCCGGTGGCGCGGGCTATGACGTCCGGCTGCAGCAACTGACCCCCCAGGACATCGCCGGGGTCATCCAGACGGCCAAGGCGATCGGTGACGACACCATCCAGGGCGCCGGCTCCAACCCCGAGGGCTGGACGCACGGATCGGCGCAGCAACGGGCGCGCTGGTTCAGCACCGGTTATCAGGGTGGCGACCCCAAACGGTGCGATACGTTCGCCACCAACGATCTGTGATGGCCGATATGCGGCCGGACGACTCGGCGCGGCCGGATAATCCGCCTCAGCCGCGTCGCCCACGCACCGCCGTCGACGCGCTCGCCGACGCGCATCTGCAGGCGAGCGCCGCCGCCGACCCGATCCTGGCGACCGAGATGGGCATCGGCGGACACGACGCACGGCTGACCGACTTCTCCCCCGACGCCATCCGGGCGCGTGCCGACCAGGCGCGCGCGACTCTCGCTGCGCTGGCGGCGACCGAACCCGCCGATGACGTCGACCGGGTCACCATCGCCACGATGTCGGCCTCGCTGCGGCGCGAGACGGCCCTGGCCGATGCGGGTGAGCTGACCGGCGTATGCAACGTGATCTCCTCTCCCCTGCAGGCGATCCGCGACATCTTCGACCTGATGGACACCGGTACCGGGGCGGCCCGGCACGACATGCTCGCCCGGCTCGCGGCGATCCCGCAATGCCTGGACTCCGTGATCGCCGGACTCGATATTCGGCGCAGCGTCGGCCCGCCGATCGCGCGTCGCCAGGTAGAACTCGTTGCGGCCCAGGCGGACCGGGCCCTCACCGCGATTCTGGCCAACACCGGACCGGCCGCGGCCGACCCGGCCCTCGCCGCGGATCTCGAATCCGCAACCACCCGTGCGGGTTCGGCGTTTGCGGCATTCGCCGATCATCTGCGTACCCGCGTGCACCCCGCTGCCGTCGCCGACGACGCGATCGGCCGGGAACGCTATCTCCTCCACCTGCCGTATTACCTCAGCGCCGATGTCGATCCCGACGAGGCCTACGCGTGGGCGCTGACGCAACTGCACGAGATCACCGAGGAGCAACAGACCATCGCGGCGCACGTGCTGCCCGGTGGCACGGTCGCCGACGCCCTGGCCGCCCTCGACGCCGATCCCCGATATCAGATCCACGACAAACAGGCCTTCGTCGACTGGATGCAGGCCACCTCCGACGCCGCCGTCGAGGGGCTGGCCGGAACCCACTTCGAGGTCCCCGCCCGGCTGACCCGCCTCGAATGCCACCTCGCGCCGTCGGCGACCGGGATCATCTACTACACCCAGCCGAGCGCCGACCTGCGCCGCCCCGGCCGGATGTGGTGGGCGGTCCCGCCGGGCCAGACGGTGTTTCACACGTGGCAGGAAAAGACGACCGTCTACCACGAGGGCGTGCCCGGCCATCACCTGCAACTCGGCTCCGCGATCGTCGACGACGAGTTGAACTCGTGGCGCAAGCTGGCCTCGTTCACCTCCGGGCACGGCGAGGGCTGGGCGCTCTACGCCGAACGCCTCATGGCCGAACTCGGCTGGCTCGACGACCCGGGCGACCGCATGGGCATGCTCGATTCGCAGCGGCTACGCGCCGCCCGGGTGGTCGTCGACATCGGGGTGCACTGCCGGCTGCGGGCGCCCGAGGAGGTCGGCGGCGGCGTCTGGGACGCCGAAAAAGCCTGGGCATTCCTGAGCTCCGCGGTCGCCATGGACCGGGCGGTACTGCGCTTCGAACTCGACCGCTACCTCGGCTGGCCCGGTCAGGCGCCGTCCTACGCACTCGGACAACGGGTCTGGCAACAGACCCGCCACACCGCGCTGGCCGCCCATCCCGACTGGACGCTCAAGGAGTTCCACACCCGGGCCCTGGCATTGGGCGGGGTGAGCCTCGACGTACTTGCCGAGGAGATGGCGCACCCGGGGTGATCTCGCCGACAGCGCCCGAATTCGCGCCGTCACCGGCTCAGCCCAACAGGCCGCGTACCGCGTCGACCAGACCGTCCAGAGCCGCCTGATGCTGCTCGCCGGTCGCGAGGTTCTTGATCTCGATCTTGCCCTCGGCCATCTCGCGCTCCCCGAGCACCAGCGCCAGCCGGGCACCGGAACGATCGGCGGCCTTCATCGCGCCCTTGAGGCCGCGGTCGCCGTAGGCGATATCGACACTGATCCCCGCCGCGCGCAGGTCGCCTGCGACAGAGACCAATTCGGCCTTCGCGGCGCCGCCGAGCGGGACGCCGAAGACCTGTACGCGCGCGGCGTCCGCACCGGCGACGCCTTCGGCTTGCATGGCGAGCATGGTGCGGTCGACGCCGAGCCCGAAACCGATGCCCGAGAGATCCTGCTTACCGCCGATCTGTTTCATCAACCCGTCGTAGCGGCCGCCGCCGCCGATTCCCGACTGTGCGCCGAGGCCGTCGTGGACGAACTCGAAGGTCGTCTTGGTGTAGTAGTCGAGCCCGCGGACCAGTCTGGGATTGAGCTCATAGGGCACGCCGAGCCGCTTCAGGTGGGTGAGCACCGTGTCGAAGTGCGCGCGTGCGTCGTCGCCGAGGGAATCGAGAAGCAGCGGCGCGCCGGCGGTGACCGCCTTGATCTCGGGACGTTTGTCGTCGAGGACCCGCAGCGGGTTGAGTTCGGCGCGCTTCCGGGTCGGCTCGTCCAGGTCGAGCCCGAAGAGGAACTGCTGCAACGCTTCTCGATAGCGAGGTCGGCTCTCGTCATCACCGAGTGAGGTGATCTCGAGCCGGAACCCGGACAGTCCGAGCCGGCGGTACCCCTCGTCGGCGATCGCGATCACCTCGGCATCGAGGGCCGGGTCGTCGATGCCGATGGCCTCCACACCGACCTGCTGCAACTGCCGGTACCGGCCGGTCTGCGGCTTCTCGTACCGGAAGAACGGTCCCGCATAGCACAGTTTCACCGGTAGCTGCCCGCGGTCGAGGCCGTGCTGGATGACCGCGCGCATGACCCCGGCCGTACCCTCCGGGCGCAACGTGACCGAGCGGCCACCGCGGTCGGCGAAGGTGTACATCTCCTTGCTGACGACATCGGTGGATTCCCCGACGCCACGGGCGAACAGCGTGGTGTCCTCGAAGACCGGCAGCTCGATGTGACCGTATCCGGCGCGTCGGGCCGCCTCGGTGAGGGTGTCGCGCACCTTACGGAAGTCCGCGGAGACCGGCGGGTAGTAATCCGGAATGCCACGGGGTGCGGCGAAGTCGCTGCTCACAGGCCGAATCGTCCCTTCTTGCTGTCGGCGCCGAGGTCGGCGAGAAACGGATTGCCTGCGCGTTCGGCACCGATGGAGGTCTGCGGGCCGTGTCCCGGCAGCACCTGCGTGCCGTCGGATCGGGTCAGCAGTTGCCGTGCGATCGAGTCGAGCAACTGCTGGTGGTTGCCACCGGGCAGATCGGTCCGGCCGATCGACCCCGAGAACAATACGTCACCGGAGAAGCAGACCGGCACGGTGTGGCCCTGGGCTCCGCCGGCGTCGACGGCCGGCACGTCGAGGGTGAGCAGCACCGACCCCTGGGTATGGCCGGGCGCGTGGTCGACGGCCAGCGACAGCCCGGCGACCTCGACGGTCTCACCGTCGGCGAACTCGATGACCTTCGCCGGTTCGCGGAACGTCAGTGAACCGATCATCGGCCCCAGCGCCGGCCCGAGCCCCACGGCCGGATCGGCGAGCATCGGCCGATCGTCGGGGTGGATATATGCGGGAATCGAGAATTCGTCGCACAGTTCGGCGGCGTTCCACGTGTGATCGAGATGCCCATGGGTCAGCAAGACGGCCACCGGCGTGAGACGGTGTTCGGCGAGCAGCTCCCGCACGCGGGGGGCGGCGTCCTGTCCGGGATCGACGATGATCGCCTCGGCGCCCGCTGCGGTGGCGACGAGATAACAGTTGGTCTGGAACATGCCCGCGGGGAAGCCGGTGATCAGCATGGTCTCCATTGTGTCGTATCGGCCACGTCACAGACCCGGTGCGGCAACTTCTCAGGCGATACTGGCACACTGCATGGGGTGTCCGGCGGGGTGTCGGGCGTTCAGCAGTCCGGTCAGCAGGGCGCACAGCAGTCCGAGTGCACAAAGGAGGGCGTCACAGCGTGGCGAGCAACAAGGAGCCCGAGCAGTCGGGTGCCCAGAACGATGCCATCGAGGGCGACTCGGCCCCATCCGACGAGGTGTCGTCGCCGGCGAACCTGACGAAAAAGAGCGCCGACCCGGCCGCCGACGATTCCGTCGGCGGCGCGGCGAGCGGGCGGGTACTCACCAATGAGCAGCGACGTGAGGCCGCCAAACGCAAGCTCGCGGAGCGGCTGGACCGGGAGCGGGCCGCCGCCCGCAAACGCAAGATCCTCATCTCGACGATCTCCGGCGTCGTGGTCATCGCGGTGGTCGCGACCGCCACCTACTTCATCGTCGACAAGATCCAGACCGATCGGTTCAACGCTGCGCACACCACCTGCCAGTACGACAAGCAGGACAGCAACTTCAAGCAGATCCCCACCTCGGTCCCGGCCGAGATCAAGGATCCGGCCCAGCGTGAGCTCTTCCAGGAGCAGATCGACAAGGTGCGCGCGGGCGAGTCCAAGCAGCGAACCTCACCGATGCCCGACACGACGCAGGCCAAGGACGGCACGTCCACGCTGACGTTGTCGACCACCCAGGGCGCGGTGCCCGTCGATCTCAACCGCACCGGGGCGCCCTGCAACACCGGCGCGATCATCTCGCTGGCCGACCACGGCTACTACAACGACAGCCCGTGCCACCGGATGACGACTGCCGCCCTCAAGGTGCTGCAGTGCGGTGATCCGACCGGCACCGGCCTCGGGCAGCCCGGCTGGACCAGCCCCGACGAGCCGCCTACCGATCTGAAGCCGGCCGGTCAGCCGAATCCCCAGAGCGGCCAGCAGCCGGTGACCTATCCGCGCGGCACCGTGGCCATCGCCAACAGCGGGAGCCCCCAACAGGGCGCACCGAACTCGGGCGGATCGGCACAGTTCTTCATCCTGATCCAGGACGGCACCCTGCCGTCCAGCTACGCGGTGGTCGGCAAGGTGAACCCGACCGGTATGAAGGTCATCGACAAGGTCTATGCGGGCGGGGTCAACCCGGGCATCGGACCGAACCAGATGACCGGTGCCTACGAGCGCACCGCCGATGACGGCTCACCGAAGCTGCCGATGACCATCGAGACCGCCAAGGTGTCCTGACCCCGTACCGACAAATTTCTCGCGCCTCACCCGAGATGGGTGGGGCGCGAGAAGTTTCTCGGGCGGGTCAGGCGGCCGAGGTGACCCGATAGACGTCGTAGACGCCCTCGACGTTGCGAACGACGTTCAGCACATGCCCGAGATGCTTCGGATCGCCCATCTCGAAGGTGAACTTGCTGACGGCCACCCGGTCGCCGCTGGTCGTCACCGACGCCGACAGGATGTTCACGCGTTCGTCGGCGAGCACCTTGGTGACGTCGGACAACAGCCGGTGCCGATCGAGTGCCTCGACCTGGATCGCCACCAGGAACACCGATTCGGGTGACGGTGCCCACGAGACCTCGATGATGCGTTCGGACTGATCGAGCAGCGAGGTGGCGTTGGTGCAGTCGGTTCGGTGCACGCTGATACCGCCCCCGCGCGTGACGAATCCCATGATCTCGTCGCCGGGCACCGGGGTGCAGCACTTGGCCAGCTTGATCATCAGGTTGTCGACGCCCTCGACGACGACGCCGGCGTCGCCGCCCTGCCGCGAACGGGTGGGCATCGTCGACGGTGTGGAGCGCTCGGCGATCTGCTCGGCCGCCTCGTCGATACCACCGAGCGCGGCAACGAGCCGGTTCACCACATGGCGTGCGGAGACGTGGTTCTCGCCGACGGCCGTGTAGAGCGCGCTGACATCGGAATAGCGCAGCTCTTTGGCGATCGCCGCCATCGAAGTGGAGCTCATCAGCCGCTGCAATGGCAGTCCGCCGCGACGAACCTCCTTGGCGATCGCGTCTTTCCCGTGTTCGAGCGCCTCTTCGCGGCGTTCCTTGGCGAACCACTGCCGGATCTTGGCCTTCGCCCGCGGCGACACCACGAAGTTCTGCCAGTCCTTGCTGGGCCCGGCGGTGGCCGCCTTCGAGGTGAACACCTCGACGACCTCGCCGTTCTCCAGGGTGCGTTCGAGGGCGACGAGGCGACCGTTGACGCGCGCGCCGATGCACCGGTGCCCAACCTCCGTGTGGACGGCATAGGCGAAATCCACCGGGGTGGAGCCGGCCGGCAGCGTGATCACGTCACCTTTCGGGGTGAACACGAAGATCTCCTTGACCGCGAGGTCATAGCGCAGCGACTCGAGGAACTCCCCCGGGTCGGCGGCCTCACGCTGCCAGTCGAGCAGCTGCCGCATCCACGCCATGTCGTCGACCTCGGCGACATCGGATTTGCGGCCCTTGCGGTCCTTGTATCCGTTCTCCTTGTAACGCCAGTGCGCGGCGATGCCGAACTCGGCGGTGCGATGCATGTCATGGGTCCGGATCTGCACCTCGAGCGGTTTGCCCTCGGGCCCGATCACGGTGGTGTGCAGCGATTGATACACCCCGAACCGTGGCTGGGCGATGTAGTCCTTGAACCGGCCTGCCATCGGCTGCCACAGCGAATGCACCACGCCGACGGCGGCGTAACAGTCCCGGACCTCGTCGCACAGGATGCGCATCCCGACGAGGTCGTGGATGTCGTCGAATTCGCGGCCCTTGACGATCATCTTCTGATAGATCGACCAGTAGTGCTTCGGGCGGCCCTCCACCGTCGCGCTGATCCGTGCCGAGCTGAGCGCATTGTTGATGTCGGCGCGCACCCGCGCCAGATAGGTGTCGCGTGATGGCGCCCGGTCGGCGACCAGACGCACGATCTCCTCGTAGCGCTTGGGATGCAGAATCGCGAACGACAGGTCTTCGAGCTCCCATTTGACCGTTGCCATTCCCAGTCGATGCGCCAGCGGCGCAATGACTTCCAGCGTCTCGCGGGCCTTGCGCGCCTGCTTTTCCGGCGGCAGGAACCGCATCGTGCGCATGTTGTGGAGCCGATCGGCGACCTTGATCACCAGCACCCGCGGATCCCGCGCCATCGCGATGATCATCTTGCGGATGGTCTCGGCCTCGGCGGCATTGCCGAGGGCCACCTTGTCGAGTTTGGTCACCCCGTCGACGAGATGGGTGACCTCCGAGCCGAATTCCGCCTCGAGTTCTTCGAGCGTGTAGCCGGTGTCCTCGACGGTGTCGTGCAACAGCGCGGCGACCAGCGTGGTGGTGTCCATGCCGAGATCGGCGAGGATCGTCGCCACCGCGAGCGGATGGGTGATGTAGGGGTCACCGGACTTGCGGTTCTGGCCCTGATGCCGTTCGTCGGCCACGTCGTAGGCGCGTTGCAGCAGCACCACATCGGCCTTCGGATAGATCTCACGGTGCAGGGTGACCAGCGGTTCGAGCACCGGCCGGACCGGGCTGCGGGTGGCGGTCATCCGGCGGGCCAGCCGGGCACGAACACGACGCGACGCCGACGAATGCTGCGGCAGGGAGCCGTCGATGTCCGCGGATCCCGTCGGCTCCACGTCGGCGGCGCCCGCGTCGGCCACTGGGACTGCGGTGTTCGGCTCGTCGGCCATCAGACCCTCCTTCGGCTCGGGCGGTTCGTGCAACCACACATGGTCCGATTCTAATCCGCCCAGGACGCGAGCCGGTCGCTACGCGTCGGTCGTCACGGCGTGGATGGGGACGTCACCGAGTCCGTCGACGATCCGGGCACGGCCGGCCAGTGCGGTCAGTTCCATGATGACCGCGATACCGATCACCTCGGCCCCGGCCTGACGTAACAGCTCGGCCGCGGCCACGGCCGTACCGCCGGTCGCGAGCACGTCGTCGACGAGCAGTACCCGCGAGCCGGTGACGTCGATGCCGCTCGCCGGGATCTCCAGACGCGCGCTGCCATATTCGAGGTCATAGTCGACCGAGTGCACCGGCGGTGGGAGCTTGCCGCCTTTGCGGACGGCGAGTACGCCGACGCCGAGCTCGCACGCCACCGCTCCGCCGAGCAGGAATCCGCGCGCGTCGATGCCCGCGACGAGATCGGTGGACCGGCACCCGTGGGTGAGTGCGGTGACGATCGACGACAGACCCTCCGGGTCGGCGAGCACCGGCGTCAGATCCTTGAAATCGATACCCGGAGCCGGGAAATCGGCCACCATCCGTCCGTGTTCGGCGATGGCCCGGCGCGCGCGGGCCACCGCGGCGGCGGTCACACCTGTGTCGTTCGCATCTGGATCGTTCACTTCTGGGTCGTTCACTTCTGGGTCGTTCACTTCAGAACCCATCGATCCATATTCCATCCCGTTCCATTCCGTGCCGCTCCCGCCACGACATTGCCCACCCGATCATTCCAGCGGTGCACGCGCGGGGCGGCGAACAACGGGATCGACGGTACCTGCGCCCAGGCACCGTTCTCGATGATGCGTACCTGAGCGAGCCGCTCCGATTCCAGTTCGGTGACCGCGAGGTCGTCGATGGCGCGATTGACCTGCGGGTCCGAGAAATTCGACAAATTCAGCGGATCGTCGCCGCGCAGCTGATAGGCGTCGCGGGTCGAGTCGGCGGCCCCGGCTGCCGCGAAGGACTCGCCGTTGGCAACCAGCAGGGCGTCGGCGGCGGAGCCGAGTGCCCCCACCCCGCCGGTGGCGGTGCCGACATCGGTGACGGTGAGACCGGCCGGCGCACAGGACGCGTTGATCGCCTCGATCATCTGATGCCATCGCGGGGTCGGGGCGGCGTAGCCGATGCGGACAGTCCGTGCCCCCGGTCCGCCGGCCCCCTCGGCCGCGACCTCGGCGAGGAGTGCGCGGGTGCGGTCCGGTTCCGGACGGGCGTACTGGGCGCCGAATTCGGGGTTCAGCGGCGCGGCCAGCTCATCGGCCGGCGCCAGGGTCCGCATGTTCCACATCTGCGCGCCGGCGCCGAACTGCCGAGCCAGCGCGTCGCGGGGCACGCAGGAGGCGAATGCGCGGCGCACCCGGACGTCGCCGAACACCCCACGCCCCGACAGCACCAGCCCCTCGACGCCGAGCGCCCGGGCCGGGTCACCGGCCGGCGGGCCGCCCGGCACGCCGCTGTCGGGGCCGAGCCCAGAACTGACGTCGGCGACGTCGTACCCACCGTCGGTCAGCCGCTTGACGGCATCGCTGCTGCGGCCGAAGACGGCAATGCGTGACGTGGCCGGTTTGTCGCCCCACCATCTGTCGTTGGCGACGAGGACCAAGCCGTCGGTGGCCGAGTAACTCTCGACTCGATATGGCCCCGACGCCGGCAGTCGCGTCTTGTCGACGGCTCCCGGTACCAGGTCGAAGCCGGTGTTCCACGCGGTGGCGATGCGGGCGATCGCCGTCCGGTCGCGGGTACGGATCGGGTCGATGATGTCGGCGACGCCGGCCTGACGCGCCACGACCTGCGCGGGCAACAGCGTGCCCGCGCCGAACAGTGCGGCCCAGTCCCGGTAGTCGCGGCCGGACGCAAAGGTGACCGTGGCGACCTTGTCTCCGGATGCACAGTCGACGCTGTCGATGTCGCGGTACCCGGCGGTGCTCGCGGGAGCGAATTGCGGGAACCGGCCGCTCATCGCCGCCCAGGCCAGCACGAGGTCATCACAGTCGAGCGCAGTGCCGTCGGAAAACGTTGCGCGCGGGTCGAATTCGTATTTGAGGACGAGTCGGCCACCGGGTTGGCGGGTGACCGTGCCGACGTCGCGGTCGGGTGTCACCTGTCCGGCGTCGCCGAGGAAGCTGAAACCCGGGAGCACACGCGTGAGGGCCATCAGCGCACCGTCGGCGTTGCCGTTCTCGGTGTTGGCGTTGTAACTGCGGACATCGGCGTCGATGACGTAGTCGATGGTCGGTTCGGTGGAATCACGCCCGCACGCCGCCAGTGGTCCACCCACGAACAGCAGGCTCATCACCACCGCCGTCGACTTCGCCACCGCACCTGCCGCGATGCGCGGGCGCCACCTTGTCACGACTGCCGAGACTATCGTGCCCGTCGGCGTTTCCCACTCGGCACCGCCGGGGTGTCGTCATCGGCGGCACTGCGGGTGGCCCGACCCCGCACCGGCCGGCGTGCCTGCGGTGCGGTGGCCGCATCGGGGTCGTCGCCGGCTTCGATGGCCGCCCGCCGGTCCAGGACGCGTTTGGTGTGGCGGGCGATATCCTTTCGGCGCTCCTTCAACGTCACCAGCAGCGGAGTCGCGAGGAAGACCGACGAGTAGGCGCCGACGACGACGCCGACGAGCTGGATCAGCGCAAGGTCCTTCAGGGTGCCGACGCCGAGGAGCCACACCGCGATCACCATCAGCGCGAGGATCGGCAGCACCGAGATCAGGGTGGTGTTGATCGAGCGCATCAGCGTCTGGTTCACCGCCAGGTTTGCCTGTTCGGCATAGGTCCGTCGACTCGTCTGCAACACCGAGCGGGTGTTCTCCGAGACCTTGTCGAACACCACGACGGTGTCATACAGGGAGAAGCCGAGGATGGTGAGCAAACCGATGACGGTGGCCGGGGTGACCTCGAAACCGACCAGCGAATAGATCCCTGCCGTGCAGATGATGTCGAAGAACAGACTGGCCAGTGCGGCGATCGACATCTCCCGGTCGAACCGGACCGCGATGTAGACGAACACGATCACCAGGAAAACCACCAGTGCGATCAGCATCTTCTCGGTGATCTCACGCCCCCAGGTGGAGCTCACCTCGGAGATGCTGACGTCCTGCGCGGTCAGCGTCGGACCATACGCATCGGTGAGCGCGAGGCTGACCGAACGTGCTTGTTGTGGGTTCAGCGCGTCGGTGCGCACCTGGACGGTCTGGCTCGAGCCCGACCCGGCCGTCTGCACCGAATCCGGTGCGGTGCCGAGCGCCTTGCCGACGACGTCCTCGACGGATTGGCTGGTGATGCCGTGCGACACCGGAATCGAGATCTGTGTACCGCCCTCGAAATCGATCCCGAAGCTGAACTGCCGCACGCCGATCGAGATGATGCAGACCGCGAGGATGAGCGCGGTCACCAGATACCACATGCGTCGTTTGCCCACGACCTCGAAAGCACCGGTACCGGTGTAGAGGCGCGACAGGAACGAGCGCGACGTGTCGGCGCGGAAGTCGGCCTCACTGCCCGCGACGGTCGCCGTCGTGGTGTCGTCGGTCCGATTACTGGCGGTCATTTGGCCGATCCTTTCGCCGACGCGTCCGTCTGCGACGTCGCGCGCGTGCCGGATTCCTTGGTCAGATCGGCTCCCGGTTGTGTGGTGAGGTCTGATACCCGTTGCGCCCGAGCGGTTCTGCGCTGGCGGGCCACCTCGCTGACCGCCCCGAGGCCGTTGACCTTGGGGCGGGACAGGAAGTCCGAGTGGCTGGCGAGGACCACCAGCGGATGCGTCACCAGGAACACGACCACGATGTCGAGAATGGTCGTCAGCCCGAGGGTGAACGCGAAGCCGCGGACCTCACCGACGGCGAGGATGTAGATCACCGCCGCGGCCAGGAAGCTGACCGCGTTGCCCGACCAGATGGTGCGGCGGGCGCTGGCCCAGCCGCGTGGAACCGCCGATCGGAAACTTCGTCCTTCACGCATCTCGTCCTTGATGCGTTCGAAGTAGACGACGAACGAGTCGGCGGTCATCCCGATCCCGATGATCAGGCCGGCGATGCCGGAGAGGTCGAGGGTGAATCCGATCCATCGACCGAGGAGCACGATGATGCCGTACACCATCACCAGCGACAGCAGCAACGATGCCACGGTGAGGAACCCGAGCATCCGGTAGTAGGCCAGCGCATAGATCAGCACGGCCAGCAACCCGATCGCACCGGCGAGAAGTCCAGCGCGCAACGACGCCAAACCCAATGTCGCCGAAACGGTTTCGGCGTCGGAGGTGGAGAAGGACAACGGCAGCGAGCCGTACTTGAGCACGTTGGCCAGGTCGGTGGCCTCGGACTCGGTGAACGGCGAACCGGTGATCCGGGTGGACCCGGAAATCGCCGAGTTGATCGCCGGCGCCGACACGACGCGCGTGTCGAGGGTGAACGCGGTCTGCTTGCCGATGTTCTGTGCGGTGTACTGCGGCCACTTCGCCGCGGCGGCGCCCTTGTAGTCGAGGCTGACGGTCCATTCGCTGGTCTGCGGGTCGGTACCCGCACTCGCCGACTTCACGTCGCGCCCGTCGATGATCTGCGGGCCCAGCAGGTACACCGTCTTGCCGTCGGTGGAGCAGGCCACCAGATTCTCGTTGGGGTTGTCGTTGCCCAGCAGCGGGTCATTGGCGCCGGGCGTGCAGTTCATCTTGGCCATGTACTGCTGCAATGCCTTCGTGTCGGCACCCTCCGGCGCCTGCCGGTTCTTCTTCTCCTGGGCGATCTGCGCGGCCACCTGATCGGCGGGCAGCGAGTCGGTGTCGCTCTTGTTCTGGGGCGTCTGCGGTTGCGGCGTCGCCGGCGCGGACGTCACCACCGGCCGCACATACAGCCGGGCCGTCTGGCCCAGCGACTTCGCCTCCGATCCGTCCTTGCCGGGGACCGTGATCACCAGGTTGTTGCCGCTGACGACGACCTCCGAACCGCCGACGCCGAGACCGTTGACGCGCTGTTCGATGATCTGCTTGGCCTGATTCAGCTGATCCCGGCTGGGCGCCTTGCCGTCATCGGTGCGGGCGGTCAGGGTCACCCGGGTCCCACCCTGCAGGTCGATACCCAGCTTGGGCTGCGGAGAGCCACCGCCGGTGAGGAAGACGAGGAGATAGACGAGTGCGAGCAGCACGACGAACGCCGTGAGCGGTTGCCACGGCGGAATCTCGCGTGCCGGCGCGCGACGCGATGCCCGGCGTCCGCCGCCGGATTTGGACGTCCCGGATTTGGACGTCCCGGACTTGGCACCTCCGGACTTGGCGTCTCCGGACTTGGAGCCCCGTGAACGCGTCGAGCCCGGGCCGGGCCGCTTCGGATCCGGGCCGGCTGCCCCGGTTCCCTCGGTCGAGGCTCCCTTCGATTCGGCCCCGCGGGAAAAACTCACGTACTCGATCTCCTTTGATGAGCGTCGGCCGGCGCACCCGAAGGGCACCCATGCCGACACGGGCCACGCTGCACATTCCTACCCGTGGCCGTTACGCCGGCAGGCAGGATCGCGCGCCACTCTACTGCCCCCACAACACCGACCCGCCCCCGGGAAGCCTGGGCGCAGCCGGATTCCCCATATCCCGGGCGACGGTGTGCGGAATTGCCGGTGTTACTTCTCGGAATTACCCGGCTGCTCCGTACCCGGCTTGTCCAGATTCGGGCGGTCCGAGGCGATGTCCTGCGGCGTGATCTCCTCGGGGCCGCCGACGCCGTGGGCCGGTTCGATCGAGGTGTCGCTCGAGTGATCGTCGGCCGAGAATTCATCTGCCGAGAACGGCGGGGTGTAGCCGGGGTAGGTGGCGGCTGCCTCGTCGGTGGGGATCACCCGCATGATGGCGAGCCGATTCCAGCGCGTGACCAGCCCGGTGGCGATCTCGACGTCGAGGTAATCAGACGATGATGCGTCGATGACGGTGCCGAACAGTCCGCTGGAGAGCTGGATGCGCGTGCCGGTCTGGACCGAGTTCTGCATGTTCTGCGTCTCGGCGGCGCGCCTCTTCTGCTTGCGCATGGAGAAGAACATGAAGCCGACCATCAAGATCAGCAGCAGTGGGATGAACAGAGATTGCATTGAGTTGACGTCGTCCTTGTCATATCGAGATCGTCACCCGCCCAGCGGCGCGGACGCCACGCTCGGCGGAGTCGCCGGTGAAGGATTCACGGCGATGGTTCACACGGCGGACGTTCGGGCGCCTCGGATGTTCACTCCAGGAGGCGACCACTTCAGGGAGTGATCACGCCGGTCGCGCCGACGCCGTACGCACGCACTCTTTCCAGTGTGCCACGAACCGAGCGGCAACCGCAGGTGGGCACCACCGGATTCGCCGCCTGCCGGACCCCGGTGGGACCTCACAGGTCACCGAACAGGGACGGTCCACCCATCTCGCGGGGGCGCGCACCGAAGGATGCGGTGAGCGCACCATCTGGGGGCGTCAGTCCGAGATGATGCCAGGCCGCCGCGGTTGCGACCCGTCCACGCGGGGTGCGGGCGACCATTCCGGCACGCACCAGAAACGGCTCACACACCTCTTCGACGGTCGCCGGCTCCTCCCCGACGGCCACCGCCAGCGTCGACACCCCGACGGGCCCGCCGCCGAACGCCCGGATGAGGGCATCGAGCACGGCCCGGTCCAGCCGGTCGAAGCCGAGTTCGTCGACGTCATAGACGGCCAGTGCGGCCCGCGAGATGTCGACGGTGATCCGGCCGTCGCTCCGGACCTCCGCGTAGTCACGTACCCGGCGCAACAACCGGTTCGCGATGCGGGGGGTGCCGCGCGAACGGCTCGCGATCTCCGATGCCGCGTCGGCCTGCAGGTCGATGCCCAGAATTCCCGCCGACCGCCGCAGCACCTGGACGAGTTCGTCGGTTTCGTAGAACTCCATGTGGGCGGTGAAGCCGAACCGGTCGCGCAGCGGGCCGGTCAGCGACCCGGACCGCGTGGTGGCACCGACCAGGGTGAACGGTGCGACGTCGAGCGGAATCGAGGTCGCACCGGGACCTTTGCCGACCACCACGTCGACGCGGAAATCCTCCATCGCCAGGTAGAGCATCTCCTCGGCAGGCCGGGCGATGCGATGGATCTCGTCGATGAACAGGACGTCGCCCTCGACCAGGTTGGACAGCATCGCCGCGAGATCCCCGGCGCGTTCGAGCGCCGGACCCGAGGTGACGCGGATCGCCGCCCCCATCTCGCCGGCGATGATCATGGCCAGCGAGGTCTTGCCCAGGCCGGGTGGCCCCGACATCAGAATGTGGTCCGGGGTGCTGCCGCGCTTCTTCGCACCGTGCAGCACCAGCTCGAGTTGCTCGCATACGCGCGGCTGTCCGATGAACTCGCCCAGCGAACGCGGACGCAGTCCGGCGTCGAAGTCGCCGTCGGCGCGTACCGGCGCCGCGCTGACCTCCCGCTCTGCTTCGTCCGTGGCGTGTTCGTCGCCGCTCATGCCGACTTCCCCAGCAGCACCAGCGACCGGCGCAGGGCGGTCGACGCGTCCGCGCCGGGCGTCTCGGCGAGGACCTTGGCCACCGCCTTCTCGGCAGGCGCCGCGGTGAATCCGAGGCCGACCAACGCCTCGGTGACCTGCCCGGCCACCCCGGCCGGGGTGCCGGTGCCCGGCCCTGTCCCCCCGGAGTCGGCGACCGGGCGGTCGACCTTGTCGCGCAGTTCCACGACGAGCCGTTCGGCGACCCGCTTCCCGATGCCCGGGACGCTCGTCAGCGCCTTGACATCGGAGTCGGCGAGCGCGCGGCGCAACGAGACCGGTTCGAGGACGGCCAGCGTGGCCATCGCCAGCCGCGGCCCCACCCCGGTGACGGTCTGCAGCAACGCGAACAGCGCCCGGGCGTCGGGTTCGGTGAACCCGTAGAGGGTCATCGAATCCTCGCGGACGATCATCGAGGTGAGCAGCGTGGCCTCCTCACCGCGCCGCAGCCGCGACAACGTGTCGGGGGTGGCGAGCACCCGATATCCGACGCCCGCGCAGTCGAGTACCACGTGGTCGAGCGCCACCTCGAGCACCGGGCCGCGTACCGAGGCGATCATGCGTTTGCTCCCTTTGTCCGTGTGGCAGCCGGCTTGGCAACCTGCCCGGAGGCCTGTTCGGTCCCGGCGGCGCCGGTCGAGGTGCGGGCCGCCGCGATACGGGCACGGTGAACGCGCGCCATCTCCTCGGCGCGTTGTTGTGCCTGTGCCATCCGATCGATCGTCGGGCCACGCCAGCAGTGACAGATGGCCAGGGCGAGGGCGTCGGCCGCGTCGGCGGGCCGCGGTTTGGTCTGCATCCCGAGGATACGGGTGACCATCGCGGTGACCTGCGCCTTGTCGGCGCGGCCGCTACCGGTCACGGCGGCCTTCACCTCCGACGGCGTGTGGAAGCGCACCGGCACATCCCGTTGTCCGGCCGCCAGCGCGATGACCCCGGCGGCCTGTGCGGTCCCCATGGCCGTCGACACCTGGTTCTGGGCGAAGACGCGTTCGATGGCGACCACATCGGGCCGATGGACGTCGAGCCAGTGGCAGGCGGCGGTGTAGATGGCGAGCAGGCGGTGCGCCAATTCCATATCACTGGGCGTACGCACGACGTCGACGTCGAGCGCGGTCACCGTCCGGCCGCTACCCGACTCGACCAGCGCGATCCCGCACCGCGTCAGCCCAGGGTCGACACCCATCACCCGCACACGACCCTCCTCCACTGCGGCGAACATTCGTTCGAGATTGTAGCGAGGGGCCCCGACAGACCGTGGGACCAACACGGCGAGTTGCGGATATCGCGTGCGGCACAATGGAGCCGATGCCCCGCTATATCCCGATCGCCCCCGAGGCGCTCGTGCTGCTGTGCGCCGACGCGTGTGCAGCACTGCCGGGCCGCCTGGTCGTCGGCGTCGTGGGCGCGCCGGTGGCCGATCCGGAGTCGCTGGCCGACCGGATCGCCGGGTCGTTGCGGGTGCGCGGGCGAGCGGCCGAGGTCGTGCGCGTCGTCGACTACATCCGGCCGGCGTCGCTGCGCCTGGAGTGGGGCGCGCACGACGCAGAGGCCTTCGCCACTTCCTGGTACGACTTTCCCGCACTGCGCCGCGAGGTGATCGACAGCCTGCACGCCGACGGGTCGTGGCTCCCACGTCTCTGGGATGGCTTGTCCGACCGGTCTTTTCGCGATGAGCGGCAGATCGCCGCCGGGGATCAGGTGATCGTGATCGCCGGTCCGATGGTGCTCCGCGCCGACCTGCGCCTCGATCTGGGGATCGCATTGCGGATGAGTCGCGCCGCGCTGGCGCGGCGCACGCCACCGGACGAACAGTGGACCATCGATCCGCTACTGGATCACGAACGCGACGCCCCGCTCCCCGACATCGAGGTGCGATACGACCACCCGGACCGCCCGGCCGTCAGCTGTCGAGATCGGCGAGAACCTCGTCACTGATGTCGACATTGCTGTACACGTTCTGCACGTCGTCGGAATCCTCGAGCGCGTCGATCAACTTGAACACCTTGCGAGCGCCGTCGGCGTCGACCGGCACCTCGACCGAGGCACGGAAGTCGGCTTCGGCCGACTCGTAATCGATACCCGCCTCCTGCAGGGCGGTGCGCACCGCGACGAGGTCGGTGGGTTCGCTGACCACCTCATAGGTGTCACCGAGGTCGTTGACCTCCTCGGCGCCTGCATCAAGGACCGCGATGAGGACGTCGTCCTCGCTCTGATCGTTCTTCTCCAGGGTCACCACGCCCTTACGGGTGAACAGGTACGACACCGAGCCGGGATCGGCCATGTTGCCGCCGTTGCGGGTCATCGCGGTGCGCACCTCACCGGCCGCGCGGTTGCGGTTGTCGGTGAGGCACTCGATGAGGATGGCCACCCCGTTGGGTCCGTAACCCTCGTAGGTGATGGTCTGCCAGTCGGCGCCACCGGCCTCCTCACCGCCGCCGCGCTTGCGCGCGCGTTCGATGTTGTCGTTGGGTACCGACGACTTCTTGGCCTTCTGGATCGCGTCGTAGAGGGTCGGATTGCCGGCCGGGTCGCCGCCACCGGTGCGCGCGGCGACCTCGATGTTCTTGACCAACTTGGCGAACATCTTGCCCCGCTTGGCATCGACGACGGCCTTCTTGTGCTTGGTTGTCGCCCATTTGGAGTGGCCGCTCATACGCTATTCCGATCCTTCCCGTGCACCGGGAACCGCCGCCGATGGCGGCCCCGGGCAAACCTGCTTCGAACACGTCGAAAAATGATTCTACCGGCGCACCCACCGCCTATCGGCGCACCATGTCGACGAAATACGCATGTACCCGCCGATCCCCGGTCACCTCGGGGTGAAATGAGGTGGCCAATACGTCACCTTGCCGCACCGCGACGATCCGGCCGGCGGCAGGTCCGCCGGGCACCCGGGCCAGCACCTCGACGTCGGCCCCGACCTTCTCCACCCACGGCGCCCGGATGAACACCGCACGCATCGGCACCCCCGCGGTGATGTGGGCGACCTCGAGATCGGTCTCGAAGGACTCGACCTGGCGACCGAAGGCGTTGCGACGCACCGTGATATCGAGGACATCGAGGTGACGCGCATCCGGCCGGGTATCGAGGATGTCGGAAGCGAGCATGATCATCCCGGCACACGAACCGTAGGCGGGCATACCGTCGGCGAGCCGCGCGCGCAGCGGATCGAGCAGGTCGAAGACGCCGAGCAGGTGACTCATGGTCGTCGATTCGCCACCCGGAATCACCAGCCCGTCCACCGTGGCGAGTTCGTCGGGGCGACGCACCGCGAGAGCGTCGGCGCCCGCACTCGTCAGCGCGGCGAGGTGCTCACGAACGTCTCCCTGAAGCGCGAGCACCCCGATCCGCGGCCGACTCGGCCCCACGCTCACCGCTGCTGCCGTGCATGCTGGTCGGCGGGCATCTGACGGCCGGTGCGGCTCAGCCCTTCCTGGGTGACCGCGGCGACCAGCCGGCCGGCGCGGTCGAAGATGCGGCCCTGGGTCAATGCACGACCGCCGCCCGCCGACGGCGAGGTCTGGTCGTAGAGCAGCCAGTCGTCGGCGCGGAAGGACCGCATGAACCACATGGCGTGGTCGAGCGATGCGGCCTGCGGCTCGACGCCGGGGTGCGGAACCTTCGACGAACCGAGCAGAGTCATGTCACTCATGTAGGCGAGGGTGCACACATGGATGGTCTGGTCGTCGGGCAACGGCTTGCGGTACCGGAACCACACACGCTGCTGCGCCACGAAAAACGGTGAGGTGACGAGCTTCTCGGCCGGCACGATCCGGATGTCGAAGTTGTCCCATTCCTTGAAGACCGCCTTCTCGTCCTCGTGGATCCCGGCGAGCCGGTCAGGCAATTCCTCGGGCGCCGGGGCAGGGGGCATCGGGTCCTGGTGTTCGATGCCGTGGTCGGTGGTCACGTGGAACGACGCCGACATCGTGAAGATGGCCTCGCCGTTCTGGATTCCGGTCACCCGACGGGTCGCGAACGACCGGCCGTCGCGGATGCGGTCGATCAGGAAGACCGCCGGGATGTCGGGGTTACCCGGCCGCAGGAAGTAACCGTGCAATGAATGGACCGCGAATTCGTCGGAGACGGTATGGGTTGCCGACACCAGCGCCTGGCCGGCCACCTGTCCACCGAAGGTCCGCTGCAGATGGCTCGCGAACGCGCCACCGCGATAGATGTCGGTCTCGATGCGCTCAACCCGGAGGATGTCCTCGATCTCTGCCACCGAACCAGTATCCCGTACCGGCGGCTCCGATGCCCACGGGGTCGAGTGCGGCGACCCGATATCCCGGCCCTGTCACAGCTCGTCGAGCCGGACCAGTCCGTCCTGCACGGCGCGTGCGACCAGCGCCGCCTTGGTCGGTGCGGTGCGCCCGATCTCGGCGTACTTCGCCCGAATCCGGGTGAGGTGGGTGTTGACGGTGCCCAGCGAGATGAACAACTCTTGCGCGACAGCGGGTTTCGAGTCGACCATCAACCAGGTCCGCAAGACCTCGACCTCGCGGTTGGTCAGGGCCGGCCGCGGCAGCTGCGGGGCCGCGGGCTCGGCGACCTCGACCGCCGCCTCGGGCACCAGACGCATGTGCGGGTTCGCCGGAACCGGCTGCTGCCCGGGCAGCGGCATCCGCCGGGCGGCCAGCCGCATGAGCGCCTCGGTACGGCGCCGATCGGCCTCCGCACGACGACGGGCGGCCTGGGCCAACTGGTTTCCGGGGATGTGGGAAACGACTGCGGTCATGGTGTCCTCCTGGGATTCGCTTCGTGCGTTGGGGCTGCGCCGCCCTGACACACATGACGTTATGAGCGATCGGCACCGGCGTCGATGGGGAGAACTCCCCTACCCATGGGGAGAACTACCCATGGAATATCCGCTGGTCAGAGGCCCCTCAGCTCGCAGCGTTGCGCGCGGCTTCCTCGTCGATCGACGGCAGATCCGCGCGGGTGACGATGCGCGAGGCCACGGCGTATTCGACGAGCCGTGCCCGTCGGTTGCTCGCGAGCTTGCCGCCGCCGGCGCGCATCCCATTCACCCCGAGTTGATCGAGTTTGTCGCAGACGTTGTCGAGCTTGCGGTTGAACTTGGTCAACGGCCAGCCCAGACGAGCCGCAGCCTTCGCCGACGACGGGATCGCGCTCGCGCCCGTCCCATCCCGCCGCAGGATCTCTTCGGCGAGGACGAGGATCAACAGTTTCTGGCTCACGGTGAGCATCGGGACACCCTGCGTGGTCCGGCCACCGGCAAGGGACTGCTCGGTCACCGGACGGACCTGCGGAGCGGTCGCATACACATTGACCTCATACGTCGTCGGACCGGCGGTGAACACGACAGTCGTCTCGCCGAACACGAGCGGCATCCGGGCGCCCGGTCCGAGGGTGGCGGAGAATCCGACGTCGCCGGCCGACACGCTGGCCGACAGGTGGGTTCCCAGGTTACTCAGCCACCACAGCCCATTCTCGTTGTGCAGCACCAGGAATCGGCGATGCAGATAGGGGTTGTCGTCGACGGAGAGGTCAGCCTCCCGACCGATGGTGAAACGGCGATCGCCCATCAGCGGGTACCGCTCCCCGCAGTACTCGACGTAGGTCATCCCCTGGGGCAGCGGGCCATCCCCGGAATACTCGGACTCAGGAACCATGCACCGTCCCCGTCACTTCTCCTCGGCGGCTGCCGATTCCGGGGACTCGGCGTCATCGACTTCTGGAGCGTCAACCTCTGGGGCATCGACCTCTGGGGCGTCAGTCTCTGGGGCATCAGCTTTTGCAGAATCGGCTTCTGGGGCATCGACTTCTGCGGCAACCGGTTCACCGTCACCCTCGGCGACGGCCGCGTCACCGTCACCGTCACCGTCAGCCGACTCACCGTCGACCACCGGCATCGGGAGTGTCGCCACCGATTCGTGAACCTGCACGATGATCACCGTCACGTTGTCGTGCGCGCCGAGCTCGAGCGAGGCATCGACGAGGTCATCGGCCGCCGCGACCACGGTGTCGGCGTCGCCGAGGATGCGGGCGATCTCGTCGTCGGGCAGCTCGCCGGTGAGTCCGTCCGAACACATCAGCAAGACGTCGCCGGGTAGGGCAACAGTGCTGAAGTAGTCCGCGACCGGTTCGACCATTCCCGCGCCGAGAGCCCGGGTGATCACATTGCGGCGTGGATCGGTGCGGGCGTCCTCGGGGGTGAGGAATCCGGCGTCGATGAAGTCCTGGACCTGCGAATGGTCCCGGGTGAGCTGTTGCAGAGTGCCGTGCTGGAACCGGTAAGTGCGCGAATCGCCGATGTTCAGGATCAGCCAGTGCGGTTCGCCGTCCACGGTGACCAGTACGGCGCCGGTGGTCGTGGTGCCGGCGCGCCGCTCCGAGGACGTCTCGATATCGGCGATCCGCGACTGTGCCTCATCGAGGAGATCGATCAACGCCTTCTGCGTCTCGATCAGCTCCCCGGCGCTCTGCGCCGCCGACAGCGTCAGCAGGGCCGCCTCGCTGGCGAGTTCGCCACTCTCGTGCCCGCCCATACCGTCGGCGAGCAGGTATGTCCCCGGCATGGCCAGCGCGGCGTCCTCATTGCTCTCCCGTACCCGCCCGACATTGCAGCGCACCGCCCACTCCAGGCGCAGGTCCGCTACGAAGTGGGTGCCCGAGGTCGCCTCGTCGCGGACGATACTCACCGAATCCATGGTCAGCAGATACTACCGGCGAGAACGCGCCGTGCGGCGGTGGACCACACCGAGAACCGATCGTTCGGTCGACTCGACCGGGCGGGATGCGCGTTCATGCCGGTAAGGGTAGTCCGGCAACCGCCGGCGCTGGGACTCCCCCGCCACGCAGACCCATCAGGAGGCCCCTCGAGCAGTGAGGATCCTCTTGAGCCGCGAGCCGGCTCAGGAGGTGATGTTGGCGCTGTCCCCGCCGGTGGCGGCGAAGCTCGTGCCGCTGACCATCCTGGCCTCCTCGGACGCGAGGAATACGACCAGCGGCGCGACGTCCTCCGGCTCGACCCACGGGACACCGAGCGGCAGCTTCGCGCGCTCGGCGGCCGCAGCGGTCTGCTCGTCCTTCTCGACGTCGCCGGTGGGCTCGTTCCCGCCGGTGCGGATGATCTGCGCGTAGCGGTCCTGATGCCGGGTGAGCGCGGTGTTGATGAGTCCGGGAACGATCGCGTTGACGGTGATGCCGTACTTGCCCAAGTCCAGGGCAGCCGACTTCATCAGCCCGAGCAGACCCCACTTCGACGCCGAGTAACCCGCACCGTCGAGGGTGCCGTGCTGGCCCTGTGTGGACGACGTGATGATGATCCGGCCTCCCCCACGTTCGACGAGCAAGGGAGCGGCGACGCGAACGACGTTGGCGGTCCCGGTGAGGTTGATGTCGATCTGGTCGTCCCACAGCTTGTCGCTCATGTCCAGCACGGAGGCGAAGCCCTGCACGCCGGCGTTGGCGAACACGACGTCGACGCCGCCGAAATGCTCGACCACCTGCGCGAAGCCCGCCCGGACCGCTGCCCGGTCACGTTGGTCGAAGACGACGGGCAGCCACTGCGCTCCGGCAGCCTCGACGAGTCGTCCGGTCTCGGCGAGGTCTGCCGGCGTGGCCGGGGCGTAATCCATGGCCGCGCTGGCGAGCGCCGCGATATCCGCCCCGGCGACCCGGTACCCGGCACGCGCGAGCGCAACCGCGGCCGCCCGCCCGATGCCGCGTGCCGCCCCGGTGACGACGACGACGCGGTCGTTGCTCATCTCACGTGCTCCTTCGCCGAAGAGGTATCCCCCGACGAGTCACCAGCCCCGTTCGGCCAGCCGATGCGGTGCCGGGATGTCGTCGACGTTGATACCCACCATTGCCTCACCGAGGCCGCGTGAAACCTTGGCCAGCACGTCCGGATCGTCATGGAAGGTCGTGGCCTGCACGATCGCGGCGGCACGCTGGGCCGGATTGCCCGATTTGAAGATGCCCGATCCGACGAATACGCCCTCCGCGCCGAGCTGCATCATCATCGCCGCATCGGCCGGGGTCGCGATGCCGCCGGCGGTGAACAATGTCACCGGCAGCTTGCCGGCCTCGGCGACCTCGGCCACGAGGTCGTACGGCGCCTGCAATTCCTTGGCGGCGACGTAGAGTTCGTCTTTCGGCAGCGACGTGAGCCGGCGGATCTCGTCCCGGATCTTGCGCATGTGCGTCGTCGCGTTGGAGACGTCGCCGGTGCCGGCCTCACCCTTGGAGCGAATCATGGCCGCCCCCTCGGTGATCCGCCGCAGCGCCTCGCCCAAGTTGGTGGCACCGCACACGAACGGCACCGTGAAGGCCCACTTGTCGATGTGGTTGGCGTAATCGGCCGGAGTCAGCACCTCGGACTCGTCGACGTAGTCGACACCGAGACTCTGCAGGATCTGCGCCTCGACGAAATGCCCGATGCGCGCCTTGGCCATCACCGGGATGGACACCGCGGCGATGATGCCGTCGATCATGTCGGGGTCGCTCATCCGCGACACCCCGCCCTGCGCGCGGATGTCGGCGGGCACCCGCTCGAGCGCCATCACCGCGACCGCGCCGGCATCCTCGGCAATCTTCGCCTGATCGGCGGTGACCACATCCATGATCACGCCACCCTTGAGCATCTCGGCCATCCCCCGCTTCACCCGCGCGGTGCCCTGACCGGACCGGGCGGTGACGTGGTGCCCATTGATCGCGGACGACGCATCCGGCAAGGGGGTGCTCCCTGCCTGGGCTTGACTCCCTGCCTGGGGTTGGGTCCCTGCTTGGGGTTGAGTCCCTGCTTGGGGTTGAGTCCCTGCTTGGAGTTGAGTCCCTGCTTGGGGTTGAGTCACGGAGATCTCCTGATTCGCACTGGCGGATTCACATCGGCTGCGCCGCTCAACGGCCGCACAGCGTGTCCCCACCAGGATAGGCGAGGTGGTGAGCGGGTCCGTCGCCCGGCCGTCAGCCACCCGTACCGGGGGTGATCCGCTCGACGATCTCGAAGTACTCGGGCCGCGCTGCGGTGCCCCCGAGGTGCAGTAGCCGTACGAGGAAGCGGTCGGCAAGGCTGCGGGTGTCACGCACGGCGTCGTTGTAAAAGCGACGCGCCATCATCACGCGGGTCTCGGCGTCGGCGAGTTCGGCGACAAGGCCCACCGGGCGGCCGATCGGGTCGATTCGACTCAACGCCCTCGACAGTGCATTCTCGGCGTCTTCGCGCGCGCTGCGCGGGGCACGATCGGCGGCATCGGCGCACGCGGCGAGGTCCCGCGCCGCCGTCCGGACCGCCGGATCGCCGGAATTGTCCATCCACGAGGTGATCACCCGCACCACGACCGTCCGGCGCTCCAGCGCCGCCGCGAGCGCCTGCCAGGCCAAATCGACGCGCACGTTGAGCCGATCGAGACGATTGGCCCGACTGTAGGCCCAGGCGGCAACGATCACCAGGATCACCGCGAGTATCACCACGAGCACGGTCACCACCACCGGCGTGTCACCTCCACTTGTCCGGCAGGTCGGTGTACCCGACCCGCGCCACCCCACTCGGTCCGGCACCACTCAGTCCGACACCACTCAGTCCGACACCACGACGGGGCCGGCCCCCACCGTGACCGTCTCGTAGACCCGCATGATCTCGTCGGCCACACGCGACCAGTCATAGCGTGCGGCACGGGCGCGGCCCGCCCGCACCAGATCCGCACGGGCCTCGTCGTCGGCGAGGAGTTCCCGCAGCCCCGCGGCCAACTCGTCGGCGGCGCCGACCGTGAACAGCCGCCCGGCCCGGCCGTCGTCGAGGACGCGGCGAAACGCATCGAGTTTGCTGGCGATGACGGCCGCGCCCGCAGCCATCGCCTCCACCAGCACGATGCCGAAGCTCTCGCCGCCCAGATTGGGCGCGCAATACACATCCGCCGACGCGAGCGCGCGCGCCTTGGTTGCATCGTCGACCTGCCCGAGGAACACCAGGTGCTCGGCCAGATCGCCGGCACGCCGACGCAATGCCTTCTGGTTTCCGCCCCCGACCACCAGAACCCGGAGATCGGCGAACTCCTCGACCACCGCGGGCAAGGCGCGCATCAGGATGTCGATACCCTTGCGCGGCTCATCGAAGCGGCCCAGGAACAGGACCGTCCGCCCTGGCCAGGGATATCCGTCCAGCGGCGCGACCTGTGCGAACGAGGCGACGTTGATGCCGTTGGGTATTTCCACCGCATCCGACCCGAGCGATTCCATCTGCCAGCGGCGGGCGAGTTCGCTGACCGCGATCTTGCCGGCGATACGCTCGTGATACGGCCGCAGCGCTCCTTGAAATATACTGAGCCACAACGACTTCGACGTCGACGTGTGGAAGGTCGTGACGATCGGGCCCGAGGCCACCATCAACGCCATCATCGACAAGCTCGGTGAATTGGGTTCGTGGACGTGCAACACGTCGAAGTCGTTGTCGGCGATCCATCGGCGCAGCCGTCGATACCCGTTGGGACTGAAGTTCACTCGCGACACCGACCCGTTGTACGGGATCGCCAGCGCCGATCCGCCCGACACGACGTAGTCGGGAAGCTCGGTGTCACCGTCAGACGGGGCGATCACGCTCACATGATGTCCGCGCTCGATGAACACCTGCGCCAGTTCGACGACGTGCGCCTGCACACCGCCGGGCACCGAGAACGAGTACGGGCAGACCATCCCGATTCTCACGTGTGTTCGTCCCCGCGCGAGCCCTGCACCCGTTCGCGTTGCCGCTGTGACCAATCGGCCTCCCACAAGGGCTGCAGCATGTGCCAGTCCGCGGGGTGTGCGGCGATGTTGGCGGCGAACACGTCGGCGAGCGCCTGGGTGGCCGCCTGCACCCCGCCGGACACGTCGATGTCGGGGGCCAAACCGATCATCGAATTGGGGGCGTCGGTGAACCAGTGGTGCACCGGCACCAGGCTCGCGCCGGTTTCGATGGCCAGGCGGGCCGAGCCGGCGGGCATGCGGGTGCGCTCGCCGAAGAAGGTGACCGGTACACCGTGGCGCGCGATGTCGCGTTCACCGAGCAGGCACACGATCCCGCCGGCGCGCAATCGTTCGGCGAGCCGACCGAACGGCGGCTGCTCACCACCGGACAACGGAAAGATCTCGAATCCCAACGACTCCCGATAGTCGACGAAACGCCGGAACAGCGACTCCGGCTGCAGACGCTCGGCAACGGTGGCGAAGGAATGGTAGTTCTGCACAAGCCAGACGCCTGCCATGTCCCAATTGCCGGAATGCGGAAGGGCCAGGACCACACCACGACCACGGCCGAGGGCGGTGTCGAGCAGGGCACGGTCGGCGGGAGGAAGCGTCACCGTCTGCGCGGTCGCCGCGAGATCCTGCGCGGGCAAACGGAACGCCTCGCACCAGTAGCGGGCATAGGAGCGCACCGCCGCCCCGACGAGTTCGTCGGGCACCTCCTCTGGTGAGGTGCCGACGACGCGGGCGAGGTTGCGCCGCAGCTGTTCCGGGCCACCGTTGCGTCGGCCCACGAATGCTCCGGCCCGGTCGAACACCGCCCGGGCGAGTCGGTCCGGCGCGTAGCGCACGCCCGCCCATCCGGCCCGGTATCCGAGGTCGGAGGCACTCGCGGCGAACCTCTCGAGCGCCGTGGATCCGGTCACTGCTGGTCCATGCCGGAATCGCGACCGGACTCATCGGGAGCGGTGGGGGCGCTGTCGGTGGGAGTTGCGGCAGCCGGGATCAGCTCACGTGCACTGGGCGACGCGGCAATCGACCACATGCGCTGGCCGACCGTGATGACCGATCCGGCCGCGAGCAGCCACATCGCCACGTGGATGAGCCACCACAGCCCCAGGCCGGTCAATCCAGCACCCACCAAGACGATGATCAGCCGATCGGGACGTTCGATGAGACCACCGTCGCCGTTCAGTCCGGCCGCCTCGGCCCGTGCTTTGGCATACGAGATCACCTGCGAGGTCACCAGGCAGATCAGCGTGGCGACGAACAGCAGTCGGTGCGGTTCGGTCCACGCGCACCACCAGGCCAGACCGGCGAAGATGGCGCCATCGGCGATCCGGTCACAGGTGGCGTCGAGAACCGAACCGAAGCGGGTTCCCCCGCCACGGGCGCGGGCCATCGCGCCGTCGAGCATGTCGAACATCACGAACAGCCAGATGGCCATCGCGCCCCAGAACAGATGCCCCATCGGGAACAGCGTCAAGGCCGCGGCGACCGTCGCCACCGTGCCGATCACCGTCATGATGTCGGGCGTGAGGCCCGTGCGCAGCAGTCCCCGGCCGATCGGCAGGGTCACCTTCGACACCGAGGCACGGCCCAAAATGCTCAGCACCGGCGCGTCCCTTCTCTGCCATCGCCATTCACTGCGTGTCCCGACCGTCGTCGACCTGCTCGAACCGCTGCCAGGCCTGTGCGAGCAACCCACGGGTGTCCCGCAGCAGCTGCGGCATGACCTTCGTGCCGCCGATCACCGTGATGAAGTTCGCGTCACCGACCCAGCGCGGCACGATGTGCTGATGCAGGTGTTCGGCCAGCGAACCACCCGCGGCATACCCGAGGTTCAGCCCGACGTTGAACGCGTTGGGATTCGACACCGATTTGATCGTGCTGATCATCCGTTGGGTGAACGCCATCAGCTCCGCGGATTCGCCCGGTGTCAGCGCCTCGAGGTCGGCGACCTGCCGATACGGCACGATCATGGTGTGTCCGGGGTTGTACGGGTACAGGTTCAGGACCGCGTACACATGTTCGCCGCGCGCCACGATCAGCCCGTCCTCGTCCGACATCGTCGGGATGTCGAGAAACGGATGTCCGGTCGAGTTCGCCGACGGCGGATCGGCGGTGATGTAGGTCATCCGATGCGGGCTCCACAGCCGCTGCAATCGGTCCGGATCGCCGGTGCCGCAGTCGCAGATCTCGGTGTCGGGGCGCCGGTCGGCGTATTCGTCACCCATCGCTACCCCCGCCCGTCCCATCGGTCCCGATGAGTGCGCCGGTCGGTGATTCGTTTCGGCGGGCGCCGACCCACTGCGCAATCGTCTCGACCGCCTGCGCCGTCGGCACACCGTTGACCTGGGTGCCGTCCCGGAAGCGGAAACTCACCGCGCCGGCGGCCACGTCACGCTCGCCCGCGAGCAGCATGAACGGCACCTTTCCGGTGGTGTGGGTGCGGATCTTCTTCTGCATGCGATCGTCAGAGTAGTCGACCTCGGCACGGATGCCGCGCTTGCGGAGATCGTCGACGACGCCCTGCAGATGGTCGGCGAATGCCTCGGCGACCGGGATGCCGACCACCTGCACCGGCGACAACCAGGCCGGGAAGGCCCCGGCGTAGTGCTCGGTGAGCACGCCGAAGAACCGCTCGATCGATCCGAACAGGGCGCGGTGGATCATCACCGGCTGATGCTTGGCGCCGTCGGCACCGGTGTACTCGAGGTCGAACCGCGCGGGCTGGTTGAAGTCGAGCTGGATCGTCGACATCTGCCAGTTACGCCCGAGCGCGTCCTTGACCTGCACGGAGATCTTCGGGCCGTAGAAGGCCGCACCCCCGGGATCGGGCACCAGATCCAGACCCGATTCGTGCGCCACCTCGGCGAGCGTGTTCGTCGCGATCTCCCACGACTCGTCGTCGCCGACGTACTTCTTCGGGTCTTTGGTCGACAGTTCGAGGTAGTAGTCGTCCAGGCCGTAGTCGGCCAGCAGATCCAGCACGAAGGTCAGCAGCGAGCGCAGTTCGTCACGCATCTGCTCGCGGGTGCAGTAGATGTGCGCGTCGTCCTGCGTCATCCCCCGGACCCGGGTCAGACCGTGCACGACGCCGGACTTCTCGTAGCGGTAGACCGACCCGAACTCGAAGAGCCGCAACGGCAATTCGCGGTAGGAACGGCCCCGCGACCGGAAGATCAGGTTGTGCATCGGGCAGTTCATCGGCTTCAGGTAGTAGTCCTGGGCCGGCTTGCGGACAGTGCCGTCGTCGTTGAACTCCGCGTCGAGCTGCATCGGCGGGAACATGCCCTCGGCGTACCACTCGAGGTGGCCGGACACCTCGTACAGATGCGACTTGGTGATGTGCGGGGTGTTGACGAACTCGTAGCCCTCGTCGGTGTGGCGCTTTCGGGAGTAGTCCTCGAGTTCCTTGCGGATGATGCCGCCCTTGGGATGGAACACCGGCAGGCCGGAGCCGAGTTCGTCGGGGAAGCTGAACAGGTCGAGTTCGGCACCGAGCTTGCGGTGATCGCGCTTCTCGGCCTCGGCGAGCAACTCCAGGTACGTGTCCTGGGCCTCGGTGGACTCCCAGGCGGTGCCATAGACGCGCTGCAGGTCGGCATTGTCCTGATCGCCGCGCCAGTAGGCCGCCGAGCTTCGGGTCAGCTTGAATGCGGCGATGTACTTGGTGGTCGGCACATGCGGGCCGCGGCACAGGTCACACCAAATACGTTCGCCCGTACGAGGATTGAGATTGTCGTAGGCGGTGAGCTCGGTGCCGCCGACCTCCATCACCTCACTGTCGGCGGCAGCACCCTTGTCATCGATGAGTTCGAGTTTGTACGGCTCGGAGGCCAGCTCCACCCGGGCCTCGTCCTTGGACGCGTATACCCGCCGCGAGAATCTCTGCCCCGACTTGATGATCTGCTTCATCTTCTTCTCGAGGGCGGCGAGATCCTCGGGAGTGAACGGTTCGGCGACGTCGAAGTCGTAGTAGAAGCCGTCCTTGATGGGCGGACCGATCCCGAGTTTGGTGTCGGGGAACAGCTCCTGCACGGCCTGCGCGAGGACGTGTGCTGTCGAGTGCCGGATCACACCACGGCCGGCCTCGGTGTCGGCGGCGACAGGTTCCACCTCGGTGTCGAGCTCGGGCGTCCAGGACAGATCACGCAGCTCGCCGGCGGCGTCACGGACGACGACGACGGCTTGTGGTCCCTTGTTGGGTAGGTCGTGCTCACGCAATGCGGTGCCCGCGGTGGTCCCAGCAGGCACACGGATCGTGGCTGGATGGCTCACCTTGAGATCGTCGGGCACGGCGGATGCTCCTCACACGCATGGCGGCACCATGGCCGGTGCCGCCGGGATTTCGATTTCCGGTTTTCGATTTCGTCGTCGATCGTATCCGCGCCGGGTACGCGGCGGTGTCACAGGCTGGGACTGTCGCCCGCGTTCCCCGCAGTCGACTGCCCCGGCAGCTGCGCGCCGACGGGTGTGGTCTCTCCTGGCCCGCTCGATGCCGACGTGACCTCGGGATCTCCGGCGGCGTCAGATTGCCCGTCGGTGACGTCGGCGACCGATCGCCTTGGGCGGCCGGCGACGAGCGTGATGATGATCGTCACCAGCAGCACCGCGAGATACGCGCACGAATAGAAGACGACCGCGGCGGCGTCATACCAATGGGTGTCGGCCCAGCGCGGCATCATGAACACGCCGATCGCGATCGCATGATCCGAGGTCTGATACCGACCGCTGGTCCACCAGTTGTAGCTCCAACTGAAAGTCGCGACCACCAGCGCCGCCGGAACGAGCCACCACCACACGCGACGCCTATCGGTGAGCGCACCCCGATAGGCGACGTCGATAGCCACGACCAGCAGCGGGACGAACCACACCCAATGGTGGCCCCATGAGAACGGCGATGCCGCGGCGCCCGTCATCCCGGTGATGGTGACCGACAGCAGGCGCCATCCGCGGCGGTAGGCGACGACCGCCGCCCACAATCCGAGCACCACGACGACCACCGCCACCGGAACCCACATCCAACCCGGCGCCTGGAAGACGGTGCCGCCATCGGGATACGGGTGGCGATATCTCGTCGCCCCGAAATAGGCCAAGAGCTGGGAGATGAGGCCGTTGACCGATTGGTTGGCCGGTGAGTCGACCCGTCCGACACGATCGGCGGAACCGAGGTAGGTGGTCCAGTAGTCACGGGAGTCACCGGGGATCACGAGGAAACCGATGGCGACGGTGACCGCGAACCCCACCACCGCGAGTACCGCGGCCCGCCACCGGCGGATCACCAGCAGGTAGACGACGAAGAATCCGGGGGTGAGTTTGATACCCGCCGCCACGCCCACCCAGAGGCCGCGCAGTCGTGAACGAGGCCGTCGCAGATCGAGAAATACCAGGTCGGCCAGGATCAGCAACATGAGGAAGATGTTGACCTGACCGAGCCAGATCGTGGTCCGGACCGGTTCGAGCGCGGTGGATGCGACCGCAACCAATACCGACAACACCCACAACCGGGCATCCACCCGGTATCCGAGGCTGCGGAATCCCAGGAGCACGGTGGCCACCAAGGCCAGACCGATCGCCCCCCACCACAGGATTTTCGCGGTGGCGAGACTCGCAAGGGCCAGTGGGGCGAAGATCACCGCGGCGAACGGCGGATAGGTGAAGTCGAGGTCGGCGAGCATCGCGTGGTTGTAGAGCGGATCACCCCTGAGGACCGTTCGGCCACCGGCCAGATAGACGCGCAGATCAACCGTGTTGTGGAACAGCCCGTAGAAGGGGTTGCCTGCCGGGATGACGGTCAGCTGCCACACGAATACCGCGATCGCCGCAATTGCGGCAATTCCGATCAGCCCCCAGCCGGCAGAGCGTGGTTCCCGCTCGGCGGTCGCGCTGCGCAGCATGGATACACGGTACGACGATGCGGCCGTAGGTCGAGGACCTGTGTACGGACACGCCGAACCGCTGCCCGATCAGTCGAGGTCAGTCGAAGCGCCGCAACCCTCCGGCGGTTACATGATCCGCCCAACCGGGTTCCCCGGTGGTCGCGAATCGAACCCACGCGCCGTGCATGGCGTCGGCGATGCGCTGATCGGGTTCCGGGCCGGTCAGCGGGTGCGCGCCGTCGAGGTGGTCGAAGACGAACGGGATCTCGACGGCGTGGCCGGCCCGGATATCCGCGCGCGGGCTCTCGTAGCCGAATTCATAGAGATATGTCGGCGACGTGGGACGGACCTGCGCCAGAGTGGTCGTCGGCCCGGAAAAACCGGCGCCGGTCAGTACCGCGCACAGCGCGTCTCCTGGCGTCATCCCGGCATCGAGCCGACTGCGGAGGGAGTCGATTCCGCCGGCGGTGGCGGCGAGCATCGCCGTCGCCGTCTGCTCGGTCACCGCCGCCGCCCCGCCCGTGGCCGTCAGGAAGAGGCGGAACTCGTCGGCGTTCCAGCCCGCCAGCAACGGGACCGACGATCCGTTCCCGGCGGCGATCGCGTCGACCGGCCGAGCGGTCAGCACTTCGCCATCGATCACCGGGAATTGCGACATGATGCCCAGACCCACCTCGACCACCGACTCCCCCCACACCTGTGGGTCGGGGGCCAGCATGATCTCCAACGCCACCTGTGACTGAGCCGCCAGCAACGCTTCTCCGGTCACCTCACCCAACACCGCGGCCGTGGCATCCACCCCGAGGAGCTGCGCCAGCCGGTCGGTGACCCTGCGCGCATCGGCTGGGTCGGCTGCTGCAGAACCGTTACCGCTCTGCATGATCGCGCGTCGGAAGAGGCCGGCAGCACGCGGCGAGGACAGCAACGACGCAACACTCATCGCGCCGGCCGACTCACCGAAGATTGTGATGTTGTCGGGGTCGCCGCCAAAAGCCGCGACGTTATCGCGTACCCACTCCAGTGCAGCGAGCTGGTCGAGCAGACCGCGATTCTCCGGAGCACCGCGGACCGACGCGAACCCCGCAGTGCCGAGCCGATAGTTGACACCGACGCAGACCACGCCGTCACGCGCAAAGGTGTCACCGGCGTACATGGCGAGCCGGTTGGACCCGCGGGTGAAGGCACCCCCATGAATCCACACCATCACCGGTAGCCCACCGGCACCCGGATCCGGAGTCCAGACGTTGAGGTTCAGATAGTCCGCACCGGCGACGATGACGTTGTCGAGCAGTTCCCCGATCGGCCCGGGATAGGGCACCTGTGGGGCCGTGGGCCCGTACTCGATGGCCTGCCGGACACCATCCCACGATCCCGGGGGCGCCGGGGCCGCGAACGCGGCGGGCCCGACCGGAGGTGCGGCATAAGGGATTCCGAGAAAGGCGGCGATGCCGTCGGTCATACGGCCGGAGATCTGGCCATCGGAGATCGAGACGACGGGGGCATCGACATCAGCGCGGGTCATGTTCGCCGACGGTACGCCCCGTGCGAGGTCGAGCAGAGGGGTCTGGTCAACACCGACACTCCGCACTAATCTCCAGAAATGGACATCGAGGACTTGTTCTCCACGGTCGCCGTGGTGTTGGAGGTCATCGGCGCGGTCGCGATGATCGCCGGATTCACCGTGGCGGTGATACTCAGTGTGCGCGCGCTCGCACGCAAGGACGGGGGCGCCGAGGCGTTCACGATCCTGCGCAACACTCTCGGCTCGGCGATCCTGCTCGGCCTCGAGGTCCTCGTTGCCGCGGACCTCATCCGAACGATCACCTCCAAACCGTCGATCACCGACGCCGTCATCCTGGGGATCGTCGTGCTGATCCGGACCGTTCTGTCGATGTCCATACAGATCGAGATCGAAGGCGTATTGCCCTGGCGCCGAGCACTTCTCACCAGCGGAGCGCAACAACTGGGACGCGCTGTCGCCAAGGATGCGCAGGCCGCGCGGTTGGCCGACGACCGATCCTGAACTCGGCGACGAGAATCGGTCGGCGCCGCGATGCGCACTGTGCCAGGCTTGAGGGGTGACCCCACCAGAGGAGAACCGATCCCACCATGCCGCGTCGGCTCGGTTCCAAGGCGTACGGAAAGGCACTTCTCACGGACTCGGCGCCTACCTCATCGAGACGCCGCACTCGAAGGCGGCGATCTCCGCCTTCGGTGGCCAGTTGCTTTCTTTTGTACCGACGGGCTCGGTGCACGACATGCTGTGGGTATCACCGCTCCTCGCTGCGCCACCGACACCGATCCGTGGTGGAATTCCGGTCTGCTGGCCGTATTTCGCTCGCGAAGGTCAACCCGAGGATGCGCCGTCCCACGGGTACGCTCGCACTGCTCGGTGGGCGCTGACCACTACCCGCACGGCATCCTCGGGTGCGGTGGAGTTGGAACTCGAACCCGAAGGCCTCGACCATCTCGACGTCCGGCTCCAGATGACCGTTCGAGTCGGGACGCACCTCGAACAAGGTCTGCACACGCATAATCCTGGTGTGGCGCCGGTTCGGCTGACGGAGGCGCTGCACAACTACTTTCGCGTGTCCGATGCCACCGTGGTGCGCGTCGAGGGGCTGGCCGGCCTGACCTACGTGGACAAATTCGACCAACTGAGAACCTTTACCCAACACGGTGATTGGACACTGCCTGCCGACCGGCCCCGAAGCGACCGGGTCTACCCGGACGCCGGCGGCACGTACCGTCTGGTCGATCCAGGATTTGGACGGGCCATCGAGATTCGCGGACACGCCGCCCGTACCGCAGTGGTGTGGAATCCCGGTGTAGACGTCGCGAACGGCATGGCCGATATCGGGCCACATTGGCGTGAATTCGCCTGCGTGGAAACGGCCAACGTCGGGGACGATGCGGTCCACGTCGCCGCGGGCACCACCCATTCGATGTGGCAGACCATCTCGGTATCGCCGCTCGACACGTGAGATCTCGACTGCTACCGGGGGTGGGTGACGATGGTCTGCCCGGTGTCGCGGTGACGCCAGGTGACGGTGCGGTCGGTGTGCAGCGTCGGCCGCCAGATACCCAAATGTTTGCGTTGATGATCCGGACGGCACAACGGGATCAGATCCGCGGGCAGCGTCCAACCCCCGGCCCGCGGATCGGCATGATCGAACGCCACCACATGGTCGAGTTCACACGCCTCCGCAGGCATGCCGCAGTACGGGAACCGACACCACACATCGGTACCCAACACTTCCGCCCGCACCCGCGCCGACGGCCGATACCGCAACGCACCCGGCGGTGCCGTGGCATGCCCACCATGCCCACTCGAATCCCACGGCGGCGCCAGGGACCGATCAGCAATCGACTCCACCAACCGCGCCGCAATCTGCCGCGCCGCCTCCGACACCTCGACACGGGTCGCCAACGGCGCCAACTCCCCCGCCAACACCGGATCGATCACCCCATACCCACGCAACCGCGGCACCACCACCCCCGCCGAATCCGCCACCAGCGTGAACGCCGGAGCATCCGGGGTGATTACCGGCGACGGAAGCACGATCGGCGCCGCAGCATCCCACTCAGATAGGGCGTCGCCGTCGGCAGGCGGGGCATCGGCATCGGTCGGCGCGGGCAGCTGCGAATCCCATTCGGCGGCCTCAGCCGCATCCGCCGGGGTCTCCGCTGCGGTCTCGTCGGTCATGACCGCGTCGGCCGGCGCGGCGTCGGGGTCTTTCGCCGCCCGCGCGCACCCGTCCCGACCACACGTACACGACAGACGGGCACCCGGAACCCCCGTCAACTCGGCCAGGGCCGCCACCCGCTGTTGCCCGATCGTGCGCCGATCATTCCGGCACACCCGCAACCCGATCAACGCCGCGATCCGATCCCGCAGAAACACCCCGACATGGGCGGGTACACACGCCTCGATATTCACATGCCCAACAGCATCATTGGTGATCGACACCTGCGCGAACGCCTCATCAAACGCATCACGCTCCTGCGCCGAGGCCTGCGGGTCCAACGAGATCAACACTTCCTCGAGCTGATCACGCAACACCGGATCCGTCGACGCCCGCAACCCCAACTCGAGCGCCACATCCTCAAACGACACCCCAGAATCCGTGCCGTCGGTGTCGGTGTCAGCGTCGTCGTCAGCAGTTTTCGGGGCGCGTGAGGCCGCCCGCGCCATGATGTCGACCCGATTGGTGCTCAACTCGCCATCAAGATAGGCCGCCCGGATCGTCGGCACAGCTTCCAGCAACTCCGCCAACGACATCCACCGACCGGCCTTCGACCGCGAAATCCCCAACTGCAGCGACACCTCCGCCACCGCCGCCTTATCGGCCTTGTGCCGCATCATCATCTGAAACACCGGCGGCGCCGACACCAACACATCCCGATAGGTACGCTCCCCCAACTCACCCGCCGCCAACACCACCCGCGCCTCGGCCTGACGACTGAGCCGCAACAAATCCCGGCCCGACTCCCCCAGATCCGTCGCCGACATCGACCCCACCACACGCACATCAGCCTCAGCATCGACAAACGAGAACATCGACACCTCCCCCTCCGCGTGCCCGGTGACCGGCCCGGCAGATGCCGAACCCATTACCAACACCCTAGAACCCGCCACCGACAAAACCGGCGTCCCCGACAAGACGGTCACCCGGTTCGGCGCACCGACACCCCCGGCCGGCGAAGTCTCACATCTCGCCGCCATGTCCGCCATCTCAGAAGCCGCTTTCGAGACACCAGCCATTGACCAATCCGCCACGAATCTTCGTATTAATCGGTCCCCTTCATCGCCTACACGGCAAGACGGCGAGGTCGAAGTCTCATAACACCCGAGCGTGTCGCCAGCACTGTTTTGCGACTTTTCGGATACCCTCATACGCATGCCTTCCATCGATCCGGGCGTGCAGACCGGGATGCTCCTCGGCTATGCACGCGAGAGCACGGGTGCACCGCCGCTCGAGTCGCAGATCGACGATCTCGTCGCGAACGGGGTCACAGCCGCCCGCGTCTACAGCGACCGAACATCCGCCGACTCCCCTACCGGACCACGCGCCGGGCTCGCCGCGTTGCTGGACTATGCCCGCTCCGGCGACACCGTCGTGGTGATCGGTATCGATCGCCTCGGCCGTTCGGCGCGCGAAGTGCTTGCGACACTGCGTCATCTGAGTGACCGCACCATCGGGGTCCACGCGTTGCGCGAGCGACTGAGCACCAGAGACGATGCGGGCGCGACCCTCGTCGGCGTACTCACGTCCCTTGCTGTCGTGAACGACGAGGCGGCGCAGGGGCAGCCGCGGAAGCAGTCGCACCCATCCCGGCATGGAAGAGGGACACTCGGACGTCCACGCGCGCTCACCAACGAGCAAATCGAACTCGCCCAACGACTCCGGGACCGCGGAGATCCCGTGCCGACGATCGCGGCGACCCTCGGGGTCAGCCGCGCCACGCTCTACCGAACACTTGCCGAGAAGAGGACCGCACAGTGACCACCAATGAATCCCGCGTGCTGACATTTCCGGGGGCCACCACGCCGGAATCATCGATCGACGACCCCACCCTCGATGCAGTGGAGTTCCAGCGGGGATACGACGAGGCGTCGGCCTATCTCGCGTCGATGCCACTGGCCTGGGCTGCCAACCATGCGTCGGCCGCGTTGGCCGCCGGCGACATCCCCGATATCCGACAGAGTTACGAACGTGGTTATCGCGCAGCTCTTTACGGATTCGTGCGGCATCCGAAGCGCTGATTCGCCGCATCAGCAGATGAACGTGTCAGCTGTTGCGGTCTCACCGGTCACAAGGGCCGGTCACGGGATCAGCGTGTACCGCAGGATCACACGGGACCGGTAGATGCCGTCGAAGATCGTGTTCTGAATCCGGGTGAGTGTGGTGTCGTCCCGAATGAGTTCCTCTACGATGTCGACGTCACTATCGCAGCGACGCAGCGTCGGCGGCTCACCCAGTTCCTCGTAGTCCATCACATAGTCACGGCCATCTTTGGTCGCGATGAAGCCGTTGAAGGTGTAGCCCAGCCCTTCGAGTGCTCCCTCCGCCGACCAGAAGGCGATCGTGCTGTCGGTGTCGTCGGCGAGTTCGTAGAACGATCCATCGGGGCGGACCGTCAACTCGTCGGCGAACGGCGCGTCGACCGGATCTTTCGAGACACGCACCACGCCCTCGGGATCGGGCTGTCCGTCGAGCCATCGGTCGTTGGCGTCCTCGGCAAGCTCATCGGTCCAGTCGAGTTCGACGTATTCGCTGCTCTGCAAACGCCATCGTACGACGAGATCCTGGGTCATTTCCCCGGCGCCACGCGAAGGCGGATAGACGCCCTGGGCTTCCAGACATTCGACGCCGACACGTACCGGTTCGACGTCGCCACCTGCGCCCTCCGGCCAGATCCGGAGGTCGCCGGCCACACCGGGACCGTCATCGAGGATCACGTACCGGTTCTCGCTCCACGGTGTGACGCTCGGCGCAACTGCGATCTCGGTTCCGTCGGCGGCCACCGCAGGCGCGCGCAACCGAGCCAACACACCGGGGTGCACCGAATGCTCCACTGTCAGCGGCTCCCACTGGGAAACAGGTTGTGCCACAACCTCTCCGAACAAATCTGCCAGGTAGGCATCTTGCTCGTCAGCCAACGGCACGTACCATCGCCAGGCGGCAGGTCCGGTGATGACCGCCCGGCGGACCGCCCCGGTGCCCTTGTCCGCGCACACGATGATGGCTGCCGGGAAGTTCTCCTGATCGATGCCTGCGCGCGCCTCGTCGACGACATCCTCGACCACTTGCGGTGTCTCGACACCGGGACGGGTCCATTCACCGCCGACGCGGATGTTCCCGCTCATGCTCCGGGCGCCCCGGGACAGACAGCTGACGATGTAGACGAACTTGTCCCAGCCTTCGTCGATGGTCGCGGGCGCATCGGCACCCTGGGTCCGACGGCGGCTCCGGCGAACGACATTCGGCCACGGCGCGCACACGGCACCGGCCACGTCGTCCGGCAGTTCCTGCCATAGGGATTCGTTGACGAGCATGCGCTACAGACCTCGACCTTTCAACAGCAATTCGGTGGCATCGACGAATGGTCCGCTGAACCGGGAGGATCGGGAGGCCCCACAGTGTTGACCTGCCCCGGTTCAAGGAACACAATTCCGGTCGGCGAGTCTACATCGACCTACCCGTCGGCCCCTGCCGACGAGCCGTGAACCGGGATCATCCTTGCGTCGCAGCGCTTTACGAATTCTCACGGCACCCAAAGCGCTGCCCGGCCGACTGCGGCCGGATCAGTCGGCCTGGGCAGCGGCGGCCGTCGACTCGGAATCATGCCGTGCACGCGCGGCCCGGATGTCGTCACGATGGGCGTTCGCCCATGCGTTGAGGGCTTCGATCGGATCGAGCAGCGTCCGGCCGAGCTCGGTCAGTTCGTAGTCGACCCGGGGTGGCACGGTCGGGTAGACCGTGCGATTCACCAGCCCGTCGCGCTCGAGAGCGCGCACCGTGAGCGTGAGCATTCGCTGGCTGATGCCGTCTATCGCGCGATACAGCTCGTTGAACCGGTGGGTGCGCCGGCCGAGAAAGACGATCACCAGAACGCTCCATTTGTCTCCGACCCGATCGAGAATCTCTCGAGTCGGGCAGTCCTCGCTCGAACCGAGCGGGACAGACGTCTCGATGTGCCCTACTGACATGAAAGTGCCTTCTTGTGCATGACCCAATACTCACAGACGATCTGGTGACACACAACAAGTAACTACCAGACGCTCGAGAAGGCAGGCATGACCACACCGAAATCCGCCGAATCCCCGACCGGCGCCCCGACGCTACGGGTGCCCGTCTGGGTGATCATCGCGATCGCCTGCACAGCTCAATTCGTATTGGTGATGAACACCACAATCGTGAACGTCGCCCTGCCCGGGATACATGAGGAGTTCGGGCTGTCCGTCGACGGCCAGCAATGGGTCATCAACGGCTATCTCGTGACCTTCGGTGGCTTCCTGCTGCTCGCCTCACGAGCCGGGGACCTCTTTGGGCAGAAGAGGGTGTTCCTGACGGGACTGGTGATCTTCACACTCGCCGGCCTGGCGGGCGGTCTGGCCCAGAACAGCGAATGGTTGCTCGTCGCCCGCTTCGTACAAGGACTCGGGGCCGCCGCGATGACGCCGGCCACCATCAGCCTGATCATCACCAGCCCGATGGCCGCCCATCACCGAACTCGCGCGTTGGCCTTGTGGTCGGCAGCAGCCTCGATCGGCGGCGCGGCCGGGCTGGTGCTCGGAGGAGTACTCACCTCTGCACTGGGCTGGCGGTACGTGCTGCTCATCAACGTGCCCATCGGGATCGTCCTGTTCGTCGTGGCATCGATCAGCCTGCTGCCAGCCGCCGCGGTCAGCAATTGGCGTCGCCTGGACGTCCCCGGTGCGGTGACGGCCACGCTCGGGGTGGTCGCCCTGGTGTACGGCCTGTCGGCCGCGAGCAGTAAGGGGTGGGGATCGGCGAACGTGATCGCAGCCTTGCTCGCCGCCGTGGTCCTGCTGACGGCCTTCGTGGTCATCGAGACCCGCACCGCTGCCCCGCTGGTCCCGTTGAGTATCTTTCGCCATCGTCCACTGACCATCGCCAACATCCTCTTCGCCGGCCTCGGCGTGACCCTGACCGCAGTCGTCTACTTCCTCTCCCTGTATGAGGAGCAGGTTCTCGGCTACAGCGCCGTCCGCACCGGCCTGTCGCTGGTCCCGATGACCGTGATGACGGCGATCGGCGCGATCGCGAGTCAGAGACTGGTGGCGAGGTTCGGTCCGCGATTGTTGCTCATCGTCGGCAGCGTCGTCTCCGCCGGCGGCTTGGCATGGCTGTCGAGAATCCCGGTCCACTCCGACTATGCGATCTATGTACTGGGGCCGACGCTCGTCGCCGGGGCCGGGATGAGTCTGATGTTCGTGCCGATCGTCGCGGCCGCCACGATCGGGATCGACCACCAACACGCCGGTCTCGCATCAGGGTTGGTCAACATGTCCCGTCAGGTCGGCGGAGCGATCGGGCTCGCACTCCTGGTCACCGTCGCAGCCACCACGGCCACACACACCGGACTCAGCGCGGCGGACGGTATCGTCCACGGCTACCGCACCGTCTTTGTCATCATCGCCGCGGTCAGCCTCGTCTTGACCCTTGTCGCCGCACTGCTTCCGGCCACACCCAAGCCCGTTCCCGCCCAGGCGAACCCCGAGCAGACGAACCCCCAGCAGTCGGACCCCGAGCAGGCAGACCCCGACCGGGTCGCCAACTGACGCACCCGCGTCGACACCACGCTCCGAAGAAACCACCCTCCACACAAGTAAAAGGACATTCGACAATGACCAGATCGACACCAACGCAGACGTCGGCGGCAGCACCACAGGGCAAGCGGCTCCAGATCGATGTCTGGGGTGACCTCGCCTGCCCGTGGTGCTACATCGGCAAGAATCGGCTCGATCAGGCCATCGGATCTTCGCCGTACGCCGAGGCCATCACCGTCAAGGTCCGTTCCTTCGAACTCGACCCGGGCATGCCGGCGGAGTCGAAGCCGAACCTTGAGCTTCTCCGCGCGAAATACGGCTTGTCCCCCACCGAAGCCATGGGTATGGAGGAAAAGGTCGCTGCCATCGCCCACCACGAGGGGCTGCCCTACACCGGAGATCGGGTGCTGTCGAACAGCTTCGACGTTCACCGGGTCCTGCACCTCGCCGACACCTTTGGGCTTGCCGGGGAGTTGCTCGGCGATCTTCAACGAGCACTGTTCAGCGGTCGCGCCGACGTCTATGACCACATCGTGCTCGCCGACCACGCCGACCGCCTCGGCATCCCCCGAAGCCGGGTCGAAGCAGTCCTATCGGGTGACGAGTTTGCCGACACGGTTCGCGCGGACGAGACCGAAGCCCGTGAACTCGGCATCACCGGCGTGCCCTTCACGGTCTTCGACGGTCGCATCGCGGTCGCCGGCTCCACAGACTCCGACGGCTACGCCGAGGCGATCAACCGCGCGTGGAGCACCGAATAGACCTGTCACAAGGGTGAGGAGGAAGAACCGGACCGGTGAGCGGTGTGAATATCGGCAACAGAGTGGTCCCGGCTGGGATCGAACCAGCGACCTTCCCGGTGTGAACGGGACGCTCTTCCACTGAGCCACGGGACCGTGTGGCCGGCGCTCGGGGCGCCGGTGCACGAGGAGGAAGGTTACACGGCGAAGGTCGTGTTCGGCAAAATGCAGGTCGTCTCCTGCGTGCCGCTCCGAGCCCCCCCAGATCCGGGACATCTCGGCAGCTCCCTGTGTGTCAGGGTGAGTTGAGACCAGCCGATTTGGTATCTCCGTGACGTTCGGATAATGTTCTGTCCCGCGCCGCGAGCACCATGGTCCAAAAGATCGCTCGCGGGCATGCGGATGTGGCGCAGCTGGTAGCGCATCACCTTGCCAAGGTGAGGGTCGCGGGTTCGAATCCCGTCATCCGCTCGGCGCGAGTGAACTCGCATCTGGTGGTGTGGCCGAGTGGTGAGGCAACGGCCTGCAAAGCCGTGTACACGGGTTCGATTCCCGTCGCCACCTCCACCGCCAATTTCATATCCCGCGCGATTAGCTCAGTGGGAGAGCGCTTCCCTGACACGGAAGAGGTCACAAGTTCAATCCTTGTATCGCGCACCATGAAACCCGCCGCGTACCGGCGGGTTTTCGGCGCTCTCGGACTCCTGTCGGCCGCACCTGATTCGTGAGCAATTTCCGCCGCCGGTGCGTGGAACGCGCCTGCGCATTTGGCGTATGGGCGGCCCATCGAATATGGTTGCGCAGCACGTCCTGAGCGATCGGATCGGCTCAGGGAACATGCGGATGTGGCGCAGCTGGTAGCGCATCACCTTGCCAAGGTGAGGGTCGCGGGTTCGAATCCCGTCATCCGCTCGGCGCGAGTGAACTCGCATCTGGTGGTGTGGCCGAGTGGTTAGGCAACGGCCTGCAAAGCCGTGCACACGGGTTCGATTCCCGTCGCCACCTCCAATTCCATATCCTGCGCGATTAGCTCAGTGGGAGAGCGCTTCCCTGACACGGAAGAGGTCACAAGTTCAATCCTTGTATCGCGCACCACGAAACCCGCCGCTCGCCGGCGGGTTTCTTGCATCCGCGGCACCCATACGATCTGATGGCTCTCTGACACGGGGTGCCGGCATCCGGCCGGCTGAGATCACACCCGTCGAACCTGCACCAGTTCGGACTGGCGAAGGGATGGTCACCGTGCCTGCTGCACTGCCGATTTCCGATCACGTGGTACTCGTCACCGGCGGCGGCCGCGGTCTGGGCGCCGAGATCGTCCGCGCCGTGGCGGCCGAGGGCGCGCGCGTGGTCATCAACTATCGTCGCAGCGCCGACGCGGCGGCCGCACTGGCCACCGAGATCGGGCCACGCGCCGTGGCGATCGCCGCCGATGTCGCCGACCCAAACGCCGTCCGATCGATGATCGACACTGCTGCAACGTATTTCGATCGGCCGATCAGCGCGGTTGTCACCAATGCGCTGCCCGACTTTTCGTTCAACGGCGATGCGCGCTCGCATGCCGACGACCTCAGCTGGTCCGAACTCGACGCCCAGTTCCGCGGTGTCGTCGGCGGTGCGCTGAACACGGTACAGGCGGCGCTGCCCGGACTGCGCGCGAGCGGCGGCGGCCGCATCGTCACGATCGGGACCAACCTATTTCAGAATCCCGTCGTGCCGTATCACGACTACACCGCCGCCAAGGCCGCGCTGCTGGCCCTGACACGCACGCTGTCGCACGATCTCGGACCCGACGGAATCAACGTCAACATGGTCTCCGGCGGTCTGCTGCGGACCACCGACGCCAGCGCCGCGACCCCGTCGGCCGTCTTCGACGCGATCGCCGCCACCACCCCGCTACGGTCGGTGACCACGCCGCGTGAGTTCGCCGACGCGGTGCTGTTCTTCCTCTCCCCGTGGGCCCGCGCGGTGACCGGTCAGAACCTCGTCGTCGACGGCGGACTGGTCAAGAACTGACGTCCCCGTCGATGGCTCACCAACCCGGATACGACGCACTGGCGCAGCTCTACGCGACAACCTTTCCGACCGCATTCACCACACCGCTCGAGCGCCATTCGATCGAGGTCTTCACCGAAACTGTCCGTGCTCGCGCCGACGATCCCGTCGTCGTGGACGTGGGATGCGGAATCGGCCACGTCGCAGCACATCTGGCGGCCGGCGGCGTGCAGGTCATCGCCGTGGATCCGAGCAGCGGGATGGTAGGCATAGGACGCGCGACCCACCCGCACATCGATTTTCGTTACGGCGACGCCGGGCTCGACGAGGTGGAACTGTCCCGCGTCGATGCAATTCTCGCCCGGTTCAGCCTCATTCACCTATCCCCCGAACTGATGCCCGCGGTGCTCACGTCGTGGCGTCGCCGGTTGCCTGCGCACGCGATGGTCCTCGTTGCCGCGCAGAGCGCCGATGAACCCGGCGTCCACGAATTCGACCATGCCGTCGCGCGCGCGTGGCGGTGGCATCCCGACACCCTCGCCGAAAATCTCGCCGCCGCCGGCTTCGAGGAGCACTGGCGCACGCTGAGCCACCCGGACCCGCAGCACCGCTTCCCCGAGGTCCACATGCTCTCCGGGATCGGCGGCCGCACCGCCTGAGCGCCGATCATCCCGGGGCTATCGTGGCAGCCATGACGAGCATGTCCGCCCAGCCGGAACCCGCCGAGGTGATCGTCGACCTCGTGACGGATCCGGCAGATGCCGGTCTGGTGGCCGCGCTGGCCGCCTCGACGTTCCCGCTGGCCTGTCCGCCGCATTCACACCCGGATGACATCGCGGGGTTCATCCGCGCCCACCTGAGCCCCGAGAACTTCGCCGGATACATCGCCGCCGCCGACTCCGACGTGCTGCTAGCCCGCACCGCCGACGACACGCCCGTCGGGTATGCCCTCGTGCACCATCGCGAGCCGGCCGATCCCGATGTCGCCGCGCTGATCACGGATCGGCCGTCGTCGGAGGTGTCCAAGGTCTACGTACTGCCCGATCATCATGCGAAAGGCCGCACCGACTCGCCGTCGCGGCTGCTGATGGGCGCGGCAATCGCACGCGCCGACAACCGCAGCGCGGCGTCGGTGTGGCTCGGGGTGAATCAGGAAAACGTTCGGGCACAACGGTTCTACGCAAAGATGGGGTTCAGTCGAGCCGGAGTGAAGACGTTCGATCTCAACGGCACGATCGAACACGATTACGTCCTGGTCCGGCACCTGAGCCGGTGACGAGCCTCAGACCGCGGACTCCGCGAACCTCGACAACGCCAGCAGGCGCGATGTGGCGCGCAAGTACTTCTTCCGGTAGCCACCGGCGAGCATCTCCTCGGTGAAGATCTCGTCGAGCTTGGCACCGGAGACTGTGACGGGGATGTTGGCGTCGTAGAGACGGTCCGCGAGCACCACCAGTCGCAGCGCCACCGACTGATCCGGTGCGGGATGTACGCCCTCGATGCAGACCAGGGACACGCCGTCGACAAGTGCTTTGTATTTGGACGGATGCAATTTGGCCAGGTGAGCGCACAGATCATCGAAGTCGTCGAGCGTGGCGCCGTCGGTCGAGGAGGCCAACGCCACCAGGTCGTCGTCCGACCTCGGCTCCGGGGCGGGCGGCAGGTCGCGATGACGGTAGTCGGGTCCGTCGACGCGAATGGTCTCGAAGATCGCAGCGAGCTTCTTGATCTCACGCAAGAAGTCCTGGGCGGCGAACCGGCCCTCACCGAGCTGTCCGGGCAACGTGTTCGACGTGGCCGCGATCGACACCCCCTTCGCGGTCAGTTCGGTCAGCAGCCGCGACACGATCATGGTGTCGCCCGGGTCGTCGAGTTCGAACTCGTCGATGCACAGCACGTTCTGGGCCGACAATCGCTCGACGGCATTCATGAAGCCCAACGCCCCGACGAGATGGGTGACCTCGACGAACGTCGCGAACGACTTCGGCGCGGGCATCGCGTGATAGATCGACGCGAGCAAGTGCGTCTTGCCCACCCCGAAACCGCCGTCGAGGTAGAGCCCGACCCCCTGTGCGGTCTGCTTGCGGGAGAAGAGTCCCTTCTTGCCGCCGCGCGCCTTCTTGGCACGTTCGACGAAGTCGCGGGCCTTGGTGACCGCCTCCGTCTGCGACGGTTCGTCGGGGTCCGGGATGTAGCTGTCGAAGCTCACCGAATCGAAGGTGGACGGCGGAACCATCTCCTCGATCAGCTGCTCGGGAGAGACCACCGGGTTCCGGTCGGACAGACGTGCCACCATTGGGGCAGGATAGCCACAGCCGACCACGAGGAATGATGCTCCACCAGCACAAAGCGACCCAGGTCACATCCGCCGACCCCGGCGATGCCGGGGATCTACTCGAGATCGCCGGTCTCTATCGCTACCCTGACGCACTCGAGAAGCCCTTTGTCCGGGCCAACATGATCGCCTCGATCGACGGAGCGACCGCGGTCAAAGGGACATCCGGCGGGCTCGGCGGTAGCGGTGATCGCGCGATCTTCCGGGTGCTGCGCGGTCTTGCCGACGTGGTGGTCGTCGGCGCGCGCACGGCCATCGCCGAGGGCTACCACCAGCCGGGGCCCGACGCGGTGTTCGCCGACGCCCGCCGGCGCGCAGGCCGGTCCGCGGCACCGATGCTGGCGCTGATCAGCAACTCCTTGTCGATCGACACCGACTATTCCCCACTTGCCGACCCCGCCACCGTCGTGTTCACCTGCACAAACGCGCCCGCCGCAGCCAGGCGGGCGCTGACCGAACACGGCGCCACCCTGCTCGATTGCGGGACCGGCCAGGTCCGATTCGACAGTGTGCTGGCACATCTCGCACGACTCGGCAGGACCCGTGTGCTCTGCGAGGGCGGCCCGAGCCTGCTCCGAACGGTCGTCGCCGAGGGGCTCCTCGACGAACTGTGCCTGACCACCAGCCCGACCCTCGCGGCCGGAGACGCCACCCGCATCCTCGCCGGGCCGGCGCTGAGCGAGCTCGCACGGATGCGCGCAGCGCACATTCTCTCCGACGACGAGGGATTCGTGTTCACCCGCTGGGCACGTGATCGCTGACCGGTTGGCTACGCTCGCCGTCATGGCCTTGGGGAGATATATCGTGCCGCGCGGTACTCGGTCGCCGGTGATCTCGGAACACACCACACCGTGGCGACGGCGACTGCTGGTGGCGAGCGTCGCCGCCGCCCTGGTCGGCGTGTCCGCGTGCGCGGTCGGACCGAACCCGGGACCACCCCTCGTGCCGGGTGGCGGCGGGGCAGGCCCGGCCCCCGCCTCATCCAGCGCGCCGGCCAAGGCACCGACGCTGCAGAAACCGGCGCATGACCTGGCGTGGGAAGCCTGCGGTCCGAAGATCGCCGGCGACTACCGAACGGCCGCCCCGTCCGGACTGAGAATCGACTGTGCCGATCTGCCCTCCGCGATCAACCCGGATCGGCCCCAATCCACGTTGTCGGTCGGGCTGACCCGGATCAGCACCCCACAAACACCCGCCGACGCCGCGCCACTGGTGCTCACCTCCGGCACCGACATGCCATCCTCGCGGACCTTGCTGTTGCTCGCGTCGGGTTCGGGCCGCACCCTGCTCGACAAGCATCCGGTGGTGGCCGTCGATCGGCGCGGTATCCCCCAGAGCACCCCGGTGGATTGTCTGACGCGCGCCGACCGGCACACGTACGCCGACAACGGTCTGACGCGGGGCACCTCGCAGGATCGCCGCATCAGCGACCTGGCCGGGGCGGCCGGAGAAGCCGCCGACGGGTGCACCGAGACGCTCTCCCCCGACCAGCTCGCGTTCGGAATCCGCTCGGCCGCCTCCGATCTGGAAACCCTGCGCAAACGCTGGGCGGTCCCACAACTGGGCCTCATCGGTGTCGGCGAGGGCTCCGACGTCGCCATCGCCTACAGCGCTCTGTATGGCGGCCGCACGGGTCGCATCATCCTCGACACCCCTACTCCGTTCGGCGCCAACGCCCGTGACACCGCTGCGGCGCGGGCGACCGGCGTGCAGGCGGCACTGACCACCTTCAGCCAACGCTGCTCGGTCCTCGGCCCCGCTTGCGCGCTCGGCGCCAGCGGGGCATCGGTCATCGCCGATGTCCTCGCCAAGGGGCGTACCGGCCATCTCGGCCCGCTCTCCGACACCGAGGCGCTCGCGGCCATCACGACCGGCATCGCGCTGGCCCCGAATTCCCCAGAGGGCATCGGCGGCGTCGCCTCGGCGATCGCCGCCGCCGATCGTGGCGACACCGGAGGACTCGCCGACCTCGCCGGCCGGGCCGATGCATTGCGACTCACCGACGGGCAGATCGTCGCCGACTGCAACGATGTCACCGGACCGGTCAGCCAGAACGAAATCGCGAACCTGATCACGACCTGGTCCAAATCGAATCCACTGACCGGCGCCGACGCCGCGCTGTCGCTGATGCGGTGCAACGGATGGGCCGCCGGTGAAGCGGTCGCACCACCCAGCACCTTTCCGGTCGCACCACTGGTCCTGAGCAACCCGGGCGACCCGATCAACGGCGGCACCGGCGCCACCGCCCTCGACGCCTTGTTCACCCGCGCGCGGACCTCGCCGGTGAGCGTGAGCTGGAACGGTGTGGGCTACTCGGCGCTCGCCCGCAGCAGCTGCGTCGCCGATGTCGTCGCCGACTACGTCGCCTCCACTCCCTTGGCCGGTCCGTCGGAACGGGGCTGCCCGAGCTGACCCCTGGGGACGGCCAAACCGGCGGCCCGGGAGATCCCACGCGGCGGCCAGGGAAGGTCGAGCCGTTCCGGGCGCACGTAGTACGGTTCGCGGGTGGCCTTTCTCGACAGGTACCTCTACCCGCAGATGCCCGCACAGCGCATCATCCCGCTGGTGCTGTGGCCGATCACCGTGATGATGATCTTCCAGCGGTCGGTCCTTCTGGGCGTCAACGGTGACCGGACCGACGACTTCCGGCCGGTGTACAACGCGGCGCTGGCGTTCCTGAACCGGCAGCCGGTGTACGCGGAAAACCTCAACACGGTCGATCCGCACTACCTGTATCCCCCGTCGGGCACCCTGCTGATGTCGCCGCTGGCGGTGATCGACCCGGAGCGCGCCCGCTGGCTGTTCATCGCCCTCAGCGTCGTCGTGCTGATCGTATGTGCCTATCTGATCACCCGGCTGTTCGGTTTCGGCGCGCGGTCGTGGGTGCTGCCCACGGTGCTGTTCTTCTTCTTCAGCACCGAAACCGTGACCCACACACTCGTCTTCACCAACTTCAACGCCTTCGTGCTGCTCGGCCTTCTCGCGTTCCTGATCCTGATGCTGCGCAGGCAGGACTGGTGGGCGGGTGTCCTCATCGGGTTGACGTTCGCGGTCAAACCCGTCCTCGTACCGCTGCTGCTCCTGCCATTGCTGGTGGGACGCTGGCGGATCCTGGTGAGCGCCATCGCCGTTCCGGTGATCTTGAACATCGTGGCGTGGCCGGTGTCGGCGGACCCGAAATCCTTTGTCACCCGTACGATCCCCTACCTCGGTGAAGCCCGGGACTACTACAACAGCTCCATCGTCGGCAACGGCGCCTACTTCGGCGTCGCCGACTGGCTCATCATCGTCCTGCGGATCGCATTCTGCGTGATGGCGGTCTTCTCACTGTGGTTCCTCTACCGCTACTACCGCCACACCAACGAGTTGCTCTGGCTCACCACCTCTTCCGGCGTGCTGCTGTGCACCACGTTCCTGGTCGGTTCGCTCGGGCAGGGTTACTACTCGATGCTGCTGTTCCCGCTGGTGATGTCGGTGTTCATCCCGGGCTCGCCGATGCGTAACTGGCCGGCCTGGCTCGGCGTCTACGGCTGCTTCACCTTGGATGCCTTCAATTCGGTTCGCTGGCCGGACTTCGGTCGGCAACTGGAATACAACAAGGTCACCTGGGGCTGGTCGCTACTGATGATCGCGGTGTTCTGCGCCCTGCTGTTCCGGTACCTGGACATGCGGCGCGACGGCGTCGCCGGTAGCTGGCGCGACTGGTCGGCGCCCGCCGACCCGGTGACTGCCGCCCCGGCGCACACACCGTCCACGGAAGCCGGCGGCGTCGGGTCCCAGCCGGTCGGCGGATGAGATCTCGTCCGCTGCGATGACCGAGGCTGGCGAGTGCTGTGACGGGCTCGTACGGTGGAACCATGACCGATATCCCCGCCCAGCAGACGCCCGCCGAGTTGGCCGATCTCACCGACGAACAGTGGCGGGAACGTCTCACGCCCGCTGAATATCGTGTGCTGCGGCAGGCAGGTACCGAGGCCCCATTCGTCGGCGAGTACACCGACTCCACAACCACCGGTGTGTACCGCTGCCGGGCCTGTGGCGCCGAACTGTTCCGCAGTGACCAAAAGTTCGAATCACATTGCGGCTGGCCGTCGTTCTTCTCGCCTCTGGCCGGGGACACGATCATCGAGCGTGTCGACGACTCGCTCGGCATGAGCCGCACCGAGGTGCTCTGCGCCAACTGCGGCAGTCACCTCGGGCACGTGTTCGCCGGCGAGGGCTATGACACCCCGACCGACCTGCGCTACTGCATCAACTCGATCAGCCTGACACTCGAACCCGAAGAGTAGGCCGGCCGCCGCGTCAGGGCAGCGTGTCGACGAGCGCGGCGGGCTCGACCCGCGGCCCCGTGAAGAACGGCGTCTCCGTGCGCACGTGCATCCGCGCCTCGGTGGCGCGCAGGTCGCGCATCAGGTCGACGATCCGGTGCAGCTCGGGCGCCTCGAACGCCAGCAGCCACTCGTAGTCGCCGAGCGCGAACGAGGCGACGGTGTTGGCGCGCACGTCCTTGTATTCGCGCGCTTCCTTGCCGTGGTCGGCGAGCATCTTGCGGCGCTCCTCGTCGGGCAGCAGATACCACTCGTAGGACCGCACGAACGGGTAGACGCAGATGTAGTTACCTGGCTCCTCGCCGGCGAGGAAGGCCGGGATGTGACTCTTGTTGAACTCAGCAGGCCGATGCACCGCGACGTTGCTCCACACCGGGGTGCTGGCGCGGCCCAGGGCGGTCTCGCGACGGAACCGGTTATAGGCGGCCTGCACGTCCTCGATCTTCTCGGCATGCCACCAGATCATGTAGTCGGCGTCGGCACGCATCCCCGACACCTCGTAGACGCCGCGCACGATGACGTCGGTGTCCTCCAGCGACTTGAAGAAGTCGGTGATGTCGGACTTCACCGAGTCGCGGTCGTCGCCGAGTTCACCCGGCCGGACGGCGAACACCGAGAACATCAGATAGCGGATTGTGGAGTTCAGTTCGGCATAGTCCAAGCGGCTCATGAATCCATGGTGCCACTCCGGACCGCTGTCGGCCGCACCCAGGTCTTTGGACCCAAGCGCCCAGTAACTGCTCAGCCGAGACCGGCGAGCAGCCGGTCGGCAGCTCGCCCCGCCTGACCGATACAGGCGGGGACGCCGACACCTGCGTAGGACGACCCGGCGAGAGCCAGGCGCGCCGGAACCGCGTCGAGCACTTCCCGCATCCGCGTCAGGTGGCCGGGTGCGTAACGGGGCAGTCCTCCCGTCCAGCGTTGCAGCCGGGTGCCGAGAACGTGTGCCGAGACCGGAGCCAGCCCGGCCGCGGCACAGATCCGGTCCAGATCGGCCAGCGCCCACGAGCGCACCCTCGAGTCGATGTCGGGAACGGTTGCCGCATCGGGCACCGGATCGCCATATCGCCCGAAGGAGGCGCGTACCGACACCGGGGCGTCGCCGGAGCCGATATGCGCCCACTTCTGCGAGGACAACGTGAAAGCCTTGGGGCGCAATTCTTCTCCCGTGGCCACCAGCACCCCGGAGTGTTGGGGCAACGGTGTCGCGGGGGCCAGTGCGATGGACAGCACCACCGACGAGGCGGGTTCGACCGACGCCAGCGGTGCGGAGACGTCCGGAAATGCTTGTGCGAGAAGCTGTGCGGTGACCCACGCGGGTACGGCAAGGATGACCCCGTCGTAGCCGGCGTCGGCGGCAGGCACGCCTTCGGTCCGCACCGACCAGCGATCGGCGACCGGGGTCACCGCAGTGACCGTGGCGCCGGTCCGGACGGTGGGGTGGGCCGCGGCGGCGAGGGCCTCGAGGAGGATCCGGTATCCGCCGATCAGTGCGCCGAACACGGGACCCGAGGCGCCGCCGCGCCCGAGGAGGTCGTCGACCGCTGTCGACAGACTCGGCGACCCCTCGTCCAGTCGCGCCGCCAGGGCCGGGATCGCCTCGCGCACACCGATGTCGGCGGCCAGTGACGAATACACACCACCGAGCATCGGGTCGACGCTGCGCGCGACGACCGACGGCCCGAAGCGGCCGGCGACGAGTTCACCGACACTCATGTCGGTTCCCGGCCGCCAGGCGAACGGGCGCTGCGACTCGGAGCCGATGCGGGCGAGATCATCGGCGTCGGCGAGTCCGGCCACCGCATCGGCGGACGCCGGGATACCCATCAGTGCGGGGCTCGGCATGGGATGCAGATCGCCGCGTGCCCAGATCGCGGGACGACGCGGCGTCGGCGAGACGATGCGGTCGGCGAGGCCGAGTTCGGTCACCAGGTCGACCGCCTCCGGGCGCCGCACGATGAACGCCTCGGCGCCCACGTCGACGGGCTGACCGGCGACGTCGACGGTCCGCAGAACTCCCCCGAGCCTCGACGCCGTCTCGTACAGGTCGATCGTGACCTCGGGGCCCAGTGCGCGGCGCAGACGATAGGCGGCGACGAGACCGGAGATCCCGCCGCCGACGATCGCGATCCGGGTGGGCGTCACAACGAATGGATGAGTTCGACGGCCCTGGTCAGTGCATCGGGATCGGTGTCGGGCAGCACACCGTGTCCCAGGTTGACGATGTGGCCGATAGCCCCTGCCGCGAGCGCGCGCTGACCGTCGGCGAGGAGAGATCGGATCTCGCGTTCGAGCACCGTCGGGCCGGCGAACAAGACGGTCGGATCGAGATTGCCCTGCACGGCCTTTGGCGCGGAGATGCGGCGCACCGCCTCCTCGAGCGGCACCCGCCAGTCGACCCCGATGACATCGGCCGGGGCGGCCATGTCGGCGAGCAACTCGCCGGTGCCGACGCCGAAATGGATTCGTGGGACACCATATCCGGCGATCTCGGCGAAAACACGGCCGATGTGCGGTGCGACGTAGGTCCGATAGTCGGCCACCGACAACGCGCCCGCCCACGAGTCGAAGACCTGCACCGCGTCGACTCCGGCATCGAGCTGGACCTGCAGGAAGGTGATGGTGATGTCGGCCAGGCGCGCCATCAGCACGTGCCACGTGTCGGGGTCACCGCGCATGAGTGCCTTGGTCTGGACGTAGTTGCGGCTGGGGCCGCCCTCGATGAGGTAGGAAGCCAACGTGAACGGTGCCCCGGCGAAGCCGATCAGCGCGGTGGTGTCGTCGAGCTGGTCGAGGATCTGTGCGACCGCCCGGCTTACCGCGCCGACCGCGGCCGGGTCGAGCCGCGGCAGCGCATCGACGTCACCGGCGGTGCGGACAGGCGATTCGATGACGGGCCCGGTGCCCGCGACGATGTCGAGCCCGATACCCGCCGCCTTCAGCGGCACCACGATGTCGGAGAACAGGATCGCGGCGTCGACGTCGTGGCGCCGGACCGGCTGCAAGGTGATCTCGCAGACGAGGTCGGCGTCGAAACATGATTCGAGCATTCCGTGGTCGGCGCGCAGCGCGCGGTACTCCGGTAGCGACCGACCGGCCTGCCGCATGAACCAGACCGGCCGCCGGCTCGGCGACTCGCCCCGGGCGGCGGCGACGAGCGGCATACGGGTGTGGCTTCGGCGGGTGCGTGGTAGGTGCGACATCACCGCTCACTCTGCCATGAGCTGCTCGGGCGAGGATCGGCATGGTCGGGCGGTCGGTCACCCGTCACCGCGGCGTCACCCATCACCGTCCGCCGCGGCGTCACCGTCGCCCCGGCGCGCCTCCGACGCCCGGCGTGTTCCGCGTCATACCGTCGGTGACGTGACCTCCTCCGGAGCTCCGACGGAGCCTGCTGACTTCCGCACCGCGGTCGAGTCGCTGCATTCCGCACGTATCCGGCGCGAGATCGAGGTCGGGCCGATCCGCCCCCCACAGCGTCTCGCGCCGTACAGCTATGCGGTGGGCGCCGAGGTGCGGTTGCCCGACTCACCCGATGACCTCGATGCCGACTCGCAGGGCAGCGCATTCGGTCGGCTGATCCTGCTTTACGATCCCGACGGCCAGGATGCCTGGAACGGGACGATGCGCCTGGTCGCCTACATCCAGGCCGAGGTCGAGGCCGCCCTCGCGATGGATCCATTACTGCCCGAGGTCGCGTGGAGTTGGCTGAGCGACGCCCTGGGCGTGCCGGTGGGTCAGACCACCTCCGACGGCAGCGTTCGGGGTAGTTCAGGTGCGGCAGTCGAGGTGACCGCTCTGGGCGGCACCGTCACCTCGACCACGTCGGTGCGCTACGGAGACATCGCGGGGCCACCGCGAGCGCACCAGCTCGAACTCCGCGCATCGTGGACCGCCGCGGCCTCCGACGGACTGGGCGGACACCTCGAGGGATTCTGTGAGGTCTTGGCGTCGGCCGCGGGCCTTCCGCCGGTGGGCGTCACCGAACTCGGGTCGGCGTGAGCGCCCCCGACACACCAGCAAACCCGGAAGATCCCACGGACTCCCGGCCGGTCACCCCGCTACTGAGTCCCCGTGACGGTATCCCGCCGGTGCTCACCTCAGCAGACGAATTCGCCGATGCGGCAACCCGACTGACGCAGGGCACCGGTCCGGTCGCCCTCGACACCGAGCGGGCATCGGGCTACCGCTACTCTCAGCGCGCCTATCTCATCCAGATCCGGCGCACCGGGGCGGGATCCTTCCTCATCGACCCGACCGAAGAACCCGAGGCACTGCAGCCGGTCATCGACGTGCTCACCGAACCCGAATGGATACTTCACGCCGCCGACCAGGACCTGCCCTGCCTGCGTGACCTCGGATTCGAGGCGAACGAATTATTCGATACCGAACTGGCCGGCCGCCTACTCGGCCTACCGAGGGTGAACCTCGCGGCGGAGGTCGAGGAGTTCCTCGGCCTCGGGCTGCAGAAGGGCCATGGTGCCGCCGACTGGTCGAAGCGACCGTTGCCGCAGGATTGGCTCAACTATGCCGCGCTCGATGTCGAGGTGCTCGTCGAGTTGCGCGACACGATGGCCGACGCACTCACCGAAGCGGGCAAACGAGAATGGGCCACCGAGGAATTCGCCTACGTGCTCGGCCGCCCTCCCGCACTGCCCCGCACCGACCGGTGGCGACGGACGGCCAACATTCACACCATCAAGACCACCCGGGGTCTTGCCGCAGTACGCGAACTGTGGTCGGCGCGTGAGGAGATCGCGCAGCGACGCGATGTGGCGCCCGGTCGGATACTGCCCGATTCGGCGATCATCACCGCGGCGGCCGCCATGCCGGCCGGCGTTGCCGAACTGACGCGATTGCCGGTGTTCGGAGGTCCGCGCCAGCGCCGTCAGGCGGGTACGTGGCTGTCTGCCCTGGCGCGCGCACGAGACCTCCCCGACGACGAACTCCCACCCCGCAAGGTGTCGGTCACCGGCCCCCCGGCCGTAAGCCGTTGGGAGCAGCGAAATCCCGAGGCCGCCGCCCGCATCGGCGAGGTACGGCCGGTGATCGCGCAGATCGCCGAGGAACAGACGTTGCCCACCGAGAACCTGCTCGCTCCCGAACTGGTCCGGCAACTGTGCTGGGAAGGTCTGGCCGCACCGATCACCGTCGAGTCGGTTGATGCGCGCCTCGCGGCCGGCGACGCCCGGGCCTGGCAACGCGCGCTGACCGCCGAGCCGATCGCCATGGCGCTGACCGCGGCCGCGGCGCCGGCCGACGGCTCCTGACACTCACCCGGCGTCGGGCCCCTCGGCCTCGCGTACCGACCGGTCGGCGTGGGGAGAGCCGAGGTCGGCACCGAAATCGGGCCGGTCCAGATCCGGGGTGACGTGCATCCCCGAGACGGTGGCGGTGATCGACCGGGCCAGATCCTGTGCCGTCAGGCCCAGTTCGGCGAGGATCTCGCCGCGGGACGCATGCGCGATGAATTCCTGTGGGATGCCGCGATTCTGGACCGGCACATCCACCTCCGCCAGCCGCAACGCCGCCGAGACCGCCGACCCGACGCCACCGTGTACGCCGCTGTCCTCGAGCGTCACCACCAGCTGATGGCGTGTCGCCAGCTCGGTGATCGACGCCGGTATCGGCAGCACCCAACGCGGATCCACCACGGTGGTCTCGATTCCCTGACTGCGCAGCCGCTCGGCGGTGTCGAGGGCCAGCGCGCAGAACGCCCCGACGGCGACGATCAGTACGTCGCCCCCGATCGATGCGGCGGGTGGCGTACCGCGACGCAGGACCTCGACGCCGTCGTCGAGGCGTTCGACGGCCCGGATATCCTCGGGCACAGCCCCTTTCGAGAATCGGACGGCGGTGGGACCGTCGCCGACGGCGAGAGCCTCGTCCAATTCCTCACGTAGCCGCACCGCGTCGCGGGGGGCGGCGACCCGCATTCCGGGCACTATCGCGAGCAACGACAGGTCCCACATCCCGTGGTGGCTGGGTCCGTCGGGGCCGGTGATCCCGGATCGATCGAGCACCAGTGTCACCGGCAGCTCGAGCAGCGCCACATCCATCAGCAATTGATCGAAGGCCCGGTTGAGAAAGGTCGAATAGATGGCCACGACGGGGTGCAGACCGCCGAGCGCCAGCCCGGCCGCGCTGGTCATCGCATGTTGTTCGGCGATGCCGACGTCGAACATGCGGTCGGGAAATCGCTCTCCGAAGGGTGTCAATCCGGTCGGCCCCGGCATTGCCGCGGTGATCGCGACGACGTCGTCACGCGCGGCCCCGGCCTCGACCAGTGCGGCGGAGAACACCGACGTCCAATCCCGTGGCGAGATCGATTTGGCGCGGCCCGTGACCGGGTCGATGACCCCGGTGGAATGCATCTGGTCGGCGACGTGGTTCTCCGCGTGCGCGTAGCCCATGCCCTTATGGGTGACGGTGTGCACGATGACCGGACCGCCGTACGAACGTGCCTGTCGCAACGCCGATTCCAGCGCTTCGACGTCGTGCCCGTCGACGGGCCCGACGTATTTGAGTCCGAGGTCGGTGAACATCACCTGCGGTGCCAGCAGGTCCTTCAGACCGCTCTTCATACCGTGCAATATCGCGTAGGCGGGACCACCGACGATCGGCAACTTCTTGACCGCCCGACGGCCCTCGTCGAGCAGCCGCTCATACCCCGGCTGCAGCCGCAATCCCGAAAGGTGGCGGGCCAGTCCGCCGATGGTCGGCGCGTAGGAGCGGCCGTTGTCGTTGACGACGATCACCACCCGGCGGTCGGCGGCGGCGATGTTGTTGATCGCCTCCCAGCACATCCCACCGGTGAGTGCGCCGTCACCGACCACGGCCACCACGGTGCGATCTCCTTGGCCTTTGAGAGCGAAGGATTTGGCGAGCCCGTCGGCGTAGGACAGTGCCGCCGAGGCGTGGGAGGACTCGACCCAGTCGTGCGGGCTCTCGGAACGTTCCTGATAGCCGGTCAGTCCGCCACGCTGGCGCAGCGTGTCGAACGCGTCGCGGCGTCCGGTCACGATCTTGTGGACGTAGGACTGGTGGCCGGTGTCGAAGATCACCGGATCGATGGGCGAATCGAAGACACGATGCAGCGCGAGCGTCAGCTCGACGACGCCGAGGTTCGGTCCGAGGTGACCGCCGACGGCCGACACCTTCTCGACCAGGAATTCGCGGATCTCCGCCGCCAGCGACGCGACCTCCGCCGCGGATAGCTCCCGCAGGTCGGCCGGTGAATTGGTGCGCTCGAGAAAGCCCATCCCATCCTCCATCAGTCATCAGCACGCCGGGTGTGGGCGTGCGCCCACCACACCGGAAGGCATGCGCGGGACCGTTCGTGTCAGTCTACGGTCGGCGCGCGCCGACGCCGGCTCGTGGCACCAGCGCGTCAGCGTGAGATCGACCGCACGAGGACCGCGATCGCCTCGATGTGGTGGGTGAGCGGAAAAGCGTCGAACCCACGAATTGCGCGTGTCCGGTAACCCCGATCAGCGAAAATCCTCAGATCGCGAGCGAAGCGTGCGACGTCGCATCCGACGTACACGACCACCTGGGGCGCCGCGGCCACGATCTGGTCGATCACCCGGGCACCGGCGCCGGTCCGGGGCGGGTCGAGGACGACGACCTGCGGAGCGGGTAGCCCGCCGATCTGTTGGGCGACCTCGCCGTGGTGGACGGTGATCGGGCCGTCGGCGCCGAAGGTCTGCTGCGCGGCGTGCAGGGCACCCGCGTCGGAATCGACGATGTGTACCTCGCGCGCACCGACCTGGTCGGTGAGGACAGCGGCGAACACCCCGGCGCCGCCGTAGAGATCCCAGCACGTCGCGACGTCTGTAACGGCGGCCGCGGCGCTTCGGGCGGCGGCGGTGTGGTCGGCGACGAACTCACCGACGGTCTGGGCGTAGACGCGCGGCGCCGCACGGTGGCCCTGCCAGAAGCCCGTCACCGGTATGTCCCACGCCCGCTCGCCCACCCGATGCCGGGCCATCGGCTCGCCCTCGATGACGCGTTGTGCACGTGGTTGTTCGCGTCGGCGTCGTCGTTGCTGCGCCGACCGTCGACGGTCGCGGGCCGCGGCCGCCGGTCGGGTTGCGGCGGGGGCGATCTCGGTGAGGTGCCGTCGCCCGGCGTCATCGAGGACGATCGCGAGTTCGGCGTCGGGGGTGAATGTGCCGTCGAGCGCCGCGAGGTCGCTGAGCAGCGGGTCGGGCTGAGCGCACCGGTGCCCCACGACGATGCCCGCGCCGCCGTGCTCGTGCAGACCGGCGCGCCCCTGTCCGTCGACTGCCATCCGGGTGCGGATACGCCACCCGGACTCGGCCTCGTCGAGCGAGCCGACCTCGGGCGATCCGCCGTCGAGGGCAGCCAGTGCCGCAGGAGTGAATCCGCCGATCCGGGTCAGGACATCGACGAGTACCTGCGACTTGAGGGTTCGGGCGTGAGCAATATCGATGAAGTCGAGATCGCAGCAACCCGCGCCGTGCGCGGCCGCGGCACAGCGCGGTGGGCGGCGGTGCGCCGACGCGTCGAGCACCTCGTCGACCGCGGCGACCAGAAATCCGGACTTCTTCTCGACGACCGTGGCGGTCACGGTCTCACCGGGGATGGCGCCGCGGACGAAGACCACCCGCCCGTCGTCGGCGTGTGCGACGGCGGCACCGCCGTTGGCCGGGCGTTCGATGGTGAGCGTCAACCGATCACGCACCGCGCTCATGCATCAGGCCCGTCGCCGCCGCCTAGCGCACGGCGGGTGTCGCCGGGTGCGTGATAGGCGAGGTCGGTCTTGCGGCGATCAGAGGAATTGAGCTGCCACGGAACCGATGTCACCATCACGCCGGGCTCGAAGAGCAGCCGGGTCTTCAGGCGCAGCGCCGACTGGTTGTGCAGGATCTGCTCCCACCAGTGCCCCACCACGTATTCGGGGATGAACACGGTGATGACGTCGCGCGGTGACTCGCGGCGCACCCGGCGCACGTAGTCGATGATCGGACGGGTGATCTCGCGATAGGGCGAGGCGATCACCTTGAGCGGCACGCGCAGGTCGCTGTCCTCCCATTCGGAGACCAGCCGCCGGGTGTCGCGGTCATCGACGTTGACCGTGATCGCCTCCAGGGCGTCGGGCCGGGTGGCACGCGCGAACAGCAGGGCCCGTTTGGTGGCCATGTGCAGCGTCGAGACCAGCACGATGGAGTGCGTGCGGCTGGGCAGCACGGCCTCGTCGTCGTCGGATGCGCGCTCGAGTTCACGTTGCACAGTTGCGTAGTGGTGGTGGATCGCCTTCATCAGGACGAACAGGAACACCATCGCCAGGATCGCGATCCAGGCGCCGGCGGTGAACTTGGTGATGAGTACGACGATGAGGACGATCGCTGTCATCAGCAGACCGACCGTGTTGATGACCCGTGACTGCATCATGCGCCGACGAGCCTTGGGATCGGTCTCGTTGCGTAACAACCGGGTCCAGTGTCGGACCATGCCGGTCTGGCTCAGCGTGAACGAGACGAACACGCCCACGATGTAGAGCTGGATGAGCGCGGTCACCGCGCCGCCGAACGCGACCACGAAGGCGATCGCCGCGACCGCGAGGAACACGATCCCGTTGCTGAACGCGAGTCGGTCACCGCGGGTGTGCAATTGCCGCGGCAGGTATCGATCCTGGGCGAGCACCGAGCCGAGGACCGGAAAGCCGTTGAACGCGGTGTTGGCTGCCAGCATCAAGATCAGCGCGGTGACGGTGGCCACGAAGTAGAAGCCCGCCGGGAAAGTGTTGAAGACGGCATGCGCGAGCTGGGCGATCATGGCCTTCTGCTGATATCCCGGGGGCGCCCCGATGAGATCCTGCGACGGATTCATCACGTATTTGGCACCGATCCGCTCGGCCAGGAACACGATGCCGAGCAGCAGCACGATCGCGATCGACCCGAGCAGCAGCAGTGTGCTGGCCGCGTTGCGCGACTTGGGTTTCCGGAACGCCGGTACACCGTTGCTGATCGCCTCGACCCCGGTCAGTGCCGCGCAACCCGAGGAGAATGCGCGCGCGATCAGAAAGACCAGCGCGATCCCCATGAGCTGGCTGTGTTCGGCCCTGATCTGGAAGTCGGCAGTTTCGGATTGCACGTGTCGGCCGAGCACATAGATCTCGACGAATCCCCAGATGAGCATGCCGAGCACACCGACGATGAACGCGTAGGTCGGGATGGCCAGCACCATTCCCGATTCCTTGAGACCCCGCAGGTTCACCGCGGCCAGCACCACGATCGCGACGACACAGAACCACACGCGATGTTCGGAGACGAAGGGTATCGCCGACCCGATGTTCTCGGCGGCCGACGAGATCGATACCGCCACGGTCAGCACGTAGTCGACGAGCAGGGCACTTCCGACGGTCAGGCCCGCGGTCGGCCCCAGGTTGACCGTGGCCACCTCATAGTCACCACCGCCGGAGGGATATGCGTGCACATTCTGGCGATAGCTGGCCACGACCACCGCCATGACGATCGCCACCGCGATCGCCACCCAGGGTGTGTAGGCCAATGCCGAGAGCCCGGCGACCGAGAGCACCAGGAAGATCTCCTGCGGCGCGTAGGCGACCGACGACATCGCATCGGAGGCGAAGACGGGCAGCGCGATTCGTTTGGGCAACAAGGTGTGACCGAGGCTGTCACTACGAAAGGGACGCCCCAGAAGCAGGCGTTTCGTCGCAACGGACGCCTTTGACACGGTGGACACCACGCAACACTAAGACCTCGTCCAGACGAAGGCCACCAGGACCCGCGTCACGACGTGGGCGCGGAGGGTAGGTTCATCTCAGCGTGAACCGAGACCGGTCGACGCAGGCCGGACACGAGCGGCGGATCACGCCGATACGGAAGGATCGATTTTCTTGCGGGTAGTCATCATGGGCTGCGGACGCGTCGGCTCGTCGCTGGCCCGGGCGATGCAGAAGCGCGGCCACGAGGTCGCCGTCATCGATCGCAATCCGACGGCCTTCACTCGGCTCGGCGACGACTTCACCGGGCGCCGCATCCTCGGCGTGGGCTTCGACAGGGACGTCCTGGTCAAGGCCGGCATCGAGGAGGCCGACGCCTTCGCTGCGGTCTCCTCGGGCGACAACTCCAACATCATCGCCGCGCGGGTGGCCCGCGAAACCTTCGATGTGGAACGTGTGGTCGCGCGCATCTACGACGCCAAACGCGCCGCGGTCTACGAGCGTCTGGGTATCCCGACGGTGGCGACCGTCCCCTGGACCACCGAACGATTCGTCTCCGCACTCGGTGAGATCTCCACCACCGAGTGGCGCGACCCGTCGGGGACGGTGGCGATCGCGCAACTCGAGATCGACGAGTCGTGGATCGGCACCACGGTGGTGAAGTTCCAGGAATTGACCGGCGCGCGGGTGTCGTTCATCAATCGTCTCGGCAATCCTGTTCTACCCGAAGCAAAGACGGTGCTGCAGCAGGACGACGTGGTCTTCGTCGCGGCCCTGCTCGAGCGCCTCGCCGAGATCCGTTCGATCGCAGCGTCGCCGATCGACGCCGACTGAGGAGTGCACACATGAAAGTGGCCATCGCCGGCGCCGGCGCGGTCGGCCGGTCCATCGCGCGCGAGTTGCTGGTCAACGCGCACGAGGTGACCTTGTTCGAGCGCAACGCCGACCACATCGATCCCGACGCGGTAGCCGGCGCGCAGTGGTTGCTCGCCGACGCCTGCGAGCTGACGACCCTGGAGTCGGCAGGGCTACAGGGCTTCGATGTGATGATCGCGGCCACCGGCGACGACAAGGCCAACCTGGTGGTCAGCCTGCTCGCCAAGACCGAGTTCGCAGTGAACCGGGTGGTCGCGCGCGTCAACGATCCCCGAAACGAATGGCTCTTCGGCGAGGACTGGGGTGTCGACGTCGCCGTGTCCACCCCGCGGCTGCTCGCCTCCCTCGTCGAGGAAGCGGTCTCGGTGGGAGATCTCGTGCGGCTCATGACGTTCCGGCAAGGGCAGGCCAATCTTGTCGAATTGACGCTGCCGCCGGACACCCCGCTGGCCGGACGGCCGGTTCACAAGCTGAGCCTCCCGCGCGACGCCGCTCTGGTGGCGATCCTGCGCGGGGGCCGGGTGATAGTGCCCGAGCGGGACGATCCGCTCGAAGGCGGCGACGAACTCGTGTTCATCGCTCCCACCGAAGCCGAGCCGGCGCTCCATGACGCCATGCGGGTCCCCCACTGATATGGCGCGCGCCGAGCCCACCGGCTCGGCTGCGGCGCCCGCCCATCACAGCCCGGCGGCCGTCACGAAGTCAGTCCTCGGCTCCATACAGTTCGTAATAGGGGTTGTAGATCACCTTGAACCCGTCGTGTTCGGCGAGACGGCCGCGCACGGTGAGTTTGCGTCCGGGTTCGATCCCCGGAATGCGGTTACGTCCCAACCATTTCAGGACGACGGTATCGCTTCCGTCGAAGAACTCGGCCTTGACGCCGCTGCGTGCGGCTCGTGAACAGGTCTCGACTGCACGCAGTTCACCGTGCATGGTGACCTCGTCACCGCGGCAACACTCGACGGCGCGCTGGGCGCCGGTCGCTTCGGATTCGGCAGCGATCTGTTGCGCATCCGCATTGCCGAGATCTTCGGTCAACCGTTTCGTCAGCCGCTTGAGATAACCGGCCGTCGGCATCACAACCTCCATGGGACACATCGTGGGTTCCGCTCGGTGTTCGACATTCGGGGGCACGAGCCGCTGGGCTGATCTCGCACACCTTGTCGGTTCCGACGCGGCACTTCGGCTCAGCGTAGACCCATGTCCTCAGCGGGTACAACGCACGGCATGATCTGTACATGCCCGCGAATGACACGACCCGTGTGACCGGCGCCGACGTGCTCATCGCCCTGCCCGGAACGGGCTCGGATGCGGACTTCGTACGGCGGGCATTCGGACCTGCCGCGCGTGGTCTCGGCGCCGATCTGATCGCGCTCGAGCCGACCGATGATCTGATCGGCGGTCATCGTCGTGGACTGGCCGAGTACGCGCGGGCGGAGCGAATCCTGGTCGGTGGCTTCTCGATCGGCGCCGCCCTGGCCCTCGAGTGGGCGCTCGGCCCGGCCGGACGGCAGCGGTGCGTCGGCGTGTGGGCCGCGATGCCTGCCTGGAGCGGCGATCCGGCCACTGCGGTCGCGGCCGGGAGTGCGCTGGCCACCGCCCGGGCACTGCGCACCGACGGCCTGGAGACCACGATCTCGGCGATGGCCGCCACGAGCCCTGAGTGGCTGGGGCGCGAGTTGTCCCGCTCGTGGCGGTCCTTGCACCCCGGTCTGGTCCGCCAGCTCGAGCAAGCGGCGACCTACCGGGCGCCCGATGTCACGGCGATCCGCGGATTGGTGGCGCCGCTGGCGGTGGTCGGCGCGGGCGACGATCCGCTCCATCCGTGGGCAGTCGCGCGCTCGTGGTGCGACGCCGCACCACACGCGCGCGCCGAGCAGGTGGGCGTGGATCGCTGGGGCGCAGACCCCGCGGTACTGGGCTGGACGTGCGCGGCCATCTGGAGCGCTCTGGTCTACGACGAATAGTCTTGCCGCCCAGTGGTTTGTGCACCCGCCCGCCGTTATGGTGCCGGGCGCGACCCGGTCAGCGTTTGCCGCCGCGCCGGCGGAACCGCTGCATCGCCGAGCCCGACGAGGGCGGGACGGGGTCGTCGTCGACGTCGTTTTCTGTGACAGCACTCTCTGCCCCACCGCTCTCCTCGACGCCCCCGCCGGTGGGCGCGGAGTCCGCGATGACGGTCGCTCGCTGGATCTGATCGAGGGCGCCGCCCGCGGGAGGCGCAGCCGCCGAGACCGGGGAGTCGGCGTCGGCGACCGCGGTCGTCGGAGGTGCGAACCCCTCCTCATCGGGGAACATCTGTTGCTGCGCGGCCGCGACCTGCTCGGCGAGTACGGGCGGCAGCACGATCGGCAACATCTCGCGCGGCGGCGCCGGATCCTTGCCCCGACGCACCACCGACTCGGCGAGCACCGCACGCGCGAGTTGGGCCAGCGGGTCGGCGGACTCCGCCGGACCGCTGGCCACGCACCGCACCATCCAGCGCGGACCGTCCACCCCGATGAAACGATGAACTCCCTCGGACACCTCCGCGAGAACCTCGCGTCCCCAATGCCCGTCCTCGACGCTGGTCGTCGCGCCCTCATCACGCAGCGATGCCGCGAGTTCACGGACCACCTCGCGCCACAGGCCGGGCGACTTCGGGGCAGCGAAGGCGGTCACGGAGATCCGCCCGTGCGGGGTCACGAGATAGACCGCCTCGGGCTGGTGATCCGGCGACATCTCGACGGTGACCTGTCCGCCCTCGACCACCGGTACCAGCACCGAACCAAGATCCAGATGTGAATTCGCGAGCTCCTCGGCGGAGGTGTCGAGGAGCTCGATGTCGTAGGGCCCGCGCGCCTGCCCGACCCGCAGCTCGTCGTCGTCAGCCATCAGTTCACGTCTCCCATCGTCGGATCACCGTCGGTCCGATCACCGTCATTTGTGCAGGGTAGTCCAGCCATCGGCGGAGTTCTCAGAGGATCGCGTGACCGCCACTCGACCCGTAACCCCCACCGCCACGACTGGTGTCGTCGAGCTCGTCGACCTCGACGAACGCGGGGAGTTCGACGCGCTGGACAACCAATTGCGCGATGCGGTCGCCGCGTGTGATGTGGATGGGTTCGGAAGGATCGAGGTTGATCAGGCACACCTTGATCTCGCCGCGATAGCCGGCGTCGATGGTGCCGGGGGTGTTGACGATGGACAGACCCGCGCGGGCGGCCAACCCCGAACGCGGATGCACCAGACCCACGGTGCCGACCGGTAGGGCGATCGCGATCCCGGTGCCCACCAGTTGTCGGCGCCCCGGCGCGAGTTCCAGGTCGGTCGTCGAGCACAGATCCACACCCGCATCATCGGGGTGGGCGCGGGCGGGTAGCGCGATGTCGGGGTCGAGACGGCGGATCCGCACCGCCGGGACGGATCCGGCCGGAACAGGCGCGGTCACAGGGGGGAATTCTGATGCCACGGTGGAAGACTACGCTGGCGGGTGTGAGTGACCCGGAACCCCACGAGGAGTCCACCAGCAAGGCCCCCGACCCGGCGCGTGCGGTCCGTACCGAGTCGAGCGGACCGGCCGCCGGCGACCGTTACACCGAGCGTTTGTCGGTGCCCTGGTGGTGGTGGCTGGCTGCTGTCGTTGTGATCGGCGTCGTGGGTCATGAGATCGAACTGTCCGCACACCATTCGGTCTGGGGTTACCTCGGATATCTGGGTGCGGCGGTGGTGTGCGCCATGGTGCTGGTCTCGATGGGCCACACACGCATTCGTGTGAGCGCCGACGGCCAGCTATACGCGGGCAAAGCGCGTCTGCCACCCTCGGTGATCGCGCGTGGGGCGACCGTCCCCGCGTCGGCGAAGAGCGCCGCGCTGGGTCGCCAACTCGATCCCGCGGCGTTTCTCATCCACCACGCATGGGTGAAGACGATGGTGCTACTCGTGCTCGACGATCCCGATGACCCGACGCCGTATTGGCTGGTCTCGACGCGTCGTCCGGGAGAGTTGTTGGACGCGTTGGGCATTGCCGACGCGGCAGCCGCAAGCGCGTAACGCCGGAGCCGACGCGGCCCAGCCCGCCCCCAGCCTGTGATCCGCCCGGCAGGCAGATCAGGCGGGGCGGCTCAGGCGCAGTCCACGCAGATCATGTCGGACCCGTTCTCATGGGCCAGCCGACTGCGGTGATAGACGAGAAAGCAACTGGTACAGGTGAATTCGTCGGCCTGTTTGGGAATGACCCGCACCGACAGTTCCTCACCCGAGAGGTCTGCACCGGGCAGTTCGAATGACTCGGCGGTATCGCCTTCGTCAACGTCGACCGCAGCCGACTGCGCCTCGCTGCGCCGGGCCTTCAGCTCTTCGAGCGAGTCCTCGTTCAGGTCCTCGGACTCCGTGCGCCGTGGGGCGTCGTAATCAGTAGCCATTGTGTGCCTTACCTGGTTGAAGGGGCGCGACCGCCGGTCGTCGGCTTGTGACCGTTGACCACCGGGGCGCCAAGCCGCCGGGATTGTCTTGCCGGCGTCACTACAACGTCATGACCGGTGCGATTCGTTACCAAACGGCCACCGGACATATGTGATGTTGATCACAATCTATTGCCAACCCTCCGCCGGACTCGGGAGTGGTGGGCGCCCGAACTCTAGTCTATGGCGATCACAGAGTCAACAGTCGGCTCGCACTGGTTCCGTGTGACACCGCAACCCACGCGTCGACGGCGCCGCCTGCGGTCGATCACCCCGGGCACCCTCTACAGTTGGGCCAGAATTGGCAGTCGGGCCCGGATTCCGCCGGGCGAAGGAGCGCAGTCCACGGTGGTCTCGCAGATTACGACCGGTTATCCGACCGACCGCAAGGGTCGGCCCTACAAGCGGCGCAGAACGCGCCCGATCGCCATCGTGCTCGCGGTACTGGCGGTCCTCGGCATCGTCGTGTGGTCGGTGGCGCTGGCGGGCTCGGAGGCCGACGCCACCCCCACCGATTGCAACACGCCGGGCCCGGCGAGCGCGTCGGCGTCGGTCACGACACCGCAGCAGCCCGCCGCGCCGGCGAGTCCGGCCACCACTCCGACGCGCGCGGTGGCCGATCGTGACGGGATGCTGTCGGTGGCCCCGGCTCCGTTGTCGACGTTCCAGGTCCGCGTTCTCAACGCCTCCACCCAGCGCGGCGAGGCGCAGTTGGTGTCCAACGACCTCACCGCGCAGGGCTTCACCCCGGCCGGGGACTCCGCATACGGCGACGACCCCGTCTATCCCGGACATGACCTGAACTGTGTCGCCCAGATCCGCTTCGGACCGGCAGGCAAGTCGGCCGCTGCCGCGGTGTGGCTGGCCATACCCTGTGCTCAGCTCGTCAACGATGGTCGCCGCGGCACCGACGTCGACGTGGCACTCGGCCAGTACTACAAGCCACAAGAGCAGTCGCAGGATGCACAGGCTGCGCTCGAGGCGTTGCGCTCGGCGGATCCGAAGAATCCGCGGAGCGGCGTCGATCCAGGTCTGGTCAAGGCAGTCCACTCGCAGCACTGCTGAGCGACCGGGCGAGACGGCGCCGGCCGGCCGCGATCACCACGACGGCCTCAGCCGTCGGCTCCCGGTAGCGCCCGGCGCGCACCGAGATCCTCGAGTAGTGCGATGAACTCGTCGGCGACGCCGGGCGCGACCGCGATGGTCGCATGACCGTCGGCAGACCTCGAATCCGGCGGCGGCAACTCGACCACCGCGCCCGCCTCTGCCGCGATCAGCCCGCCCGCCGCCCAGTCCCACGGACTCAGACCGTGCTCGATGTGCGCATCGACTGCGCCACTGGCCACCATGCACAGATCCAGTGCTGCCGCCCCGATCCGGCGCACGTCCCGAATCCGCGGCAGCAAGGCCGCCACGATCGTCCCCTGCGCTTCCCGCCGCGCCGAGTCATAGCCGAACCCCGTCGCCACCAGCGCGAGCTCGACACGATCGAGGTCGTTGCACCGCAACCGCACGACGTCACCGTCGGCGTGCATGAACGCGCCGCCGCCGACGGTCGCGCGGTAGGTCACCCGGCGCGCCACATCGACGACCGCACCGGCCACCGAACGTCCGCCGATCTGGGCGGCCACCGATACCGCAAAGGCCGGGACGCCGTACATGAAGTTGACCGTTCCGTCGATCGGATCGACCACCCACCGCACACCACTCGGGACGCTGACACTGCCTCCGGACTCCTCACCGAGGATCTCGTCGTCCGGCCGTGCCGCGCGCAGTCGAGTACGGATCAACTCCTCGGACTCGGTGTCGGCCAACGTGACCGGGTCGGTCGGCGTCGACTTGGTCGACACCGCCTCGACGCCACCCGGCGCGATGCCCGGGCCCGGGCCACCGAAGAGTTCCCGCCGACGGCGACGGACGTGGTCTGCTGCCGCCTCGGCGATCTCGACGGCGAGCGCACCCAGCGCCGTCACGTCCTCGGTTGCCGTGTCCTCGGTTGCCGTGTCCTCGTACGGTGCCTCGCCCGCTCGTCGCTCCACCCATCCATGTCAGCACATCCGGCGGCCGAACCGGACAGTCGGGCAATCGGTGAGACCGGTCTCACCCGACTCCGTCGCGCGCATACACCGTGGCGTCCGGCGGAGGGACTTCGCCCGACATCGGTGCGGCGCCGTGCGCGCCTGGATAGCCTGGAGGCGCCATGTGGCCCAGTGTCACCGCTCACCGTGTCGAGAGGACCCGCCATGTCCGAGTCTGTCACCCCCGACTCCCCTGTCATCGCAACGAATCTCGGCTTCGGCGTCGACGTCGGCGGGTCGGGCATCAAGGGCGGAATCGTCGACCTCGACACCGGTGCCCTCGTCGGTGAACGCTTCAAGGTACTCACCCCACAACCCGCCACGCCCGACGCCGTCGCCGGTGGCGTCGCCGAGGTCGTCGCCCAGTTCGACTGGCAGGGGCCCGTCGGCATCACGCTGCCGGGCGTGATCACCGAGGGCGTGATGCGCACGGCGGCCAACATCGACAAGAGCTGGATCGGCACAAACGTCTACGACCTCTTCAGCAAGGAGTTGGGTGGCCGGCATGTCTCGGTGCTCAACGACGCCGACGCGGCGGGCATGGCCGAGGACGCCTACGGCGCCGGTAAGGGCGCAGACGGTGTGATCATGCTCCTGACCTTCGGAACCGGCATCGGTTCGGCGATCCTCAACGACGGAAAACTGGTGCCCAACACCGAACTCGGGCATCTCCAGGTGGGAAAGAAGGAGGCCGAGCACCAGGCGTCCTCACGGGTGAAAGAGGAAAAGGGCTGGACGTATGAGAAGTGGACCGAGAAGGTCTCCGACGTCCTCAAGGTCTACGAGTCACTCTTCTGGCCCCGGTTGTTCATCGTCGGCGGCGGGATCAGCCGCAAGTCGGCGAAATGGATTCCGTTGCTGACCAACTCCACCCCGGTGGTGCCCGCCGCGCTCCTCAACACCGCAGGCATCGTCGGCGCGGCGATGGCCGTCGAGCAAGGACTGCAGGTCTGATCGTGACCTTGCCGTACCGCTGTTGACCTGCGCCTTGTCACATCCCCGCGGGCGGTGTCGTTACAATGGTCGAGACCGGCGCCGCTTGTGCCGGACCAAGCCCTCATCCGCGACGGCCGACGCTGCCGCGAGGATAGTAAAGATTCGCATCCGAAAGGTTGTACGTGGCAGCCACCCAGACCCGCCAGAACGACGCCGAGGTCGAAGACCCGACGACGTCGACCGCTCCCACGGCGGACAAGGCGCCCGCGAAGAAGACCGCCAAGAAGGCACCCGCGAAGAAGGCCACCGCACGTAAGGCCGCCAAGAAGGCGCCGGCCCGCAAGACCGCAGCGAAGAAAGCCGGCCCGGCCGCCGTCGGCGAGGACGCCGACGCCGAGCCCACCTCGATCGAGGAACTCGACGGTCCCGATGCCGAACTCGACGACGTCGACATCGACGCCGATGAGCCGGCCACCGAGGACGAGCCCGCGCAGACCACCGCGGCCGTAGGCAAGACGGCCGGCGCGTCGGCTGCGAAGGCCAAAGACGATTCGAAGAACTCCGGTGACTTCGTCTGGGACGAGGAGGAATCCGAGGCGCTCCGTCAGGCGCGCAAGGACGCCGAGCTCACCGCGTCGGCCGACTCGGTACGCGCCTATCTCAAGCAGATCGGCAAGGTCGCTCTCCTCAACGCAGAAGAGGAGGTCGAACTGGCCAAGCGCATCGAAGCCGGCCTGTTCGCGACCGAACGGCTTCGGCGAATCCTCGCCTCCGGCGAGAAACTCAGCACGGCCCAGAAGCGTGACCTCAACTGGGTCTCGCGGGACGGCAACCGCGCCAAGAACCATCTGCTCGAGGCCAACCTGCGGCTGGTGGTGTCGCTGGCCAAACGCTACACAGGCCGCGGTATGGCCTTCCTCGATCTCATCCAGGAAGGCAATCTGGGACTGATCCGTGCGGTCGAGAAGTTCGACTACACCAAGGGCTACAAGTTCTCGACGTACGCGACGTGGTGGATCCGCCAGGCGATCACGCGCGCCATGGCCGACCAGGCCCGGACCATTCGCATCCCGGTGCACATGGTCGAGGTCATCAACAAACTCGGCCGTATCCAGCGCGAGTTGCTGCAGGACCTGGGTCGCGAGCCCACCCCTGAAGAACTCGCGAAAGAAATGGACATCACGCCGGAGAAGGTGCTGGAGATCCAGCAGTACGCGCGTGAGCCCATCTCCCTGGACCAGACCATCGGCGACGAGGGCGACTCTCAACTCGGTGACTTCATCGAGGACTCCGAGGCGGTCGTGGCGGTCGACGCAGTGAGCTTCACGCTGTTACAAGATCAGCTGCAGTCGGTGCTCGAGACACTTTCCGAGCGTGAGGCAGGAGTTGTGCGGCTGCGTTTCGGTCTCACCGACGGGCAGCCCCGCACTCTCGACGAAATCGGTCAGGTGTACGGCGTCACCCGTGAACGCATTCGCCAGATCGAGTCGAAGACGATGTCCAAGTTGCGACACCCCTCCCGCTCGCAGGTGCTGCGCGACTACCTGGACTGAGCCGGGAGCCGCGCGGCCCGCGACAAGTTCGGCACCGGCTTCGGGCAACGGCTCCATGCCGTATTGCCGGCAGCACCGTATTGCCAGTAGCCGACGCCGTGTTACAGGTGAGTGACGACACAGCGCGGCGTGGCTTTGGAACAATACGAAACCCGAAAACGTCTGACACAGTGAGGTTGACGCATCGCCCGGATGCGTCGGCTCACGAAGGAAAGGCACGAGAGGTGCCGGACCGGGATGGAGGAAACCATGTCAGACATCGCGACCACACCCCCGATCTCCCTGCCGCTGACCGCATCGGACCGCTGCGATCGCTGTGGCGCCGCGGCCAAGGTGCGTGCCGTACTTCCCAACGGCGGCGAACTCCTCTTCTGCCGGCACCACTTCAACGAGCACGAGACGCGTCTCGTGGAGATGGCTGCAACGGTGGACGAGTCGGTCGGAGAGCTCGTCTGATACCCACCCACGAACATGAAGCGAGGCCCGGCGGGACACACTCCGCCGGGCCTCGCTCATGTTCCGGCCGCTCATGTTCCGGCCGCTCATGTTCCGGCCGCTCATGTTCGCCCGCTCATGTTCGGGCCGACCGTGTGCCGGCCGAACGGTGAGCAGGCCTCAATGCCACTCGCGCAGCGCCTGGATTCGCTCGCGGAGCTGCTCGGCGGAGGCCATCACGGTCGGCGGACCGCCGAGTTTGCTCCGCAGCTCGTTATGCACCACGCCGTGTGGTTTACCCGTCCGGTGATGATGCATCGCCACGAGGGTGTTGAGCTCTTTGCGCAACGCGTGCAGATTCTCGCCGGCGCCGCGGTCGGCCTCGGTTGCCGAGGCCGGCGCAACAGTGGCGGCGGCATCGGCGGAACGGCGATCCACCTGTTCCTCCTGGCGCCGACGCAAAAGCGCGCGTACCTGCTCGGCGTCGAGTAGTCCGGGCAGGCCGAGATAGTCCGATTCCTCATCGCTCCCCGCGAAGGTCGCCGTCCCGAACGACGAGCCGTCGAAGATCACCTGATCGAGCTCGGCGTCGGCGTGCAGCGACTGGAACCCGTTTTCGTCCTCGCCGGGCTCGTCCTTCTGCTTGTTGGCGTCGACGAGCAGAGCATCGTCGAGTCCGTCACTGTCCCGATGTGGTTTACCGAGGACGTGGTCGCGCTCGGCCTCCATCTGGCTCGCGAGATTCAGCAGCACCGGAACCGACGGCAGGAACACGCTCGCGGTCTCCCCCGGCCGGCGAGACCGGACGAACCGACCGATGGCCTGGGCGAAATACAGCGGTGTCGAGGAACTTGTGGCGTACACGCCGACCGCCAGACGCGGAACGTCGACACCCTCGGACACCATGCGCACCGCGACCATCCACTCATCGTCGGACGCGGCGAACTCGGCGATCCGCGACGACGCCTTCGGGTCATCGGACAGCACGAGCGTCGGCATCTTCCCGGTGATCGCCATGAGCAGCTCGGCGTAGTCGCGGGCCACCGCCTGATCGGTTGCGATGACCAGTCCGCCCGCGTCGGACATGCCGCCGCCCCGGATCTGGCCCAACCTGGTGTGGGCCGCCTGCAAGACGGCCGGAATCCAGTCACCGTGCGGGTCGAGCGCAGTGCGCCAGGCGCGGGCAGTGTGTTCGGCCGACAACGGCTCACCCAGCCGGGCGGTGAACTCCTCGCCTGCGTTGGTGCGCCAACTCGCCTGACCCGAATACGCGAGGAACACGACCGGCCGGACGACCCCATCGGCGAGCGCGTCGGAGTAGCCGTAGGTGTGGTCGGCTCGCGAACGCAACACGCCGCCCTCTTCGGGCTCGTAGGTGACGAACGGAATGGGCGAATCATCGGAACGGAAGGGGGTGCCGGTGAGTGCGAGTCGTCGCTGCGCGTCGTCGAACGCCTCTCGGATCGCCTCTCCCCACGACTTCGCGTCGCCGCCGTGGTGGATCTCGTCGAGGATGACCAGGGTTCGTCGGTTCTCGGTACGTACCCGGTGCCGGGACGGATGAGCGGCCACCTGCGCGTAGGTCAGCGCGACCCCGTCGTAATCCGAACTCGTCTGGCCCGCCGCATTGCGGAACCGGGAATCCAACGAGATACCCACCCGCGCGGCGGCCTCCGCCCACTGATGTTTGAGATGCTCGGTCGGTGCGACCACCGTGATCTGCTCGACCGTCCGGTCGTCGAGCAGCTCACGCGCCACGCGCAGACCGAAGGTGGTCTTACCCGCGCCCGGGGTGGCCACCGCCAGAAAATCCTTCGGCCCCCGGGCCAGATACCGGGTCAGCGCCCGCCGCTGCCAGGCGCGCAGTGGCGGGCCCGAAATAGTGTCGGCGACAACGTCTTCGGCAGAGGTCACGGGCTACTGACTCCGGATCATCGGGGATGTGGGATTCCGTCGGGGGCACCCGGCGACGCCCGGACGACAACACGCGTCGGGGCGCACCGCCGGCACACCTCGCGGACCCGTCAATGTTACCGAGCGGTCCGGTGACCCGTGTGGCCGACACGGTGTGAGGCACGCCGGAGGCCGCGCGACATGCCGATCCGCGTGTCGGTGCGGTCGTGGTGCGCATCACAGACGGCGATCGTGGATGCTGGACTCATCAGTACCCGACGCCGAAACCCCGCCCCGATGACTCCGGATGACGTGATGTCCCCGGCGTTCCACCGTGCTGCGCGGCATGACGCGGCAGGCGGCCGACTGCCCGAGGACCGGCCACCCGCGACCGGCGCGAGCGAGACGGGGACGAGCAGGACGGGGACGAGTGAGACGGGCACGGGCGCGGCCGGGACCAAACCGGTCACGCGTGTGCCCCGGCCCGAACGTACGGAGGCGCCCACCACGCCCCTGCGCAAACACCGGCACCCGGCGCCGGTGTCGTCGGAATCCGACACGCACGGCCGGGATGACCCGACGGTCGAGCGGCCCGACAGTCCTGGGCCACCGGTATTGCGCAACATCCCCAGGCTCATCTGGCGGACCATCGTCAAGTCCTGGGACGACGGGATCGTCGGCTGGGCCGCGCAGGCCGCGTTCTGGCAGGCGCTGTCACTGCCACCACTGCTCCTCGGGGTGCTGGGCAGCGTCGGCTATCTCTCGGGGTGGTTCGGCCCCGACACCGTCGACGTGATCTCCGACCGCATCCTGGCGTTCGCCGACCGCACCTTCTCCGCGAACGTCGTCAACGACCTCATCCGGCCCACGGTCGACAACGTGCTCGGCCGCGGCCGGGTCGGCGTCATCTCGGTCGGTTTCATCCTGTCGCTGTGGGCCGGGTCGTCGGCGGTCTCGTGTTTCGTCGCTTCCATCGTGCGGGCACACGATCAGCACGAGGTGCGCAATCCGGTGTGGCAACGCATCTTCGCGCTGCTGCTCTATCTGGCGTTCCTCACCGTGGCGGTACCGTTGTTGCCGCTGGTCGCACTCGGACCGAACTACCTGCGCGCCATCGTCCCCGAATCGTGGCATCCGCTCGTCACCAATGCGATCGACTTCGGGTATTTCCCCTTCGTGGCGTTGCTGCTGATGCTGGTCCTGACCACGCTGTATCACCTGGCACTGCCCAATCCGCTTCCGTGGCACCGACTCGTCGGCGGAGCGATCGTCGCCGGCATCGTGTTCTGGGTGGCCAGCTACTTTCTGCGGTTGTACCTCGCCGCCATCACCCGGGCGGGCTACACCTACGGTGCACTGGCGACGCCGATCGCATTCTTGCTGTTCACGTTCTTCCTCGGCTTCGCCATCGTCATCGGCGCCGAGTTCAACGCAGCCGTGCAATCACTATGGCCTGCGCAGCCCGCGGTGACCGCCCAGGTGCGCGACTGGGTGCATCATCAGACCGCAGGTGTCACCGGACAGTTGAAAACACTGCCGGAGCGGCTCTCGAGTGGGCCCGTCGGCCGGCGCAACAACAAACCGCCCGACAATCCGTGAACAGCCATCCGTGCCGACGACAGCCGTCGACACGGCACGCTCACTCCTTGCGCATCCGGCTGTAGATCTTCTTGCACTTCGGGCAGACCGGCGAGCCGGGCTTGGCCGAGCGCGTCACCGGAAAGGTCTCTCCGCACAGGGCGACGACGTGCGTCCCCATGACCGCACTCTCGGCGATCTTGTTCTTGTTCACGTAGTGGAAGAACTTCGGCCGGTCGTCATCACCGCGGTCGGTGGCGTCGGCGTCGGGGCGTTCATCGGTGGTGGTGTCGGTCCGCTCGTCGACGTCGGGCCGCTCGATGGTTTCGGTGGGCATGACAACCATTGTGCGCCACACACGCCCCCGCCGCCCGATCGCCCCGGCGGATCCACCCACGACCGGACGGTGCGCCCGTCCGGCGAAAGTGGGACAGTGGAGTCATGGCTGAGCGGGACGAGAGCGAGCAGCAGTCCGGCAGCGGACGTGGGAAGGCGGACGCCTTTCTCATCACCGGTGCGCCGACCCCGTACGACGAGCAACACCGGGCTCGCGTCCACAAATATCTGGCTTTGATGGCATTCCGGGTTCCGGCTCTGATCATCGCGGGCATCGTCTATTCGTCGACCGGATCCGGGTGGTGGGCCCTCGGCATCATTGCGGCGTCGATCCCGCTGCCCTGGATCGCGGTACTCATCGCCAATGATCGGCCCCCACGCAAACGCGGCGAGGTTCGGCACTATCTCTACGGCGCCGAGCATCATGTCGTGGGGCCGCAACCGCTCGGTTCGAGCGCGAAAACGGGCATCGTCGAGTCCACGCCGACCGACATCCCACGGGGTAGCTGACCGCAGTCGGACGGCCCGATCATCTCAGCAACTTCTCAGAACGTCGCACCACTGCGGCGAACGAACGCGCAGGTCAACACCGCTGGCCGTGATGCGAGGCGGCCGCCGGGGCGGGAACTTTCCCAAGGGTCATGGCGTTGGACCCTCTGAATGCACTCAAGTCAGGAGGCCGGAATGTCACGCTCCACCCTTGCTCGCTCCACCACCCCCACCACCGATCTCGCCGCCGAGCCCACCACCTCCACTCGTCCTGCCATGACCGAGCAGGATCTCGATGCCCAGTCCCCCGCCGCCGATCTCGTGCGCGTCTACCTCAACGGAATCGGCCGCACCGCGCTGCTCAACGCCGTACAAGAGGTGGAGCTCGCCAAGCAGATCGAGGTCGGCCTCTATGCCAAGCACGTGCTGGCCACCCGCAAGCGTCTGAGCGCCGTGAAGAAGCGAGATCTCAACACGATCATCCGCGAGGGTGAGGCAGCCCGATCGCACCTGCTCGAGGCCAACCTGCGTCTGGTGGTGTCGCTGGCCAAGCGTTACACCGGCCGCGGTATGCCATTGCTCGACCTGATCCAGGAGGGCAACCTCGGACTGATCCGCGCGATGGAGAAGTTCGACTACGCCAAGGGCTTCAAGTTCTCGACCTACGCCACCTGGTGGATTCGCCAGGCCATCACCCGCGGTATGGCCGATCAGAGCCGCACGATCCGACTCCCCGTCCATCTCGTGGAGCAGGTCAACAAGATCGCCCGCATCAAGCGGGAACTGCACCAGCAGCTGGGTCGGGAGGCAACCGACGACGAGCTGGCCAGCGAATCCGGCATCCCGGCCGAGAAGATCGCCGATCTGCTCGACCACAGCCGTGACCCGGTGAGCCTGGACATGCCTGTCGGCAGCGACGAAGAGGCTCCCCTGGGCGACTTCATCGAAGATGCCGAGGCGACTTCGGCGGAGAGCGCGGTCATCGCCGGCCTGCTGCATTCCGACGTCCGCGCAGTTCTGGCGACGCTCGACGAACGCGAACAGCAGGTCATCCGGATGCGTTACGGCCTCGACGATGGCCAGCCCCGCACCCTCGATCAGATCGGCCGCATGTTCGGACTGTCACGTGAACGGGTCCGTCAGATCGAGCGTGAGGTGATGGGCAAGCTGCGTCAGGGAGATCGCGCCGAGCGGCTGCGCGCCTACGCGAGCTGATCGCGGTTCGCGGCCGGCGCGGCCGCGAACCTGCGGTCAACTCGACCCTGCGGTCAACCCAAGCGTCTCGGTCCGGTGTCCCTCCGGGAGGGCACCGGACCGATGCGTATCTGGGCATTGAGAATTGCGGCACCCTCCGGCGCGGCGAGAATAGGATCGCAGATGACCTCGCGGATCTCCGGAATGTCGTCGACGAGTGTGGAGATCCGCCGCAGCAGGTCGACCAGGCTCGATTTCTCCGCCGGAGCCTCGCCACGAAATCCGTCGAGTAGCGGTGCGGACCGGGGCGCGTCGACGAGGTCGGCGGCATCGCGATCCGACAACGGCACCGCGCGGTAGCCGCGGTCCCCCAGTAATTCGAAGGTGCTGCCGGACAGTCCAAAGGAGATCAGCGGGCCGAACGATGGGTCGTCCCGCATGGTGATGACGGTTCCGACGCCCTTGGGTGCCATCTTCTGCACGTGTAGCACCTCGTCGCCGGTGAGCTCGACCAGGTCGGCGAACGCAGTCACCACCGCTGTCGCATCGGGTAGATCCAGCCGCGCACCTTCGCGGTCGAGCCGACCCCGCCAGTCGGGCGAGGTCGCCTTCACCGCCACCGGGAAGCCGAGTTCACGGCCGGCGGCGCTGGCCTCATGCATGGTGCGGACCTCACGAAACGGCACGACGTCGATCCCGTACCACCTGAGCAGACGCGCGGCCGCGACCTCACCGAGCAGATGTCCCGACGGGGGTTCGGAGCCGACATGCGCGTCGTCCTCGGCACCGGCATCGCCACCGGCCATTGCCTCGCGTACGAACATGCGCGCGGCTTCCGGATCAACCCCGGCGGGCCGGTTCATCGTCGGTTCGGGCCGATTGCGCCAGCGCGCGTACTGCCATGCATTTGCCAGCGCCGACGCCGCCCGCTCCGGACTCCCATAAGACGGAATGGAACCGCGCTCGGGCAGCCCGCTCGGGCCTGGCCGCATCAATCCGGGTGGGATTCCCTCGACGGCCAGAAAGGTCGTGACGATGGGTTTCGCACCATCGCCTGCCGAAGTGTTCGCCGCGGCCATCAGCGCACGCGCATGCCCATCGGCGTCGACGGCAACCGGTGGGACGAACACCACGATGATCGCATCGACCTGCGCATCGGCCATCGCCGCGGCGACCGCCGACTCGAATTCCGCCTCCGACGCGCCGGCACCGAGGTCTACTGCGTCGATGACCTCGAGCCCACCGACGCGTGCGGTGTCGGCGGCGAGACTGCCGAGCACCGACGAATTGCCGATGATCCGGGTACGTGGACCCCGAGGCAGCGGCTGATAGGCGAAAATGGTTGCGCAGTCGAATAATTCGGGAATCGTGTCGACCTGGATGACACCTGCCTGCTCGAGCACCATCTGCGCGATGCGATCGTCGAGCGTGGCCGCGGCCGATCGTGCCGCACGCACCGGAGAGAGTGCCCCGTTGCCGGACTTCACCGCGACGATCGGCTTGGTACGCGATACGCGCCGCGCGATGCGAGAGAACTTGCGCGGGTTACCGAAGCTTTCCAGATACAGCAGCACGACGTCGGTGGCGGTGTCGCTATCCCAATACTGCAGCAGATCATTACCGGAAACGTCGGCACGGTTGCCGGCCGAGACAAACGTCGACAACCCGATCTGCCGACGCGCGGCGGTGTCGAGGATCGCAATCCCCAAGGCGCCGGACTGGCAGAAGAAGCCCACCCGGCCCGCGGCCGGGATGCGCGGTGCGAGAGTGGCATTCAGTGCGATCTGCGGATCGTTGTTGGCGACCCCGAGCGCGTTCGGCCCGACCAGCCGCATGCCGTGTTCACGGACCTGCTCGAGGAGTCGCCGTTCGCTCTCCAAACCGGCCCGACCGGATTCGGCGAACCCCGAGGACACGATCACCAGCGTGCGAACCCCTTTGACCAGGCAATCATCGAGCACGTCGTCGATCACTGCGGCCGGCACGGCGACGACGGCGAGATCGATGGGATCCGGGATGTCACGCACGGTCTCATACGCGCGGATGCCGCGCACCGACGGCGGTCGTTCACGCTCCCGACGGCGCGGATTACCGTGTGCCACAGTGCGTCGTCTCGGTTGCTGCCGAGCGGCTGCGGTGTCGGTCGTCGCCTCCTCGTCACCCTCGTGGTGGCCCGGTCCGTTGACCGGGAAGACCGGGCCGGTGAATCCACCGGCGATGATGTTGGCCAGCAAGGCGTTTCCGACCTTCTCCGGGTCGGCGGACGCTCCGATCACCGCCACCGACGTCGGCCGCAGCAGATTCGCCACGCTGCGAGCCTCCGACGCGCGCTCGCGCGCGTTGCGCACCGACAGCAGTGCCTCGGTGGGATCGATGGTGAACTCCACGTGCACCGTCGCGCCATCGAACGCACGGGAGACCTGGTAGCCGGCATCACGAAACACCGCGACCATGTTCGGGTTCTCACTGAGGACTTCGGCCTCGAAGCGGGTGAACCCGTTCTCGGCGGCGGCGCCCGCGAGGTGCTCGAGCAGGATCGGCCCCAGTCCGCGGCCCTGATGATCGTCCGCGACGACGAAGGCCACCTCGGCCGACTCGGGTTTGCCGTCGGCGGCCAGACCCTCGTATACGCCGATCGCGATGAACTCCCCACCCAGCACCGCAACCAGCGCGACACGCTGCTGATGGTCGACTGTGGTCATCCGGACCACTTCGCGCGGCGGCAGCGTCGGGGTGGGACCGAAATAGCGCATGTAGCGGGTACGTTCGCTCAGCCCGGCGTGGAACCGGACGACCCGGTCGGCGTCGTCGGGAACGATCGGCCGCAGGTGCACCACCCCGCCGTCGCTTGCCAGTACGTCGGCGATCCAGTGGCGCGGGTAGTCCCACGGTCCACGAGGCATCGGGCCTTCGACGGAACCACCGCCGGACGCGCCATCCGGGGACGCGCTGCCCCTGTCCTCGGAGTTCGATCGCTGTTGCTCAGTCACGGGGATCCTCCGGGTCGAGTCCGTGTAGCGGGAACACCGCCGTGCGGGTGGCCATGATGGCGCGGTCGGTCTGTCGCAGTGCCGATTCGGCGATGCCCGGTGGCGGGTCCTGCCCGGTGTCGCCGTCCCACGCGACAAAATCGATGTCGCCGTCATCACCCATCGTGCCCACCGGTGGTGCCGAATATTCCGAGTAGACCGTGGCGGCGACCTCGCCGGCGGTGGCACACCACGAGTCGTCGATCGTGGTGTCGACGGGGACGTCGCGGTCGAGCACGATTGCGAGCAGATGCGCCCAGCTGCGCGGCACCACATCGACCACCCCGTAACCGCCGCCACCGACCGCGATCCAGCGACCTTCGCAGTATCTGTCGGCGAGTTCACGCATCGCCATCATCGCGGCGCGTTGCCCGTCGACGGTCAGCGCCAGGTCGGTGAGCGGATCGGCGCGGTGGCTGTCGGCTCCGCACTGACTGATCAGGATCTGCGGCGCGAAGGCACCGATCATCGACGGCACGACCGCGTGAAAACCTCGTAGCCACAGCCGATCCGGGGTGTCGGGCATAAACGGAAGGTTTACCGCGGTGCCGTGCGCGGTGTCGTCGCCGACCTCGGTCGGCCAGCCGGTGCCCGGCCACAAGGTGGCCGGATGCTGGTGCAGCGAGATGGTCATGACGCGCGGGTCGGCGACGAATTCGGCCTGCACCCCGTCCCCATGGTGTGCGTCGATGTCGACGTAGGCGATCCGGTCGTACCCGTTCGCCAGCAGCCAGCGGATGGCGACCGAACAGTCGTTGTAGATGCAGAAGCCGGCGGCGCGCGACTTCATCGCGTGATGCATGCCGCCCCCGATGTTGACCGCGCGCCGCACCGATCCCGATGCGACGGCCTGTGCGGCGGCGAGCGTTCCGCCAACCAGTAGCCGGGCCGCCTCGTGCATTCCCTCGAACACCGGGTTGTCGGCGTCACCGAGTCCGAACAGTCGCTCCAGCAACGGCCCCGACAGTGAGGCGGTCCCCGAACCCACAGCCCGGACCGCGTCGATGTATTCGCGAGAATGAACGGGGATGAGCGCGTCGTCGTCGACGTTCAGCGGCTCGGCAACGTCCACACCATCAAGCACTCCGAGACTGCGCGCCAAGGTCATCGTCAAGGCCAGCCGAACGGGATTCATCGGATGGGTGTGCGCCCACCGGTAGGACAGGAAATCCTCGCTCCAGATAACCGCTGCACTCATCGAGTGCTCCACTGATTCGGCACCAGTTCAGGCTAGTGGGTCGCGCGGATGGCGGGAGCACTTCGCCGTCGCGGCGACGACACCCATCCCGGCGCGTGTGGCTTCGACCGATCCCGTCGCTGGTCAGGGTAGCCTTGGAGGCGACGAAGGGACCGCGCACAGTGAACGACCTGGTTGACACCACCGAGATGTATCTACGGACGATCTACGACCTCGAGGAGGAAGGGATCGTCCCACTGCGTGCCCGCATCGCCGAGCGTCTCGATCAGAGCGGGCCGACGGTATCCCAGACGGTGGCGCGCATGGAACGTGACGGCCTGTTGCGGGTGGCCGGGGACCGCCATCTCGAACTCACCGACAAGGGCCGCGGCCTCGCGATCGCGGTGATGCGTAAGCACCGCCTGGCCGAGCGCCTGCTGGTCGATGTCATCGGGATGCCCTGGGACCAGGTGCATGACGAGGCCTGCCGGTGGGAGCACGTCATGAGCGAGAACGTCGAACGACGCCTGCTGGCAGTACTCGACAACCCCACCACCTCGCCCTACGGCAACCCGATCCCCGGTCTCGAAGCGCTCGGCGGGGAGTCGCCGGCCGCGATCGACACCGCGACCCGCCTCTCGGATCTGCCTCAGGGCGATCCGGTAGCCGTCATCGTGCGGCGTGTTGCCGAGCACGCCCAGTCCGACCGCGACCTGATCGCCGGTTTGCGCGAGGCCGGCGTCGTGCCGAACGCCCGGGTGACGGTGACCTGCACCCCGCAACGGGTGGAGGTCGACACCCCAGGCCACGAGGGCCTCGTGCTGTCGGCGGAGATGGCGCACTCGATCTTCGTCGAAAAGGTCTGATCGGCGCACGCAACCGGTGCTCATCACCCGACGGCGCGCAACGTGGCGCCGGGAATGGGAACGCCGAGATCGGTCGCGATCTGATACGAGTCATCGATCATCTCCCACAGCAACGCGGGCTGGGCACCACTGCGCAACGCCTGATCGAGTAGGACTGCCAGTGCCCAGTCGGGGTCGGCGTCCAACGCGCAGTCCAGGGACACCCCCGCATACGCGCCTTCCCCACCGATGTAATGCAGGTGCGCGAGAAGTGTTGCTGCGCTAGCCTTTCCGGTCCCTTGTAGCCTCCGTGTGAGCATCCGCCACAGTCGCTCGGCGTCCGGACGCATGTCGGTCACCGCACACGCCAACGCCGCATCGCGAACCGCAATGGTGGTGATGGCCGCTTCGAGCATGGCCATGGTGTGGCAGTCCGGCACCGAGGGGTCACCCATCGCGTCGAGCACCACCCGCAGCAGATCCGCGGGGCCGGTGATCCCGACCGCTCCCCGGCCCGGATTCTGTTTGCGAGCATCGCATACGGCCGACTCGCAATGCGGAAGCGGCGTGAGCATGGCCGCGATCTCCGACCGATCGGCCAATATCCGCCGTCCCGTCGAGACGGCTTCGGCCACCGCCGTCGGCGACGTGCGGGGGTCGGCCATGGTGCCGACGTCGTTTCGTCGGTCCCAGCGCGCGGTGGTCGGCCCCCGGCCCGACTGCCAGATCAACTGCCACGGGGCGTGCTGCTCGAATCTGGTGACAACGAAACCCTGTGCCAGGCCGCCCGACTCGTACAGAGAGTCGTGAGCCAACGACATCACCCGTCGATAGCGCGGGTCGGCCGGACCATGCCGGTCATCGACGATCACCCCGACGACCGGCCCCCCGCCGTGCCGGTGCACGATCTGCCCGAGACCCTCGATGACGGCCAGCAGGTCCTCGGCGGGCCGCCCGTCCGGCGTCAACGACAGGTCGTAGCGCATTGCGACCCGGACGCGTGTACGCGAACGCAACGCGACGAGGATCAGCGAGTGGTCAGGCAGGAACCCGAGCATCGCGGGCAGTGCGCTGAGCAGAGTGGTGGCATCGATGAGGGAGTGCGACTTTCGCGTCATGCACCGATGGTGATCGGAAGCGGGGCCCGATCAGCCCACGCAGGCCTTGCCTGCTACCGGATATCCACAGACCCGCCCCCATCCCCAGCCGCACCCATCCCCAGCCGCACCCATCCCCAGCCGCTCCGGGCGCCGACACCACCGGTCAGCCGAAGGCCGCGGTCACCGCCTTGCCGAACAATCCGTCGAGTCCGGCCGCCGCCGACGGGTCGATCGTGCCGTCACCGGGCCACCGGTACTGCGCATACACCCGGACGCCGCCTTGCTGGGCGAGCAGGGTCAGGCTGCTCGTGACCGTCTGATGTGCGGGATCGCCGGTGCGGACAGTCCGGTGCAGCGCGGCCGTGACGACACCGGCGGGGGCACCCGCAGGCGCCGGCCGGATCTCCGTCTGCACGAGACCATCCGCATCTTCGCCACCGATCCGGCTCTCCGGGCAGCGTCGGGCCTGGGCGATCACATCGCCGAGGGCGTCGTGGACGTGGGCAACCGCCGACGTGTAGGACGTCTCGCCCCCGTTGACGACAACCGAATACACCACCGCACCGGCCTCTTCCGGCGCGGTCGGGGCACAGCCGGCGGGATACCCGACGACCGGATCACTCCCGCTGAGACCGCCCAGGGCGAACGGCACAGCGGTGTCGGGCACGCGGGTGGCACCGGACACCGGGAAGTCCTGGGCCGACACACCCCGCCCGGCAAGGTCGCCGCCAGAATCGCCCTCCGCCTGACCATCGATGACGCAGCCCGCAAGCAACGCCACCACCATGGCACCGAGTACGACAATCAGCCGGCCGCGCCCGAAAGCCGGCGACCTGCCCCGAACCATCATCTGCCCACTGTGCCATCACGGCGCACCAGTGCGGGCCATCACGGCGCACCAGTGCGGGCCATCACGGCGCACCAGTACGGACCATCACGGCGCACCAGTGCAGGCCACCACCGCGCCGGCAGGCCGGGAATCCCGGGGCGCGGCAGGTCGTTGTAGCCCCAGAAACCCCTGCAAAACCGGCCGGCACGACCGCCCGGATTGCAGAATTGGCCCGCGATGGCACAAGTGCGAGACAATTGGTCCGTACCGTGACACTGCTTCGTAAGGTGACGCCGCTTCATGGCGTGACACGCTGAGGCCAATACTTCGAGGAGGGAATGACATGGACGAGCAGCCCGCCGACACCGGCTCACGCGATGACGGCACCCGCGACGACGGCTCGTTGTACGAGCTTGCCTTTCCCGCGCCGGCGATCGGCCGGCAGGGACCCGAGACGGGCCCCGTGCTGATCCACGCGCTCGACGGGTTCGCCGATGCCGGACACGCGGTGGCACTGGCCGCCACGCATCTGCGCGACAGCCTGGAATCCGATCTGGTGGCGACCTTCGACTCCGACGAACTGATGGACTATCGCTCCCGGCGCCCGACGATCACATTCAGCGGCGAAACCTTCACCGATGTCGAGATGCCGTCGTTGACCCTGCACGCCGTCCGGGATGCGAACGACCGGCCGTTCCTGCTGCTCTCGGGCTCGGAACCGGACCTGCGCTGGGAGAAGTTCACCGAAGCGGTCCGTCGCCTGTCCGACCGCTTCGGCGTCACCGACGTCGTCGGGCTCAACGCGATCCCGATGGCCGTCCCGCATACGCGTCCCGCGTCGATCACCGCACACGGCAGCGACACCGAACTGCTCGGTGAGCTGCCGCGCTGGGGAACGCCGATGAAGCTGCCCGCCAGCGCATCGATGCTGCTCGAAATGCGTCTCGGACAGGGCGGCCGCCGCGCGACGGGACTGTCGGTACACGTACCGCATTACCTCTCGCAGACCGACTATCCTGCCGCCGCGTCCCGATTGCTGTCGGCCGTGACCTCGCTGACCGGCCTGGATCTACCCATCGCAGCGCTCGACGCGGACGCCGAGCGGGTTCGCGAACAGGTCGACACCGAGGTCTCGGGCAACGCCGAGATCGAGACGGTGGTCACCGCCCTCGAGCAGCAGTACGACGCATTCCAGCAAGCACAGACCGAGCGCGCGTCGCTGCTCGCGACGGAGGAGTCGCTGCCCAGTGGCGACGAACTCGGGGCCGAACTCGAACAATTCCTCGCAGATCTGAACCACGACGCCGACCAGAACCACGGCCAAGCGCCTGGCGGCGGCTCCGATGACGATGACCCGAACGGCGACGCCGGCGGTCGATCATTTCCGAGCTGAGCACGCCCGATCCGAGCGCCCCCGAACTGAGCGTCACCGATCGGGATTCTCCCTCACCGCTGGCGCCGACCGCCGACGAGGACGCTGCATTCGACCTCTTCACCCGGTGGTGGTCGGCGCGCGGGATCGACTTCTACCCGCACCAGGAGGACGCGCTCCTCGATCTCGTGTCGGGCAGCAACGTCATCCTGGCCACGCCCACCGGATCGGGAAAGTCACTCGTCGCCTCCGGCGCGATCTATTTCGCGCGATGCCGGGGCCTGCGTGCGTTCTACACGGCCCCGATCAAAGCGCTCGTCAGTGAGAAGTTCTTCGATCTGTGCGACCAGTTCGGCGCCGAGCACGTCGGGTTGCTCACCGGCGATGCCGCGGTCAACGCCGACGCGCCGATCATCTGCGCGACCGCGGAGATCGTGGCGAACCTCGCTCTGCGTGACGGGGCCGCCAGCGACATCGGGGTGCTGGTCGCCGACGAGTTCCACTTCTACGGTGAGCGTGATCGCGGATGGGCCTGGCAGGTGCCGCTCATCGAACTCCCCCACACCCAGTTCCTGCTCATGTCCGCGACCCTCGGCGACGTGTCCTTCTTCGTCGACGACCTGCGTCATCGGACCGGTCGGGACACCGTCGCGATCACCGGCACCCAGCGTCCGGTGCCGTTGGAATACGCGTATGCGATGACGCCGATCCACGAGACGATCGAGGATCTGATCGACCGGGGCCGCGCCCCGATCTACGTGGTGCACTTCACCCAGGCCGCGGCCGTCGAACGCGCCCAGGCCCTGTTGTCCGCGCGTATCTGCGACAAGACCGAGCGGGCCGAGATCGCAACGGCCATCGGTGATTTCCGCTTCTCCACCGGATTCGGGTCCACGCTGTCGAAGCTGCTGCGAGCGGGCATCGGAGTCCATCACGCCGGGATGCTGCCCCGCTATCGCCGACTCGTCGAACGCCTCGCCCAACGCGGACTGCTGAAGGTGGTGGCCGGCACCGACACCCTCGGCGTGGGCATCAACGTGCCGATCCGCACCGTACTGTTCGCCGGCCTGAGCAAATACGACGGCACTCGCGTGCGCCGGTTGCGTGCCCGCGAGTTCCATCAGATCGCCGGGCGGGCCGGCCGAGCCGGTTTCGACACCATCGGCTACGTCGTCGCCCAGGCACCCGAACACGATGTGGAGAACGCGCGCGCGGTCACCAAGGCCGGCGACGACCCCAAGAAACTCCGCAAGATCGTGCGCAAGAAGCCGCCCGAGGGATTCGTGTCGTGGGGCGAGAAGACCTTCCTGCAGCTCGCCGAAGCCCCTGACGAACCGCTGCGCTCACACTTTCAGATGACCACCGCGATGCTGATGGAGGTACTCGGCCGCCCGGGCGACTGTTTCGCCGCGACCCGGCATCTTCTCGAGGACAACCACGAGCCACGCGCGCGGCAGCTCTACCACATCCGGCACACGGTCGCGCTCTATCGCGATCTCCGCAATGCCGGGATCGTGGTGCAGTTGGCCGAGCCGGACAATGACGGACGGCATGTGGCACTGTCGGTCGACATGCCGGAGAACTTCGCCCTCACGAACCCGCTGTCATCGTTCGCGCTCGCGGCTTTCGAACTCCTCGATCCATCGTCGGACACCTACGCTTTCGATGTGGTGTCGATCCTCGAATCGACGTTGGAGGACCCGCGTCCGGTTCTGATGGCCCAGCGCAAGGCGGCCCGGGACGCAGCGGTCGCCGAGATGAAGGCTGACGGCATCGAGTACGAGGAACGGATGACCCGGCTCGAGGAGATCACCTGGCCGCGGCCGTTGGCCGAGGAGATCGCCTACGCCTTCGACGTCTACCGGCGCGGGCACCCGTGGGTGTCGGCATTCCCGCCGAAGCCGAAATCGGTACTGCGCGAGATGCTCGAGCGTGCGATGACCTTCACCGAACTGATCTCGGCGTACGGGCTGGCGCGCAGCGAGGGTGTCGTGCTGCGCTACCTCTCCGATTGCTATCGCGCTCTGCGGCAAGGACTCCCGCTGGCCGTGGCCACCGACGCGATCGAGGACATCACCGATGCCGTCGGCGCGATGATCCGCGACGTCGACTCCAGTCTGCTCGACGAGTGGGAGGCACTGGCCCGCACCGCAGAGCAGTGACCCGCTCCCCCGCCGATCACTGGGCCCGGTGATCAGGCGGAGACCGGCTCACTGAGCGGGCACACCCGCACCGGGGCGATCTCGGCCACCAGTCCGGCGATCGCGGCAGCAAGCCGGCCATACGGTTCGCCACGCCCCGAGGATTCCCGGTAGACCAGCCCGATCCGCCGGCCCGGACGTGGCACGGTGAACCGTGCGGTCGCCAGCTCACCACCTGCGGTCTCGGATTCGATGGCGGTCTCGGGAATCAACGTCACCCCCAGTCCGCCCTCGACACACTGCACGGCAGTCGCCAGTGATGCCGCCCGGGTCTGGCCGAGGTCGGGTGATACCCCGGCCAGCCGGCACACCTCCAACGCCTGGTCGCGTAGGCAGTGTCCCTCGTCGAGCAGCAGCAGCGGCAGGTCCGCGAGGGTACTGGGATCGACGCGCTTGCGGCCGCCGAGCGGATGACCGGCCGGCAGCGCGAGCACGAAGTCCTCGTCGTACATCGGGATCTCGGTGAGTCCCGCGGTCTCGGCGGGCAGTGCCATGATCGCCACGTCGAGCGAGCCCTCACGCAGGGCCGCGAGCAGGCGGGCGGTCTGGTCCTCGACCACCCGCAGGCTCAGGTCGGGCAGTCGTCCCGGAAGGCCGCGCAAGACCTGCGGCAGGATGTAGGGGGCGACGGTCGGTATCAGCCCCAGTCGCACCGACCCGGCCAGCGGATCCCCGGCGCCGGCGGCGGCGGCCAGGAATTGATCGGCGGCGTCGGTCACCGCGATGGCCTTCGGCAGGAGCAGCCGACCTTCTGGAGTCAAGAAGACACGCCGAGTTGTGCGCTCGATGAGTTTACGGCCCAATCCCGCTTCGAGACCCGCGAGGGCCTGCGACAGCGACGGCTGGCTGATACCGAGTTCTGTTGCCGCCGAACCGAAATGAGGTTTTCGCGCCAGCACGACGAAGGCACGCAGACCAGTCAGCGACGGTTGATAACTTTTATCGGACATGCCTATCAGTATAGTGCGAACTATCACGTTTCACTTTTGCCGGGTCATAGGCAGAATGGTTGCGTAAGCACCACCGTCACGGTGTCGCGATCCACACCGGTTTCGCGGCGCCCTGTGCGCGAGAAGAAGGAGAGATTCACACAATGGCTCTGCTCACGATCGGCGACCAGTTCCCCGCCTACGACCTCACCGCTGTGATCGGCGGTGACCTGTCCAAGGTCGACGCCCAGCAGCCCGACGATTACTTCACCCAGATCTCCAGCGACGATCACCCCGGCAAGTGGCGGATCGTGTTCTTCTGGCCCAAGGACTTCACCTTTGTGTGCCCGACCGAGATCGCCGCATTCGGCAAGCTCAACGACGAGTTCGCCGACCGGGACGCCCAGGTGCTCGGCGCATCGGTCGACAACGAGTTCGTGCACTTCCAGTGGCGCGCCCAGCACGAGGACCTCAAGACCCTCCCGTTCCCCATGCTGAGCGACATCAAGCGTGAACTCGTCTCCGCCACCGGCGTTCTCAATGCCGACGGGGTCGCCGACCGTGCGACCTTCATCGTCGACCCGAACAACGAGATCCAGTTCGTGTCGGTCACCGCCGGCTCGGTGGGCCGCAACGTCGACGAGGTACTGCGTGTGCTCGATGCGCTGCAGTCCGACGAGCTGTGCGCCTGCAACTGGCGCAAGGGCGATCCCACCATCGACGCCGGCGAACTGCTGTCCGCCAGCGTCTGAGAGGAGCCTTCATGAGTATCGACAACCTCAAGGAAGCACTTCCCGAGTACGCCAAGGACCTCAAGCTCAACCTCGGTTCGATCAGCCGCACCACCGCGCTGAACGAGGAACAGCTGTGGGGGACCCTCCTCGCGACCGCGGCGGCCACCCGAAATGCCAAGGTGCTGGCCGAGATCGCCGACGAGGCCGCCGACACACTGTCGGGCGAGGCGTACAACGCCGCGCTCGGCGCGGCGTCGATCATGGGGATGAACAACGTCTTCTACCGAGGTCGAGGATTCCTCGACGGCAAGTACGACGACCTGCGTCCGGGCCTGCGGATGAACATCATCGGCAACCCGGGTGTGGACAAGGCCGACTTCGAACTCTGGTCGTTCGCAGTCAGTTCGATCAACGGTTGCGAGCACTGCGTCGGCGCACACGAGGCCACCCTGCGTGAAGCCGGGGTGGGCCGTGAGGCGATATTCGAGGCCCTCAAGGTCGCCTCGATCGTCGCCGGCGTCGGCCAGGCGATCACCAACAGCGAGGTTCTCGCCGGCGTCTGACCGCGTCATCCGACGAGTGCGAAGTGCCCGGTGTCTGGAGACCCAGACGCCGGGCATTCTTGCGTCTGCGAGGCAGCGGACGACGAGCTATTACCCAGTAGCCGGGCTATTACCCAGTGGCCGGATATCTGACCTCGCCATCGGGCCCCACCACTGCACCGAGACTCGGCTGCGCAGAGTCGACGTGACCGCGGCCGAGGATGTGCCACACCTGTTCGCTGTGGGCGAGGAGGTGGTCGGCGATGATCCGCCGGTGGCACCGCCACCACACCGCCTCCGAGCACATCAGGGCCGCGCGTCGCGTGCGGCCCTGCTCGCGCAGCGCTCCCAGGGCTTGCCGGAAGTCGTCGGAGAGGGCGTGGTCGGCGTAGTTGTGGAAGCTGCGGTTCTCCCACCAGGCATTGACCTCGAACGGCACATCCCTGCTCACCGGACGACGCCCGGTCAGCCCGTCGGCGCGCCAGTATCCGATTCCCACCTCGGCGAGAGACGCGGCGAGCGGATCCTGGTCGTACTGCGGATACCGGGCCGAACCGGGGAGCCTGCGGACATCGACGACCAGGTTGATTCCGGACTCCTGAAGCAGGTCGATGAACTCGGCGAGTGCCCGGGTCGAGTGGCCGATGGTGAAGAACGGTTCACTCATCGACCAGCCGTAGGGCACTGCCCTTGTGCGCGGCGATGTGGTCGGTCTTGTCGCTCGTGATCTCGTACTGCGGGTCGTCGGTCGACGCGCGGTGCGTGTGGCCCTTGTAGTCGAAATCGTCGGTGTGGACCTTCGTCACCGTCCCCGAGACATTGCCGGCTTCCGAGTTCCAGGTCACGTGATCGCCGACCCTGAACCGTTCAGACATCTCGACTCCCTTCTGCCCGGCGCAGGCTCAGCTCAGCGCGGCACCGATCCGATTCGCGAGTTCGCCCACCTCGTCGGACGTCATCACGAACGCCGGCGAGATCTGCAGGGCCCCCGCGCCGGCAGCCCGTGCGCTCACACCATGCCTGCGCAGTGCGCCGATGGCCTGCGGAGCGCGTGCCGCATCGCTGAGCTGTACGGCGCTGACCGCGCCGAGGCCGGTGCGCACCTCGGCCACCGCATCGAGGTCGGCGAGCGGTCCGAGCGCCTCGGCAAGTTCCGATTCGAGGCGGGTGGCCTCGGCGAGCAACCCCTCACGCTCGATGATGTCGAGATTGGCCATTGCCGCCGCGGCCGCGCCGGCGTGCCCGCCGTAGGTGTATCCGTGGCGCCACCACACGCCACCGGCGAAGAACGGCTTGGCTATCCGCGGTGCGATGAACACCGCACCCATCGGCACATACCCGGACGTCAGTCCCTTGGCCGTGGTCATCATGTCCGGAGCCAGGTCGAAGCGCGACGACGCGAACCAGCTGTCACCGCCGATGCGACCGAAGCCGGTGACGACCTCGTCGGCGATGAACAGCACGTCGTGATCGCGACAGATCTGGCGGACCTCGGCGAGATAACCGGCCGGTGGCAGATAGATGCCGCCTGCGCCGATGATCGGTTCACAGAAGAAGGCAGCCACCCGGTCGGCGCCGACTCGCTCGATGAGTCCGAGCAGACTCTTCGCGTCATCCCACTCGACGGATTCCGCGTCGGGCATCAGCTCGCCGTAACCTTCATGGTTGGCCGGGATGCCGGCCAGTGCGGTGCCCGCAACGTGCATGCCGTGGTAGGCCTTGGTGCGGCCGACGAGCAACGTCTTGCCCGGCTTACCCATTTCGGTCCAGTAGCGTCGTGCCAGTTTGGCCGCGGAGTCGACGGAATCGCTGCCACCAGAGGTGAAGAAGATCTTGCTGCCGGGTACGGGCGCCAGTTGGGCGAGCCGATCGGCGAGTGCATCGGTGACATCGGAGGTGAGGTCGCCGAAGCCGGAATAGTGGGCCAGCCGCCCGAGTTGGGCGGCCACCGCGTCGGCGATCTCGGTACGGCCGTGACCGACATTGGTGAACCACAGCCCCGCAGTCGCGTCGAGATACTCGTTGCCCTCGGCATCCCAGATGCGCGAACCCGCCCCGCGGGTGACCACGAACGGACCGTCGGCGCTCACTGCGCCCATGTCGGCAAAGCCATGCCAAAGAGAACCAGCCATACCGACCATGATGCCCGCCCGGAATCGCGGTGTGTCATCGGCCACCCAGATGCGACGTGGGTCGCGGTCACGTCCGGGCGGACTGCGCAACCACCGATGGCGACCCCATATCCTGGTTTCATCATGTCCTCTGCACCTTCCCGATCCGCCGGCCGCCCGGAGGACGTCGATCGTCGTGAGCTGGGCGAGCGAATCGCCCGGCTGACCATCATCGATGAACACACCCTGGGCCGTCGCCTCGAGAAGCTCGGCCGCAGCCCGTCGCCGGAGCGTGCCGGCGGGCTTCTGCGGGCGGTGGAAGGCGCCGAGAAGCGGATCGCATCGCGTCGCGCGGCGATCCCGGTCATCGACTATCCCCCCGATCTCCCGGTGTCGTCGGCACGCGAGGAGATCGCGGCGGCCATCGCCGAGCATCAGGTGGTCGTCATCGCGGGCGAGACCGGGTCGGGCAAGACCACGCAGTTGCCCAAGATCTGCCTCGAACTCGGGCGCGGGGTGCGCGGGGCGATCGGACACACGCAGCCGCGGCGGATCGCGGCCAGTTCGGTTGCACGCCGGATCGCCGACGAGACGCACACCGAGATCGGGGAGGCGATCGGATACTCGGTGCGGTTCTCGGATCGTTCGGGCGCCGACACGCTCGTCAAGGTGATGACCGACGGAATTCTGCTGCGCGAGATCTCCTCGGATCCGATGCTGCGGCACTACGACACGATCATTGTCGACGAGGCCCACGAACGGAGCCTCAACATCGACTTCATCCTCGGATACCTGCGGCGGCTGCTCCCCCGTCGTCCCGATCTGAAGGTGATCATCACCTCGGCCACCATCGAGCCGGGCCGCTTCGCCCGGCACTTCGGTGTGCCGCCCGCCGGGAGCGAAGCGAGCGGGGGCGATGTTGCCGTGCCCGCCGGGAGCGAAGCGAGCGGGGGCGATGTTGCCGTGCCCGCCGGGAGCGAAGCGAGCGGGGGCGATGTTGCCGTGCCCGCCGGAAGCGAAGCGAGCGGGCGCAGTGGTGTTGCCGTGCCCGCGACCGTGCCCATCCTGGAGGTGTCGGGGCGGACTTATCCGGTCGACGTGCGGTATCGCCCGTTGTCGTTGCGGGAGGATCCGGATTCCGGGGAGGACACCGGCGGCGGTGAGCACGCCGATCTCGATCTGTTCGAGGGGATCGACGCCGCGGTCGGCGAATTGTGGGGTTCGGGCGGACGCGGCGACATTCTGGTGTTCTTACCCACCGAACGCGATATCCGGGAGGCCACGGCGTCGTTGTCACGCCGGGTTGCGGCGGGTGCGGAGGTCGTACCGCTGTACGCCCGGCTCTCGATCGCCGATCAGCAGCGGGTCTTCGCGCCGTCCAACGGAAGACGAATCGTGTTGTCCACCAACGTCGCCGAGACGTCCTTGACGGTGCCCGGAATTCGTTACGTCATCGATTCGGGTACCGCCCGTATCTCGCGGTACTCGACTCGCACCAAGGTCCTGCGGCTGCCGGTGGAGCCGGTCTCGCAGGCGAGTGCGCGTCAGCGTGCGGGCCGGTGTGGCCGGGTGGCACCCGGCATCTGCATCCGCCTCTATTCCGAGGCCGATTTCGACGCGCGTCCGGCGTTCACCGATCCGGAGATCCTGCGCACCAATCTGGCGTCGGTCATTCTTCAGATGACGTCGTTGCGGCTCGGTGACGTCGCCGAGTTCCCGTTTGTGCAGCCACCCGATGCGCGAGCCATCCGCGACGGGATGGCGGTGCTGAACGAACTCGGAGCCATCGCCACCGACCCGAAGGCGGGTGGCGCACCGCGCCTGACGGCGGTTGGCACGACGATGGCCCGGATCCCCGTGGATCCACGGATCGCCCGGATGCTGGTCGCCGCACGCGACGAGGGTTGCCTCGATCATGTGTTGGTCATCGCGGCCGCACTGTCGATCCCCGATGTCCGGGAGCGGCCCGCCGAGCACCGTGAGGCCGCCGACGCCGCGCACCGCCGGTTCACGGTCCCCGGGTCAGATTTCCTCGCCTACCCGAAACTCTGGACATATCTCAAGGACCGACGAAAAGAGCTGTCGGGCAACCAATTCCGCCGGTCCTGCGAACGGGAGTACCTGCACTATCTACGGATCCGCGAATGGCAGGACCTGCATCGGCAGCTGACCGGCATCGTGCGTGACCTCGGCTGGGAGGTGCCGCAGACCGAATCGGATGCCGACGCCATCCACCGCGCGATCCTGGCCGGGCTGCTGGGCAACATCGCCGCCCGCAATTCCGCAGGCCGCGAATACACCGGCGCCCGCAACACGACGCTGATGATCTTCCCTGGATCGTCGGTGACGAAGAAGCCGCCGTCATTTCTGATGGCAGCCGAGATCATCGAGACCTCAAGGCTTTTCGCCCACACCGTCGCGGGGATCGATCCGGTGTGGGTGGAGCGACTGGCCGGAGATCTTGTCAAGCGCACCTACAGCGAACCGCACTGGTCCTCACGGCAGGGTGCGGCGATGGCCTATGAGCGGGTCACCCTCTATGGCGTCACCCTCGTCGCTCGGCGGCGGGTGAACTACGGTTCGATCGATCCGGAACTCTCGCGCGAACTGTTCATCCGGCACGCCCTCGTCGAGGGCGATTGGCGCACCGATCATGTGTTCTTCGAGCGCAATCGGCAGCTGTTGCACGATGCTGCCGACGTCGAGCACCGGGTTCGTCGACGAGATCTCGTGATCTCCGAGGAACAGCTCTTCGAGTTCTACGATGGGCGTGTTCCGGCCGAGGTCACGTCTACCCGCCATTTCGACTCGTGGTGGCGCTCGGCGCGGGGGCGCGAGCCGCACCTACTCGATCTCACCCCGGCCGATGTCGCGGCCGATGTCGCCGTCGCCGACACCGACTATCCGGGTGTGTGGCGCCAGGGTGACACCCGCCTGGAGCTGCGCTACCGATTCGAACCCGGCACCGCCGACGACGGCGTCACCGTCGTGATCCCGCAGGCACTGCTCCTCCACGTGCGCAACGCCGGATTCGACTGGCTGGTGCCGGGTATGCGTTCGGAGTTGGCGGCCGAGTTGATCAAGACGCTGCCGAAGTCGCTGCGCAAGACGATGGCACCGGCACAGCGCTTCGCCGATCTCGCCCTGTCTCGCCTGACTCCCCGAGCCGAGCCGCTGACGCACGGCCTGGCGCGCGAGTTGTCGACCATCACCCGCCACACCGTCACGCCGGCCGATTTCGATCTCGACCGCCTGCCCGGGCACTTGCGCATGCATTTCGCCGTCACCGACGATTCGGGTGAGATCATCACCCGCACCACGACTTTCGCCGAGCTGACCACACCGAGGTCGGCGTCGGTGCCCCCGCCGTCCGAGCAGGTGTACACCACCTGGACCGCCGACGGCATCGGCACTCTGGAACTCGCCGAGACCGTCGACGTCGCCGGTCAGCGGGTCACCCGTCACCCGACGTTGCGAGTGGTCCGGGCGCAGGCACATCCGGCGGGCGTCGCGTCGGCCACCGCCCCGACCGCGGCCCTGGCCGACGCGCTGCGCCGCGATGCGGTGATCGTCTTGTTGGAGAACGCAATCGGGACACTCTCACCCAAGGCCGCCGGAGCCCTGGAGCCGGCCCGGCGGATTGCCCTGAGTCAGAGCCCCTACCGGGAGCCCGCCGGGCTCTTCACCGATTGCACCCGGCGTGCGGTTCGCGATCTGCTCGACGTCGAGGCGGCGAACACCGTGCGCACCCCTGCCGCGTTCTCGGCACTCGTCGACGACCTGCGACCGCGCGTCGTCGTGGCGGCCCCGGAGTACCTGTCGCTCGCCGTCGAGGCGCTCCGTGAGGTCGTGACCCTGCGGGGCGTGATCGACGAGCACTCCGGTCAACTCGCTGCCGATGATGTCGCCGAACAACTCGATGACCTGGTATTCGACGGCTTCGTGGTGGCGACGCCGCGCACGCATCTCGCCGATCTTCCCCGATATCTGCGGGGGGCGCGGGAACGGCTGGAGCAGCTCCCGGGGTCGGCCGTGCGTGATCGCGACGGGATGGCTGTACTCGACCGCGTGGTCGAGCGGTGGAATCAGCGCCTCGCCGAAGTGGGTGATGCGCGTCGCGATGCCGTCAACGAGCAGGCGCATTGGATGGTCGAGGAATTGCGCGTGAGTTTGTTCGCCCAGCGCCTCGGAACCCGATATCCGATCTCGGAGAAGAGGGCGCTACGAGCCCTGGACCGGCTCGGCTGAGACGACCCCGCCGGCGGATTCGGAGCGGCCATGGGTGAGGTTGCCCTGCAGGTCGTCGATCTCGCGCTGGAAGTCCTCGAGCGAATCGAAGGAACGATAAACCGACGCGAAGCGCAGATATGCCACTTCGTCGAGGTCGCGCAGCGGTTGCAGGATCGCCAGCCCGACCTCGTTGCTGGGAATCTCGGCAGCTCCGGAGGCCCGCACCGTCTCCTCGACCTGCTGGGCGAGCTGGGCGAGATCGTCTTCGTCGACCTGCCGGCCCTGACACGCGCGGCGCACCCCGCGCATCACCTTCTCGCGACTGAACGGCTCGGTCACGCCGTTGCGCTTGACCACCGCGAGCACGGCGGTCTCCACAGTCGAGAAACGGCGGCCGCAGGCACTGCATGAGCGGCGCCGGCGGATGGCCTGTCCTTCATCGGCGACACGGGAGTCGATGACCTTGGTGTCGTCATTCCTGCAGAACGGGCAGCGCATGCACCGAGGATACCGCCCGCCACCGCACCGACTTCTCGCGTCACCGGTAGGCCGGCGCGAGCAGCGACTGCCCTGCCTGCACGGCACTGCCGGACATGTCGTTGAGTTCGACGATCTTCTCGATCACCGACTGCCGGGGCATGTCGGGCGCCACCCGCGCCGCGATGGCGTTCAGCGATTCCCCGGCGCGCACATGGACCACCTGGGTGGCGATCGGCGCCGGCCGTGCCGACCCCCGCTGGGCCGATTCCTGATAGTCCGAACCGGCGACGGCGACCAGCCACACCAGTAGCGCCAGTGCCACGCCGGTCAGCACGGCCACCAGTGCGCCGGTCCGGCGAGACCTGTGGCCACCCGGATCACCCGTTCCGGCCAGGTGATGTGATCCGGCCGGTGACGTGCACCAGGTGCCGTCGGCGCCCGGTATCCGCCGGGAGACCGGGCGGATCGGCCGCCGGTCGGCGGGACGACTCACGGCCGAGGAACGCCGGGGGGCGCGGCGAGGATCGAGCGGCCGCTGTTCGCGGGGACGGGCGCGCGGAACCGGGTTGGTCGCGCCGGCGCGGGTCTGGCCGGTGAAGGTCTGGTCGGTGCGGGTCCGGCCGACGCGGGTCTGGTCGGTCGACAAAAGGGTGCTATGCATGGTCTCTTCCTGTCTCGATCACACATTCGATGAACGGATGTTCGAGTTGTACCACCCCGCTCCGACAATTTCTCCACAACACGTCGAACAGACGTTTGAGGATGTCCGAAACCTCGGCTATTCTGACCGGTGATCAGCTCGACCACAGGCCCGCGACAGGTGTGCACGTCACCTACCGGCCCACGGCCGGGGTGGCACGCACCCGATCGAAAGGACTCGAATCCCGATGAGTGAGAAGAAGGACCGTTCGTCGCGGCCGGCCGAGGCGGCCGATCCGGAGTCGGCCACCACAGAGTCGAGCACCGATGACGCCGCGACGGCGACGACACCGCAGGTTGATGACGCGGCGGCCGCCCCGCGGCGGCCCATCGTGCCGAGGGGTTTCGAGGCACCACTCACGCCACGTCAGCAGGGAGTGCTCGACGTCATCCGCAAATCGGTTCGCGAGCGGGGATATCCGCCGAGCATCCGCGAGATCGGTGATGCCGTCGGGCTCGCCTCGACCTCGTCGGTCGCGCATCAATTACGCACGCTGGAACGCAAGGGACTGCTCAAGCGCGACGCCAACCGGCCGCGCGCGGTCAACGTGCGCGACGCCGACCCGACGCCCACCGATGACAATCCGAACTCGGAGAACCTGCCCACCCCGACCTTTGTCCCGGTGCTCGGCCGCATCGCGGCGGGCGGCCCGATCCTGGCCGAGGAGGCCGTCGAAGACGTCTTCCCCCTGCCTCGCGAACTCGTCGGTGAAGGTTCCCTCTTCATGCTGCGGGTGGTCGGCGAGTCGATGGTCGACGCCGCGATCTGCGACGGCGACTGGGTGGTCGTGCGCCAGCAGAACGTGGCCGACAACGGTGACATCGTCGCCGCCATGATCGAAGGCGAGGCAACGGTCAAGACGTTCAAGCGCAAGGACGGCCACGTCTGGCTGATGCCGCACAACGAGTTGTTCGAGCCGATCCCCGGTGACGAGGCCGCCATCCTCGGCAAGGTCGTCACCGTCATGCGCCGGATCTGAGCGCAGGCGCTGATCAGCTGCGCGGTGTGTCAACCACGTTTCTCACACCGCGCAGTTAACAACGCAACGCCTCGCGGGCCGCGGCGCGAGCCGCACCCGGTGCAGCGGTGGCCACCGCCGCCGTGGCCGCGGCGCGGCATCGATCGAGGTCGACCTCGGCGAGTTTCGCGCCCACCGCGGCCGCGGCGGCGGGTGCACTCGACAACGACGTGACCCCGAGTCCGACGAGGACACAGGCGAGCAGCGGATCGGCCGCCGCCTCACCGCACACGCCCACCGGGGTGCCGGTGCGCGAACCCGCCTCGGCGACCATCGCGATGAGAGCGAGGACCGACGGCTGCCACGGATCGGTCAACTCGGCGAGCTCGGCCGACATCCGGTCGGCAGCCATCGTGTATTGCGTCAGGTCGTTGGTGCCGATCGAGACGAAGTCCACCTCGGCCACAATCGCCGGCGCAAGGATCGCTGCCGACGGGATCTCGATCATCACTCCGGCCACCAGACCCCGTCGGCGCACTTGCGCGGCGAATTCGGCCGCCTCGGGGGCCGAGGCGATCATCGGCGCCATCACCCATGGCGTGCTGCCGGTTTCCTCGGCGGCGCGCGCGATCGCATCGAGTTGTCCGGCCCGGATCTCGGGGTGTGTCGCCGCGATGCGGTTGCCGCGCACACCGAGTGCGGGATTCGCCTCGGTCCCGTGGTCGACGAATTTCAGCGGCTTGTCCGACCCCGCATCCAGGGTGCGGATCACCATCTTCTTGCCTCCGAAGGCCTCGATGACCTCCCGGTAGAGTGCCGCCTGTTCGTCGAGGGACGGTTCGTCCGGGCGATCGAGGAAGGCCAGTTCGGTACGGAACAACCCGACTCCTTCTACCGGGGACGCGGTGGCCGCACGGGCCGAGACGCCATCGGCGACATTCGCCAAGATCGCGACCTCGTGGCCGTCGGCGGTGTGACCAGGCCCGGTCCAGCCCGCAATCGCCTCCACCTCCCGGCGGCTCTGCTCCACATCGGCTCGCGCTCGGTCCGGATCCGGTTCCACCACAATCGTTCCCGCGGCCCCGTCGACCAGCACCGCGGTACCCGCGGAGACGACGTCGAGTTCGGCAACAGCCACCACACACGGAATCCCGAGTTGCCGGGCGATGATCGCGGTGTGACTGGTCGGTCCGCCCAGTCGGGTCGCCAGCGCGGTGATCAACTCCGGGTCCAGGCCGGCGGTGTCGGCGGGCGCGAGGTCGTCGGCGAAGAGGACCGACGGTTCGTCGGGCACCGGGACCCCCGGTTCGGGCTGCCCGAGCACCTCGGCGACGACGCGGTCACGCACATCGTTGAGGTCGGTGACGCGTTCGGCCATCAGTCCGCCGAGTTTGGTGAACATCGCCGCGAACTGCTCGGTTGCGGCGACGGCGGCGGCGGGCGCGGGCGTGCCCGTGCCGATCAGCTTCGACACCGCACCGATCCAGCCGCGGTCCTCGGCGAGTCCGGCCGTGGCGATCAGGACCTCGGCGGCGGCCCCGGACGCGTGTGAGGCACGCTCGCGCAAACGGGCCGCCACCACCCCGGCGGCGGCGACGAAGCGGGAGAGTTCGGCATCGCGCTCCGCCTCCGAAACCGGTGGCGGCGCCACCTCGGTGGCCTCGACGGTCATCCGTCGGCCCGGCCGCACCACCGGACCGTAGGCCTTGCCGCCGACAACCGGCGTCCCGCCCAGTTCACGCCCGCCCAGTTCTCGCCCGGCGTGCGGGTTGTCTTCCCGTATCTGCTGGTTCACGACTTTGGCCCTTCTCGTCGTCTAGCTCTGGTCGTCGACCGCGGCCGGGCTGTGAATCAGGCGTCCGCGAAGCCGTCCTGTGATCGAAGTTACAAGAATTCCTTGACTTGTCAACACACTCAAGCGTAAACACAGATATATCAACATCGATAGCCACAGAAACCAACATGCGGTGTCGGTGGACAGACCGATCGGAGAGACGTGTACGCGGAAGAACGACAGCAGGCGATCGCCGAGCTGGTCCGCTCGAATGGGCGCGCATCGGTGAACGCACTCGCCGACCGGTTCGAGGTCACCAGCGAAACGGTGCGCCGGGACCTGGCGGGTCTCGAGCGCGCCGGCCACCTCCAGCGCGTCCACGGTGGCGCGGTTCGACCGGGGCTCATCGCGATCGTGGATGAACAAGGCATCGATGAACGCGAGGCCACCCACATCGATCAGAAGGCGGCCATCGGGCGGGCGGCGATCCGATTCCTTCCCGGCGACGGCGGATCGGTGGCCCTCGACGCCGGTACGACCACCTATCAGGCCGCCCTCAACCTGCCCGCCGATCGCCGACTGAGCGTGGTGACGAGCAGCCTGCCGCTGGCGACATTGCTGTGCGGACACGCAGCGGTCACCTTGCACCTGGCCGGCGGCCGCGTGCGACGGCTCACCCAGGCGGCGGTCGGCGCCGAAACCGTTGCCCGCCTGGAGCAGTTCCGCGTATCGGTCGCCTTCATCGGCACCAACGGCATCAGCGAGGGCGCGGGATTGTCGACTCCCGATCCGGATGAGGCCGCGGTCAAGTCGGCCCTGGTGCATTCGGCCCAGCGGGTGGTCGTACTCGCCGACTCGTCGAAGATGAACCGGGAGGATTTCGCCGGCTTCGCCGCCCTCGACGACGTCGACGTCCTCATCACCGATGCCGGTATCGACCCCGCCTTCTCGGCGGTCCTGTCCGCGCGCGGCATCGAGGTCGTGATCGCATGATCCTCACCCTCACCGCGAATCCCTCGTTGGACCGCACCCTCGAGATCGCCGGGCCGCTCGAACGCGGCGAGGTACAGCGGACCACCGGGGTTCGCGCCGAGCCGGGCGGCAAGGGCGTGAACGTGTCCCGGGTGGTTGCCGAGGCCGGGTTGCCGACCATCGCGGTCCTGCCCGCACGGGCCGGGGATCCGCTGCTCGCGGCACTCGACCGGGCCGGTCTGCACCATGAGACCGTCGCCGTCGCCGGCGAGGTGCGTGCCAACGTCACCATCGCCGAACCAGATGGCACCACCACCAAGATCAACGCTCCGGGGCAACGTCTCGACGATCAGCAGTTGCACGCGCTCACCGACCTGATACTGGCGCGCGCCGTCGACGCCGACTGGGTCGCCTTGTGCGGTTCGCTGCCGCCGGGGGTTCCCGACAACTGGTACCGGGTACTGGCCGATGAACTGATCGGTCGTGGGCATCGGGTAGCCGTCGACACCTCCGGCGCACCGCTCACCGCTGCGGTGACCGGACGAATCGATCTGATCAAACCGAACGAGTACGAACTCGCCGAGGTCAGCGGCGCGGACCCGGAGGTGCTGCGCCGGGCGGCCGCCGATGGTGACCTCACCCCCATCGTGGCCGCGGCGGCCGAGATGGTCCGACGCATCGGCGGCTCGGTGCTGGCGACCCTGGGTGCCGCCGGAGCGCTGTTGACGACGGAGACGGGAAGTTGGTTCGCCACCTCGCCGCCGATCGTCCCGCGCAGCACCGTCGGGGCCGGTGACTCGTCGCTCGCCGGCTACCTCATCGCCGAGACGCAGGGTGCCGACGAGCCCGAACGCCTGCGCAGCGCAGTCGCCTACGGCGCCGCCGCCGCCGCGCTCGCCGGAACCCAGCCACCCCGGCCCGATCAACTCGACCCCGAACACGCCCGGGTCACCGATCTCGCCGGAGCCGCCCGAACCTCCTGACCGACCCCGGCCGCCATGACCGGACACCCGGGCATCCGCAGACCCGCCCACCCCACGCCGACACCTCCCCACAGAGCAAGACCAGCAAAGGAAGACCATGTCCGAGCAGATCATCACCACATCGACGGTGAATCTCGACGTCGACGCCGGCGGCGACCCGTCGTCGGTGATCAACCATCTCGCGGAGAATCTCGGTGCGGCCGGCCGCACCGGTGACCCCGCCGAACTCGCCCGCGCGGCGCTCGCCCGCGAGGCCAAGTCCGCCACCGGACTGCCCGGTGGCATCGCGATCCCCCACGCCCGTGCCGCCTCGGTCTCACAGGCGAGCCTGGCGATGGCCCGGCTGTCGCCGAAGGTCGACTTCGGCGCCCCGGACGGTCCGGCCGACCTGGTATTCCTCATCGCGGCCCCCGAGGGCGGTGCCGCCGAGCACATGAAGCTGCTGAGCTCGCTGGCTCGCGCCCTCGTACGTCCCGACTTCGTCGCCTCCCTGCGCGCCGCGGCAACCGATGACGAGGTCGTCGCACTGGTCGACGACGCCATCAACCCGCCCGCCGCCGGGACCCCGGGCCCGACCGCGCCGACGGCCGCAGCGGCAACGGCGGCAACGGCGGCAACGGCGGCAGCGGCAACGTCGAAGGCCGCGGGCACCCCGGCAGGTCGAGACACCGCACCCGCCGGCCAGGCCGGAGCCGACAAGCCCCGGTCGATCGTCGCGATCACCGCCTGCCCCACCGGAATCGCCCATACCTACATGGCGGCCGATGCCCTCAAATACGCCGCCGAGCGGGCCGGCGTGGACTTCCACGTCGAACCGCAGGGCTCCTCGGGGACCACCCCGTTCACCCCGGACGTCATCGCCGGTGCCGATGCCGTCATCTTCGCCACCGATGTGGGTGTCAAGGGCAAGAACCGCTTCCACGGCAAGCCGGTGATCGAGTCCGGCGTCAAGCGCGCCATCAACGAGCCGGATGCGATGATCGCCGAAGCCCTTGCCGCCGCTGATAATCCGCACGCCGCAGTGGTACGGGCGGGTGAGAGCGGCGACGCCGCGGCGGGCGCCACCGAGCGAGGCGGCCTGAGCCTGGGCAAGCAGGTCCAGCAGGCGCTGATGACCGGTGTGAGCTACATGATCCCGTTTGTCGCGGCGGGCGGTCTGCTCATCGCGCTGGGCTTCTTGCTCGCCGGCTATCAGATCGGCAACAAGAACATCGACAAGACCATGACCGACGGCGCCTATATCGCGCTGCACAACAGTCTGTGGGATCTACCCGCCGGCGGGCTCGGCACCTATCTGGGGGCGGTGAGCTACGCGATCGGGACCTTGGCGATGGGGATGCTGGTACCGGCGCTCGCGGGCTACATCGCCTTCGCGATCGCCGACCGCCCCGGCATCGCCCCCGGCTTCGTCGCGGGCCTGGTATCGGTCGCCGTCGGCGCAAGCTTCATCGGCGGACTCGTCGGCGGCCTCGCGGCCGGTGTCATCTGCCTGTGGATTTCCCGGATTCCGTTGCCGCAGTGGGCACGTGGGCTGCAGCCGGTCGTGATCATTCCCCTCTTCGGCAGTCTCATCATCGGCGCGATCATGTTCATGTTCCTGGGCAAACCCCTGGCGTGGCTCACCACCGCGATGAACAACGGCCTCAGCCACATGACCGGTGGATCGGCCATCGTGCTGGGCATCGTGCTCGGACTGATGATGTGCGTCGACCTCGGCGGGCCGGTGAACAAGGCAGCCTACCTGTTCGCGACGACCGGCCTCGCGATCGGCGGTGCCGCACAGTTGGAGATCATGGCCGCGGTCATGTGCGCAGGTATGGTGCCGCCGCTGGCGATGGCCCTGGCCTCGACGGTGCTGCGCCCGAAGCTGTTCACCGAGCCGGAGCGTGAGAACGGAAAGGCGGCTTGGCTTCTGGGAGCGTCGTTCATCTCCGAGGGCGCCATCCCGTTCGCGGCCACCGACCCACTGCGGGTGATCCCGTCGATGATGGCCGGCGGCGCCCTGTCGGGCGCCCTGATCATGGCCTTCGACGTGCAACTGCGTGCCCCGCACGGGGGTGTGTTCGTCTTCTTCGCGATGAACGCCTGGTGGTGGTTCCTCGTGGCGCTGGCCGCGGGTACCGCACTCTCGGCGGTGTGTGTGGTCGCTGCCAAGCAGTGGGGCCGCAACCCTGAACACACCGAGGTCGCGCCACTCGAGACCGTCGCGGCCTGACCTCCCGGACCGGTGGGCGGATGTTTCCGCCCACCGGTCCGTGCACTCCGGCCCCACCGATCACCAATCCGCACATACTGTTTCCACTGCATCCGAAGATCAAGGAGTACTCATCATGGCCAGTACCACCGTCGCCGTCGGCTCTGCCGTCGGACTGCACGCCCGCCCCGCGACCATCATCGCCGAAGCCGCCGCCGATGCCGGCGTACCGGTGACGCTGGCCATCGAGGGCGGCGAGCCCGTCGACGCCGGGTCGGCGTTGATGATCATGACGCTCGGCGCCGAGAAGGGCACCAACGTGGTGGTGACCGCCGAGGACCCCGGGGCCGTCGACGCGATCGCCAAACTCGTCGCCACCGATCTCGACGCCGACTGACACGACGGCAAGTCCGTATACGACTGACCGCCGGTCCCAGGAGGGACCGGCGGTGAGAAGGTGTCGGGCCGAGGCCGTTAGGTGCGCGAGGGCTCAGCCGGCCGTGGCGACCACCAGATCCGAGAGTTCGCCGGCCAGCGCTCGCGGCACCCGGGCGTGCACGACGGTGCCGTGCTCATCGTGTGCCGATGAGAGCACCTCACCTTCTCGGTGAATTCGTGAGATCACCTCGCCCCGCGCATACGGCACCGAGAGGGTGAGCTCAACATCGCTGCGTCCCACGAATTCGCGGACGTGGTCGAACAATTCGGGTAGCCCCTCACCGGTGCGCGCCGACACGAACACCGCATCGGGGGCCATTGCCCGCAGTTCGGACATCCGGGTGTGGTCGATCGCGTCGATCTTGTTGATCACCAACAGCTCCGGCGGAGTGCGCGCGCCTTCATCGGCGACGACCTCGTTGATGACCCGGCGCACCGCGGCGATCTGTTCGGCGGGGAACTCGTCGCTGCCGTCGACGACGTGTAACACCAGGTCGGCGTCCACGACCTCTTCGAGCGTCGAGCGGAACGCCTCGACGAGCTGCGTCGGCAGGTGCCGCACGAAGCCGACCGTGTCGGTGAAGACGACCTCACGGCCGTCGTCGAGACTGGCGCGGCGCGTCGTCGGGTCGAGCGTCGCGAACAGGGCGTCCTGCACCAGCATCCCGGCGCCGGTCATCGCGTTGACGAGGCTCGACTTGCCGGCATTGGTGTAACCGGCGACGGTCACTCGCGGCACCGCGCTGCGGGTACGCGCCGACCGCTTGGTGACCCGTGCCGTCTTCATGTCGCGGATCTCACGACGCAGTTTGGCCATTCGCTCGCGGATGCGGCGTCGATCGGTTTCGATCTTGGTCTCACCGGGTCCGCGCAGACCCACGCCGCCGTTGCTGCCGGCGCGACCACCGGCCTGACGCGACATCGACTCACCCCAGCCGCGCAGTCGCGGCATCATGTATTCCATCTGGGCGAGGGAGACCTGCGCCTTACCCTCTCGGGAGGTCGCGTGCTGAGCGAAGATGTCGAGGATGAGTGCGGTGCGGTCGATGACCTTGACCTTGACCACCTTCTCCAGGGCGGTCAGCTGGCCCGGCGTCAGTTCACCATCACAGATGACGGTGTCGGCGCCGGTCGCCAGGACGACCTCGCGCAGTTCATCGGCCTTGCCCGAGCCGATGTACGTGCCCGGGTCGGGTGCGCTGCGCCGCTGGATGACGGCGTCGAGCACCGCCGAACCGGCGGTCTCGGCCAACGCCGCCAGCTCGGTCATCGCCGCCCGTGCCTGGGCCGCGGTGCCCTCGGTCCACACGCCGACGAGGACGACGCGCTCCAGACGCAGCTGGCGGTATTCGACCTCGCTGACATCGGTGAGTTCGGTCGACAGACCGGCGACACGCTGCAAGGACGCGCGTTCGGATAGTTGGAGGTCGCCGGTGGTCGGGTCGTCTCCGACACCGGGCACCGGGTGCAGTACGGTCGCCGCACGCGCTGTGCTCGATTGGCCCGCTGTGCTCGATTGCGAGTGGGCCGCCGGGTTCTGCTCGGCGGCGGGATACGAAGTCTGTGTTGATTCGGTCATACGCCTTCCATGATCACACGGATCAACGGCGCAGCGCACACGAATATTTCTGTCGCGGGTTCATGCGTTCGGGTTCACGGGGGGCGCGGACCCCGGCGCGTCGGGTCAGAGTCCGTCCCAGCCCGCCCGCAGGCGGCCGTCGGCCACGAGTTCGGACGGCCCGCGCAGCCACGCGTTGTCGGTGTGGACGGTCACCTCGACCCGTCCGCCTGGCACGTCGATCACCAGTTCACCCGTCTGCTCGCCGCGATACGCAAGAACAGCCGCCGCAGCTGCAACCAAACCTGTTCCGCAGCTGCGGGTTTCGCCGACGCCACGCTCGAACACCCGCATCCGGGCGTGCAACCGGCCGTCGATGGTCTCGGGCACGGTCAGCAATTCGACGTTGGCGCCGTGGCCGAAGACCTCGGAGTCGATGAGTGGGCCACGTCCGAAGTCGACCTCGGCGAGTCGTGCGGCGTCGAGTCCGGGGACCACGCACGCGAGATGCGGATTCCCGACGTCGACTGCCACCCCGCGGTAGACGTCGTCGCCGATGCGCGCCGTCGACTCCGCCCCGAGGCGCACCCGGCCCATCTGCACACTGACATCGGCGCGTAGCCGATCCCAGCTGTGCACCACCACCGGGCGGGCGCCGGCGCGGGAACCCACGGTGAACTCGTCGACGTCGAGCAGGCCCGATGAGCGCAGATGATGGGCGAAGACGCGTACCCCGTTGCCGCACATCTCCGCGATCGAGCCGTCGCCGTTGCGGTAATCCATGAACCAGTCATCGGGAACCACCCCGTCGGGCAGTGCGTCGAGCACCCCCACCGCGACCAGCGCACCCGTTCGGGCGACTCGCAGCAGTCCGTCGGCACCCAGGCCACGCCGGCGATCACACAGGGCGGCCACCAACTCGGCTCCCAGGGTCAGCTCGGCGGCCGGATCGGTGAGGATGACGAAGTCGTTCTGGGTGCCGTGCCCCTTGACGAACGAGAGGCCTTCGCCGAGCGGGACCGCCGCGCCAGGCGCCTCGTCGGGGCCGGACTCGTCGCGGCCGGCCCGCGGTCCGGGGCCGGCGGCCGGTGCGCTGTTCGTCACCGCTCCAGGGTAGCCAGTGCGCGGGCGGTGAGGTCGGCGGTGGCCGCGTCGAGCCAGACGATCCGGTGGTCGCGCCGGAACCACGAACGCTGGCGACGCACATAGCGGCGGGTGCCGATGAAGGTGAGCTCCTCGGCGCGCGCCAGGTCGTACTCGCCATCGAGGGCGGCCAGCGTCTGGGCGTATCCGATCGCGCGGCGTGCGGTACGGCCGTCCCGCAGTCCCTTGCCCACCAGGTCTGCCACCTCGTCGACGAGTCCGTCGGCGAACATCGCCGCCGTCCGCCGGGCGATCCGGTCGTCCAGGTCGGCCGTCTCCCGGTCGAGGGCCAATATTTCTGTGCCCCAACGTGGTTCACCGATCTTCGGCGCCGACGCCGCGAATGGCCGACCGGTGAGTTCGACGACTTCGAGGGCGCGCACGATACGTCGTCCGTCGGTGTCGAGAATCGCCGCGGCCGCGGCCGGGTCGACCCGTGCGAGCTCGGAATGCAGGGCGGCGACGCCCACGTCGGCGAGCATCGCCTCGTATCGGGCCCGGACCTGCGGATCGGTCGCCGGGAACTGCCAGTCGTCGAGGAGCCCCTGGATATAGAGCATCGACCCGCCGACGATCACCGGCGTGCGGCCGGCCGCGAGCAAGGCTTCGATGTCGGCGGTCGCCGACGCCTGATAGCGCGCGACCGTGGCCAGCTCGGTGACATCGAGGACGTCGATCTGGTGATGGGTGATGCCACGCCGGTGCGTGACCGGGAGCTTCGCGGTGCCGATGTCCATGCCGCGGTATTGCTGCATCGCGTCGATGTTGATCACTTCGCCGTCGAGGGCCTCGGCGAGGTCGAGCGCGAGATCGGATTTGCCGACCGCGGTCGGGCCCACGACGGCCACCGGCACCGGGCCCTGCTCGGCGGCGCGTGAGTTCACGATGTCGCCGACCACCGGGCGACCACGTAGCCCACCCCGAAAGGTGCGTCGGCGTACAGACATTCGGCGCGCACCGGAATGTCGGCGACCAGGGCGGCGGACACCTGCCAGGCCGCCCTGCCGCTCACCCCCTCGGCACGGCACTCGTCGGCGTCGAGCGAACCGAGCACCCCGAGATCCGCGTTTGCCAGCGCGGCGTCGATCCGCTCCTGTAGCCGCACCGCCGATTCGCGCAGCCCACCGCCGGGCGCCTTCGGCGACAGCGCCGTCGCCCCGTCGCCGACGACGAGAACCCCGATGGACTCGTCCGACTCGGTCACTGCCGCCGCCAGACGCGCTCCGAGGTCCGCACAGTCGCCCGCGCTCGCCGCCGGATTCACGACGACCGCACTCGCGTGCACTGCACCCGCCTGTCCCCGGAGCCACGCCCCGATCAGCATCGACAGGGGCATGCGGGCCGTGGCCGTGGCTGCCCGGGGTATGCGGCTCTCCTCGAAGGCGACCCGCACATCGACGCCGAACCGCGCGAAGGTGCCGGTGGCCGCGACGCCGGCGGCACCGCTCGACAGATCGGCATCCGCTGAGCTCACACCATCATCGGCACCGATCACCACCCAGCGCGAGGCGCGCTTTGCCAACTCCGACGCCGCCGCCAGCGCGGCGGCCCGCACCGGCACCGTGTCATGGGCATCGGGACCGGCGAGCTCGGGCACCAGCAGGGGTGCAGTCGGGACGAACACCGCGCAGCTGAACACATCCCGACGCTATCGGACCGCCGGCTTCATCGACGTCGCGGCCGCCGGTCGAGGCGCGCGGCGATAGACATTCCGGACGGAAATCGAGCGAAATGTCCACCGCTGATCGGTGACGGGCCGGCGGGTTGGTCCCGTTGATCACCACTGCGGACACTGAGCTGCTTGAATGGACCAAGCCCGGACGCACGCGACGCGGTCCGGGATCGGAGTGAACCGGCAGCCGTGACGCGCGGCACCACAAGGCGGGAAAGGGCCACCTGCACATGAGCGAAGGACACGTCGGGGACACCGACAAGGACCATGGCGGCGCCCCTGAGCGCGCCGACGCGCCGGCCGGAAGCGCCGGACCGACCCCGAAACCGGGGCCGCGCCCAGGACCCAGACCGGGACCACGGCCACGCCCGCATCCGGGCCCGACCACGCAGGTGCCCACACCAGCTGTCACCCCGAATCCACTGCCACACACCGACCCCCACCGCTTCGGGCGGATCGACACCGACGGCAACGTCTGGCTCAAGACGTCATCGGGCGAACGGCAGATCGGGTCGTGGCAGGCAGGTTCGGTCGACGAGGGACTCGACCACTTCGGACGTCGCTTCGACGATCTCGCCACCGAGGTGGAAATCCTCGAGGAACGGCTCGCCGCCCGCTCGGGCGACCCACACAAGTCGCAGGCCGCCGCCAAACACCTGCTGGAAACATTGACCGATGCAGCGGTGATCGGCGACGTCGACGCGTTGGAGAAGCGGCTCTCGGCGATCGTCGGTGCGGCCGACGAGGTCGCCGATTCCCTCAAGGCCGAGCGGGAGGCAACCCGCGCGGCCGCGATCGCCCGCAAGGAAGAACTTGCCGCAGAGGCCGAGACGATAGGCGCCGAGTCGACACAGTGGAAGCCATCCGGTGACCGGCTGCGCACGATCCTCGCCGAATGGAAGTCGATCAGGGGCATCGATCGCAAGACCGACGACGTCTTGTGGAAGCGCTACGCGAAGGCACGCGATGCATTCAACCGGCGCCGAGGTGCGCATTTTGCTGAGCTCGACCGGGTCCGCGCGGGCGCCAAGGCCCGCAAGGAGGAGCTGATCGGACAGGCCGAGGAACTGTCGTCATCGACCGACTGGGCACCGACGTCGGCGCGCTTTCGCGACCTGCTGACCGAGTGGAAGGCCGCCGGACGCGCGCCACGCGACGCCGACGAAGCTCTGTGGCAACGATTCAAGGCAGCCCAGGACGTGTTCTTCGCCGCGCGCAACGCTGTCGCCTCCGAGCGCGACGCCGAGTTCACGGCCAATGGACAAGCCAAACTCGAACTGCTCACCCACGCCGAGGCCGTCATCGACCCGGCCGCCGACCTCGATGCCGCACGCCGCGAGTTCCGCAACTTCCGGGACAAGTGGGACGAGATCGGCAAGGTTCCCCGCGAACAGATGCACTCGCTGGAGAACCGGGCACGGGCGCTGGAGAAGCGCATCCGCGATGCCGAGGACTCCCAATGGCAGCGCACCGATCCCGAGGCGCAGGCACGCGCCGCGCAGTTCGCCGACCGGGCCGCGCAACTCGAGGATCAGGCCCGCAAGGCCGAGGAACGCGGGAAGGACCGCGACGCCGCGAAACTCCGTGAGCAGGCCGCGCAGTGGCAGGAATGGGCGCAGGCCGCCCAGAGCGCGATCACGGAGCGCTGAGCAGGCCCGGCGCACCGGACGATAGTCAGCGCCGGCAACCGGCAGACCCGGCCGTCAGGCCCCTGGCTCACCGGCGGACGGCGGCCGGATGTCGGTGCGACCGGCGATCCGGCGGGTCGCCGCCTCACGCTTGGCCGCCTCCACGCGCCGCTGCTCCGCCAGCGCGAGGTGATAGTTGCTGCGCGCCCACACCACACGAGCCCAATGGAAGGTGAGCACGAAGACCGCGATCCATCCCAGGATCAGACCGATACCCACCCCAGATGGCGGCTGCATCCCGCCCACACCCGGCGTGTTGCGTGTCCACCAGGCGAGCATCCCGGCCACGCAGGCCACCGCCGAGCCGCACAGGGCGATCCAGGCGATGATCCACCGCCGGGTCAGCAGTGCCAGCATAGATGCGCCGATCCCGAAGATCAGGAGCAGATAGACGAAGACCCGGGAGGTGATGGCGACCCGTTCGGCGACCGCATCCGGGGACATCGTCAGCACGTCGATGCCGCTGGCGGATCCGGTGTGCGGCAACACCAGCGACACCATGGCCAGCAGCACCGCCACCGCGACGACGATGCCACGCGGACCGGGGTCGATCTCGCCTGCCACCTTGCGTTCGGCCCGGCGCAGATCGTCTTCGTAGCCGGCGAGGTCGGCGAGGCTCGCCGATTCGGCCGAACGCCGCGCGCTCTCCCCGCCCAGAAGCTCGTCGAGCGCTTTGTCACCCCTCGAGCTCACGTGCGGCGCCGCATCGGCCTGCGAGTCTTCGTTCGGGCTCGTCTCGTTCTGGGTGATCTCGTTATGCGACGACTCGTTCGGCAACGGCTCCTCGTGCGCGCCGTCTTCGACCGGACCCTGCTCTTGCGTGCTCATGCCGTCCTCACTGTCCTGGCGCCGCCATCGTCTGGCCGGCGGGTACCGATGGCCCAGCGCCGCACCCACCGGCACCGCAGCCGTCACTCGCCGGCTCCGCAGGCGCCGGTCCGACACCGGGAATCCCGAGTCCCACACCAACCGGCGGGGTGGTCGGTGTCCGGCTCTGTGCATGGGCGTCGCCCGCACGGGTACGCCGGTGGCGGCCGATACCTGCGTCGGCGATGAGATGGTGCGGCGCCGCGCCGGTCACCACGGTGGTCACCACGTCGCCCGGACGGATGGCCGCCGCATCGTCTGGCCGGAAATGCACCAGACGTCCGTCGCGGGCGCGGCCGGTCATGCGGTGCGAGTGGGCGCTCTTGCGTCCTTCGTCGGCGACGACGAGCAACTCGACCTCCCGCCCGACGATGGCGCGGTTCTCCGACAGACAAATCTGCTCTTGCAACTCGATCAGCCGCCGGTATCGATCGGACACCACCTCAGGAGCCACCTGATCGTCCATCGAGGCGGCCGGGGTGCCCGGCCGGGGCGAGTACTGGAAGGTGAACGCACTCGCGAACCGGGCCGCGGCGACCACGTCGAGGGTCTCGGCGAAGTCCTCCTCCGTCTCCCCCGGGAAGCCGACGATGATGTCGGTGGTGATCGCGGCGTCCGGCATCGCGGCACGCACCTTGTCGAGAATGGTGAGGAACTTGGTGCGCCGGTAACTGCGCCGCATCGACCGCAGGATGCGGTCCGACCCTGACTGCAACGGCATGTGCAACTGGGGGCACACGTTGGCTGTCTGCGCCATGGCCTCGATGACGTCGTCGGTGAACTCGGCCGGATGCGGCGAGGTGAAACGCACGCGCTCGAGGCCCTCGATGTCGCCACAGGCGCGCAGCAATTCGGCGAACGCACCACGATGACGAGGCGTGTAGGGGTCGGCGAAGGACATGCCGTAGGCGTTGACGTTCTGGCCGAGCAGCGTCACCTCCACCACCCCGGCGTCGACGAGCGCCGCTACCTCGGCGAGGACATCGCCGGGCCGGCGGTCGATCTCCTTGCCGCGCAGCGACGGCACGATACAGAAGGTGCAGGTGTTGTTGCAGCCGACCGACACCGACACCCAGCCGGCATACGCCGATTCGCGCTTGGCAGGCAGTGTCGACGGAAACGCCTCCAGCGAGTCGCGGATCTCGACCTGCGCCTGTTCGTTGTGACGGGCCCGCTCGAGCAGGACCGGCAGCGAACCGATGTTGTGGGTGCCGAACACCACGTCCACCCACGGCGCCCGGCGCAGCACCGAATCCTTGTCCTTCTGCGCAAGGCACCCGCCGACGGCGATCTGCATTCCGGGCTGCTGCGCCTTGACCGGCGCCAGGTGGGACAGATTCCCGTAGAGCTTGTTGTCGGCGTTCTCCCGGATCGCGCAGGTGTTGAACACGACGAGGTCGGCCTGCTCGTCCGCGTCGGCGCGGACGTAACCGGCCTCCTCGAGCAGGCCGGAGATCCGCTCGGAGTCGTGAACGTTCATCTGACAGCCGTACGTGCGGACCTGATAGCGGCGCGCGGCACCGCCCGCCGAACCGGCATTCGGCGAGGTCGATACGGAATCGGACAGGTCGATACTCACTTGGTCCAGAGTACGGGTCGAGGGCAAATCGCCCGCCGGGCCGTCCGATCGCTGCCGGGCGGTTCGCCGCCGGCGCTCACCCGCCGGGACGACACCGACGACACCGGGCTGCCGCATTTGCCGCGACGGCATCCTTCGTCCCTATTAGGGTTCTGACGTATGACCGAATCCCCGACTCAGGCGCCCGATCCGGTGGGCGCCGCCGATGCACCGCCGATGATCGCCATGACGCATGTGCAGAAGCACTTCGGTGAGCTGCATGTGCTCTCCGACATCAACTTCGAGGTGCCGCGCGGACAGGTGGTCGTCGTACTGGGCCCGTCCGGGTCGGGCAAGTCCACGCTGTGCCGGACCATCAATCGTCTCGAGCCCATCGACAGCGGCGAGATCCGCATCGAGGGCAAGCTCTTGCCCACCGAGGGCAAGGATCTCGCCCGGCTGCGCGCCGACGTCGGCATGGTCTTCCAGTCGTTCAACCTGTTCGCGCACAAGACGATCCTGCAGAACGTCATGCTTGCACCGATGAAGGTGCGCAAGAAGGGCAAGGACGAGGCCACCAAGCGGGCGCTCGAGCTTCTCGATCGCGTCGGGATCGCGAGCCAGAAGGACAAGTATCCGGCACAGCTCTCGGGCGGACAGCAGCAGCGCGTCGCGATTGCCCGGTCGCTGGCCATGAATCCCAAGATCATGTTGTTCGACGAGCCCACCTCGGCACTCGACCCGGAGATGGTCAACGAGGTGCTCGACGTGATGGTCTCCCTGGCCAAGGAGGGCATGACGATGCTGGTGGTCACCCACGAGATGGGCTTCGCGCGCAGGGCCGCCGACCGCGTCATCTTCATGGCTGATGGGGCGATCGTCGAGGACTCCGATCCGGAGTCCTTCTTCGATCACCCGCAGTCCGATCGCGCCAAGGACTTCCTCTCGAAGATCTTGGGCCACTGAGATGCCCATGGCTCCCGACTCACCGGCGACACCGGGCAGACGTATGCGCCGGACCTCGGCACAGGCCCGCAGGCCATGGCAGCGCAGGCCGATCGCAGCGATCTCAGTGGTGGCCGTCGTGGCTGCCGTGCTCGCCGCATCGTTGACCGCCTGCGGCAGCACCGAACCGCGCAACCTCCTCGAGTCCATCAAGAGCGGAAAGGTGGTGCTGGGAACCAAATATGACCAGCCCGGCCTCGGCATCCGCAATCCCGACAAAAGCGTCACCGGGTTCGACCCGGCGGTGTCGACCTACGTCGTGAACTTCATCGCCGATAAGCTCCGCGTCGCGCACCCGCAGATCACCTGGCGCGAAACACCTTCGGCGCAACGCGAAACGCTGATCAACAACGGCGAGGTCGACATGATCGCGGCCACCTATTCGATCAACGCTTCACGAGCCAAACAGGTCAGCTTCGCCGGCCCGTATCTGATCAACTATCAGGCGCTGCTCGTACGCGACGACGACGACTCGATCACCTCACTCACCGATCTCAACAAGGGCAAGCGGTTGTGTTCGGTGACCGGCTCGACCTCGGCACAGAACGTCAAGGCCCAACTACCCGGCGTGCAGTTGCAGGAATACGACTCCTACTCGTCGTGCGTCGAGGCAGTCCGACGCGGCAAGGTGGACGCGCTGACCACCGACGAGGTGATCCTCGCCGGGTATGCGAACTTCTTTCCCGACGAATTCAAGATCGTCGGCATGACTTATCCCAAGAATGCCTGCGTCTCGAGCAGCGGCAAAAAGGTCCTCAAGAAAGCCGGTACCCCGTTCTCCACCGAGAACTACGGAATCGGTATGGCCCAGAATCATCCCGAGGCGCTCGCCGCCGCCGACGAAGCCCTGCACGCCATGCTCGCTTCGGGACCCAACGGTGGTGAATCCGCGTGGGAGTCGGCCTTGCGCAAGGCGATCGGCAACCAGTACGTCGACGAGATGATGGCGCGCGCGGCCGCACCCGACTCGAACTACAAGTTCCTTCCCGACCCCGGCCCGCAGGCGGTGGACAAGATAGTCAATTCGACATCCACCCCGTGCCCACCGGGACTCGGCTGAGGAAGAAGGCGATAACCGATGAATGAACTGTGGTCGGACATTGGTCCGCAACTGTGGCCCGCCTTCCGGGTGACCCTCGAGTTGACGTTGTGGTCGGCGATCGGCGCGCTGATCTGGGGCACCATTCTCGCCGGGATGCGCGTGTCCCCGGTGCCGGTGATGCGCTGGTTCGGCGCCGCCTACATCAACATCGTGCGGAACACCCCGCTGAGGTTGATCGTGATCTTCTGCTCGGTGGGTCTGTACCAGAACCTCGGTCTGGCACTGGCCCCCGACAACGACACCTTCATCGAGAACAACAACTTCCGGCTCGCGGTGCTGGCATTCATCCTCTACACCGCGACCTTCGTCTGCGAGACCTTGCGCTCGGGATTCAACACGGTGCCCCTCGGACAAGCCGAGGCTGCTCGGTCGTTGGGTCTGGGCTTCAGCCAGGTGTTCGGGATCATCATCTTGCCGCAGGCACTGCGATCGGTGATCGGTCCGCTCGGCAGTGTGCTGATCGCATTGACCAAGAACACCACCATCGCGTCGGTGATCGGCGTCGCCGAGGCCTCACTGCTGATGAAGGAGCAAATCGAGAACCATGCCGATCAGATCATCGCGATCTTCGTGATCATCGCCATCGGATTCATGGTCATCACCCTGATCGAGGGCGCCGTCTTCGGCTACCTCGCCAAGCGACTGGCGGTCAAACGATGAGCAGCGCAACGGTTCTCTACGACGCACCCGGACCCAAGGGCCGCATCCGCAACGCGATCATCGCCGTCATCTTCCTGGTGGTGGTCGTCGCGGTGGCGGCGTACGTGATCGTGGTTCTCACCGGCAACGACCAATTCGTTTCGGAGAAGTGGAATCCCTTCATCACCGGGACCACCTGGACCACCTATATTCTGCCCGGGCTGTGGGGAACGCTCAAGGCTGCGTTCCTGTCCATCATCTTCGCGCTGATCCTGGGGTCCGTCCTCGGCATCGGGCGCCTCTCCGATCACTTGTGGGTGCGGGCCGTGGCCGGGCTGTTCGTCGAGGTGTTCCGTGCGATCCCGGTGCTGATCCTGATGATCTTCGCCTACTACCTGTTCGCCGACTACGCAGTGTTCCCGTCCTCCCAACTGGCGTTTGCCGCGGTCGTCACCGGCCTGACCCTCTACAACGGTTCGGTGATGGCCGAGATCCTGCGTTCGGGAATCAACTCCCTGCCCACCGGGCAGACCGAGGCGTCGATGGCGTTGGGGCTTCGCAAGTCGCAGATGATGCGAATCATCTTGCTCCCGCAGGCCATCACCGCGATGCTTCCCGCGCTGATCTCGCAGATGGTGATCGCCTTGAAAGACTCCGCGCTCGGTTACGCCATCGGATACGTCGAGGTGGTCCGCTCGGGGATTCAATCGGCGTCCTACTACGGCAACTATCTGCCTGCCCTCGTCGTGGTCGCCGTGGTGATGATCGTCATCAACTTCGGCCTCTCCACGCTGGCCACCGGCCTTGAGAAGGCACTACGCCAGGGCCGCCGCAAGACAGCGGTACCCGACGCGGAGGAGACCGACCTGGGCGCGATGGAGAACATGCCGGAATTCGGCCCCCTTCAACGCTGAGGGACACTCGCGGGCTGCCCCGAGGACCCGATGCCGGGTGCCGTCATCTGACGGCACCCGGCATCGTCGGCGATTGCCGACCATCGTTGGCATCGATGACGCGGAGTTTGCTCAGGGGTCCGCGATCTGGCGGGCCCGGCCGGCCGCGTCGAGCTGTTCGCCGACCACGTCGAGTGCCAACGACTGCGGATAGCCGCGACGCACCAGCATGGCCACCAGCCGGCGAAAGTGTCTCTCCCGCTCTGCCCGGTCGTCGATCTCCTCCATCACACGGATGGTGATCTTCTTGTCCACCAGACGCCGCGCTGCGGCGCGCTCGTCATCGGGATCGATCTCGGAGAGAGCGCTTTCGATCGTCGTCGCATCGACCCCCTTGGCCTTGAGCTCGTGGCGCAACGCGAGCCGGCCACGCGCCGAATGCGCATGCCGCGACCGCACCCACTCGGTGGCGAAGTCCTCGTCGTCGAGAAGACCGGCGGAGTCGAGCCGCATCATCACGTCGGTGACGGCCTCGGCGTCGAAACCGCGGCGGGACAACCGATCCTGCATCTCAGTGCGTGAACGGGCCCGCACCCCCAGCAATCGCAACGCCACATCCCAGGCGCTGGGCCCCTTTGCCCCGCCTGGTTCTCGCCTGCCGGATTCTCGCTCGCCGGTCAGAATTCCACCGGCGCCGGGGCGACGTCATCGGCGTCGACCACCGCACCGATGCCCAACTTCTCCTTGATCTTCTTCTCGATCTCGTCGCGGATATCGTCGTTCTCGAGCAGGAACTTCCGGGCGTTCTCCTTGCCCTGGCCGAGCTGATCGCCCTCGTAGGTGAACCAGGAGCCCGACTTGCGAATGAAGCCCTCGGCGACACCCATGTCGATCAGCGAGCCCTCCTTGCTGATGCCGTGGCCGTAGAGAATGTCGAACTCGGCCTGCTTGAACGGCGGTGCAACCTTGTTCTTGACGACCTTGACGCGGGTACGGTTGCCGACCGCATCGGTGCCGTCCTTGAGGGTCTCGATCCGACGGATATCCAGGCGGACCGAGGAGTAGAACTTCAACGCCTTACCACCGGTCGTGGTCTCCGGTGAACCGAACATCACGCCGATCTTCTCGCGCAACTGGTTGATGAAGATCGCGGTGGTGTTCGAGTTGCTCAGTCCCGAGGTCATCTTGCGCAGCGCCTGGCTCATCAGACGCGCCTGCAGACCGACATGCGAATCACCCATCTCGCCTTCGATCTCGGCCTTGGGGACCAGTGCGGCGACCGAGTCGATCACGAGGATGTCCAGCGCGCCCGACCGGATCAGCATGTCGGCGATTTCCAGCGCCTGCTCACCGGTATCGGGCTGGGACACCAGGAGTGCGTCGGTGTCGACACCGAGCTTTGCCGCATATTCCGGATCGAGCGCGTGCTCGGCGTCGATGAACGCGGCGATACCCCCCTGGGCCTGGGCGTTGGCGACCGCATGCAGGGCCACCGTGGTCTTACCGGACGACTCCGGACCGTAGATCTCGACGACGCGGCCACGCGGCAGTCCGCCGATGCCCAGCGCGACGTCGAGTGCGATCGAACCGGTGGGGATCACCGCGATCGGCTGACGGGTCTCCTCGCCGAGCCGCATGACCGATCCCTTGCCGAAATTCTTGTCGATCTGGGCGAGGGCGAGGTCGAGAGCCTTCTCACGATCCTGGGGTGCTGCCATGGTGGTCTCCTCGTATCAGTGCGCCGGTGCGACCGGCGGAGTTCGGGTGGTCATCGGTATCGGGTGGTGGTTCGTGGAGCACGTTAGCGACGGGGTCCGACACAATCGCACACGCAACCGGCGATGGCCGGGGATGGACGATCACGCCGGGATCGCCGTTCACGCCCGACAAGACCTTCGACGCACGCGACGGCGGCTTGGTTCCACACCCCTCTACGATTGCCTGAACGTGTGTTCGATGGCAAGCCGACACGCGGACCGGCGCGATTTCGAACGCGCAATCACCACCGATTTCGGGGAACGTCGAAGTCGCGGCAGATCGCCACCCACACATCGCGGGGATCGACACCCTCATCGATGGCCCGCGCGCCGGTGCGACCACCGAGTTCGGTCAGCACGTGGTCGGTCAGTATCGAATCCGCCGCGACCGTACCGAATTGCTCGGTGATCCGTTCGGTGAACTCCGTCAATCGCATCGGGGCACTCCTCCGGCGGCCCGGCCACCGTGCGAGGCGCCGGGGACACACCCTTCGACATGGCGTTGGTATACATCGTGAACGATGCGCACCGGGTCGACGACATCGATGGCCGACTCGGCGGCGCGCGCCGCAGCGCGAGAGAATCCGGGGTCATCGAGCACCGAGGCGACCGCCTCGGCGATGGCGTGGGCCGTCACCGGGCGTACCGCCACCCCGCTACCCTGGCGGGCCACTCGCGTGGCCAACTCCCATTGATCCCCATCGCCGGGCACCGTCACCACCGGAACGCCCGCCGACAAGGACTTCGCGAGCATCCCGTGGCCACCGCCGCACACGACCACGTCGGCGTGCCGTACCAGCAGATCTTGACGTCCGAGTCCGGCCACGACCGACAACCCCGGCGACTCTCGCTGATGCATCGGTGGCGGATCGAGAGCCGAGATGACGACGCGTAGCGGGCGCCTCGCTGCCAGCTCATCCAGACCGGCGAGCGTGTGCGTGAGCATGTCGGCCGTACCGATCGCCGCCGTCGACGGCGCCACCACGACCAGCGGCGCCTCACCGGCTGGTGGTGTCACAGTGGCCTCGGTGGGCTCCCACAGCAGCGGTCCGATCAGGTGCGCGTCGGCCGGCCAATCGGGCCGGCCCACCTCCAGCGCCGGCAGGGTGGCGATGAGCCGCGGTACCGACGTCACCGGCGTGGCGGGCAGTCCGATCCCGCGTCGAGCGGCACCGCGCTGGCGCTCGCCCGCGCGGACCGAGACATTGCTCGCCATTCGCAGCCCGGAATCACGCAGTCGGCCGCCGAACCCGCGTCCCGGCGCCAGCCCCGCACCGATGGGAGGCAACCCACGCGAAGGTGCGTAGAGGGGGTGCGGTGACAATTCGATCGCGGGTATCCCGCACAACTCGGCCGCCCACAATCCGGCGACGGTGATGACATCGGAGACGACCAGATCGATGCCGCGCACGGCCAGTATCGGGGCGAGCGTGGCAGCCATTCGTGCCGCCCGCGCACCGAGTTTTGCCCCGGCATCCTCGTCATCCTCATCGGGACGCACTTGCAGATCTGGTAGTTCGGCAACGTCGAGGCCGCGAGACCCGGCGACCTCGTGCCACCGGACGCCCGTCCACACGATGGACCGAACCTGTTGGGCGGCAAGCTTTTCCGATAGCGCGAAAGCCGGAAACGCATGGCCCGCGTCGGGTCCGGCCACAATTGCCACCCGCACCGGTCCACCGCCTGCGGTACCGGTGAATCGTGGGCTCAGTTGCCCGTCTGCGGCGGCTCGGCGGCCGGCTTCGTCAGTCCCGGCGCGGGCTGCGCCGCCGGGGCGGCTGCGCCTCCGGTCGGCAACGAATTGCCCGACATACCTGCTCGGATCTGCTCGAGCCGCGCATGACCGGCCATTTGCACACCGGCCTGCTCCACCTCGGCCATCCGACCCTGCACCGAGTTCTTCGCGAGGTCGGCCGAACCGAGCGCATTCGCGTAGCGCCGTTCGATCTTGTCGCGCACCTGATCGAGGCTCGGCGTGTTCCCGGGTACCGACAGCTCGCTCATCTGGTTCAGCGAGGCGCTGACCTGCTCCTGCATCTTCGCCTGCTCGAGCTGGCTGAGCAGCTTGGAGCGCTCGGCGAGCTTCTGCTGCAGGACGGTGGCGTTCCGCTCGACCGCCTGCTTGGCCTGCTGGGCTGCCTGCAACGACTGGTCATGCAGCGATTTCAGATCTTCGACGCTCTGCTCCGCGGTGACGAGCTGCGCGGCGAACGCCTCGGCAGCATTGTTGTACTCCTGCGCCTTCTGCGCGTCCCCGGCCGCGTTGGCCTGATCGGCCAGGGTCAGCGCCTGCCGCGTGTTGGCCTGCAGCCGCTCGATTTCTTCGAGCTGACGATTCAGCTTCATCTCGAGCTGACGCTGGTTGCCGATCACCGACGCCGCCTGCTGGGAAAGCGCCTGATGCTGACGTTGCGCGTCTTCGATCGCCTGCTGTATCTGAATCTTCGGATCGGCGTTCTCATCGATCTTCGCATTGCCGAGTGCCATCAGATAGCGCCACATCTTCACGAACGGGTTCGCCATAGCTTCTCGTCAACTCCAATCAGAGCGGTTTCGCGTCGGTATGCACACTAATCTAGCTTCTCGGATGGCCGGACGATGCAGGCCGGCATTCAGACGATCGAATACACGGCGCTCGGAGCCAATGCGCAGTGCTCGGAGCCCGCGACACCCGCATGCGTGCGCAACCGGTGAGCCTGGGTCAGGCGGCGGCCAGGGCCGTCGCGCGGGTGCGCACCTCGGGCGCGGCAATGACCACCTTCGACGCGATAGCCGCGTCGCGCTCGGCGGCCGGAACCGTCACCGGAGCATCGTCGGGTCGCATCGTGGTGCCCACGTCGAGGAGCAGATCGGCGATCTCGACATCGAGTGCGTCGCAGATCGCGGCCAGCAATTCGCTGGACGCCTCCTTCTGCCCGCGCTCGACCTCGGAGAGGTAACCCAGGCTCACCCGCGCATCGGTGGACACCTCACGTAGCGTCCGGCCCTGCAGGGTACGAACGCGGCGCAGGCTGTCACCGAGCGCTTCTCGCAAGAGCATTGCCATCGGGGTTTCCTCCTTGTCCTTCTCGCGCTTGTCTTGGTCGCACGCATCCTTCTCACAGATCCGTGCGCGCACTTGCCGTTGCCGCGGTGCCGGGACCGGAATACTCGGCGCCTCGGCCGTCGAGGGTGCCGGCAAGCGGCATCGTCGGGTTCAACGCCGAACGATGCCTTCCCGTTCCCGCAGCGGCACGTACACATCGTCGAGCGCGCGTGTGGACGACAGTAGTCGAATATCGGATCGGTCGCCGCGCGTCAGGTGGGTGCGGCCGAACGTGTCGTGTCGCGCCCGGCGCGGCGTCGCGCCGGGCACGGCCGCGCGGGTCATCGATGCTCCGTGCCTGCGTCGGTGACCGGTCCGATGGTCTGTGGCGTGCGTGCACCATCGCGGGACCGCATCCGGGCGGCGCCGCGCAACCGGAGAGCTTGCCACACGTAGTCGAATCCGGTCGCCACGGTGATGACGACGGCCACCCACATGATGATCACGGCCACCAGATGGAAGGCGCCGCTCAGCGGGAACAGCAGCAGCCCGATACCGATCGCCTGCAGGAGAGTCTTGAGTTTGCCACCGCGGCTGGCCGGGATGACGGCGTGGCGCAACACCCAGAACCGAAGAAGGGTGACCCCGAGTTCACGCACGAGGATGATCGCGGTGATCCACCAGGACAATTCGCCGAGAACCGATAAGGCGATCAGTGCCGAGCCGATGAGCGCCTTGTCGGCGATCGGATCGGCGAGTTTGCCGAAGTCGGTGACCAGCCCGCGTCCCCGCGCAAGGCGACCGTCGACGTGGTCGGTGATCGCGGCGACCCCGAAGATCAGTGCCGCCGCGATGCGCCACCAGGTCTGGTGGCCGCCGTCGGCGAAGAGAACGACCAGAAAGACCGGCACCAACACGATCCGGAAAACGGTCAGTGCGTTGGCGATGTTGACGACCGGAACCGAATCGACGGGGTCGGCGATGTGGTCGGGTCCACGCCCGACGTCGGCGAGCCCGCGTTCGTTGACAGCCCGGCGCATCCGGTCGGTCATGAGACCGCATCTCGGGCGCCGGCGCCGGTGGCCGGCGCCACCGGACGCGTGTCGTTCGTTCGCACGCTCACCAGGGTATCGACCGATCCGACATGCGCGGACGGCGGATCCTCGCGTTCTCATCACGGACGCGTCCGGCAGCATGGTGGGTCGGCCCCCCGCCAACCGCGCACACCCGCAGGCCTCAGGTGACGCCCGGGCACAACTGAAGGCAAGATGAACCCATGAACGGTGAGGACGGCAACGAGGTCCCCGACCCGGGCAGCGTCCCGAAGCATCCGACCACGATTCGACGCGATTCGGTCGTCGTCCGCCGTGCTCGTACCTCCGATGTGCCCCGCATCAAGGAGCTGATCGACCAGTACGCCGGACGCATCCTGCTCGAGAAGAATCTCGTGACGCTCTACGAAGCGGTGCAGGAGTTCTGGGTCGCCGAGCTCGACGGCCGGATCGTCGGGTGCGGTGCGCTGCACGTGTTGTGGGCCGATCTCGGCGAAGTGCGCACCGTCGCAGTCGATGCGCAGTGCGCCGGGCGCGGTATCGGGCATCGCCTGGTGGCCCGGCTACTCGAGGTGGCCGGCGAGTTGCAGTTGAGTCGGGTTTTCGTGCTGACCTTCGAGACGGAGTTCTTCGGCCGGCACGGGTTTGCCGAGATCGAGGGCACACCGGTGACCCGCGAGGTCTTCGAGGAAATGTGCCGCTCGTACGATACCGGTGTCGCGGAGTTCCTCGATTTGAGCTACGTCAAACCGAATACGCTGGGCAACACCCGGATGCTGGCCGACCTCGGTGACCCACCGACGGGCGAGACAACGCACAGACCGGTGAAATCCCCGACGACACAGTAGTTTCCACGGAACCAGGAGCGACTTACGTGACCATCTATGCAGTGCACTACACCTACGAGTCGGCCAAGGCGACTGTCCGCGATGCCCATCGCGCGGCCCATCGTGAGTGGCTGTCCGAGGAATACGGCGCCGGTAACGTGCTCGCCAGCGGCCCGTACCCCGACGGCTCCGGTGCACTGATCCTGATCGGTGTCGATGGTGGCATCGATGACGCCGAGGCCTTCATGGCCAACGACCCGTTCAACGCCCATCAGGCCATCGATGGCGTGCGGATCGTCGAATGGAAGCAGATATTCGGCCCATTCGACGACTGACCTGCCCGGACGGCGCCGCCGATCACCCGGTCGGCGGGCCCGTCCGTTGCCGTCGCGAGCCGATCAGACTCGCGACCGTGGTGATGACCAGGGTGCCGATGATGACACCGAGAGACAGCGGCGTGGAGATCTCCGGTACGGATACGTGTTCGCCGCCGTTGATGAACGGCAGCGCGTTCTCGTGCAAGGCGTGCAGCACCAGTTTGACGCCGATGAACACGAGGATGAACGACAGCCCATAGGACAGATAGACGAGTCTGTCGAGAAGTCCGCCGAGCAGGAAGTACAACTGGCGCAGACCCATCAGCGCAAACGCATTGGCGGTGAACACCAGGTACGGCTGCTGGGTCAGCCCGTAGATGGCCGGGATCGAATCGAGCGCGAACAGGATATCGGTGAAGCCGATGACGACGAGCACCAACAGCATCGGAGTCGCCATCCGGCGGCCCGAGACGCGCGTGAACAACCGGTCGCCGTCGTACTCATCGGAGGTACGCAGGTACTTCTTGACGAGCCGTTCGAGCCGCGACTCGCGCTGCTCCTCGTGGTCGACGGGGTCATCGCTTTCGCGCAGCAACTTGATCGCGGTGACGATCAAGAAGGCGCCGAACAGGTAGAACACCCAGCTGTAGGTATTGATCGCAGCCGCTCCGACGGCGATGAACAACCCGCGCAGCAACAGCGCCATCACGATGCCGAGCAACAGCACCTTTTGCTGATACTCCTTGGGTACGGCGAACTTCGACATGATGATGACGAAGACGAACAAGTTGTCCACCGACAATGCCTTCTCGGTGACGTAACCGGCGAAGTACTCCCCGGCGTACGTGGTCCCCCACTGCCACCACACGAAGCCACCGAAGACGACGGCGATCGTGATGTAGACGGCCGACCAGATGCCCGATTCTCTCAGGGACGGGGCGTGCGGAACCCGGACGTGGGCGAAGAAGTCGAAGACGAACAGGCCCAGGATCACCGCACAGGTGACGATCCAGACGATGGTCGAGACGTGCATGGGACGATCTACCTCCAGCGCGCAGCACAAAACGGTTGCGATGCCAGAGGTCTCTCCCGCCGGTGAACGACCGCGGTGTCCGGGCCGGGACCGAAGGCGATCGGCGCCTTCTCAGTTCCGCGACCGTATTGACGGACACACCGCGAGATGGGGATACTCCCCTCTTCGATCTCCGCCCACCCTACCCGATGTCGGGTTCGTCCCGTTCACCTCGCGTGATGCGCGGTCCCGCCGTCACGCGTCGGCGGGTTCTGGATCGGCACCGCCGCCGGTGATCGAGGCGATCACGCCGGCGAGATCGTCGGGCTTCACCAGTACCTCCCGGGCCTTCGATCCCTCGGTGGGCCCGACGACGCCCCGCGTCTCCATCAGATCCATCAGTCGACCGGCCTTGGCGAAACCGACCCGCAGTTTGCGCTGCAGCATCGACGTCGAGCCGAACTGGCTGCTCACCACCAACTCGATCGCCTGCAGTAGATCGTCGAGGTCGTTACCGATGTCGGAGTCGATGTCCTTCTTGTCGCCGGCCTTGGCCGCGGTGACCCCCTCGGTGTACTCCGGGTCGGCTTGTTCCTTGGCGTAATCGACGACGCCGCCGATCTCCTCGTCGGTGATGAATGCACCCTGCATGCGGATCGGCTTGTTCGAACCCATCGGCAGGAACAACCCGTCACCCATACCGATCAGCTTCTCCGCCCCCGGCTGATCGAGGATGACCCGGGAGTCGGTCAGCGACGATGTCGCAAAGGCCAGACGCGAGGGCACATTGGTCTTGATCAGTCCGGTCACCACATCCACCGAGGGCCGCTGGGTCGCCAGCACCAGATGAATGCCCGCGGCACGCGCCTTCTGCGTGATACGCACGATCGCGTCCTCGACGTCGCGGGGCGCGGTCATCATCAGGTCGGCGAGCTCGTCGACGATCGCCACGATGTACGGGTACGGCTTGTAGACCCGCTCGGAACCCGGCGGCGTGGTGATGTCGCCGGAGCGGACCTTCGAGTTGAAGTCGTCGATGTGGCGTACCCGGGATGCCTTCATGTCCTGGTATCGCTGCTCCATCTCCTCGACGAGCCACGCGAGTGCGGCAGCGGCCTTCTTCGGCTGCGTGATGATGGGGGTGATCAGGTGCGGGATGCCCTCATAGGGAGTCAGTTCCACCATCTTCGGGTCGATCAGGATCATTCGGACCTGCTCGGGCGTGGCGCGGGTCAGCAGTGAGACCAACATCGAATTGACGAAGCTCGACTTTCCCGACCCGGTCGAGCCCGCGACCAGCAGATGCGGCATCTTGGCCAGGTTTGCGCAGACGAAGTCGCCTTCGATGTCCTTGCCGAGTCCGATGACGAGCGGATGGACGTCCTTGCGCGTCGACGGCGCCTTGAGCACGTCGGCCAGGCGCACCATCTCACGATCGGAGTTGGGCACCTCGATGCCGACCGCCGACTTACCCGGGATCGGCGCGAGCAGACGCACGTTGTCGGTGGCCACCGCGTAGGCGATGTTGCGCTGCAGGGCGGTGATCTTCTCGACCTTCACCCCCGGCCCGAGTTCGACCTCGTACCGGGTGACGGTCGGTCCACGGGTGTAACCGGTGACCGCGGCGTCGATCTTGAACTGCTCGAGCACACCGGAGATCCGGTCGATCATGTCCTCATTGGCACGACTCCCGTGCTTCGGCGGATCGCCATCGAGCAGTAGTGTCGTGGGCGGCAGGCGGTAGTCGCCTTCTGCGGCCTCGACGGTGAACGGCTCGTCGGCGTCATCAGACTGGGCCTGCGGAGTTGCCACCTTCGGCGCCGGACCACTGCGACGAGCGGACTTGGCCACCGGCGCCGCATCGCCGCGCGGCGTCGCCGCCCGGCCGCCCGTGCGGCGCGGCCCGGACGCCTCCGCCGGATCCTCGAGCGGTGCGGTGGTCTCCTCGTCCAGGCGATCGGTCGTTGCGCCGCCGAGTGGCTCGGTCGTCGCCGTCGCCAACACATCGCCGGCCCGGACCGGCGCGGGACGTCGGGCGCGTCGCGCATGCCGCGCGCCCTCGTCGGCCGGATCGGGAGGGTAATTGTCGTACGGATCGGGCGAGTAGGCAGGATTCCGCGAGGCCGCGCCGCGCCGCGATCCACCCGTGGTGAACGGATCGTCTGCATCGAGATCGCCGACCCCGAAGTCCGCATCATCCCGGTCATCCTCCCCCGGGTACTCGCCATCCAGATCGTCGGCGTCCCAGGGCACTTCGTCATCCCACTCGTCGGTCCCGGCGGCGAGACCAAGATAGGCGCGCACGCCATCGAGAACATCGCGCACCGTCCGCCCGCTGAGCACCAGCACACCAAACGCAATGCACAGCAACAGAATCGGGACAGATACCCATGCGGTGGCGCCGGCCGTCAACGGAGCGCCCACCGCGAATCCGAGGAATCCGCCAGCCGATGAACGCCCATCAAGGTCATGCGGCGATCCGGCCATCAGATGGATCAGACCGAGAAGCGGCGCCACGATCAGCAGACCGGCACCGACGTAGCGGCCCCGACGGTCGGCATTGGGCGGGCGTCGCATCAAGATGATCGCGACCGCGACGAGCGCCGGCGGCACCACGATCGCCAAGCTGCCGACAATCGCTCGCACCAGCGCGTTGATGAACGCCCCGGCGGGGCCGGCAGCACCGAACCACACCCCGGCAGCGATCAGGACGGCCACGGCCAGGATCAACAGGGCGACCCCGTCGCGGCGGTGGGTGTGGCCGGTCGTGTCACCAGTCCGTCCACCCCGACCTTCGTCGACGTGACCGCGACCGTCGTACTCGCCGTCGAACTGGTCTTGGTCGAAACCCCCGGAATCGGCGGCGTCGTCGGCCACCTCGTCGTATCCGGGTTCTCTCCGGTCGCGGGACCGGGCGCGGCCTCCTCCCGACCCTGCACGCGCCACACCGCCGACGCCCCGGGCCAGCAATCCCCAGCCGGCACCGAGTCCTTTGCCCACACCTTTGCCGACGGCCCCGACCGCACCCGCGCCCGGAGTTCGCCGCGAGATGTCGGCCGAGGCCGCCGCGCCCGAACGCGTCGCGCCGCCCGTCCGCGACCCGCGTGAGGCGCGGACGGTGCCGGCCGATGCGCTGCGCGCACCCGAGCGGGACGTAGCCGACCGTGGCGTCGACGTGCGTCCGGACGTGACGCTCGATTTCGCTGCCGAACCCGAATTCGTCGACCCGCCGCGGGTACCGCGCTTGCTACCCCTGGACGCACGAGATGCGGACGTGCGCGTACCGGTGCTCGCTCTCGAAGCCATGACGAACAGACTAGTCTTTCGTGGCCACTCCAGTCACACGGACAACACCGGCAACGCGGGCGCGTGTCGAACTTGTGACGTCACCTGCATCATCGGCGGCGTTCGTGGTGCGTCAGAATCCCCGCGGCGCCGATCGCACCGATGCGACCGCCTCGGCATCGCCGTCGAATGCGACGGTGACCGGCGCCCGCCCGAACGCGAAGAGCAGCAACTCACCGACCGGGCCGGTGACGGTGACCCGGGGCCCATGTCCCCCACTGGTCAACTCGGTGCCGTCGGGCGTGCGCAGGACGACCGTTGCCGGTGACGAACGCAGCGTCATCTTGCCCACCGACTTCACCGGAGTGACGAGCCCCTTCTCGAGTTCGGGCGACAGGGTCCGTGGCGTCCAGTCGCTGTCGGCCTGCACGGCCCCGCGCAACACGTCCTCATGGTGAACGAACATCTCGGCGAGGTTGGCGACGCGGTCGATGAGGAAGAACGGCGAATAGATGGGCGGACCCGATGCCAGCTGCGTCAACAGCGCGTCGAAGTCGCGTTCGGCCACGCCGGCCCGGACCCGCTCGGTGTACCCGGACAGCGGCTTGACCATGATTCCCGGCGCTGCATCGAGGCGTCGCTCCCGAACGATCAGATGCGCGAGCAGGTCGCGGGTCGTCCATCCATCACACAGTGTCGGGGCGTCGGGACCGGTGCCCCGGAGAGTCTCGACCAGGGCCGCTCGTTCTGCTTGCGCGAGAGTCACCGTGTCAGCCTAGGCGAAGTCGCCGGACACCGGTGGTGCCCGGCCGACATCTCCGGCGATCAGTTCGCCGGGAGCAACAACGCGTGCTTGAGACCGGCGACGTCGGCGTCGGTGAGTCCGAGGCCCTTGTGTACATAGCTGTCGAAGGTGCCGTAGTCCTTGTGCACCTGGTCGAAGGCACTGTTGAGGTAACCGATGTTCACGCCGTCGATCGGATCGTTCGGCGAGGCGTGCCGGAAGGTGTTGCTGGCCAGGTAGTCATCGACCACCACGTCGTGGCGGACGCCGAGCACCGTCAGCAGCGTGACCGCGAGCCAGCCGGTGCGGTCCTTGCCTGCGCTGCAATGGAACAACACGGCCCCGCCGTCGGCAACGGTCTGGGAGATGTTGCGTAGCGAGTCCCCGAACGCCTGGCGGGCAACGGGATTGCTCACGAACTGCCGGTACCCCTCGGTCAGATTGATCAGATCGGCCGGCGGCGACGCCCGGAACACGTCGAAGTGATGCACGGTGGCGCCCGGCACGGGCTTGTCTGCCTGCAACTGATCCTCGATCGTCGTCCGCAGATCGATGATCGAGGCGAGGTGACGCTTCTGCAGATTGGCGACGCCGACCGGGGTGAGCGTCGACAGATTCGCGCTGCGGATGACCCGATCGGTGATCGCGTGGCCGTCGACGGTCCGGTAGTTGGCGAAGGTGCGCACGTTCTCGACGTCGGGGATGCTGATCGCCGCCGGGACCGGGACCACGACCTGTCCACCCGTCACACTCGCCGGCGCTGCATGCGCCAGGCCCTCACCCATCGTCGTCGCTGTGACCGGGACCGCGATCGTCGCACAGGCGAGCACCGCCGCGACGGAGGTCCGGAAGGGGAAAGAACGGCGGTCTGCGGACCGGAGTGAGCGCATCGACGACTCCTGGAGAGATGGGATCATGGGCTGGCAAGCCTTACGGCACTCTAACAATCGCTTTCGCTGTCGGCCCACACGCCGACCCGGATGGCCGTTGTGTTCATCAACGATTCATCCGTCGTGTCGACGTTCGTCAATCACCGACCGCGAGCACCGTCGGCACGATCATCGGTCGCCGTCGGTAGGCGTCGGCGACCCAGCGCCCGACGGTCCGCCGGATGGCCTGTGCGATCCGATGGGTGTCGGTGACGCCTTCGGCGGCGAGGGCGTCGAGTGCCTGATCGACGAGGTCGGCGGCGGCCTTGAGTGCGTCCGGATCGTCGGAGAAGCCGTGCCCGGAGACCTCCGGCGTACTCACCGCACGACCGGTCGTGGCGTTGATCACCACGGTGATCGCGATGAATCCACCTTCTCCGAGCACCAAGCGCTCCGAGAGGGTCGACTCGCCGACATCGCCGACCGACAGCCCGTCGACATACACATGGCCGACAGGTACCCGACCGACGATCTCCGCCTGCCCGTCGAGCAGATCGACGACGACCCCGTCCTCGGCCAGCATGATCCGGTCCGGCTTGACCCCGGTCGCCTCGGCCAACGCCGCATTGGCGCGCAGGTGCCGCCATTCCCCGTGTACCGGCATCGCGTTGCTCGGGCGGACCGCGTTGTACAGGTAGAGCAGTTCGCCGGCCGATGCGTGCCCGGACACGTGTACTTTCGCGCTCTGCTGTGTGATGACGGTCGCCCCCAGTTTCGACAGTCCGTTGACGACGGCGAAAACCGAGTTCTCGTTGCCGGGGATGAGTGAGGATGCGAGCACGATGAGATCGGCTGCGCGGATGTTGATCTGCCGGTGTTCGCCGCGCGCCATCCGCGAGAGCGCCGAGAGCGGCTCGCCCTGAGAACCGGTGGAGATGAGTACGACCCGGTGGTCGGGCAGGGTCGCGGCGGTGTCCATGTCCACCTCGACACCGTCGGGCACGTGCAGGTAGCCGAGTTCCTGGGCGATCTGCATGTTGCGGACCATCGACCGCCCGACAAACGTGATCCGGCGGTTGTGCGTATGCGCCACGTCGATGATCTGCTGGATGCGGTGGACATGGCTGGCGAAGGACGCCACGATGACACGGCCGCGGGCCTTGCCGATCACCTGGTCGAGTACGCCGCCGATCTGACGTTCCGGGGTCACGAAGCCCGGCACCTCGGCGTTCGTGGAGTCGACGAGGAACAGATCGACGCCCTCGTCGCCGAGTCGGCTGAAACCGGCGAGATCGGTGAGGCGGCCGTCGAGCGGAAGCTGGTCGAGTTTGATGTCGCCGGTGTGCAGAACCACCCCTGCCGGTGTGCGGATGGCGACGGCGAGCGCGTCCGGGATGGAGTGATTGACCGCGAAGAATTCACAGTCGAACGGTCCATGCTGGGTGCGTTCGCCCTCCCGAACCTCCACCAGCTTGGGCCGCAGTCGGTGTTCCCGGCACTTCGCCTGCACCAGCGCCAGAGTGAACTTGGACCCGACGACGGGGATGTCGGGGCGCAGCCGCAGCAGGAACGGCAACGCGCCGATGTGATCCTCATGACCGTGCGTGAGGACGACGGCCTCGACGTCGTCCATCCGGTCCTCGATGTAGCGAAAGTCCGGCAGGATGAGGTCGACACCCGGCTGGGCATCCTCGGGGAACAGCACGCCGCAGTCGACGATCAGCAGTCGGCCATCGTATTCGAACACCGTCATGTTCCGGCCGATCTCGCCGATGCCACCGAGCGCGACCACCCGCAACGTGCCCTTGCGCAGACGCCGCGGCGTACCCAGCCGATCGACCGGGGCCGCCTGCGGCGCACCGCCACGCTCCCGGCCACCGCCGCCGCGCCCGCCCCGGTTGTTGTCGCGGCGTTCGTGACGTCCGCCGCGGCGCGGGGGCGCCGGTTCGGCGCGTACCGAATTCGCTCCGGATGGCGATCCCCCGGTGGCCGAATCACGCGCCGCCGCCGGCGGTTGAGCTGCGGCAGGCGGTTGGGCCGCTTTCGGCGGCTCGATCTGCGTGTCGGGACGTGACGTCGACGATGCCTGCGGCTCCGGGGCGGGTGCCGGCGGACCGGACTGACGGCGGGCGCTACGGCGACGCGGTGGGCGGGTCATCAGCTCAACACTCCTGCCGTGTGCAGATCGGCGATGAGCGCTTCGATCTGGGGGCCGTCGGCGGGTACTTGTGGAAGTCGTGGATCACCGACGTCGAATCCGAGGATACGCAGCGACGCCTTCACCATGGTGACGCCACCGAGGCGGCCCATGGCGTTGACCAACGGGAGCATGGTGGTGTTGATCGAGCGAGCGGTCTGCATGTCGCCCTTCTCGACGGCGATCTGCATCTCCCGCAGCCGATCCGCGACGAGATGTCCGATCACGCTGACGAAACCGCTGGCACCGATCGAGAGCCACGGCAGGTTCAGCGCGTCCTCCCCGGAGAGGTACTCGAGGTCGGTGGAGGCGATCAGCCCCGATGCCGAGTGCAGATCTCCTTTGGCGTCCTTGACGCCTTTGATGCGGGGATGCTCGGCGAGGGCGAGCATCGTCTCGTTGGCCACCGGAACCACTGATCGTGGCGGAATATCGTAGATCAGCACCGGCAGCGTGGTGGCGTCGGCGACCGCGCGGAAATGCGCGAGCAGGCCCGCCTGCGGCGGTTTCGAGTAGTACGGCGTCACCACGAGCAACCCGTGCGCGCCGGTCTCCTGTGCCGCCCGCGCGAAACGGATGCTCTCGGCGGTGTCATAGCTGCCCGCACCCTGGGTGATACGGGCGCGGTCGCCGACGGCGTCGAGGACTACGCGGAGCAGGTCGAGTTTCTCGGTGACGGTGGTCGTCGGCGACTCACCCGTCGTGCCGCTGACCACCAGACCGTCACAGCCTTTACCGACCAGATGGTCGGCCAGTTCGGCAGCCTTGCCCAGATCGAGCGAACCGTCGGGGCGGAAAGGTGTCACCATCGCCACAGCGTTGATCCCGAAAGGATGCGCCTGCGGCTGCGAATCGGTTGCGCTCATGGTGGTCAAGATTACCGTTGCACGCGTCGCCGGGGCGAACGGGCACTGCGTGTCGTGATCGGCATTGCCGCGGGTGGCGTGTGCCACCCGCTTCCACTCGCCTGATCAGCCCTCGAGGACGAACGGAGAGGTGGCCACCTCGGTGCCGTCGGACAGGGTGCCGATCTCGAAGTCCCCGAACACCGTCGGTGCCACATTCATCAACTGCCGCAGGCATTCGACGGCGAGCTGACGGATCTCGACGTCGGCATGTTCGGTCGCGCGCATGCCGACGAAATGACGCCAGGCCCGATAGTTTCCGGTGACGACGATCTTCGTCTCGGTGGCGTTGGGCAACACCGAGCGCGCCGCCTGCCGCGCCTGTTTGCGTCGCAGGATCGCGTTCGGGACATCGGCGAATTTGGCCTCGAGGGCAGCCAGCAGTTCGGAGTAGGCGGCGCGGCCCGCGTCGGTCGCCTCGGTGAAGAGCCGCTCGAGTTCGGTGTCCCCGCGGATCGCCGGTGGCGGCACCACATTCGAGTCGTGTTCGGGGACGAAGCGCTGCGACAGTTGGGAGTACGAGAAATGCCGGTGCCGGATCAGTTCGTGGGTGCACGAGCGCGAGATGCCGGTGATGTAGAACGTCACCGTCGCATGCTCGAGTAGCGACAGATGTCCCACTTCGAGGATGTGTCGTAGATATCCGGCATTGGTGGCGGTGCGCGGATTGGGCTTGTCCCAGCTCTGATAGCAGGCGCGACCGGCGAATTCGACGAGAGCTTCTCCCCCGTCGGCATCGGTGGCCCACGACGCGTCCGGCGGCGCGATGAATTCGGTGGCGGCCACCATCTGCACCCGCAACGGCACCATCTCGGACACGCCGCCTCCTCTCCATGTACATCGACACCGTGTACATCGACTCCGCGTACATCGACTCCGCGTACATCGACTCCGCGTACATCGATGACCGGCACATCGACATGTCGGTCACTCGGCCCAGGGATTCGCCGAGCGCAGTCACCGATTGTCCCACCGGCACCGTCCGGCGCACACGACCGGGTGCCGGCACCCGGTACCCGCCGGCAATGGCTCAGTCGCCGAGGATCACCGAGAGCCGGCCGAGGGTGTCGCGCCAATCGCCGACCGCCACCGAGGTGATCCCGAGATCCTGGACGGGGCGATCGTTGCCGCCCTCGTCGAGCCGGTCGCCGAAGAACAGGATGTCGTCGATGCCCAGATCCAGGATCTCCATCAGTTTGCCCGCGCCATAAGCCTTGTCGATGCCCTTGCGGGTCACGTCCACCGACGTCGACCCACCGCTGCGCACCTCGAGGTCGGGCAGCCGCTGCGCCGCATATGCGCGCAGCGCCTCCTTTTTGGCGCCGTCGGGGTCCCACGACTTCTTGGCGTCCACCGGGGCGGACTGGCCGAGAGCGGAATAGGTGATCTGGCTGCCGCGGTCCTCGAGGATCGGGCCCCACGTCTGCGTCTCCCAGAGTCCGAGCTCGTTGGCCCCGGTCTCCAGCGTGGTGAGGGTGCGATGTTTCTGGTCGTCGGTGAGGTCCTCGGCGTATACGGTCTCCCATCGCCCGTCGGTGTATCGCACGTACTGGGTGCCACACGTCGGCATCAGGTGCAGGTTCGCGACCTCGTCGATGCCCCCGATGCGCTCGAGGACCTGCGTACGGAACTGCTCGTATCGTCCGCCCGAGATGATCGCGACCAGCGAGCGTTGCAGCAGCCGGCGCAGCACGTCGACCATCGCGTCGTCGAGCGGGCTCTTCGACGGTGCCAACGTGTCGTCGAGGTCGAACATCACCAGCGAATAGTCGCGATCGCCGAAGGTCACCGTCATGGTCGTGTCTCACCTGTCTCGTGAACGGATGCGTGTGGTCGGTGCACAAGCATGTCATTGCGATCGCGGCGCTGCGATACCGACTCCGCGGCGTCGCACGTGCCCCTCAGCCGATCAGACGACGCAGCGTCGGTGCCAGATCACCGCGGCCACCGACCTCGATCGCGGCCATGCCGAGCCAGGACGTGAACGTCGCCAGGTCCCGCGCGAGCGGCGCTGCGACCGCCGCCGCGTCCTGCCCCGGTTCGGCGAACGCGCCCGGCACCCGCAAGACCCCGCGCTGCCGGTCGGCCTTGAGGTCGACCCGCGCGACGATATCGTCGCCGAGCAGGTACGGGTGCACGTAATAGCCGTGTACCCGTTTGTGTTCGGGTACGTAGATCTCGATGCGGTAGTGAAACCCGAAGACACGTTCGGCGCGGGGCCGGAAGAAGACCAGCGGGTCGAACGGCGAGAGGATCGCACCGCGGTCCGACCCGGCGCGCGATGCCCGGACCGGTACGGTCGCACCGGTATGCAGGTATGCACCGGCTCGCCATCCCGATACCGAAACCGGCTCGAGCACACCGGCTTCCACGAGCTCCGTCACGGCCGGGCGAACATCGGCCGCCTTGAGCCGGTAGTAGTCGGCGAGATCGGCGACGGTGGCCACGCCGAGCGCCGCCGCGGCACGTGCGACCAGTTCACGATGCGCTTCGATCCGGTCGATGTGCACCGCCGCCAGATCGGCTCCGACCACCCGTTCGGCCAAGTCGTAGTGGCGGCCGAACGCGTCGTCGCGCGTCGCGGCGAACTCACCGGAGGCGAACATCGCCTCGCAGAGATGCTTGACCTCGCCACGGTTCCACCAGCCACCCGACGCCCGCGGCGAGCGCTCGATGCCGAGGCGTTCCTCGATGCGGCGCGGCGTGGCCGGGCCGGTGTCGGCGATCACCGCCCGGACGTCTGCGGCGAGTTCTCGGTTGCGGCGCATCGTGTCTCGCGTGTGCCGGTAGCGCCCGTCGCGATACTCCGCCATCCGGAATCCGAAGAGCGGCCAGTCCGCCACGGGAATGAGTGCCGCCTCGTGCGCCCAATATTCGGTGAGTGTCCGCCCGCCGCGTCCCGGTCGCCACGCGGCCCGGTCGAGCAGACTGCGGTCGTAGGGCCCGAGTCGGCTGAACAACGGCAGGTAGTGCGCGCGAACCGCGATGTTGACCGAGTCCATCTGAAAGAGCTTGGTGCGGTCGATGACTCGGTCGACCAACCGCATCGTGACCGCTCCGGTGGGCCGGCGGTCGGCGAAACCCTGCGCGGCCAGCGCGATCCGCCTGACCTGTGTCGACCCGAGATCGGCCGTCACCGGTGCGACACGCGGCGGATGTAGTCGACGAAGCGGTAGAGGGTCCCGGTACTCGAACGCAGCCACTCGGTTTCGGACCTGCTGTCCCAGGCGGTTTCGTCGACAGCCGGCGCGAATGCATCGGCTCCGGTGACGAGTATGTCGATCTCGGTGACGCGCAGATGCGTGGCCTGATCGATCGCGGCCGAATAGATCTCGCTCCCACCGATCACCACCGCCTCGGCACCAGCGAGCGCGAGCGCCTCGGACACGGTATGTACGATCTCTGCACCCTCGGACCGATAGGCGGCCGATCGGGTCACCACGATGTTGCGACGGCCGGGCAGCGGCCGGAATCGCGGCGGCAGCGACTCCCACGTCTTTCGGCCCATCACGACCACGTTGCCGCCGGTGACCTCACGGAAGTGCGCCATATCCTCGGGCACCCGCCAAGGAATGGTGTTGTCGCGGCCGATCGCCCCGACCCGATCCTGCGCCCAGATGAGTGTGATGCCGCTCATGGAGTCCAGGTTAGCGGGCGGGAACGACACTCAGACCGCGACCGGGGCCTTGATTCCCGGATGCGATTGGTAGCCGACCACGGCGATGTCGTCGAAATCGTAGTCGACGATCGAATTCGCCTTGCGCAGTACGAGTTTCGGATAAGGGTAGGCGTCGCGAGACAGTTGGCGCCGTACCTGTTCGACGTGGTTGTCGTAGATGTGGCAGTCGCCACCGGTCCAGACGAACTCCCCGACCTCGAGCCCGGCCTGCTGGGCCATCATGTGGGTCAACAACGCGTAGGAGGCGACGTTGAAGGGCACCCCGAGGAAGAGGTCGGCACTGCGCTGATACAGCTGGCAGGAGAGTTTACCGTCGGCGACATAGAACTGGAAGAACGCGTGGCAGGGCGGCAGCGCCATCTGCGGTATCTCGCTGACATTCCACGCCGAGACGATGTTGCGGCGCGAGTCGGGATCGGACCTGAGCAATTCCAGCGCGGCCGAGATCTGGTCGATGTGCTCCCCGGACGGCGTCGGCCAGCTGCGCCACTGCACGCCGTAGACGGGCCCGAGGTCACCGTTCTGGTCGGCCCACTCGTCCCAGATGCTCACACCACGCTCTTGTAACCACCGCACATTGGAGTCGCCGCGCAGAAACCACAGCAATTCGTAGATGATCGATTTCAGGTGGACCTTCTTGGTGGTGATGAGCGGGAAACCCTGCGCGAGGTCGTAGCGGAGTTGATGCCCGAACAGGCTGCGGGTCCCGGTGCCGGTACGGTCGGCCTTGGGCACTCCCGTCGTCAGCACCAACTCGAGTAGATCCTCGTACGGGGTGGGGACCGATTGCGTACTCGTCGCACCGGTGGCGGAGGCGGGATCGGGGGCCGTGCTCACGCGAGCCAGTGTAGAGCGTTGCCGGCCGTGCATCCCGGACGCCACCTCGCGGACACGCTGTACGTCAGCCTCACTGCCACCCGGGACGACATCGACATCGCGCTGCACGTCCCGCTCGACGCCGACGAGCCGACCGAGAATCACGCGCTCGCACCGATCAGAAGCAGCACCACGCCGGGGTACTTCCGAGGTGAGCCCGGTCGGCACAAGTGACGGAGAGCCGTGGACTATCCACAGCCCACCGATGGCATTGCGTTTATTTCGATTAGTCGGCAGACTGGCTACATGAGCGCAGCCACCGCACCCCGCAGAAAAGGAACGTTCTTCCCACCGACAGATGCCACCGACCTCGACACCCTCATGGACCTGTCGAAGTTCCTCGACCATCACGATGAGCCCGCCGCGCTCCTCGGTCCCGACGGGGAGCAAATCCCCCTCCCGCCAGAGGTCTACAGCACGCTGGCGCAGATCGTGGAAGCAATGCGCGCTCACCGCGCAGTCGTTGTCGCTCCGGTCGATCAGAAGCTCTCGACGCAGGAAGCCGCTGACTACCTCGGCATCAGCCGCCCCACGCTCATCAAACTCCTGGAGAGCGGCAAAATCCCCTTCGAAACCGTCGAGGGCAGCCGTCACCGGCGCGTGGAGCTGGGCGACTTGCTCGACTACCGGTCGCAGCGCACCGCCGAGCGGCGTAAAGCGCTGCAAGCTCTCGTGGACGACGCCGAGGAGAGCGGTCTGTACGACGTGCCCGCCGAGTACTACCACGACGCCATACGCACCGCTCGCCGCGAGATCGCCGAGGAACGCACGGAGTAGTGGCCGGGTTTCGCGTGGTCCTCGACGCATGTGTTCTGGTGCCGATCCACAAAGTCGATCTGCTTCTCACATTCGCCGAGCAACGGGCGTACTTCCTCTGGTTCAAAGGGTTTCGTCCGAGAGATCACGCCCTACTTCGAGTCAGGAAGCTGAACACAGCTCCATGGTTCACTCCTCCATCAACTGCGCGGCGAGCGTTGCGCCCAACTCCCAACACGCTTCGCGGTCGTCCTTGGTAGGTGCACCGGAGACCACCACGTACTCGGCGGCCTTCTCCCAGCCCAGCCCCGCCGTGATCCGGTCGACGGCGTTCTCGGCGCCCTCGGTCCCCTCGTTGCCGTGCAGGTAGAGCCCGAACGGACGGCCCTTCGTCGAATCGAGAATCGGGTAATAGCAGACGTCGAACGCATGTTTATTTGTCGTAAACTCTCTTACTATGAGCACCGCGCTGACCAGCACCTACACCGAGTCCCGACGCGCGCCGAGCCGCGCAGTGATCTACACGCGCGTCTCGCGCGACCTCGCCGGTGGGCGCTCGGTCGCCGAGCAGGAGGCCGAATGCAGAGCGGTGTGCGAGCGCAATGGGTGGCCGGTAGCCGAGGTGCTGACCGACAACGATCGGTCGGCTACTCGCTTCGCTACCAAGGACCGCCCGCAGTACGCCCGGTTGAGCGAGGTGCTGCGCCCCGGCGACGTGCTGGTGGTCTGGGAGCCGTCGCGCGCTGGCCGGTCGATGGACCACTACGTCGATCTGCGCCGCCTCTGCACCGACCGTCAGGTGATGTTGTCCTACAGCGGACGGCTGTTCGATCTCGAAGACGGCGACGACCGGTTCACCACCGGGCTCGACGCGTTGCTGGCTGAGCGCGAGGCCGAGGACATCCGCAAGCGGATCAAGCGCGCCCACCGCGAGAACCTGGCCCAGGGCAAGCCCCACGGGCGAGTCCCCTACGGCTACAAGATCGTTCGCGACCCCGACACCGGCAAGTCGACGGGCCGCGTCCCCGACCCGTCGCGCGCTCCCCTGGTCGCCGAGGCAGCGCGGCGCGTGCTCGATGGGCACAGCTTCGGCTCGGTGGTGCGGTGGATCGAGACTCAGGACCCGCTCGGCTGGGACTCGGCGAAGCTGCGCCGGATCATGGTGAACCCGACCTACGCCGGGTACCGGACCGTCAGCGCGAAGGTCGATGGCAAGCGCGGCCCGCAGGAGATCCACAGCAAGGGCACCTGGGAGCCGGTTCTCACCGACGAACAGCACCATGATCTGGTGGCGTTGTTCGCCGGGCGCAAGACCGGCCCGCGCGGTGTGCCGGTGAAGCATCTTCTGACCGGTATCGCGCGGTGCGCGGTGTGCGGCGAGTACGTCTGGAAGGCGCGCGGCGGACGCCGAAAAGACGGCGGCAACTACGAGGTCTACCAGTGCAAGTCGCACTGCGTCGGGCGGAATATGCAGGCGACGGACGGCGTGATCCTGGGGGTCGTCGAGGGCATCCTGACCACGCCCGAGTCGCTGGCGGCGCTGGCCGAGGTCCCAGCGTCCGACCCCACCGCCCCGGCACGGCTGGCCGAGCTGCGCCAGCGTCTGGAGGACGTCGAGAACGAGATCGCCGAGGGCCGCATGCCGCCGAGCACCGGGGCGCGAGTAGCGACCCGCCTGGAGGCACAGATCGCCGACCTGGAGGCCGCCTCGGCCCCGGTGTTCACCGACCCCGTGGTGCGAGATCTCGCCACGGCTCCCGACCCGATGGCGCTGTGGGGCGAGCTACCCCTGATCGCTCGCCGCGAGTTCATCCGGTCGACCATGACCATCACCATCGACCGCGTAGGCCGTGGCCGCTGGCACAAGCCTTCGGACGCCATCACCATCACCCCACGCCGACCCAGCGACGCGGGATAGGACCAGAACGCCAGAGCGCCCCGCTAACGGACGTCCGCACCTACCCCGACACTCGGGGGCCAACTGTGCGAGATCGTCTGCGAGCGGGGCGCTCCACGCCGAAGCGGACGGGTCAGGTGGAACGGCGGACGTGTTCGGTGAGCTTGGTCGCGCAGACTGGCCCGATGCCCACCTCGATGCTCTCCTCGTTGGTCAGGGTTGCCCCGCACAGCACGCAGCGCCCGTAGACCCTGCCCAGCGCGGCCACTCGCTCCACAGTCAGCCGCTCGCCGCGAGCACGAATCGCCCCGAGCGGGTCAGTGCCGACGTACTCCCACTCGAAAGTGCGGGCGTTGAAGCGCTTCGCGTAGGGGCGTCCCGACCCGTGGACGGCGACCTGGACCTTGTAGATGAGCCGACCCACCTGCCAGTACCCCTCAATCCTGTAGACGCCCAACGTGTCCCCGGAACCCCTCGCTGGTCGTCGCCGTGGGGACCGCGACGACCGTCGAGCTTCTGCGCGCCGGGCCTCGTCGCGCCGCACGACACCTTCAGATGGCCGTCCGAACGGATAGGGGTTGCCGATCACGATGCATCACCCCGATCGGTCTCGTTGCTGTCATCAGCTTCGACGTAGAGCGTTGCGATGTCGGCCATTCCGGGGCGGTCCTTCTTCCACCGCTCCCATGCAGTGGCGATGATCTGGTCGTGCTCGGTGGCGGCAAAGTTGTCGGTGAACGTCTGCTTGGTGGTCTGATCGTTGACACCGCCCCGGTCCATCTGGCGCGCGAGAATGTCCAGGACGCGCCGGACTGCCATCTCGTGCTCCTCCCGCTCGGGGTCGAGCACCGGGTCCCTTCCGGCCAGCAATCCCGGCGTCGGGTCGAAGCCCTCAGGCCACCCGCCGGTCGGGGTCTTGTCGGCGAGCATGATCTTCTTGCTGTTGGCTCCCCGGCGGGCCTTGTCGACGACGTAGCCCCGATTCATCAGGTTGGCCACGACGTCGCCGCACTGTGACGATGTGGGGCTCTTGTAGAGGCCACGAGCGTGCGCCGTCCGGATGATCTGAGTCTGGGTCAGGCCGCCGCCTTCACGCGCACAGAGATCTCGGATGAGCGTCAGCACATCAATGTCCTTCTCGGTGAGTTGCTGCTGCTTGACCTTGGCCGCCTCCTGCGCCCCAACGGCACGTACGCACAGCGACACCCTGCCGTTGTCGTCACCGGGCACCTCAACCTCGACGACCTCGAAGTCGTAGATGAGCCCTTGCCGGTCGTTCTTCTGCTTGGTGGTCTTCACGGTGAACTGCGGGGTGGACTCGCTCTCGCGTCTCAATCGGAGAACGGTGTCGGTCCCGCCATGCCACGCCGTCGACCCACGGCCAGTGTCACTCCCGGCGGCGGCGTGGTGGACCACGGCAACCGTCGCACCGGTATTCGACACGATCGCGCGCAGCGCTCGGATCACCTGGCCCTGGTCGGTCGCCGAGTTCTCGTCGAGTCCGACAGTCGAGAGCGCCTGCGTGTCGACCACCACGAACTTCGCACCGGTCTCGGCCACCTTGGCGGCGAGCCATGCGGTGTCCTCGTCCGAGCCGAGTTGGACTGCACGGCTCTGCATGTGCAGGCGGGCGCGCATGGCCGCGCGGTCGACGTTGTTGTGGGCGCGCCAGGCGGCCAGGCGGTCGCGGTAGCCACGGGCATCCTCGGCGGCCACGTAGAGCACCGGAACACCCTCAGTGGGGACGGCGTGCTCCCTGCCGAACGGAATCCCCATTGCCAGGGAGCACGTCATATCGAAGGCGAAGAACGACTTGAACGACGACGGCGGGGCGACGATGTGAACCAGGCTGGCCTCGGGGACGATCTCACCGACCAGGTAGCGGGTCGGTGGCTGGTTCTCGATTTCATCCGGCCCCATCAGACCCGCGTCAAGTGCATCCGTTCCGGTACCGGTCGCGCGCGACTTCCGCGACACCGCCGCCCTGAACCGGTCGTACTCGACCGCGAGATCGGTTGCGGCGGTGATCCTGTCGGCGGCGGTCACCTGAGTCATCTCGTCGATAATCTCGACCGGCGCGCCGAGCTTGAGCAGTTCGGCGGCGGTGACGATGGGAAGGCGCTCGTCGTCGCGTCGGCGCAACGCCCACGCTTCGGTGTTCGCCCTCGTGATCATCGTCTGCGCAGCACGGACATACCCAGCATCGCCACCGACGCGTTCGACCTCGGTCAGTGTGAACTCAGTCGACGCGGATACACCGCGCCCAGCGAGGGCAGTCTTGGCGGCCTGCTGGTCGCGGAACTTCTGCGACCGCTCGGCGCGCAGCCGCGAGCGCTTAGCTTCCAACTCGGCCCCGACCTCCTCGGCGTCGGGCAGGCCGTACAGGCAGTCCTCGACGAACTCAGCTGCGCCCTCGCGAGTGACCTCCACGCCGTCGTCGTTCACGACCGCCATAGGCACCGCGTGCAGGTCCTCGAACAGGGTCTCACCGTCGATCCGAACGTCGTAGCGCCTGCCGAACTTGCGCAGCGCGTTCCACGCGTCGTCAGACACGAACTCGCGGATCACGTCGTCGCCGTGGGCGTCCTTCTCGAAAGCCCATAGCGGGCCACTCACCCAGGCGGGCGCGCTGTCGTCCCCGATGTTGTTGGGGTTCTTGGTATCATCGGTGCTGTAGGTCATAGCGTCGGCCTCGTCTCTGCCCGCCCCTGGGATCTCGGCCTGGGGGCGGGCGCTCTCATTTCCGGATCGAGTTGGTGCGATCGACGGCGCGCTCATCGCGCGTCGGCAAGTGCGCGGAGAACTTCGGCAGCGCGGCGAAGATCATCAGGGGTGAACTTGGCCAGCGTCGCGGCGACGAACTCGTCTGGGCCGTGAGGCACCGCGTCTCGCATGGGCTGTGCGTCGCTGTCGCGGGCACGCAGCCACGCGTCCACCTCGGTGATGTCGAAGCGATAAGTGCGCCGGGCGGTTCCGGTGCCGACACGATGTGCGGGCAGGCCCTCACGCTGGACGAGGCGAAGGACGGTCACGGGAGCCACGCCGAGGTGTTCGGCGAGCTGAGGCGCGGAAATAAGAGGGCTGGGTGTCTGAGACACTGCGAACTCCATGGTGCGTCGTGGAATTCGCAGTGGTCCCCGAGCCGGGTGATCCAGCTTCACCCTCAGGTCAGCACTGCGCGGTGGGCCGAGCAACGCGGAGAGATTGAACTGACGAGGCTCTGTAGGCCCTCGAACTCTCCACAGCTGTTCGTACCCGCGCGGCAAGCGGGACGTCGGGAAGCAGCGCCGAACCGTCTCGGTCGGGTTCAGCGCCACTCTCGGCGTGCGCACCGGCATGATCACTGGAAGGTCGTAGCTGGTGCGACTGGAACCAACTATATCCGCTCGTGCGGGTCACGGGCAGCCTTGTTACGTCTGGCGAGTCGACAACACCGACACCGATAGGCGTTGTGGGACAGCCGATCTCGGTGCGGTAGCAGTGGTCGCAGCCGCAGAGGTGAGAACGCCCTGGTCACCGAGGGTTTCCGGTCGTTTCCGGTCGAATCGACCGGGAAGACCGGACAGGCACCGGAAACCCCAGTTCAGAGCGTTTCGTATCGACCGGAAACGCCTGTCGCGGAGACCGGAATCTGCCCGCCTCTGTCCGGTCTTCCCGGTCGTTTCCGGTTTCACCGTTTTCGCCTCTGAACTGTGCGTTTCCGGTCTCTCCGGTTGTTTCCGGTTTCCCCGGTCGAACAGTTCCCCTTATTTCCGGTCTTTCCGGCCCCCTTACGTAGTAGGGGCCGGGGACGGGAGGGCGGGTGATCGGGATGGAGTGAAGATGACGATGAGAAGGTCGACGAAACACAGCTCCCCGAGACTCACGGCGATCGGAGTGAGTGGCTGTGTAGTCCCGACCCCGCTCTCGCCGACGCGGATGGGTGAGTGCCCGAGGGTGTAGCTGTGGGGAGCTGTGCCAGATGAATCGTCCACGCCCGCAACGCACAACGCCGACATTGACCAGTATTGTCACTGCACCCGCCTTTGACAGACTTTTGACGTGGCTACGACACGGATCGCTCAGCGCGAGCGAGCACAGCGAGCGCTACAACTGCGCGCGATGGGTGCGACCTGGCAGCGGATCGCCGACGATCTCGGCTACCGGTCCCGTCAGGCGGCGCACATGTCGGTCAAGACTTACCTCGCCCAGCACCAGCCAGACCCCGAAGCAGAACGTGGGGTGACGTCGGAGACGCTGCGCATCCTCCAATCGACGTTGTTCTCCCGGCTCGTCGATGCCAACACCCAGGGCGATACCGACACCGTGGTGAAGCTATCGAAGGAGCTGCGCTCACTCACCGCCGAGTCGAGCCGCCTCAACGGGCTCTACCGCCCGGCCCAGACCGAGCACGCCGTCGCCGTCACGGTCACCCCGTCACCCCGTGACGCCATCGAGGAGGCGCGGCGGCGGACCCTCGAAGCCCTGAACACCAACACGATTGACGCGGAGGTCGTCGAACCATGAGCACCAAGTCCACCGAGGCGGCCCGAGCAGCCGCGATCAACTCGGCCTACGACGTCGCCACCGACGTCGCCGAGCGCCCCATCGACGCCGACGATCTCGCCCTCATACAGACGTCCCTGGACTCGTCGCGCGCCATCGCGACCGGTGAGACGTCCGCCGACGACATCGGCGTCGAGTTCGCCGCCGAGGCCGTCGAGTTCTTCGGTGATGTCGTGGCCGACCCTGGACACCCGTTCCACGATCTGTGGGTGACGGTGACGGGCAGGGGCATCCGGTTGGGCCTGCTGCCCGCCCACGAGCTGGAGGACGCCCTGCGAACGATGCGCGGGCAGTGGGTCGAGGACGACACCCCAACGCCGCCACGGACGTTGCCGCCTATCGCCGGACCGGATGCCCTCGATGAGCCGGAGCCGTGGGACGCGCCCGACGACCCCGCCCCGACGCCCAGTGCACCGCTGACGGGCCAGGAGGCTGTGCCCCAGGCCGACGTACCCCCGGCACGGCAGGCGGCCACTGAGGGCGACGACGACGTGATCGACGCCGAGGTCGTCGAGGTGGGACAGACCACCACGGCGCAGCGCCGGTACAAGCTCCCGCCCGGCCAGCACTACAGCCCCGGCGTCAATCCGCTGGCACGTCCAATCGGCGGCAGTCGCCGACCGGTCATCGAGATCTCGACGTCGGTGCCCGGCCTCGACGATCAGCGATAGCCGTTGTCTGACTAGGGCGTAGCCAATCGAGACGGCGACCGCACCCACGTCGCGCGTCTACCTAGAGTCGCCTGCCAGTTCTTTGACGGTCGTCTATTCTTATCTAAGAACCTAGTCAGACACTCAGGAGCGCAGCATGAGCAAGGGTCAGACCATCGGCTATCAGCGGGTATCGACCACCGAGCAGAACACAGCCCGTCAGCTGGACGGGCTTGAGTTCGACAAGGTGTTCACCGACCACGCCTCGGGCAAAGACACCAACCGACCCCAGCTCACCGCGTGCCTGGAGTACCTGCGCGAGGGTGATGAGCTGGTGGTCCACTCGATGGATCGGCTGGCCCGCTCACTGGTCGACCTGCGCCGGATCGTCGATGACCTCACCGATCGGGGCGTGAGCGTCCGGTTCGTGAAGGAGGGCATGACCTTCACCCGCGACGAGTCCGACCCGTGCTCGGTGCTCATGCTCTCGGTGATGGGCGCGGTCGCCGAGTTCGAGCGGTCGCTGATCCTGGAACGCCAGCGCGAGGGCATCGCCGTGGCCAAGGCAGCGGGCAAGTACAAGGGCCGCAAGGCAGCCTTGTCCGACGCGCAGGCGCGCCAGGTCGCCGACCGGCTGGCCGAGGGTGAGTCGGCGACTGCGCTGGCCGCCGAGTACGGGGTGAGCCGTGCGACGGTCTACAACACACGCCAGCGTCTCGTGAGCGGCGCACCGCAGTGACCGCCGTCGACCTCACAGCCCTGGGCGTGCAAGATCTGCTCCAGCTCGACGCCGCGATCATCGCCGAGCTACGCCGACGCGGCCTCGTGCGCACCAGCAACAAGCCATTAGGCGACGTCGCCGAGGCGGTGGTCCACGCGGCGCGCGGCGGTGTGCTGGAACCCAACAGCACCAAGTCCCACGACATCACCGCGCCGGACGGTCAGCGCATCCAGGTCAAGGCGATGGGCGTGCGAACCGCAGGCACCGCAGCGAAGTTCAGCGCGTTCCGCTCGACCGACTTCACCACCGCCGTGTTTCTCGTGTTCGACCTCGACTTCAACCTGATCGAGGCGCGCGAGGTCGATGCCGCCGAGATCGAGCAGACGCGCCTGGTCGCTCACGTCAACGGACGGCAGCCGACCCTGCGCTGGGTCCGCTCGGTCGGGACCGACATCACCGACGAGATGCAGGCTGCGTGGGCGTGCCTCAACGAGACACCCGTCTGACCAGACCGCCCCTGCACCCCAGCGGTGCATGATCGTCACATCGACCGCCTCGCGGGTCGGTCGGAAGCGGGTCCCCGTAGCCAGCTCTTCCGACCGGCCCGCCGGGCGGTCGAGTCATGTCCGCACCCTCGACACCGACTCTCGGGTGTGCCCGGCAATAGCGGCAATAGAGTTTTCCGCGCCCGCGCGACAACACCGGCAATACCGTTTCCGTGCCTTCGACGATTGCCGGCACTTTCGCCCCGAGTGGCTTTGCACCCCATGCTGCTTACATCTTGAGTATGAGCACCACGGCGATCACCCACCCCCGCGAACGGACTATGGCCGCGTGGCGATCTCGGCTCGGTGTCCTCGCGTCCCGAGGTGAGACCACCGGCCCTCGCGTCGACGAGTGCCGAGCTGCGCTGTCGTGGTACAGGCTGCGCGCCGCCCTCGACCGCGAGGTCGCCGCCGGGTACCTCGACCCCGATCGCGCCGAGGATCTGCTGGAAGAGGCGGTGGGAACGATGACCTGAACCCCGTGCATCCACCCGCGACCCCTCCATCCGAGATCTGAGGAGACCGACCATGACTACCACCGAGACGACTATCGAGGGCCAGATCCTCGACCAGCTCCACCGACTCGACCCCGACGCCGACGACCTGATCCGACTGTCGACGGTGCTGCGCCGGATCGACGGCACGTTCTGGGCCAAGCAGGAGGCCGTGACCGCGCTGTTCGACCGATCCGAGATCTCCGTCGTGAAGATCAACGGCGTGCCCTACATCGGCCTGTGCGACGGGTTCTGCCGAGACGCCGAAGCCGCCGCTGCCCAGCGCGGCGAACGCCGCGTGCCGGTGGTGCTGTGATGTCCCCGTTGATCGGCGCTGTCGCCACCTTCGCGGCTGCCCGGGGCGCCGGACCCGCCTTCGACATCATCGCCGCCACCGTCACGGCCCTGATCGTCACGGCCCGTCGATCGCTGACCAAGACCACCGCCCCCATCGAATTTCCCTGCCCTACTGAACAGCTCGTGAGGAGTTGACCATGACCATCACCCCCGGCGTCACCGGCTACGGAGTGAAGCCGCGCGCCTTCTTCGACCCGCCCGCCAAGACCTTCTCGCAGGACGAGAAGCGCGCGCGTCGCCGCCGACATCTACCGGTGAGCTATGGCCGCGACTTTGACCTCGCCGCCGAGATTCACGGCGTCATCCGGCCCGTCGCCAACCGGCTCACCGCCGCTGGGCTTGTCGCCGACGTCGACGAGATCGGCGAGGCCGTACGGGAGCTGTGTGTCATCTGCGCCGATCTCCTCAACGACGCCAAGATCTCTCGTATCGACTACACCAGCCGAAGCCGTGCGCGCGCTGCGCTCAAGACACTCACCAAGCAGCCAGTCCCCGAGATCTCCCGAGCCGCCCTCGCCGATGGATCGTGGCCCGACATGCTCGCCGACATGGCCGCACCGCTGTCCGGCTCGCTCGCGGATCTCCTGGGCCGAGCGAATCCCTCGGCCAGCGATCAGGTCGTCGAGGCACTTCGCCTGCTCGACCGCGCTGTTCTAGACCTCGACCGTCGCATCGACCGAGCGATGCTGTTCCGCTCCCAGAATCCACACGCGCCCAGCCAGTCTGAGCGTGACGACCCCGAAGCCGCCCGCCGCACCCTCGCCGACCTCGGAATCCAGATGAAGGCCCACCAGTGACCACCCCAACTCCACAGACGCTCAACCCCATTGAGTTCGACGCACCGCTGGTCAACCAGTCGCCGGACGGGCTCTACACCGTGACCACCTTCGTCTCCCAGGCATCCGACGTGCCCCGATGGCTCGCCTCGGGCGTGCGGGTACGCCCACACAATTACGGCGGAGAATCCGCGTTCGGCGTCTGGGACGCCCCGTGGTGCGGAGACCCCGGCGACTCGATCAAGGACGGCGAGCGCCCCGGCCAGCCAGACCCGTTCGACCCGTACACGGTGTGGGCGTTCGACATGTGCGACCTCACCGTCCCCTCCCAGCAGGAAGTCCGCGAACGGGCGGCGCAGAACCTTCGTCTGATCGAGCCCGTCGCCGTCGAGCGCGAGTTCGCCGCCCGCCTGCTCGCCGACGCCGGTACCGCTGAGCCAGCCGCCGATCTTGTTGCGGCTGTGGGACATATCGAGGCGCAGTTCGCCGTCACCAACACGGTCGGCCTGATCCACGCCAGCGCCGGTCTCGCTGCCCTGGCCGACCGGTACGGCCTGATCATCCGAAACGGCGGCCAACTCAAGTCGCCCTTGGGCCACACGTGGGTGTTCGGCGGTGGGTACGTCGAGGGCCTGGACCAGACCATCGTCGGTACCTCGCCGACGTTTGGGTGGCGCAATACCGTCGAGGTCCGCGAGACGATCGAGGAGCGCTACAACCAGTTCGTGGTCGTCGCCGAACGCTCGGTGGTCCTCGGCTACGAGAAGGCGGTGGCAGCGGCCACCCTCACCCCCTGACCAACTGTCCCGCGTGGCGATGAGGTCGGCTCCTCGCCACCACACCGACGCCGGTCTGGGCTTGGCTGTGGGCCGCCAGACCGGCGTCGGTCAACCTCAATCCTCCAGGAGCAGTGCAGAAATGAAGGCCACCAAAGCCCAGCGCGACCGCTTCGCCACCGCCATCCACGAGGCCGCCCACGCCGTCGTCGCGACGGTCTACGGCGGCACGATCTCGTCGGCGGTGCTCACGCCCGACGACCCCGACAGCGGTGGCAGGGTGACCTACACGACCACCTTCACCGACCAGCGGCGCGCCGACATCTGCTTCGCCGGACCCTACGCGGAGGCGTTCGCCCGCCACGGCGGCCCGCCGACCTCACGAGGGCTGCGCCTCCAGCTTGACCGCCACGCCTTCGACGCTCGCGCCATCCGCGAATCGGGCGACCACAGCGGCGCGGTACCCCGACTCGTGGCGAACTGTTGGGCCTCGATCACCGGACTCGCGCACCAGCTCTACACCGACGGCAAGGTATCCCAGTCCGACGTCGACAAGGCGCTGTTCCTGCCCGCCGACGACCCCGACGCCCGCGCGTTCGCGCTCGCCAATATCAGGAGCGGTACGACGCCGGGCACCTTCGGGGTCACCCCAGCAGGAGTGCGGTAGCGCGACTCCTCAGTCCAGCGTCGCCCGTTCGGAGGCCAAACCACGGCGACGCTGATCGGCGACACCCCGGCGGCCCTCCTCATACGCCGGGGTGTCGTCCGCGCGGACGCATACGATCCCTCCATGGGAAAGCTCGCTATCGCATTGAGTGTCCAGCTCAACTTCGACCGTGCAATGGAGCACTGCGACAACCTTGTTCAAGTTCACCAACGTGCGGGCGGTGACGCGAAGGGACGCCGTCGCGAAGAAGTCTCGGTGAACCGCGCGATCATCGTAATTGCCATCGCTGCCTGGCAGGCGTTCGTGCAGGACATGACCAAGCACCTCGTTGACCGGCACATGCCGAACCCGTCGGATCCGAACTACGGGTTCGCAAAGCTGCTACAAGGCAATCTCAACGGCGAGATAACAAAATTCTCCACGCCGAACTCAGAGAACAGCCGCAAACTACTCAAGGCCGTCGGGTTCGATCCGCGCCCGTATTGGACGTGGTCGAACGGCGCGCGGGGAACACGCGAAGTAATCTACAAGCCCCACGAGATTGAGAACCAGCTGCGCGAATGGCTGCTCGTGCGGCATGCGGTCGCGCACGGTCACGAGAAGCTCCCGGAGGTCCGGGTTTTGCAGACAGTCCGGGAAGATTCCGTGAATGCCATCTCGGGGCCGACTGTGCGGCTTGCGGACGCCAAGGCGTGCATCAAGTTCATACGCACCCTCGTCGAGGTAACCATCGACGGCGTTGTGAAGGAAGACGCCACCTTGCAGACACCCCCGGCTCCGTGATCCGGCGAGACTCGCTCTCGCCACCAAACCCGATGTTGTCGGAGCCTGAGCGCACAATCTAGTGCATCATTGATCACACCAGTCACGAAAGTGAGGCCAGAATGGCTGGCGACGACGGCAAGATCACCGTCCACCTGGAGGGCCGTGCACTGGCTCCTCAGGCGGTCGCTGATGCCATCGTGCGAGTCGAAAGTCTGCTCAACAGCATTGGAGAGGGCGAGAACCCGCTTCTGACGTTGACCGAGCTTCGCGGCGGCAGCGCCCACATAACGATGGCCGTACGGGACGGGGCGATCGACGAGCTGAGTTCTGGCCTCGACGAGCTTCGCCAGCACCCCGTGCTCCCGCACGGGTGGAGTCGCCCATCACTACAGGCGTTAGTCGGCCTCGCGAAGGTCTCCGAGGTGCGCGGCGTCGAGGAGATCCGCCTAGACATAGACGACACCGTGGCAGCGATCGACGACGAGATCCGGCTCAATGCTGAGGCCGCGCTCACCCCCTCGTCGGTCTCGTTGGGCGCGGTGCGCGGCGTGATCTACCGATACATCAACGACACCACCAAGAAGGGCCACCATCGGCGTGAGGCGGGCCTGCGGCGCACAGATACCGCCGAGGCGATAGTGCTTAGGTTCACCGCCGATGACGCCGCGAAAGTCCGCAATCACCTTGAGGCCGAGGTCGAGGTCTGGGGCGTGGTAGCGCGGGACATGACCGGGCAAATTGACCACCTCGACGTAGAGGGCATTGAGCCAGTCGAGCCCGACGACGAGGCCCCACCCAACAACGGGCGGGGGCTACTCGGAAGCGACTGGACGGGCGGGATCGACCCCGTGGAATGGGTGAGGATGCAACGTGACTGAGAAGCTGGAACGGGTGGTCGTTGATAGCTGCGTCGTACTCGACCTACTGATCGATCAGGACCCCGAACGTACTGCGAGCGCCGCACACCTAGTTGACGGTCACGGCAAGCGTCACACGATCGTGGTCCCTGCCATCGTCATTGCCGAGATTGCCGGTACGGGTGAGGTACGTGGTGACCATCTCGGCCCGGCGATCCGGGCTGCGCGAATTGCCGACGTCAAAGCGTGGATACGAGCGTCGAACTTCATGGTCGCCGAGTTGTCCGAGCGGGTCGCCCGCCGTGCCGCCGATCTCGCGGTCGCGCACGGTCTCAAGGGTCCCGACGCGACCGTCCTGGCGACCGCTGAGCAAGTCGGCAGCCCACACCTCTACACACGCGACGGCAAACTACTTGGTTGCGACGGACAGCTCGGGTTCAAGATCACAGAGCCCGGCCCGCCGCCACCGCCGCCACCGCCGGACCCTCAGTACGATCTGTTCGAGGAAGCTAGCCATCTCAATTGATCGTCACTGCTCGTCAGTCCGGCGGCGACGGTCGCGCCCAGTTCCCAGCACACTTCGCGCCCGTCCCTCGTTCAACTCACGGACCGGGGCGGGACGTTGTGGCGACCGACTGCCTACAGCTAATCGCCTGTGCCCGTGTCTACCTCGGGTTCAATATGCCATCGGTGGGCCTCAGGCGTAATCATCGTGGTTGCCCAGTTCTTCCAGCCAATTCTCCTCAGCCACCCTCGGAGCGCCGAGCGGAGTTTGCCACACGGCCCGATACCCGACATTGTGCGTTGGCGGCATCTGGTATTCCCGGGCACTCATATCTACGATCCAGGTTTTCATCATCGGGTCCCGGTCGCGGAGCTCAGCAATACGCTCCTCCTCGCGGCGCTCCTGACGTACCGCAACCATCTCGCGCTCGAACTCTTCGGCAGCTTCGGGGATCTCAACTCGGATCGACTCGCCCGGTGCTACCTCATCGCACTCGCCAACGGCGGACCACTCATCAACATAGAACGTGGCCCGCACGCGATGAGCGGTGTCAGTGCCGTCGTTGCGGAGTTCGTAGACGTCGGGCTCAACGATGATGTGCGACCACTCAATGTCGTGGCGTTCAAGCTCGCGGTCCTCGGCGCGGCGCGAGATCGTGTTGGCCTCCTCGGCAACCCCTTTCGCCTCGATGGCGATCTCGTTCGACTTCACAGCCAGTCCTACGGCCTCGGCGGAATCCCGGCTGCTCTTGTCGGCGATATCGCGCGACTGTTTGCTGTAGAGCAGCGCCCAGATCGCCAGGCCGACACCGGCGAGACCCACTACCGGACTAACGATGGTTGCAGCATCGGTAAGGTCCACTGTCACCCCTCCATCAGACCGGCGGCGACGGTCGCGCCCAGTTCCCAGCACGCCTCCAGCACCGCCTTGTCGGGCTTGTTCGCGGCGATGACGTACTCGGCGGTCTTCTCCCAGCCGAGTCCGGCGGTGATCCGGTCGACGGCGCTCTCCGCACCCTCGGTGCCCTCGTTCCCGTGCAGGTACAGCCCGAACGGGCGGCCCCGCGTGGAGTCGAGGATCTGGTAGTACGAGCAATCGAAGGCGTGCTTGAGAGCACCTGAAATCGACCCGAGGTTCGCCGGGCTTCCGAGCACGTAGCCGTCGGCGTCGAGGAAGTCGCTCGCCGACACCGATAGCGCCGCGCGGCGCACCACTTCGACGCCCTCGATCTCGGGGTCGGTCGCACCGCTCACCACCGCCTCGAACATCGCCTGGCAGTGCGGTGAGGGCGTGTGGTGGATGATCAGCAAGCGCTTCATGCCGCTGACCTCCAAGAACATCTAATAGCGGGGTTATCGCAACTCAAATGTTTGAGCGCCCCGGAGATATAGCCCAGATTGGCCGGACTACCCAACAGGTAGCCGTCCGCGCCGAGCATGTCCGTCGGCGTCACCTCCAGTGCGGCCTTGCGCACCACCTCGACCCCCTCGATCTCGGGGTCGGTGGCGCCCGCGACGACCGCCTCGAACATCGCCTGGCAATGCGGCGACGGCGTGTGGTGCACCACCAGCAGGGTTGCCATCACTGCCGCCCGCGGTATTGGGCCACCGCGCGCTTCATCATCTCGCGCGCCCGGCTGCGGTCGCCGGCGTAGTCGTAGGCGCGGGCGATGCGATAGGTGTTGCGCCAGTCCTCCGGATCGGCCTCCCACTCCTGCCGCACCTCGGCGAACAGCTCGTCCGCGGCACCCGGTTCGATCCGTCCGGACCGGCGGCGCGGGAGGTCGGAGACATCGAGTTCGCGACCCTCCTCGGCGATCGCGCGGGCCAGCCGCTGATGTTCGATGCCCGCGCGCAGCGTGGCCACGATCATCCAGATCCCCAGGAACGGCAGGATCAGCACGCCGACCCCGATCCCGATGCCGGCCGCGGTGCCGCTGCTGATGAGGTCGACGCCGCGTTGGCCGAGCAGCACGAAATACACGCACATCGCCACCACGAGGAAGCCGATCATCCAGACGATGGGCCGGGCGTCGCGCTCGCGCTTCTTCGGCTTCGGATCGTCCGGTCGGGAGTCGGGGGCCACGTGCGTCACTTCCTACAGATCCATCAGATCGTCGAGACCCACGGTCAGTCCCGGGCGGTCGGCGATGCTCCGGACACCGAGCAGCACTCCCGGGACGAAGGACGTGCGATCCATCGAGTCGTGCCGAATGGTCAGCGTCTCCCCCGCGGTACCGAGCAGCACCTCCTGGTGGGCGATGAGACCGGCCAGGCGAATCGAGTGCACGTGTACCCCGTCGACCTCCGCGCCGCGGGCACCGTCGAACTCGGAACTCGTCGCGTCGGGGCTCGCACCGACCCCGGCGGCCGCACGTGCCTCGGCGATCAGCGCTGCGGTGCGGTAGGCGGTTCCCGACGGCGCATCGGCCTTGGCCGGGTGGTGCAGTTCGATCACCTCGACGGAGTCGTAAAAGCGGGCGGCCTGCTGAGCGAAGCGCATACAGAGCACCGCGCCGATCGCGAAATTGGGGGCGATCAGCACTCCGACACCCGGATCTGCGTCGGCGAGCCACTGTCGTACCTGTGCGAGCCGCTCGTCGGTGAAGCCGGTGGTGCCGACGACCGCATGAATACCGTTGTCGATCAGGAACTTCAGGTTGTCCATCACCACGTCGGGATGGGTGAAGTCGACGACGACCTCGGTGTCGGTGTCGGTGAAGAACTCGGGCGCGTCACCCTTGTCGACGCCGGCGGTGTACACGAGATCGTCGGCCTGCTCGATCCCCGACACGATCGCCTTGCCGACCTTGCCGTTGGAACCGAAGACCCCAACCCTGATGCCCTGAGTCATTCCAGCCTTTCGTCGACGGTGCGCCCCACCATGTGATTGCCACATCGATGCCATGCGAACCCGTCCCCGAGTCTATGGGGAGCCGTTGTGGCCCGGTATCAGGGCACCGGGTGTGACGGCCGGGACGGGCGGCTTCGGGAACCAGCGCCTCAGTAGATCGGCGCATCGCCGCGACGGTGATCGAAGACCAGCGAGGTGGTCGTACCGGCGACCTCGCGGCGCGAATTGAGCATCTCGACGAACAGTCGCAGCGCCTCGGTGTCGGCGGTGGCCACATGCAGCAGATAGTCCTCGGAGCCCGCGAGGAAGAAGACATCGATCACCTCGTCGTGACCGGCGATCTCACCGACGAACCGCCGGATCTGCCCGCGGGCGTCGGACTGCAGACTCACCGCGACCATGGCACGCAGCGGCCGGCCCACCGCAGCGGGATCCACATCGGCGAAGAAGCCTCGGATCACCCCGAGCTCCCGGAGCCGGCGCACCCGGCCGTGGCAGGTGGAGGCCGCGATGCCCACGCGCGCGGCGAGATCACTGTTGGTGACCCGCGCGTCGATCTGTAGGTGCCGCAACAGTTGCCGGTCGGTCTCGTCGAGTTGACGCCGAACATCCTTCGGCGATCCGGGCATCAGCAACCTCCTGGTCGACGGAACCTCGCAGAATCCTCGAGATCGGAGAATCATCGTCAGCGGTGTTGTGCACTGCTCGAAGCTCCTTCACGCTTGAGGCTAGTTCATCGAGGAACGTTCAGCCACGAGCATTGCCGTCGAGGTCGCACCGTCGTGGACGGTCCCCGCGCCGGCCGTGGAACCCGACCACAGCGAAGGACATCCGGACATGCGTATCGGCATCCCCACCGAGATCAAGAACAACGAGTACCGCGTCGCCGCCACCCCGGCCGGTGTCGCCGAGCTGACCCGATACGGCCACGAGATCGTGGTCGAATCCGGCGCCGGTCTCGGCTCGGCCGTCACCGACAACGACTTCAAGGCCGCCGGCGCCCAGATCCTCACCTCTGCCGACGCAGTGTGGGAGCAGGCAGAGCTCGTACTGAAGGTCAAGGAACCGGTCGCGGCGGAGTATTCGCGCATGCGGACCGGGCAGGTGTTGTTCACCTATCTGCATCTCGCGGCCGGCCGCGCCTGCACCGAGGCGCTGCTGACATCCGGGACCACGTCGATCGCCTATGAGACCGTGCGCGCGTCCGATGGTTCGTTGCCCTTGCTCGCCCCGATGAGCGAAGTGGCCGGGCGGCTGGCTCCGCAGGTCGGCGCCTACCACCTCATGCGCTCGGCAGGCGGACGCGGCGTGCTGATGGGTGGCGTGCCCGGGACCGAACCGGCCGAGGTGGTCATCGTCGGCGGTGGTGTCAGTGGCCAGAACGCAGCGATGATCGCGATGGGAATGGGCGCGCAGGTCACGGTCTTCGATCTCGACATCACGAAGCTGCGGACGATCGACGCGCGTTTCGGTGGCCGTGTGCGCACCCGGTACTCCACCACACTTGCTCTCGCCGAAGCCGTCACACAGGCCGATCTGGTGATCGGTGCCGTCCTCATTCCCGGCGCCAAAGCACCAACTCTGGTGTCCAACAGTCTTGTCGCCCAGATGAAGCCGGGTTCGGTCCTGGTCGACATCGCGATCGACCAGGGCGGCTGTTTCGAGGATTCACGGCCGACAACGCACGACGACCCGACGTTCGCTGTGCACGACAGCGTCTTCTACTGCGTCGCCAACATGCCGGGCACCGTGGCCCGCACGGCAACCCAGGCACTCACCGGCGCCACCCTCCCCTACGTGCTGCGGCTCGCCGATGACGGGTGGGAGGCGGCCTGCCGCGCCGACGCCTCGTTGGCCGCCGGCCTGGCCACCCACCGGGGCCGGCTCTACGCCCCGGAAGCCGCTGTAGCGCTGGATATCCCGGCATCGCCTCGGCCGTTCTGAGCAATCGGGTTCCGCATGCCGGGCGCCTGATCGGCCCTGCGTACCGAAGAATCTCACTGAGTCCAAACCTGTCGCCGACGCCGCGATCGCGGTGTGCTCGACGCGTCTGACGTCGGCGAAGGAGCGCAATGGGATCGGCCAACAACTGCACAGTGATATCGGAGAACCAGACAGGGATATCGGAGAACCAGACAGGGACACCGGAAAACCAGACAGGGACACCGGAAAACCAAACGGAGACATCGGGAACCGCGCGGTGACAACCGGGGCCGAACAGGCGGTGACCTCCGGAGCCCAGCGGGCGGTGACCTCCGGAGCCCAACGGGCGGTGACTCCGGACGAGGGCGTGCTCGACGACGTGGTCACCGCGTCCCTGCTTCGGGATCACCGCGCATTCGTGCGGCGCCGCGGCCGCGTGGTGCGGTATGACCCACAGGTCGCGGGATTCATCGGCCATCCGCCCGACATGACCGACGACGACTGGCACCACCTCCGGGAGCTCGTGCCGCCGGACTCGGAGTTCACCCTGCGGAATCTGACCCTGACCGGCGCACCGGGCGCCGGAATCCGCGTGGTCTCCACACATCTGGCAGTGCAGATGACTGGGGAGCACCTGACCACCCGAGACTCCCCGGCCCTCAGCACTCTCGGGCCGTCGGATGTCGGGGAGATGCTCGACCTCGTCCGGCTGACCCGGCCCGGCCCCTTCTTCGAGCGGACCATCGAGATGGGCACCTATCTCGGGATCCGGATCGACAGACGACTGGTCGCGATGGCCGGCGAACGCCTGCGCCCGCCGGGCTGGACCGAGATCAGTGCGGTGTGTGTGCATCCCGAGCATCGCCGGCGCGGACTCGCCGCCACTCTCGTGACCGCCGTCGGCGCCCACGTCCGGTCACAGGGCCGGATCCCGTTTCTGCATGCCGCCGCCGGCAACGAGAACGCCATCCGCCTTTACGACCACCTCGGGTTCCGCCTGCGCAGAAATGTCTCTCTTACCCGCTTGCGCACGCCGTGACGGCACCAAAGAACCGCAGCGATTCCAAATATGTTGGCGATCAGACGAATAGGGCAGCCTTTTCCCGGGACCTCGATGCGGCACACGACAGATGTGAGCGCCGGAGGAGTCCTCGACCGAACCGGATGGGAGCAGCCTGTGGGCCACACGAAGGATTCAGTTCTCGCGCACGATGAGGCGGCGTCGGGGCTCGTCCACGATTCTGTGATCGACGCGATCGGACACACTCCGCTGGTTCGCCTGAACCGCGTGAGCGCCGGCCTCGCACCGACCATCCTCGTCAAACTCGAATTCCTCAATCCCGGTGGCAGCGTGAAGGATCGGGCTGCCCGCGAGATGATCCTGGCGGCCGAACGCGACGGCCACCTGAGCCCCGGCGGCGTCGTCGTCGAAGGCACGTCGGGCAACACCGGCATCGGCCTGTCGATCATCGCAGCCGCACGCGGCTACTCATCGGTCGTCGTCGTCCCGGACAAGACCAGCGCCGAAAAGACCGCACTGCTGCGTGCTCTGGGCGCACAAGTGGTGGTCACCCCGGGTGGCCGGCCGGTCGGGCACCCCGAACACGTGCGCAGCGTCGCCGAACGCATCACCGCCGAAACGCCCGGTGCCTGGCTTGCCGGCCAATACGACAATCCTGCCAATCCGGCGGCACACTACCGGACCACCGGGCCGGAGATCTGGAACCAGACCGGCGGCAACGTCACCCATTTCGTCGCCGGTGTCGGCACCGGCGGAACCATCACCGGCACCGGGGAATACCTCAAGGAGGTCTCCGATGGCCGGGTCCGGGTCCTCGCACCGGACCCGCAGACCTCGGTCTATTCGGGTGGCGACGGCAGCGCCTACTACATCGAGTCGATCGGGCACTACCTTCATCCCGACACCGTCGAAGACCTGTGGCCGCAATCGTATCGACCCACGGTGGTCGACGAGTTCATCGGCGTCTCCGACCGCGAGGCCATCGACACCGCCCGATCATTGCTCGCCCTCGAAGGGCTGCTGGTAGGTGGCTCGGGCGCGCTGGCCGTGGCCGGCGCGCTGCGGGCCGCACAGCACCTGGGTCCCGACGATGTGGTCGTCGTGGTGATCCCGGATTCCGGACGCAACTACCTCTCCAAGTATTTTGACGACAACTGGTGTGCTCGTTGGGGTTTCGCTGCATTCCTAACACCCGGGGAATCGACGTTGCGGGACTCGGTATTCGGCGGGTCGGCACCGAACGGTTCGACCGGCGGCTATCGCGGGCTCCCGACCACCGCAACCGTGGCACAGGCCCGCGCGCTGGCCGCAGACCTCCCGACGATCCCGATCCACCTCCCGCGCTCATCGGAGCGCGTCGTGGGCGCCGAAATCGTGGGTTCGGTGGCCGTCACCGCCCTCGACGGTCTGCCCGACAGCACGCCCCTGGCAACGATCCTCGGACCCGTTCCAGCGCTTGCCGGAATCGACGAATCGACACGCGCCGTTGCCGAGCGGGCCGCCGACAGCGCGATCGTGGTCGTCCTCGCCGACGGATATGCCGTCGCCACCGCGCCCACGGGGTCATTGCTCCACCGCTGAGTCCGTACCGCAACCGCAACCGTCACGCAGCTGCGATCAGCCAGCCGCACCCACACAGCATCTTCAAGGAGACCCGGCATGGCCGAGCACGAGAACACCCCTGATGACACACCGGGCGACGCCACGTCCCCGGAGACACCTGCGTCCGACACGCCACCGTCAGACGCTTCCGCATCCGGTCGATCCGATGACTCCCCGCAGGAAACACCGGTCGAGGCCAATGTCGATCTCGAAGAGACGAAGGGGCTTTCGCGTCGACGCCTCCTCACCGCCGGTGCGGCCGGTGCTGCGGTCGTGGCCGCTGCCGGCCTCGGCGGCTGGGCGATTCTGCGCAACCGGAACCAGGGCACGGCGGCCGCCGACGGTCTGACCGTCACCAAGTCCTGGGCCGGCCGCCAACTCACCCTCACGTTGCCCAGCGGTGTGTGTGACGCCCCGCTGGTCGCCGCCTACGAGAAGGGATTCTTCAAGAATGCCGGCCTGAACGTGGTGTTGAAGAAGACCGGCACCGACGAGGACCTGCCCGCCGCGGTCGGCTCCGGCAAATATGTGGCCACCAACGGCATCTTCTTCAACTTCCTCGGCCCGATCTACAACGGCACCCCGGTGAAGCTGTCCGGCGGCCTGCATCACGGCTGCCTGGATCTCTATGCGCGCAACGACGGTTCGGTACCGACCGTTGAGTCGTTGCGTGGCAAGAAGATCGGGGTCAGTAGCTTACAGGGGTCGGCGACCAACTTCTTCTCCCTCGATCTCCTCGACGCCGGTATCAACTCGAGTCCGGCCGCCAAGCAGGTGGAATGGGTTGTCATCGAACAAGACCTGCTGCCCAAGGCGCTGCAGGACGGCAAGGTCGACGCCATCGCCACCGCCGGCGGATTCCTGCCGATCATCCAGGGGGTCCACGACGGTTGGGCCAAGGAACTGTCCAACAACGACTCACTCAGCCGCAACTCGGCCTATCCCTGCTGCGCGGTGGCCCTCAACAGCGACTTCGTCTCACAGGATCCGGTCACGGCCGCCAAGCTCGTGAACGCCTGGGCGCAGGGATCGCGTTGGGTCGGTGCGAATCTCGAAGAGATCGCCCACATCGAGTCGACCAAGAACTATGTGCCCGACAAGCCGGAGAACATCCTGCCGGTGCTGCGGACCATGACCTTCGACCCGTCACCACGCAATCTGCAGCAGCAGTTGCAGCCGGGAATCACCAAGTTCGTCAAGACCGGGTTCCTTCCCGCCGACACCAACCCGTCCGCGCTGGCCGATCAGGTGTTCGTCAACCTCGGCCTGAACTTCTGAGAGGACCGCTCATGGCGATCACCACGTCCGGTCTCGAGACCGGCACGCGCGCAGCGGCACCCGCCGACTCACCCGATCCCCAGCCGGCGGGACGACCACCCGCGTCGGTCTCGACGGTCCAGGGCACCGAACGCATTCACGCAGCGCTCGACAAGGTCACCCGCCCAATCCGGGTCGACCCGCTGCTGGTGGGTTTCGCGGTCCTCGCGTGGGGTGCGTTCGCCGCGATCGTGGCGTTCGCGCCGCACAGCGATGCTCTGGCCTTGCGCGACGTCACCCTCATCAGCCGGTCGTCGACATTCACCGCGACCGCCGGTGTGGTCGTCGCCGGGATCGGCGTCGCCCTGTGGGTGCTCAGCACGCTGGACCGTCCGGCAGGCAAATGGGCATCTCGGCGCCTGTCACACTCGGCGGCCTGGCTGGCCGGTTCGGCGGTGTGGATGATCTTCTGGGAGGTCTCCACCGCCACCACCGCCCTGCTCGAGCCACCGTATTTTGTTTCGCCGCAAGCAATCCTGTCCCGTCTGTGGGAAGACCGCGTCATCCTCGGCGAGAGCCTCGGCAACTCGTTGCAGTTGCTCGTGGTCGGATTCGTGGCGGGCCTGATCGCGGGAGTGGCCACCGGTGTGGTGATCGGCTGGTGGCAGAGCGCGAACTACTGGGTGCATCCGGTGCTGATCTTCCTCGGCCCGGTGCCGACACTCGCATGGGTGCCCATCGTCTTCGTCCTGTTCCCCACCGCGTATTCGGGTGCGGTCTTCTTGATCGCCCTGTCGGTGTGGTTCCCGTTGACGGTGGTGACACGGGCCGGCATCGTCAGCGTCCCCAAGTCGTATTTCGATGTGGCACAGACGTTGGGCGCCGACAACCGCTTCCTCGTCCTGCGCGTGAGTCTGCCCGGCGCGTTGCCGAGTATCTTCACCGGCGCCTTCATGGGCCTGTGTTCGTCATTCGTCAGTCTCACCGTAGCCGAGAACTTCGGAGTCAATTCCGGCCTCGGCTGGTACCTGAACTGGAAAAAGGGTTGGGGCGACTTTCCCGGTGTGTATGCCGGACTCGTCGTGCTGATCGTCGTCTGCGGACTACTGCTCGTGCTGCTGTTCCGGCTGCGCGAACGAACCCTGCGCTGGGAGAAGGAGTTGACCCGATGGTGAGCGGTGCCGCGATCGAGATCCGCAATGTCACCCAGGCGTTCCGCAGCGCCGGAGCCGACCTCCCCGTTCTCGACGATGTGTCGTTGTCGGTGTCGCCGGGCGAGTTCGTCGTGTTGGTCGGTCCGAGCGGTTCGGGAAAGTCGACGCTCATCCGATTGCTCGCCGGACTCGACCGCCCATTGTTCGGCACCGTGAGCGTCGACGGCCAACCGGTCACCGGACCAGACCCCAGTCGCGCGTTGGTCTTCCAGGATCCGACGCTGCTGCCGTGGCGAACGGTCCGCGGCAATGCCGCCCTGGGCCCGCAGGCCAGAGGCGCCGGACGCGAGTCCCGAAAGCGGATCGACGACGCCCTCGAGCTCGTCGGACTCAGTGACTTCGCCGACGCCTGGCCTGCGCAACTCTCCGGTGGTATGGCTCAACGCGCGGCGCTGGCTCGTGCGTTGGTCAACGATCCCTCGGTGTTGTTGCTCGACGAGCCGTTGGGACGCCTCGACGCGCTGACCCGGCGCGTACTCCAGGGCGAGTTGCTGCGGCTGTGGCGGGACAAGGGATTCACCGCGGTGCTGATCACCCACGACGTACCCGAGGCACTCCTCTTGGCCGACCGTGTGGTGATCCTCTCGCCACGCCCTGCCCGTATCCGCGAGACCCTCACGATCGACCTGCCCCGGCCACGGGATCCGGCCTCACCGGAGTTCGTGGCGCTGCAGGCGGGGATTCTGGCGCTTCTCGACGAAGAGTCGGTCACCACCCCGGATTCGCTGCACGACCGATCCGCTACCGGCTGAGAGGTGCGTCGGCTTCTCCTGTGCCTGCTGGCGGCAGCGGGTGTCCTGACTGTCGCCTCGGCGCTCACGGCGACGGCATCGGTGGCGTCGGCGCATGCGGTCATCGTCGCCACCACGCCATCCAACGGTGCCGAAGTCACCTCACCGCCGCATGAGGTCCGAATCGAGTTCGACGAACCGGTCTCGTTGCCGGCCGCCAATCGTGGTGTCAGCGTGCTCGATTCGTCCGGGGTCGCGGTGGACGACGGCTTGGCCCGACTCGTCGACGGTGGCCGGACACTGCTGATCGGTCTGCGATCTCCGCTCGCCGAGAACACCTATATTGCGAGTTGGTCGGTGGTCTCCGCCGACACCCACCCCGTGGGTGGGTCCATCCAATTCGGTTACGGCGTCCCGGCGATCACGCTGCCCCCACCACCCGGCCGATCGCCCAGCGCCGCGTGGGGATCGACCACCGGAATCGTCACCGGAGCGTTGTACCTCGCCTTGATCGGCGCACTCGGCACGATCCCGATGACACTGCTGCTCGGCGCCTCGCGCCGACGGCGACGGGCCGTGTGGCGGCTGGCGCGAATCTGCGGTGGTCTGGCTGTCGGGATATCGCTCGCACAGATCCTGACGCAATACCGTTGGGATGCTTCGGCGATCCCCGGCGGACCCACGTGGGCCGGCCTGACAGATTTCGCGTCGTCGTCCTATGCGGTCGCGGTGTATGTGCGTATCGCCGCGTTGCTGATGTTGATCCTCACGATCCCACCGCCGCGTGGTGTGCGCCGAGGGGCCGCGTGGGCGCGCGCATGGTGGGCGTTCGAGGGCGTACTCGCACTGTTGGTACTCGCGACGGTGGTCCGCAACGGGCACGGCGGCAACGCTCAGTGGTGGCGCTTCGCCACGACCCTCGTGCACGTGCTCGCAATGGTCACGTGGATCGGCGGGCTCGTCGTTCTCGGCTGGTGGCTCTGGCGTGATCGACTCACGCCGGCCCTCGCGGGTCGACTGCCGTCGTGGTCGCGTTACGCCGCGGTGAGTGTGGCGGCACTCGTCGCGACCGGGATCGTGCAGTCCGTGGTCCAGGTGCGCCATCCCGCAGCGCTGTTCGAGACCACCTATGGACAGATCCTGATCGTCAAGGTCGTCCTGGTCGCCGCGGCGCTGGTCGTCGGGTGGACCGCGCACCGCCGGATCGCCCGCCCCACCGTGACGGCGAACAGCTCGCCGGCTCCGTCACCGCGCATCAGGTCTCGCGTCGCCGTCGAAGCTCTCCTCGGCGCTGTCATCGTGATCGTGGCCGGGCTCCTGTCCTCGGTCGCACCGGCCGCGACCACCTACGCGCCGACCCGCAGCGCCGAACTCGCGGTGGGCGGATACCGGGTCGACGTCGACGTCGGACCCGCTCGGCGCGGTCCGCAGACCTTCCGGGTCACCGTCATTCCGCGCACTCCGGGCACCCCGCCGCCGCAACGGATCGAACTCTCGTTGCGCAATGCGGATGCCGGTGTGGCATCACTGCCTGTCGAGTTCGTGTACCGACTGCCGGGATCGATCGAGCAGGGCCGAGCCGCGTCGGTCACCTTTGTCAGTCCCGCAGTCAACGTCCCCACCACCGGAGATTGGTCCGGAACCCTCAAAGTCGTCCCCGGCTACCAGGATTCGCTTGTGTACGTCGGTGGCTTCACCTACCCCGTCATCTGAGAGCAAGGAGAAGATCGATGAGTACGACCCGACGAACGTGGCGGCACACACCGCGTCGAGTGATGCTGGTGGTCGCCACACTGTGCGGCCTTGCGATGCTCACCGCCGCGCCGGCGGCCTCCGCCCACGTCACCGTCGATCCGGGAACGTCGCCGACCCAGGGCCGCTACGGTCAGGTCCGGCTGCTCGTGCCCAGCGAGGACGACAACTCCCCCACCGTCGGCGTCACGGCCACCATTCCCGACGGCGTCGATCTGACATCGGTGCGAACCCTGCCGATCCCGGGCTGGACCGCGACCATCGACCGCACCGAAACGACCGGATCGCAACGGATCTCCCGTATCACCTGGCAGGCGGCGACTCCCGAGAACGGACTCCGGCCCAGCGAATTCGGGCAGTTCACCTTCTCCGGCGGGCCGTGGCCGAAGAACACGACGTCGATCAGCCTCCCCACCGAACAGCGATACGGCAACGGCACGATCGTTTCGTGGAACGAGGTCGCCGCAGCGGGCCAGCCGGAGCCGGAACATCCGGCGCCGGTGGTCACACTCGCGCCGGCCGCCGCGGGCGAGCACGGCGCCGTCGACGCCCACGGAGCCGAGGAAGCATCCATCGACGAGGCGGCCACGCAGAGTGACGGGTCCTCGTCATCGTCATCCGGGTGGTGGCAGGCGGTGTCGGTGGTCGGTGTGGCGCTCGCACTCGCCGCCCTGGTGGGCATCGCACTGCTGGGGGGCGGTAGGGGGCCGCCGGCCGCACCGCGGTGGTGTCAGCCGAAACCGACACCGCCTCCGAGCATTTGCCCGATACGGACGAGGAGAGGATCGGCTCGTCCAGCTGACGTTGGCGTCTCAGAAATCGATGGTCACCGTGCGCGGGGGCTCGCCGTACGGGTAACGCCGTTCAGTGATGTCGCCGTGACCGTCGTGGTCGATGCGCACGACTGTGCTCGCCCGCGTGCCATAGTCGCCCATCTCGACGAACATCGCCGACAACGCGCGTTCCTGCGCCACCGGCACACCCGTATGCGGAAGATGAGTGTCGTCGGCGATTGTGGTGTCGTGCAGCATATTCAGCAGCACCGTCGGCTCGGCTTCGAGGTTCTCCCGGAGCGCCTGTACGCCGCGTGTGATCTTGGGCCACGGTTCGTCGAGTAGCCCGTTGGACACCCCGTGCAGTCCCGGTGCGACCCGGCTCGTCGTCGCTTCGGCCGGAGCTGCGCCAGGATGGTTCGTCGCCCAATGCATTTCGACGCCATCATCGAGCAACAGGTTCACCGGTGCGTAGTCACCGGCGTGCGCGACAAATGCCGCACACATCCCCGATGCCGGCGCGTCCGTCGTCAGGAAGTCGACCGGCAGCGCGCCGCGGGACCGCTTGTCCGGCAACGGTTGTGCAATACCGTCGCGCACGTTGGTGACCGCGGCCAACCGATGCGAGTCGAGGGTCGAGATCCCCATCCATGTTCCACCGGCCGCAAGGTCCCGTCCACCGATCACCGGCAGATCCGGCCACCGATGTACCGGCTCGGTGCGGCGCGCGAAGAACTCGTCGCGATTGGCGGCCAGCACCAGCCGAAAGCGCGGATGGGCATCGAGGGCGAACAGGATCAGGCACACGCAGGCAAGGCTACCGACGATCGAGCCCCCGGAACTCCGACCCATGGAAGATCAACGGCTCGACACGGGTGTCGGCCTGTACGCCAAGCACCTCGAGCAGTATGAGTCGATGGTCACCGGCTGCCGTCTCCGACCTGATACTGCACTTCATAAGAAGCGCCGAATTTGGAAGGAACACCGCGCTGTCTGCATCGACGATCGTCTCGATGTCCTTGAACCTCGCCGACTTGTCCTTCGCGGCGAGCTGAGCGCAGATCTCCCCGTGATCGGCGCCGAGGATGCTCACGCCCAGGTGAGTCGCTCGACGAAGGCGAGGCCAGGTCGTCGACGACTGCTGGACGGAGAACAGGACCAGGGGTGGATCCAGGGAGATCCCCACCTGAAAGGACGATGCCACCAACGCGACCGGCTCGCCCTCGACGGCGGCGCACAATGCGGCGATACCCGAAGGGAATCGGGAGAACGCCGACCTGATCGCTGCCGAGTCGGCCGGCATCGGCGTAGTCGTCACATCGATTGGGCTCGACGCTTCCCGATTCACTGCAGCACCTTCGAAAGCTCGTTCTGGCGTGCCCGCGCCCGCATGCGGATCCCCTCGGTGTCGGCGGTGAGCACCTCGCGATCCTTGACCACTACCCTCCCGTCGACGAGGACGGTGTGAACGTCGCGGCCACTTGCACATTCGTAGAGAAACGCCGTCTCCGACGCATAGCCGGCAGCGTCCGGTCCGTCGGTGGCGAGCAAGACCACGTCGGCACGCTTGCCGACCTCGAGACCGCCGGTGTGATCCCCGGTCCCCATCGCGCGCGCACCACCCACGATCGCCATCTCGAGCGGTTCCCGGGCCGACACGCCGTTCCGATTGTGTACGGGAGTCGCGTAGATGTGCTGCTGACCGATTCGGGCCAACATTGCGACCCGGAAGAGGTCGAGCGTGCCGAGGGTCGAGACGCCATCGGTGCCCAGCCCGATCGCTACGCCGCGACGCCACATGTCCAAGGCCGGCGGCCGTCCGATCGCGTAGTTCCCCTTTGCACAGTGAGCCGCGGAAACACCGTTTTGTGCGAACAGTTCCACATCATGAACATCGGCGAGCACCGAATGCGCTCCGTGCAATGTCGGAGTGAATACCCCCAGCCCGATCAAGAACTCGATCGGTCGCCTGCCATAACGTTCGAGCGCGAAGTCGATCTCGTAGGTTCCCTCGACGAGGTGCGTGTGCACCTTCACACCGCGTACCGCGGCCTCACGATGGATGTCGACGATCAATTCCGGCGTGCAGGAGATGATCTGGCGCAGCGACATTCCTGCGCTCACCCTGGTGGAGCCGTCCGGTTTCGCGGGCCAGTTCTCCACCAGTTCGACGTTCTGGGTCAGGGCGCGCTCGGTCGACACCACCATCGAGCCGGGCAGTCGGGCGCCGCCGTCCATCGTGGACACCGAGACCGACCCGCGAATGCCGGTGGCGAGCGCCGCGGTCGCCATCGCTTCCGGATGCGGTCCGCCGGCCTCGAAGAATGACGTGGTCCCGGTGGCCAGCATGGTTGTGTAGGCAAGCAATCCCGATAACTCCACATCGTCGGGCGAGAGTGCGGCCTCGAACGGCACCAGGTATTCACGCCACGTCGGCACACGCAGCGATCTCTGCTGCCCGAGAGTGGCCAAGAGTCCGCGCATCAACGTCTGCGCGGTGTGCACATGAGCATCCGTGAGCCCCGGGATGGCGATCTTCCCGCCGGCAAAGATCCGCTCGGCCGGCGTCCACCGCTGCAACACGTCGACGGTCCTACCCACATCGACGATCGTTCCGTTCCTGATCGCGATGGCACCGTCGTCATGGACACTTCGGTCTTGGTCAAAGGTCACGACGAATGCATTCTGGATAACCAGATCAGCGGTGTTCATGGCACCCCTTTCGGGATCGGTGAGCCGAACGGCTCGGCACTACGAGACGGTCGTCTGACCGGGGACGAAGCGATACGCCCCGCCAGGGTGTGTCGGGCTCAGCCGGGAGTGACCGAACAGTCGTTCACGCAGTGTGGTCCCGTGCAACGGGTCCCGGCGCCCCCGCCGTTCGAGTTCGGGCAACGCGTACTCGACGAAGCGGCCGAGTTCGGCGATGTCGATGGCAGGCGAGAGCATGAAGCCGTCGAGGTCGGTCGTGTCGACGATGTGTTCCATCTTGTCGGCCACCTCCGCGCCGTCGCCGACGATGACCCAGTCGCTGGGGGTGGCGCCCTTGAGGTCGTCGAGGATCTCGCGCACCGTCGGTCCGGGCTCTCCGTTCTGCGGGAGATACCGCGCGACATCGCTCTGATTCAGTTCTCCGAGTGAGGCACCGTCGGCACGCTGGGTAAGCGGACGATCGGGATCGAGCGCCAGAAGATCTATACCGGCGAGGTTGCGGTATACCGCCGCCACTGTCTCGTCGGTCTGCTGCGCCAGAACACTTCGCCGGAATTCCTGGGCGTCGGCGGTGGTCGCGCCCGCGGTGATGGAGATGCTGCAGAACATCTTCAGATCATCGGGAGCGCGACCGGCGAGTTCTGCTCGATGCCGGATGTCGGCCACGGCCTCGGCGGTCGCCGACAGGCTGTCCGATTTCACGAACACGCATTCGGCATACTTCGCGGCGAAGGCCCGTCCGGTCTGCGACGTGCCTGCCTGGAACAGCAGGGGTGTCCGTTGGGGCGACGGCTCAACAGCCAGATATCCCTTCGTCCGGTAGTACTCGCCGTCGTGCTCGATACGTCGCAATTTGTCGGGATCGGCATAGGTGACCGCTCCGGTATCCCTGATCACCGCGTCGTCGTCCCAGCACCCCTCCCAGTAGTTGAGGCACAAATCCATGTATTCCCGCATGCGGGAATACCGCAGCTCGTGTCCCCGCATGGCATCATGGCCGAACAGCTGCGCGATCGTGTCCTGTCCGGAACCGGTCACCATGTTCAGACCGACCCGGCCGTTCGTGAAATGATCCAGTGTGGCAAGGCGTTTCGCCATCTGGATCGGATGGTCGAGTCCTGTGGGTGTGGTGTAGACCAGGCCCAGGTTGCGCGTCACCTGCGCCAGCGCCGGAATGATCATCTGCGACTCCACACCGGCAAAGCCACCCTGGCGAACCGAGATCTCGTTCGCGTATCCATCATCGGTCATGGGATAGCCGTAACCGTCCGCGAAGAACAGGAAGTCGAATCCGGCATCATCGAGCATCCGCCCCATATCGCACCAGAACCCGAGCGAGGCATATTCTTGATGTCTGCTCATCGGATGCGTCCACCCGATCTTGTTCCCGTTCTGTGGGCGCGGCGACTCGAAGACACCGAGACCGATCCGTTTCTGTGTCAAGTTCTTCCTTCTCTCGCATCAGTTCTGTTCGTCGATGGTGAATCATCCGTGGGCGTCCTTCGTCGCACGAGCCGTATCGTCGTGCGTCGGTGTGCACTCGGGTGTCACGACACCCGGTGTGCCGCACCGGGATGAGTCCCCTTGAGATGGGCATGCCCGAACATCCGCTCCCGGAACGTCGGGCCACCCGGCTCCTCGCGACGCCCACGTCGTCGGAGTTCGGGTAGGGCGTGATCGGCAAATCGCTGCAATTCGGCGATGTCGACGGCCGGCGAGAGCATGAACCCGTCGATGTCGGTGGTATCGACGATGTGCTCCATCTTGTCGGCGACTTCTGCGCCGTCACCGATGATCACCCAATCGCTCGGGTTTGCACCTTTCAGATCCTCGAGAATCTCGCGAACCGTCGGACCGGACTCGCCATCTCGCGGCAGATAGCGCGCCACATCGCTCTGGTTCAGCTCGCCGAGCGCCATTCCGTCCGCGCGTTGGGTGAGTGGCAGGTTCTCATCGAGTTCGAGGAGGTCGATCCCGGAGAGGTTCCGATACAGTGCCGCGACGGTCTCATCGGTCTGCAGCGACTGCACCTCGTCGCGAAACGCCCACGCATCCTCGGTTGTCGGCCCCGAGACGATACTCACGCTGCAGAACATCTTGATGTCGTTGCTGTCGCGCCCGAAGCCCTCAGCACGCCGACGGATATCGGACACCGTCGCCGCGGTACGGTCGAGCGCATCGGATTTGACGAAGATGCACTCCGCGTACCGAGCGGCGAAATCCTTTCCGGTATCCGAGGTCCCCGCCTGGAAGAGGGTCGGAGTGCGCTGAGGCGACGGCTCGACCGTGAGGTACCCGTTGGTTCGGTAGTACTTTCCTTCGAAGTCGATCCGATGGACTTTCGCGGGATCGGCGTATACGAGCTGGTCGACATCGACCCGTACCGCGTCGTCCTCCCAGCAGCCCTCCCAGTACCTCAGGCAGAGGTCGATGTATTCGTTCGTTCGCGCATATCGCAACTCGTGGTCTCGCATCGACTCATGTCCGAAGAGCATCTTCACGACATCCGGCCCATTTCCGGTCACCATGTTCAAACCCACCCGGCCGTTGGACAAATGGTCAAGGCTGGCAAGTCGACGCGCCATCTGGATCGGATGGTCGAGTCCGGTTGCCGTGGTGTAGACGAGCCCGAGGCTCTCCGTCACCGATGCCAGCGCCGGGATCAACATCTGCGCCTCGAGATTGGGGAATCCACCCTGCCTGATGGATGCCGGATTCGCGTGATCACCACTTGTGGGATAGCTATACGTGTCAGCGAAGAAGAGAAAGTCGAACCCGGCGCGATCCATCATACGTGCCATATCCATCCAGAATCCCAATGAGGCGTATTCCAGATGCCGGCTCTGCGGATGCGTCCATGCGATCTTGTTCCCGTTGATGGGCCGCACCGTCTCGAATGCGCCCAATCCAATTCTTTTCATAATTCTCCTAGCGAGGAAACGCGCGATGCTAATCTGCGATGCCGATTCGTCGGCTGATCACTGCGCTGATGGCGCCGAGGAGTCCGTACAGGATGAGGACGAGGACCACCATCAGTGCGCTGACGGTCCACAGTTGCAGGTATTGGCCGTGTACCGATGCGAGCGCGATCATGTATCCGACGCCGTCGCCGGTGGCGAGCCATTCGGCCAGCATCGCGCCGCTGATCGCGGCCGGTACGGCGATTCGTACCGAGGCGATGATCGACGGGACCGAGTACAGCAGTTGTGTGTAGCGGGCGACGTCGACGTTGCGGCCACCGCTGGCGCGGATGACGTCGCCTGTGGTGGCGGGTGCGCCACGCAGTCCGGCGATCACATTGACCATCGTCGGGAAGAACGTGATGAGGACGATGATCACGGTGACCGCGATCAGACCGCGTCCGAAGACCAGCACGATCACCGGTGTCATCGCGAGCAGCGGGATCGACCGGACGACGGTGGCCACCGCGGTGAATGGTCTGCCCACACTCGGCGCGGCGACGGCCATGATGGCGGCGAGTACGGCCACGACGATGCCGCACACGAACCCGACGGCGGCGTGAACTATTGTCTGTCCCAGCGCGGTTCGGAACGAGCCCCAGAATCCGGTCGGGCCTCCCCGGTCGGTCAGCGACGATGCGGCCGCGACTCCGTTCGGATCGCCGCTGATCATGAAGCGGATCACTTCGTCGGGGGTCCGCACGAAGTACGAGTCGAACCCGAAGACGTAGCGCAGGCTGTACCAGAAGCCGATGATCAACACGAATGACGCCACTGCCGCGAGCACCGTCTTGGCGGGCCCCAGGCGGTGCCCGGCGCCGCCGGCCACCGAGGTCCCGACGGTGACGTCCTCCCCCGCCCACGGCACAGCGATCCTGGCGACAAGGGTGACCAGGCCGAAGCCCGCGGTCGCGATGAGACCGGCGAGCACTCCGATGGCCCAGACGCGGTTGACGAAGAACTGCTGCTGCGCGACGAGCAGAATTGCGCCCAGCCCTTCTTCGGAACCGAAGAACTCACCCAGCATCGCGCCCACGACCGCGGCGGGGACACCGATCTGGAGTCCGGCGATGATGTGCGGCAAGGCCGAGGCGAATCGCACCCGGCGCAGTTGCGCCAACGAGCCTCCGCCGCTGGCGGTGATGACGTCCATGGCGCGCGTATCGACCGAGTTGAGGCCCAGCAGCACACCGATCAGCAGTGGGAAGTACACCAGTAGCGCCGCGACGATGATGCGCGCCATCTCGGGCTCGGCCGCGACCACCACGATCGGGGCCACCGCTGCAATCGGGATGACGTGTACGACGGTGGCAAGGCTGACCACCACCGGCCGGCTGAACGGCAACGCGAACGACACCGCCCCGAGGACCGCGGTCACCACGACCGCGGCGAAAAGTCCGCACACCGCGGTGTACAGGGTGCTCGTGGTGTTGTCCCACAGCAGCGGCCAGTCGTCGATCATGGTCGCGATGATCGACCACGGGTACGGGATCGTCGTGGCCCCGACCACCGCGGTGATCGCCGACCACACCGCCACCGCACCGACGATCAAGGCGATCGGGATCCCGACGCTTCGCCAGTTCACACCGGCGATACGCCGGGGTGGCGTCGCCAACGCGTTGAGGACCGCCACCTCATGCCTCCTGTGCGTGGGTCGCCCGCTGCAACTTCTGCGACAAGTCGTCGGCGTAGGCGTGGAACTCCGGGGACTGCCGCACCTCGGCGGTCCGCGGGCGATCCAGCTCGATACCGACACGGTCGACCACCCGGCCCGGTCGCGCGGCCATCACCACGATCTCGTCGCTGAGGAACACCGCTTCGGTCAGCGAATGCGTCACCAGCAGCGTGGTCGACGGCCGTTCGGTCCAGATTCGCTGCAATTCGATATTCATCTGGTGCCGGGTTATATCGTCAAGCGCCCCGAACGGTTCGTCGAGCAACAACACCTCGGGTTCGAGCACCAGCGCCCGCGCGATCGCCACCCGCTGGCGCATCCCGCCGGACAACTGCGCCGGCCGGGCCTTCTCGAATCCGGTCAGCCGGGTCAATGCGATCAGATCGGCGATGAGCTTCGGGTCGACCTTGCGCCCGGCCACTTGTAGCGGGAGAGCGATATTGGTTTCCACGGTGCGCCACGGCAACAGCGCCGCGTCCTGGAAAGCCACACCGATCCGATGATCGCGTTGCGCCTTGTGCGGTGAATCACCGAGTACCGCCACCGATCCCGTCGTCGGATCATCCAGACCCGCGAACATCCGCAACAATGTGGACTTGCCACACCCCGACGGGCCGATCAACGTGGTGAACGACCCCGCCGCCGTCGGGAACGACACCCCGTCGAGCGCGGCGACGACACCGTGACGTCCCCGGAACTCGCGGGTCACCTTGGCCGCCACCAGCCCGGTACCCAGCGGCGTCGGCGACTCGGCCCGACCCGGGCCGCCGGACACCTCGACACTCACTTCAACACCCCTTGCGCCACCGACTGATCGAACATCTTGTGCGCGTCGAGGTTGACCTTCAGAATCCGGTCGATCAATTGCTGATTGGTCGCGATACCACCATCGGTGATCTCGGTGAGTTTGCCGTGATAGAGCTGCTGGCCCTGCGTGATCAACCCTGCCCACACCTTGGCGCCGTCGATCTGCGACTGCTCGGTCAGTCCCTGCTTCGCACCGTAGGCGTCATACACCACCTTCCCGACGTCATCGGGATTGTCGATGAATGCCTGAGAGCCGCGTTGGGTCGCGGCGATGATGCCCTTGATCGCCTTGAGCTTCTTCGGATCCGACAACGAATCCTTACGAACGACAAGAACACTCGACCACCGGTTGTAGCCGTAATCGGCCACCGGAATGAAATTGGTCTGGATGCCCTTGTCTGCCAACGCCACCGGAATGTTGCCCTTTGGCGTAGTGCTGATGTCGACGTCGTGGTTCACCAATGGGGTGGGCGAACCGTCAACCGGAACCAACGTGATGGAATCGGTGTTCACCCCGATGGACTTGAGGAATGGCACGGTGGTCCGGTCGTTGGCCGCCACACCCAGCCGTTTGCCCTCGAACTGATGTGGATCGGTGATGCCCGAATTCTTGAGCGTGACATAGCCAAAGGACGAGTACTGATAGATCGCGGACACGGCGACCAGCGGCGCACCGTTGAGAACCGCATTGGCCAGCGACTCACTGCTGAACAGGCCGACGAGTGCTTTCCCACTCGTCACCTGGGCGTCGATGGCCACCTGAGGCCCGCCCGCGAGAATGCGCGCGTCGACACCCTCATCGTGATAGAAGCCTTTCTGGTCGGCGTAGACGAATGACCCGTTCTCGATATTCGGCAGCCATCCCAGCTGGATACTCGCGCGGTAGCCGTTTCCGTCGTCACCCGAGCCTCCTCCCGAACACGCGGCGAGCAACACGGTCAACGTCGCCGCCAACACGGCGACGACTGTGGTCAGTACGCGTCGCTTCCGACGACAGGCACTGTTGGTGGTTTCGAACACAAGGTCTCCTCGGAGATTCAGGGGGATACGATCGGTGTGGGCAAGACGCCCTGGTCAGGCAGGCGGTAGACCCGCGTCCCGGACCGAGCCCGGAAGCCGGAGATCGGCAGAACCCGTCAGTCGTTCACGCAGCGTGCCATCCGCCGGCGCCTCGGGGATTGCACCCCGGTCACGGAGGATCGGCATCACACGCTCGATGAAGTCGTCATAGCAGTCGACCCCGCCGAACGTCCGCTCTATCAGGAATCCGTCCAGATCTGCTTGTGCGCCAACGGTGATGAGTTGTTCGGCAGCATGTTCGGGAGTTCCGGTGATCTTGAGGCCGCCGGTGGTCTTGGGCAGGCCCGCCAAGATCTCCCCCACCGTCGGACTGGCAGCGCCGTTCTGGTACTTGGCCGCCGACGACTGCCCGTTCTCCGAACGCGCGCCGTCGAGTGTGCTGTTGCGCGGCCGGTTCATCAGGTTGATGCTGCTGTACCCCAGGTAATGGGCCGCCAATGCCTCGATCGACGGGGTCGCCTCGAGTTCGGCGCGGATCTCGTGTGCGCGTTCCTCGGTGTCGGCGACGACGACCGAGACACTGTTGATGACCTTGACCGAGTCACGGGCCCGGCCCGACTCGGCCGCAGCCGAACGTACGGCGTCGACCATGGCGCGTGTCGAGGCGCTATCCCGCTTCTGGATGAAGACGCATTCGGCAAAGTCGCCACCAAAACGCAGCCCACGTGGTGAACTTCCGGCCTGGAACAGGGCAGGGGTGCGCTGCGGCGACGGGTTGACGGGGTAGTACCCGTCGAAGGCGTGGAACTTGCCCTGATACTTCAGCCGATGAACATGTGAGGGGTCGATGGCCGTCCGTGCTCGCTTGTCGAACACGAAAGCGCCGTCGTCCCAGGCAGTTTCCCAGAGCTGCAGGCATAGTTCGACGAATTCTGTTGCGCGGTCGTATCGTTCGTCGTGACGGACAACCGACGGCTCGCCGAGGAGCTTGACCAGCGACTCCTGCATGTCGGAGGTGACAATGTTCCAGCCGATGCGTCCGGCGGTCAGATGGTCGAGGGTCGAGAAGCGGCGTGCGTGGATGTAGGGACGCTCGATGGTGGTGGACGCGGTGACCACGAAACCCAACCGCGGAACCGTCGCCGCAAGCCCGGAGATCAACGACATCTGGTCGAGTACCGGGAACTGGACGGCCTCACGGATGACCACTTCGGGCACGTCGTCGCCATCCATCGGATAGCCACTCGCGTCGGCGAAGAACAGGTAGTCGAAACCACCGGCATCGAGACGGCGTGCCAGATCCTGCCAGTACCCGAGCGTGTCGAAATCCCGGGTATCGCTGCGGGCATGCGACCACGCATTACTCAAGAAGTTGGGGCACATGATCTCGAATGCGCCGAGAGAGAGTGTCTTTGCAGCCTGCGGCACCTGGGGTGCTCCTCATGACCTAGATGGTGAATGAATTGCACGACGTTGTGCCGAATCGATTTTGCAAGTGCTCAGACTCGCACGCAACAGAGAGGAGCTTGATTTTCAGGAACGTAACGAACACGAAACTCAGCTGGCGGCACCGGCTCCCAGTCCGCTCCACAACAAACGCCACAGGCCGCCGTCATGATGACGGCGGCCTGTGGCGTTTACCTGTGGCTCAGGGGCGGAGGCCCCCTGTCGATCAGGCGTCGGCAGTCGCCTTGTCGTCGGCCGGCGCGTCGTTCTTGGCGTCGTCGTCGACCGGGATGAGGCTGATCTTGCCGCGCTCGTCGATGTCGGCGATCTCCACGCGCAACTTCGAGCCGACGTTCACGACGTCCTCGACCTTGTTGACGCGCTTGCCCTTACCGAGCTTGGAGATGTGCACCAGGCCATCGCGGCCCGGCAGTAGCGAGACGAACGCGCCGAAGGCGGTGGTCTTGACCACTGTGCCGAGGAAGCGCTCGCCCACCTTGGGCAGCTGCGGATTGGCGATCGCGTTGACGCGGTCGATTGCCGCCTGCGCCGAAACGCCGTCGGTCGCACCGATGAAGACGGTCCCGTCGTCCTCGATGGAGATGTTGGCGCCGGTCTCCTCGGTGATCGTGTTGATCGTCTTGCCCTTGGGCCCGATCAGCTCACCGATCTTGTCCATCGGAATCTTGATGGAGGTGATCCGCGGCGCGTACGGGCTCATCTCGTCGGGCTCGTCGATCGCCTCCGACATCACGTCGAGGATCGTCAACCGGGCATCCTTGGCCTGGTTCAACGCACCGGCGAGCACATGGCTCGGGATGCCGTCGAGCTTGGTGTCGAGCTGCAGCGCGGTCACGAAGTCCTTGGTGCCCGCGACCTTGAAGTCCATGTCGCCGAAGGCATCTTCGGCGCCGAGAATATCGGTCAGGGCAACATAGCGGGTTTCGCCGTCGACGGTGTCGGAGACCAGACCCATCGCGATACCTGCCACCGGAGCACGCAGCGGCACACCGGCATTCAGCAGCGACATGGTCGAGGCGCAGACCGAACCCATCGAGGTCGAGCCGTTGGAGCTCAGCGCCTCGGAGACCTGACGGATCGCGTACGGGAACTCCGCGACACTCGGGAGGACCGGCACCAGGGCACGCTCGGCGAGGGCACCGTGGCCGATCTCGCGGCGCTTCGGAGACCCGACGCGACCGGTCTCACCGGTCGAATACGGCGGGAAGTTGTAGTGATGCATGTAGCGCTTGGAGGTCTCCGGCGTCAGCGAATCGATCTGCTGGGCCATCTTGACCATGTCCAGGGTGGTGACACCGAGGATCTGGGTCTCGCCACGCTCGAACAGTGCACTGCCATGGGCACGCGGGATGACCGCGACCTCGGCCGACAACGACCGGATGTCGGTGATGCCGCGCCCGTCGATGCGGAAGTGATCGGTCAGGATGCGCTGACGCACAAGCTTCTTGGTGACCGAGCGGAAGGCCGCACCGATCTCCTTCTCGCGTCCCTCGAACTGCCCGGCGAGCTGATCGAGGATCTGCGCCTTGAGTTCGTCGGTCTTCTCGTCGCGCTCCTGCTTGCCCGCGATGGTGAGAACCTGCGAGAGCTTCTCGGTGGCCGCGGCGGACACGACGTCGAAGACGTCGGACTCATACGGCGGGAACAGCGGGAACTCGGCGGTCTCCTTGGCCGCGGCGGCTGCCAGCGACTTCTGTGCCTCGCACAGACGCGCGATGAACGGCTTGGCGGCCTCGAGGCCCTCGGCGACGATCGCCTCGGTCGGCGCCTGCGCACCGCCGGCGATGATCTCGATGACGTTCTCGGTGGCCTCGGCCTCGACCATCATGATCGCGACGTCGGCATCGTCACCGCTGCCGGAGACGATGCGGCCGGCGACGACCATGTTGAACACGGCGCCGGCGAGCTGCTCGACGGTCGGGAATGCCACCCACTGGCCGGCCTTGTTCTCCTCGGTGGGGACGAGCGCGACACGCACGCCACCGACCGGGCCGGAGAACGGCAGACCGCCGAGCTGGGTGGAGGCCGACGCCGCGTTGATCGCGACGACGTCGTAGAGGTCCTTGGGGTCGAGGCTGAGCACGGTCACGACGACCTGGATCTCGTTGCGCAGGCCGTCGACGAACGTCGGCCGCAGCGGCCGGTCGATCAGGCGGCAGGTCAGGATCGCATCGGTCGAGGGACGGCCTTCGCGGCGGAAGAACGAGCCCGGGATGCGCCCGGCGGCATACATCCGCTCCTCGACGTCGACGGTGAGGGGGAAGAAGTCGAAGTGCTCTTTGGGGTGCTTGGACGCCGCCGTCGTCGAGAGCAGCATGGTCTCGTCGTCGAGGTAGGCGGTCACCGAACCGGCGGCCTGCTGGGCCAGTCGGCCGGTCTCGAAGCGGATGGTGCGGGTGCCGAAGCTGCCGTTGTCGATGACAGCGGTGGCCTCGGTGATGGTTTCGTCGAAGTCGGTGAAATCTTCGGTGGTGGTCACATCGGTCATGTGGGGTGTTGATCCCTTCGTTGCGGCCGCATCCGGCAGCCGTGGGTGGCCGCATCGTGCGGCCTTCGTTATGCGGATATCGACTGATCGGCGAACGGGGCGAAGACGGCACTCAATCGTCGACTCGTCTCGGTGCCCGCGTATGCGTCAGCCCGGAACACGCATGAGTGCGATCGTCGACGGGAGGTGATCGGCGCGCTTGTGCGCCCCGCTTGTCTGCTCAGACGGCCTTCGATCGAAGCGGCCGGAAACTTCGTGTTCCGGCGGCCACTACCGAGGACCGATCTGGCTCGTCATCACTTCCGTGGACTCACACGTCACGGCAACGTTCCGTCGCCAGCTTATCATCGATACGCCAAAGACCCGGTCACCTCCAGTGAAGGTGGCCGGGTCTCCGATGTCTGGATGCAATCGCGCAGCGACAGTCGCTGACGGACCGTTCAGCGACGCAGGCCGAGCCGCTCGATGAGCGAACGGTAGCGCGCGATGTCGACCTTGGCGACGTACTTGAGCAGGCGACGGCGACGGCCGACCAGCAGCAGCAGCCCGCGGCGGCTGTGGTGATCGTGCTTGTGCTCCTTGAGGTGCTCGGTGAGGTCGCTGATGCGCTTGGTCAGCAGCGCGACCTGAGCTTCTGGTGAGCCGGTGTCGGTCTCGTGCAGGCCGTACTGGCCCAGGATTTCCTTCTTCTCGGCAGCTGTCAGTGCCATGGAGATACTCCTAATTTCTCAGTGCCGCGACAATTCTGATCCCCGTCTCGCGCCCACCAGGGCGGGTTCGGGGCGGCGTGCCACCGCGGACTGCAGCAACGCCGACGAACCAATCTACCAGCGGCAATCGGCCGCACCCAAATCGACGGGCACGATCAGTTCGCGGCCTCGGCGAGGATCACGCGTGTCTTGTCGACGTCGCCTGCCATCGCGGTGATCAAATCGTCGATGCTGTCGAACGGTTCCATCGGCCGGATGTGACTGACGAAGTCGACCGCGACGTGCTGCCCATAGAGGTCGGCGCTGGTGTCGAGCACGAACGCCTCCACGGTGCGCGTACGCCCCGAAAACGTCGGGTTGGTGCCCACCGACACCGCGGCCTCGTACCGCTCACCGGGCACCACCTGGCCGACCACCGGTCCGGCCCCGAGGACGGTGAACCATGCTGCATACACCCCGTCCGCCGGGATCGCCGCATGCATGGGCGGCGCGACATTGGCTGTCGGAAAACCCAATTCGCGGCCACGGCCGTCGCCGCGGACGACCACCCCCTCCACCCGATGGGGGCGGCCGAGCGCCTCGGCGGCACGTTCCACGTCACCGGCAGCCACGCACGACCGGATGTAGGTCGACGAGTAGGTCACCGCATCTTCACCGAACAGCGATACCGCCTGTACCGCGAACCCGAACTTCGCACCCAGCTCGGTGAGTTTCGCGACGTCCCCGGCCGCCTTCTTCCCGAAGGTGAAATTGGCACCTACCACGACATCGGCGGCGTGCAGCCGTTCGACGAGCACATCGTGCGCGAAGTCCTTGGGCGTGCGCGAGGCCAACTCCGGCGTGAAGGGCATCACACAGAAGACGTCGATACCGAGCTGCTCGGCGAGTTCGGCACGGCGCGTCAATGTGGTGAGCTGCGGCGGATGGTTACCTGCCCGCACGACTTCCGCGGGATGTGGGTCGAACGTCATCAGCACCGCCGGGACGCCGCGCTCGCGCGCCGCCCGCGTCGCGGCGCTGATCAATTCCGCATGCCCGCGGTGCACACCGTCGAAGACGCCGATCGTGACCACACACCGACCCCAATCCGCGGGGACGTCCTCCAGACCTCGCCAACGCAACACGCCGACCAGACTACGGCCACCGCCACCGCCAGACCAGCACCGACCGGCCGAGTGAACACGAGGTAGAACCCACCAACGATTCGGATGGAGCGGAGGTGTCCGCGCGCCGATGACTCGGCCCCGGCATGCACTGCTTCGCATCTGGAGCCGATCGCCACATAAGCTTGCGGCCATGCCCAACAGAGGACTGCCGTCGACCAGTGGTGGGGATGACGACATCGAGCGCGCGGTGGCCACGCTGTCGACCGTGACGCAGGATTACCTGAAGGTCATCTGGACATCCCAGGAGTGGGCCGACGTCAAGGTCACCACCAAACTGCTCGCCGACAAGATGGGCGTATCGGCATCGACCGCATCGGAATCGATCCGGAAGCTCGCCGATCAGGGCCTCGCGTCCCACGAGCGCTACGGCGCGGTGACACTCACCGACCGCGGGCGGGCGGCCGCGGTGTTGATGGTGCGCCGGCACCGTCTGCTGGAGACCTACCTGGTCCGTGAACTCGGCTACGGGTGGGACGAGGTGCACGACGAGGCCGAGGTGCTCGAACATGCTGTCTCCGACCGGCTCGTGGCCCGCCTCGACGCGAAACTCGGCTTCCCCAGTCGCGATCCGCACGGCGACCCGATCCCCGCCGTCGACGGATCGGTGCCCACGCCCGACGCCAGTTCACTTGCTGATCTCGACGTCGGCGACTCCGGGACCATCGCCCGGATCTCCGATACCGATCCGGCGATGCTGCGGTACTTCGACCAGATGGGTGTCGCGCTCGACTGCGCCCTCACCGTCGTCGAGAAACGACCGTTCGCCGGCACCATCGCGATCAGCGTGAACGACGGCGCACCCATCGATCTCGGCGACATCGCCGCGCGCGCGATCTTCCTGATACCGGCCGGCTGAGCGCCTCGCATTTTCTCTCCCCGGCCGCCTCGGCCGGGTCCGATGACGTTCAGCGCAATGTCGCCGGCCGCACGACCATCACCGAGCTGGCCCGGCGTCCCCGCTCGTCGATGAGGGCGATCGCCTGCCCACGCGGGTCCACCGCTACGTGAATTCCCTTGTTGCCCAGCGGCACCAGCCACCGCCCCTGGCTGATCGACTCGGCCTCGTCGTCGTCGATATCGCGTCGTGGAAACGACAGCAGTGCCGCCTGGTCGATCGTCAGCGACAGCCCCGGAGCCTCGGCGAGTTCTTCGAGAGTGCGCGCGTGCGTGAGGACGAACGGTCCGACGGAGGTGCGCCGAAGCGCGGTCAGATGACCTCCGGTCCCCAACGCATCGCCCAGATCGCGTGCGAGCGAGCGGATGTAGGTTCCCGACGAGCAGTCGACCTCCACGTCGAGGTCGAGAAAGCGCGCCTCTCCACTGTCATCATCGGCACGGCGCGTCGCGCGAATCTCGAAGCGCGACACCGTGACCGGTCGAGCCGCAAGGTCGAACTCGGCGCCGGTGCGCGCGAGCGCGTGGGCCCGGCGGCCGTCGACCTTGATCGCACTCACCCGGGCCGGAACCTGCGAGATGTCACCGGTGAGATCGGCCACCGCTGCCGCGATGGTCTCGTCGGTCACCGCTGCGACGTCGCCTCGACCGATGATCTGGCCCTCGCGGTCGTCGGTGTCGGTGGCCGCGCCCAATCGGATTGTCGCCGTGTAGGACTTGGTGTTGAGCGAGAGCAAGCCGAGCAACTTCGTGGCGCGCTCGATGCCGACCACGAGCACCCCCGTCGCCATCGGATCCAGTGTGCCCGCGTGCCCCACCCGGCGGGTGCCGAAGATCTTGCGGCACTGTGACACCACATCGTGGCTGGTGATGCCCGCCGACTTGTCGACGATGACCAGACCGGCGTTCTCGATGGATGCGTCGGCCATCTCAGACGACCACGATCGCGGTGGTGATCAGTCCCTGGTCGACCTTCCAGCGGCCCCTGAACTCGGTCAACGGCGTGCCCCCATCGGTGGCGCGCCCGTCGATCAGGATCTGCGACCGGAACGTGCCGGTGGGCACGTCGGCGGCCGGATCCTGGTCGAAGCCGATGTGGGCATCCTCGAATCCCAGCCACCGGCCGGTGAGCGGGAACCACGCCTTGTAGGTGGCCTCCTTGGCGCAGAACAGCAATCGGTCCCAGTGCAGGGTGTCGGGTCGCCCGGCGAGCACCTCCCGCTCCTGCGGCAGGCTTGTGTGGTCGAGGACGCCGGCAGGCAACGCGTCGTGCGGCTCTGCATCGATGCCGAGCGACCGCACGGCCATCGCGTAGGCCACGATCGCGGCACGGTATCCGTCGCAATGGGTCAGACTGCCGACGACCTGCGGCGGCCACAACGGCATCCCCCGTTCACCACGCATGATCGCGACCGGTTCGATACCGAGCTGCCCGAGCGCCTGACGTGCGCAGTGCCGCGCCGTCGTGAACTCGCGACGCCGCTTCTCCACCGCCCGCGAGATCAGTGACTCCTCCCCTGGCAACGGCACCAGATCCGGTGGATCGCCGAAGGATTCGGCCGACGCCACGCCGGCCGGCAACAGTTGCTCGATCAAGAGCCGTCCTCGCTTGTCTGTCGTCGGGCGCGTTCTCTGTCGGTGCGGCGTTCTTCGATGCGGCGCCGGAACTCGGCGGCACGTTCGGCATAGTCGGGTGGTAGCTCGAAACGTGCGCCGTGCTCGGGTAGGTCGGACGGCTGCACGTCGTTCGGGATGATCTTGCGCAGCAAAGGTTCCGGGAGGCCACGGCGTTTCCACTCGCGAGGATAGCCCACCGACACCTCGTCGAAGCGGACACCGTCGTACCACGTCGTCCGCGGGATATGGAGATGGCCGTATACACAGCAGGCGGCGTTGAACCGGGTATGCCAGTCTGCGGTCTCGGTGGTGCCGCACCATAGTGCGAATTCGGGATACATGAGTGCGTCGGTCGGTTCGCGGCGCAGTGGCCAGTGATTGATCAGGACGGTCTGCTCATCGGGGTCGAGAGCCTCCAACCGCGCCCGGGTGGCCGCCACCCGGGCCCGCCCCCACGCGTCTCGTGTCGGAAACGGCTCCGGCGACAGCAGGAATTCGTCGGTGGCCACCACGTTGCGTTCACGGGCCAGAGCCAGCGCCGACAACGCCGTCGTCGTCCCCTCGGGCCGAAAGGTGTAGTCGTAGAGCAAGAACATCGGCACCACCCGGACCGGTGCCGAACCGTCACCCGGATCGAACAGCGGATAGATGTCCTCGGGCGTCACCACCCCGATGTCCCGGCAGGCTTGTACGAGGTAGTCGTAGCGGGCCACCCCGAAGATCTGCAGCGGATCCCGGGCCGTCGTGTAGAGCTCATGGTTGCCGGGTACCCAGATGACGGTGTGGAAGCGGGTTCGCAGCCGACGCAGCGTGTCGATGATGTCGTCGGTGCGTTCGGAGACGTCACCGGCGACGATCAGCCAGTCGTCGCCCGACTGCGGGCGGATCTCGTCGAGGATGTGCTCGTTGCCGCGGTGCGCAACGTGCAGATCGCTGATCGCCCAGAGAGTTGCCACGAGTATCCATCGTGCCATGCGCTCTGTTCACAGGGGGCGCCCGCCATGACCGGGTTCCGCGCCGACGCCGCGGCGACATGCCATGATGCTGTCCATGACGCACCCATACCCGTCCGTACCGCCGGCCACCGCGGTACCGGCCCGCGGTTCACGCATGCCCGGCGGACGCGGGCCGTGGTGGGCACAAGTGGTCGTCAGTGCGGTGATCGCGATCGTCCTGTGGTGGCTGGCGCTGGCGATCCTGATGATCACCTACCACGCGTTTCCCACCGACGACATGGGCGCCAACGTGTGGGCGACGTATGTCGCGTGGACGATCATCTACCTGATCGTCGTCGCCACTGTCGGGGTATGGGGCCGGACGCCCGTGCGCGGCCTTCTCGGTGCCGGGTTCGCATTCGTCGTCCTGGCGCTCAGCCGGGGTGTCGAGGTGCTGCTCGATGTCGATGGGAGCAGCTTCTACCTCCTGGCGCACGACTGGTACGACGCCGTGGAGAACACCAGCACCGTGTTGTTGCTTACGGGAACGATCGGAGGCTGGAGTATCGCACGACGCACGACACCGTTCGCATGGATCGGCGCCCTCCCGGCGATCGGGGTCGTCGCCATCGCGACATGGGTGGACGAGCAGCTCCGCGACTCTCTGTCGTGGTGGCCGTGGTCGTGGCCGTCATCCGCCTACGTATCGATACAGACAGCCTTCATCATCTTGGGAATCCTCGTCGTCTGGGGTTGCGACGCCATCGGCCTGGCCGTCCGACGCGGTCGGCCCACACCGCCGTCGTCCGGGCCCGCCCCGTGGAACACCCAGCCCGGGCAAACGACGTGGCCGCCGCCATCACCAGTTGCCCCCGCGGCGTCGCCCTGGCCGGGCGGGCCACCACAGCCCTGGCCGGGCCAGCCGCCCTATCAGCCGCCGCCCACTACCTGATCAGCCCGGACACCGGCCGGTGGCGCCGCTCCCACCCGATGCCAGCGGCCGGACGCGACGCGCCAGCACACCGCGATCAGTCGCAGGATCATGAACACCACGAGGCCGCTCCATACCCCGGCCAGGCCCCAGTCGAATACCAGTGACAGCCAGATCAGCGGCAGGAAGCCGAACAGCGCGCCGAGCAGCGTGGCGGTACGCAGGAACGCGGCGTCACCGCTGCCGAGCAACACCCCGTCGAGGGCGAACACGACGCCTGCGATGGGCAGCATCGTGACGAAGAACCACCACGGCACCCCGATCGCGTCGAGGACGTGCGCGTCGGAGGTGAACACCCGGGGCAGCACACTCGCACCTGCGGCGAAGACCGCCGCCATCAGGGTCGCGGCCACCACCGACATCACCGTCACGCGCCGGGCCACCGATTGCGCGATCGTCACCGATCCCGCACCGAGTGCGGCTCCGACCAGTGCCTGCGCGGCGATGGCGACCGAGTCGAGGAACAGCGACATGAAATCCCAGAGCTGGAGTACCAGTTGGTGAGCGGCGACCTGGGCCACGCCGAACCGTGCGGCCACTGCGGCGGCAGAGACGAAACAGATCTGAAACGACAGGCTCCGCGCAATGAGGTCACGCGCCATCACCAATTGCGCCGAGATCATCGACCACCGCGGCGCGAACGCCGCGAAGCCACGCACGCGCGGGGCATCGGATGAGCGCTGCCGAACCGACGTCAGACGTTCACGCACCACACGGCTCGCGAACAACAGTCCGGTGATGGCCTGCCCGATGACGTTGGCGACGGCGCTTCCGACGATCCCGAGCCTGGGCAGAATCCACAGACCGTGCACCAGGCCGACGACGAGTACAGCCGAAATGACCAGTCCGACAACCACATAGATGACGGGCAGGCGGGTTTCTTGCACTCCGCGCATCCAGCCGTTGCCGGCCATCGAGAGAAGGATGAGCGGTACCCCGAACACCGCCACTCGCACCCATTGGGTCGCGTCGGCGGCCACGACGGACGACGACGCCGACGCGTCACCGACCAGCGCCCGCATCACATAGGGGGCGATCGGCCACGCGATGGCGACGAGTACCAGCCCGGCAATCAGCGCAATCCAGCTGGCCTGCACCCCCTCGTCGACCGCACCCGGCCGGTCGCCGGCACCGAATCGGCGTGCCGAGCGCGCCGTCGTCCCATACGACAGAAAGGTCAACTGGGTGCTGATGATGGACAGCACCAGGGTGGCCACCGCCAGGGCGGCGAGCTCGTCGCCGCCGAGGCGACCGACCACCGCGAGGTCGAGGAGCAGATACAAGGGCGGCGCGATGAGGACCGCCAGCGCCGAGATGGTGAGAACCCCGACCCGGCGCACGCCGGCGTCGAGTTCGCTCACAACGACTTTCGGAGACGCGCAATCACCTCAGACGCCGAGCCGGTGTCGCTGTATCCGGAGGATTGGCGATGCCCGCCGCCGCCGTGTGCCTGCGCGATCGGCACCAGATCGACGGTGCTCTTCGAGCGCAACGACACCGTCCATCGCCCCGCTGTGATCTCCTTGAACACCGCGGCCACCTCGGCCTCTGCCGTGGTACGCACGATGTCGATCACGCTCTCCGATTCCTCCCAGCTCATCCCGGCCAGCGCCTGGTGATCCACCACCGCGTACACCAATCCCTCACCGCCACACGCGGATCGGTCCAATTGTGCGGTTCCGAGAATCGTCGAGACCATGCTCAGCCAGCCGAACGGATGGGTATCGAGCAGTCGGCGGCTCCAGGTGCGTGAGTCGACGCCGGCGTCGAGCAGCCGCGCCGCCACCCGGAATGAGTCCGGCCGGGCCCAGCGGAACGAGCCGGTGTCGGTGGTCAGACCGGCATACAGGCACGTCGCAATGTCCTCATCGAGGTCCACACCGAGATCGTCGAGTACCCGCAACACGAGCACCGCGGTGCAGTCGGCATCCGCGTCGATGAAGTCGAGATCGCCGAATCCCGAGTTCGACACGTGGTGGTCGATGACCACCGTTGTGTCCGCCGAGGCGAATCGCGGTTCCAGCTCTCCCAGACGCTCCTCACTCGCGGCATCCACCGAGACGACGAGGTCGTGGCCGCGCACGGCGACTCCGTCGACGAGCAATTTGTGCCCGGGCAGCTCCGCGAGCGCGACCGGCAACGACTCGGGGCCGGGATGGGCCACTTCCACCTCCATCCCGAGGCGGTCGAGGGCCAGCCCGAGTGCCAGCCCGCTGCCGATGGTGTCGGCGTCCGGCCGGATGTGGCAGAGAATCGTCACCCCGCCACCGGCGTCGGCGACCCGACCGATGGCCGCGGCGACAGCGACGCTCGACGCCGTGGTCACGCCTGATCGTCCTCCGGGCCATCACCGGGCTCGTCCGCGCGGTACGGGTCGGCCTCGCCTGCGTGCCGCGCATCTGCGGCTTGTCGCGCCACCAGCTCGTCGTTCGCGCGGGCCCGGGCCACCAGTTCTTCCATGTGCCGAGCAGTATCGGGCACCGTGTCGAGCACAAAGGTCAGGGTCGGGGTGAAGCGCACGCCTGTACCCGCGCCGACCTTGGACCGCAGAATGCCGGTGGCCTTTGCCAGTCCGGCAGCAGCGGCTTCGTAATCCGGGTCGGTGTCCAGGGTCTCGCCCAGCACCGTGTAATAGACAGTGGCGTCGTGCAGATCGCCCGTCACACGCGCGTCGGTGATCGTGATGTACGCCAGCCGTGGATCCTTGATCTCGTGCGCGATCGCCGATGCCACGATCGATGAGATCCGCTTGGCCAGCCGTTGCGCTCGTGCCGGATCAGCCATGATTGTCCTTCCCAAGAGGTAAGCGAGATACTCCCCCTCCGCGAGATGCCCGGATATTCATCCGGTCATGCTCGCAGAAGGGGAGCTCGGGGCCAACGAACGCGTCAGTCGCGCGGCTTCTCCTGCAGCTCATAGGATTCGATGACGTCGCCGACCTTGATGTCGGAATACGTCACCGTGAGACCGCATTCGTAACCTTCCCGGACCTCGGTGGCATCGTCCTTCTCCCGCTTGAGCGAGGCGATGGTGAGGTTCTCCGCGACGACCGCATTGTCGCGCAGCAGGCGTGCCTTGGCGTTACGGCGGACGATACCCGACTGGACCAGGCAGCCGGCGATGTTACCGACCTTGGACGACTTGAAGATCGCGCGGATCTCGGCGCGGCCGAGCTCCACTTCTTCGTAGATCGGCTTGAGCATGCCCTTGAGCGCACTCTGGATCTCGTCGATCGCCTGGTAGATCACCGAGTAGTACCGGATGTCGACGCCCTCACGGTTGGCCAGCTCGGTGGCCTTGCCCTCCGCGCGGACGTTGAATCCGATGATGATCGCATCCGACGCCGAAGCCAGGTTGACGTTGGTCTCGGTGACGCCACCGACACCACGGTCGATGACCCGCAACGAGACCTCGTCGCCGATGTCGATACCGATGAGGGCCTCCTCGAGGGCCTCGACGGTACCGGCATTGTCGCCCTTGAGGATCAGATTCAGCTGACTGGTTTCCTTCAGCGCCGAATCCAGATCTTCCAGGCTGATCCGCTTGCGGCTGCGCGCGGCCAGCGCATTGCGCTTGCGCGCATTGCGGCGGTCGGCGATCTGCCGGGCGATGCGGTCCTCCTCGACGACGAGCAGGTTGTCACCCGCACCGCACACCGACGTGAAGCCGATCACCTGGACCGGTCGCGACGGCAACGCCGCCTCGACATCGTCGCCGTACTCGTCGACCATGCGGCGCACGCGTCCGTAGGCGTCACCGGCCACGATCGAGTCACCGACGCGCAACGTACCGCGCTGAACGAGCACCGTGGCCACCGGACCGCGACCGCGGTCGAGGTGTGCCTCGATCGCCACGCCCTGGGCGTCCATGTCGGGGTTGGCCCGCAGATCCAGCGACGCGTCCGCCGTGAGCAACACGGCTTCGAGCAGTTCATCGATGTTCGTACCCTGCTTGGCCGAGATGTCGACGAACATTGCCTCGCCGCCGTACTCCTCGGGGATCAAGCCGTACTCGGTGAGCTGACCGCGGATCTTCGTCGGGTCGGCACCCTCCTTGTCGATCTTGTTGACCGCCACCACGATCGGCACATCGGCCGCTTGCGCGTGGTTGATCGCCTCCACCGTCTGCGGCATGACGCCGTCGTCGGCGGCGACCACCAGGATCGCGATGTCGGTGGCCTTCGCACCGCGGGCACGCATGGCGGTGAACGCCTCGTGACCGGGGGTATCGATGAAGGTGATCAACCGGTCCACGCCGTTGAGGTGGGTGTCGACCTGGTAGGCGCCGATGTGCTGGGTGATACCGCCGGCCTCGGCCTCGCGGACGTTGGCCTTACGGATCGTGTCCAGCAGGCGGGTCTTGCCGTGGTCGACGTGACCCATGACGGTCACCACCGGCGGACGCTGCTCGAGATCTTCCTCATCGCCCTCGTCCTCGCCGTAGCTCAGATCGAAGCTTTCGAGGAGCTCGCGATCCTCGTCCTCGGGGCTGACCACCTGAACGGTGTAGTTCATCTCCCCGCCGAGCAGCTCCAGCGTCTCGTCGTTGACGGATTCGGTCGCCGTGACCATCTCGCCGAGGTTGAACAACGCCTGGACCAGCGCTGCAGGGTTGGCGCCGATCTTGTCGGCGAAGTCCGACAACGATGCTCCGCGCGCGAGGCGAATGGTCTCGCCGCCACCACGCGGCAGACGGACGCCGCCGACGGCGGGCGCCTGCATCGAGTCGTATTCCTGACGCTTCTGCCGCTTGGACTTGCGGCCCCGTCGGGGCGCACCACCGGGACGGCCGAACGCACCCGCGGCACCACCGCGGCCACGTCCGCCACCACCTGGGCGACCGCGGAAGCCACCACCGGCGGGAGCACCACCGGGCGCACCGCCGCCGCCACCGCGATAGCCACCGCCGCCACCGGCACCGCCGCGGTTGCCACCGGGGCCGCCGGGGCGACCGCCGGGACGGGCATCCGGCCGGGCCGCACGACTTGGCATCGCACCCGGATTCGGGCGCGGGGGCATGTTACCGGGGCTGGGACGAGGACCGCCCTGACCGGGACCGGGACGCGCTCCGCCCGGACCGGGCCGGTTCTGGGCCCCGGGTCGGCCACCGCCGGGGCGGGGACCACCCTGACCGGGGCCGGGACGAGCGGCCGGCGGCCGCGGAGCGGGAGCCGACGAGTACGGGTTGTTCCCGACACGTGGTGCACGCGGGCCGGGCTTGGGTCCGCCGGGACGCGGTCCCGGGGTCGGGGCCGACGGCGCCTGTGGAGAGGCTGCCTTCTCGGCGGCCGCCGGTGCCGGAGCAGCCGTCGGTGCCGGGGCGGCTGCCGCCGGCTTCAGGCCATCCGAGGACGCCGCTGCCGGTGAGGCGGCCGGCGCTGCCGCGGGACGCTCCGGACGGGGCTGCGCGGGACGCGCCTGCGCCGGAGCGGCCGGCTCGGCGGCCGGCCTGGGGGCAGCACCGTTTCCGCCGGGCTTGGGACCCGGACGCGGACCCGCGCCGGGTTTGGGGGCGGAGCCGTTGGCACCGGACTTGGGTGCCGGCGAGCCGCCGTCTTTCTTGGGAAATGATTCACGAAGTCGACGGGCCACGGGGGCCTCGACCGTCGACGACGCGGACTTGACGAACTCGCCCTGTTCCTTGAGGCGTTCGAGCACTTGCTTGCTCGTCACGCCCAGATCCTTGGCCAGTTCGTGCACGCGGGCCTTGCCTGCCACTGCTCTCCTCACTTGGAGGCCGAGCGGGCTGCCCGCTACGGCCTCGGATTACGTCCGATACGTGCTCATCGTGGTGACTTCACGCTGTGCTCATGTCTTCTGCTACCTGTTCCGGCCCGTTCTCGGGCCTGCTGTCGTCCGTGGTCGGTGATGGCGCTGCCGCACCGATCACATCTGCGAGGTCATCCGGGCCCACTACCAGGCCCGGTGCCCTCAATGCCGGTCCGAATGCGCGTCGCCGCATCGCGGCGGACACGCAGTCCGCCCGCGGATGCAACCACGCACCTCGCCCTGGCATGGTCTTCGCGAGATCGACGACGATCGCGGACCCGTCGGCACCCTGACGGGCGACCAGACGAACCAGTGCCGGAGCCTCGGCGCGATGCCGACACCCGATGCACGTACGAACCGGACGATCCCGGCGACCATCGCCAGATGGCGAGGTCGACGGCTTTCGCTGAACCATCGCTCAGTCTAGCGCGCGCGGCCGCGACTAGGACAATCGGCTGCGGGTGGTGTCCGAATCAGCAGACTGCGCATCATCGGCATCGGAACGGATGTCGATGCGCCATCCGGTCAGACGAGCGGCGAGCCGCGCGTTCTGCCCTTCTTTGCCGATCGCCAGGGAAAGCTGATAGTCCGGTACGACGACCCGAGCCGCCTTGGCTGCGAGGTCGACCACCTCGACAGAGACAACTTTCGCCGGGGACAATGCATTCCCCACGAACGTCGCCGGGTCGGTGTCGAAGTCGATGATGTCGATCTTCTCGCCGGCGAGCTCGCTCATCACATTGCGCACCCGCTGCCCCATCGGACCGATACACGCACCCTTCGCGTTGAGTCCGCTGACCCCGGTGTGCACGGCGATCTTCGACCGATGCCCGGCCTCTCGGGCGACCGCGACGATCTCCACCGAACCGTCCGCGATCTCCGGCACCTCGAGCGCGAACAACTTGCGCACGAGTGTGGGATGGGTTCGCGAGAGCGTGATCTGCGGTCCGCGCTGCCCCCGGCTCACCCCGACGACGTAGCACTTGATGCGGTCGCCGTGGTGGTAGGTCTCCCCCGGGACCTGTTCGGCCGACGGGATCACTCCCTCGGTGGCGTTGGCCTCGTTACCGATCTGCACGATGACCATGCCGCGCGCGTTCGCGCGGGCATCCTGCTGGACGACGCCACCGACGATCTCACCTTCATGGGTGACGAGGTCACCGAAGCTCTTCTCGTTCTCCGCGTCGCGCAACCGTTGCAGGATCACCTGGCGGGCCGTGGTGGCGGCGATGCGGCCGAATCCCTCGGGAGTGTCGTCGTACTCGTGGACGACCTCTCCGTGTTCGTCGAGTTCCTGTGCCATCACCAGCACCGCGCCGGTGCGGCGGTTCACGTCGATGCGTGCGTGCGGCGCGAATCCGTCGGTGTGGCGGTACGCCGTCAGCAGTGCGGTCTCGATCGCCGTGATGACCGTGTCGATCGAGATTCCCTTGTCTGCCTCGATCATGCGCAGGGCATTGATGTCGATGTTCATGGTCGGTGACTCCTATTCACTTGTCGGCCTATTCGCCTGTCGGGCCTATTCACTTGTCGTGTTCACAATTCGGTGGGACCGGGATCCCGGCGCTGCGCTATCTCCTCGTCGTCGAGTCCGCAACGCTGGAGTTCGGCGGCACTCGGCCGGGAGAAGTCGACCTCGACAACCGCGCGCTCGACGGTGTCGAAGGGAATCGTCTCCGTGGTGATCCGGCCGCGATTGTTGACGACGATCTCCACCGCGGCATCGGTGAGCGCCCCGATCCGGCCGGTGAGGTCCGGACCGCTGTCACGGCGAACGTGCACCCGGCGCCCGCGCGAGCGTCGCCAGTGCCGCGGCAGGGTCAACGGGCGTCCGATTCCCGGCGAAGTGACCTCGAGTGTGTACGGGGCGTCGGAGTACTCGTCATGGGCGTCGAGTTCATCGGAGACATCGCGGGTCAGCGCGCCGAGAAGATCGAGATCGGTACCGCCGTCCCGGTCGACGATCAGCTGAATCTCGTCGGCACCGGACTTGTCAGGACCGGAGGAGGTAGAGATGATCACATCCTCGAGGTCGAGCCCACGATCGCGGACGAACCGTTCGACGAGTTCGCGGACCTTCGTCTGGTCGATGGCCACCGTGCTCTCCTCGTCTTCAGTTGTCCTGGCTACCGGTCCGGGTTGCGCACCGGCTGTGATGCCCATCCATCGTAGAGGACCGCGCCCGCTCGGCGAAGTTCGCTCACCGGCTCGTGCGCCGCCGTGCATCCGGCGGTTCACGAGGCTGGCATCATGTGTCGGGTGAGCGCCCCGCACCCCGTTGTGACGAACGCCGATCCCGCCGGCTTCTCCCGGCGAACCCTCCTTCGCGGTAGTGCGGCAGTGGCGGCCGGAGTCGTCATGGTGACCGCTGCCGCGGGCTGCGACCGCGGCCCCGATCCCAACCAGACGACGGCGCAGGCACTCCTGCCGCTGGCGCGTTCAGCACTTGCCGATGCCGCTGCTGCCGGCGCCCTGGCGCCGCAGGTGACCGAATACTCGGCGGCGCTCGGTGTGGTCGCCGCTCAGCGTCGCCAACACGCACAGGCCCTCCGCGAAGAGATCACCCGGCTCGACCCGGGCGCGACCGCCCAGCTCGATCCCTCGAGCGGCCCGGCCCCCAACAGCCCCGCCCCCGACACCACGGCCCCGACGTCTGCCCGTCCGGTCACCTCGGTCGACGAGATGCGTTCGGCCCTGGCAGCGTCGACGAAGGCGGCCCGTGCCGCGGCCATCGGCCTGTCGGGATATTCAGCCGGGCTGGCCGGGTCGATCAGCGCATCGACGACGACTCTCATGGAGGTCCAGCTGGGATGAGCAGCACCACCGATGCACTGGCGAACGCGGCCGGCGCCGAGAACGCCGCCATCTTCACCTACGGCGTGATCACCGCATTCGTCTCGGCGTCCCGGCGCCCGATGGTCGACGACAACATCGCCGCGCACCGCACCGCCCGGGACGCCGTCAACGAGGCGATCACGAAAGCCGGTGGCACACCGCCGGAACCGGCCGCCGGCTACACCCTGCCGTTGACCGTGAATGATCCGGTCGGCGCGGCCAAGGCCGCGGAGGCCGCCGAGGACGATTGCGCCGTCGCATACCGGTCGGTGATCGAGAAGGCAGACTCCGAATCCGCCCGAATCCTCGGCGTCGACCAGCTGACCGCGTCGGCGCGGCGAGCCGCGCAGTGGCGGATCGCCTTGGGCGACAAGCCCGCCACTGTGCCCTTTCCCGGCCGGCGCTGAATCCTCCCCGGCGTCGGCTCAGCCCCGGACGCTCGCGGTGATCGCGTCTGCGGCCTCGGCCACGGGCACCTCGATCGAGTCGCCGGAGAAGCGGTCACGAACCTCGACCACTCCACCGGCATACCCCCGACCGACGACGACAACTGTTGGTACACCTAGCAATTCAGCGTCCTTGAACTTGACCCCCGGCGACGCCTTGCGGTCGTCGAGCAGCACTTCGAGGCCTGCCGAGTCGAGGTCGGCGGCGAGGGTGGCGGCACCGTCGATCGCCGCCTGGTCCTTGTTCGCGATCACCAGGTGGACATCGAACGGCGACACCGCCTGCGGCCAGCGCAGCCCCTTGTCGTCGTGCCACTGCTCGGCAAGCACCGCCACCAGCCGGGAGACGCCGACCCCGTACGACCCCATGGTCAACCGCACGGGCTTGCCACTTTCCCCGAGGACGTCGACCTCAAAGGCGTTGGTGTACTTCTGGCCCAACTGGAAGATGTGCCCGATCTCGATACCCTTGGCGCTGACCAACGGCCCCTTGCCGTCCGGTGACCGATCGCCATCGCGCACCTCCGCCGCCTCGATGGTGCCGTCGGCGGTGAAGTCGCGCCCGGCCACCAGCCCGACGACGTGCCGGTTCGGCTCGTCTGCACCGGTGATCCAGGACGAGCCATCACCGACGCGCGGATCCACAAGGTAGCGAACACCGTTCTCGGCCAGCCCTTTCGGACCAATGTATCCCTTGACGAGGAAGGGGTTGGCAGCAAAGTCGGCGTCGGTGAGCAATTCGAACTCGGCCGGTTCCAGCGACGCCTCGAGCCGCTTGACGTCGACCTCCCGGTCACCGGGGAGGCCGATTCCCAGTAGTTCCCAATCGCCGCCGGGCTCCCGAACTTTCACCAGCACGTTCTTGAGAGTGTCTGCGGCGGTGAATGTTCCGTCGAGATTCGCGTTGGCCCAGGCGACCAGGGCGTCGATGGTGCGGGTATCGGGGGTCTGGTGCACCGTCGCCGCGGGCAGGCCGTCGAACCCAACCGGTTGCGCTGCCGGCGTGACAACGGCTTCGACGTTCGCCGCATAGCCGGATTCGAGGCACCGCACGAAGGTGTCCTCACCGACCTCGCTCTCGGCGAGGAACTCTTCGGACGCGCTGCCACCCATCGCCCCCGAGGTGGCGGCAACGACGACGTAGCGAACCCCGAGACGCTCGAAGATCCTCTGATAGGCCTCGCGGTGCGCGTGGTAGCTGACCTTGAGGCCGTCGTCGTCGAGATCGAAGGAATACGAGTCCTTCATCACGAACTCGCGGCCGCGCAGGATGCCCGCGCGGGGACGTTCCTCGTCGCGGTACTTGGTCTGGATCTGGTAGAGGATCACCGGCAGATCCTTGTACGACGAGTACTCGCCCTTGACCAGCTGGGCGAACAGCTCCTCGTGGGTGGGACCGAGCAGCATGTCGGCGCCCTTGCGGTCCTTGAGCCGGAACAGCGCGTCGCCGTATTCGGTCCACCGGCCGGTCTCCTCGTAGGGGTCGCGCGGCAGCAGCGCGGGCAGCAGGATCTCCTGTCCCCCGATCGCGTTCATCTCCTCGCGCACGACCCGTTCGACAGCCTTGAGTACCCGCAATCCCAGTGGCAGCCAGCTGTAGACACCGGGCGCCGCACGCCGGACGTAGCCGGCGCGCACCAGCAGTTTGTGGCTGGGAACCTCGGCGTCGGCCGGGTCGTCGCGCAGGGTCCGCAGAAACAGATTCGACATGCGAGTGATCACAGGTGGCGAGTCTAGTCGGGGCGTCGACCGGGTTTCTCGACGCATCCGCCGCGCTCGGTATCGTGTTGCGGTGCTCGTGATCCTGCCTCCCTCTGAGACCAAATCCGACGGTGGCGTCGGTCCACCACTGAGCCTGCCTGCCCTGTCCTTTCCCGATCTCGGTCCGACCCGCTGCCGCATCGCCGGGGTGCTCGTCGAACTCGCCGCCGATCTCGATGCGAGCCGCCGCGCACTCGGCCTCGGCAGGACCCAGCTCGGTGAGGTCGACCGCAACGCCGAGCTGTGGCTCTCCCCCACCCGCCCGGCCATCGAGCGCTACACCGGCGTGCTCTACGACGCCCTCGACCACTCCGGACTCACGCGCGCGGGCAAGAACAAGGCGGCCGATCGGCTCGCCATCGGCTCGGCGCTGTTCGGTGTCGTGCGGGCCACCGATCCCATCCCCGCCTACCGACTCTCCGGCGGCTCCAAGCTGCCCGGCCTGCCGACGCTGGCGTCGGTGTGGAAGCCCGAGCTCTCGCGCGCACTCGACGCGGTCGACGACTTCGTCGTGGACCTGCGTTCGGGGATCTACCAGCAGTTGGGTCCGGTCACCGGTGCGGTGACCGCGACGGTGATGACCGAAAGTGCCGACGGCAGCCGAAAGGTGGTGAGCCACTTCAACAAGCACTACAAGGGTCTGATGGCGCGTGAACTCGTACGCACCCGACGGACGATCCGCGACATCAACGTCCTGGCCTCGGTGCTCGCCGACGCGGGACAACGGGTGGAGATCACCCGGGCCGACGAGATCGTCGTCCTGACCGGCTGAGCCACTCGGCCGATGTGCTCAGGCGTGGTCGCGCGCACTCACGTCGTTGACGTCGAGGGTGGCGTTGGCCGCCTCCTGGGCGGCCTGCCCTTCGGCGACCTCCTCGGGGGTGAACCGCATGAACATCACCACGACCGCCGCGATGACGGCGATCCCGGCACAGCACGCGAACCCGAGGCCGTAGCCGTCGGCCTGGGCGGCCAGTTGTGTGGCGTTCATCGTCTCCACCGGTGCGGTGGTACCGCCCTGGGAGAGTGCGCGTGAGGTGACCATCGCACCGACGACCACCAGTCCGACTGCGCCACCGAGGTTCTGGGCCACCTGCGCGAGTGCGGTCAGCGGCCCGATCTCGGTGGGCGCGACACCGGCGACCACCGACAGGGTCAGCGGGATGACGGCCAGGCCGACGCCGAAACCGATGACCACCACCGGTATCGCGATGCTCGGGAAGTAGTCGGGCATATTGGTGGCGATCGACGCGGCATACAGGCAGCCGGCGAGGATGACCGCGCCGCCGGCCAGGACCAGCCAGCGGGGCTGGATCATCAATGCGAGCTTGGACGCGATGGCCGCGGCGACCCCGAGACCGACCGCGAACGGCACCACGGCCAGGCCGCTCTGGATCGGCGTGTATTTCAGGATGCCCTGCAGGTACAGCGAGATGAACACCGCCATGCACATCATGATCATGCTGGCCAGCAGGATCGCCACGAGGGCGGCGACGCGGCTGCGACTGTCGAACAGCCGCAGCGGCAGGATCGGGTTGGCGGCGTGTCGCTCCCACAGCACGAAGGCCACCAGGGCCAGGCCGCCCAGGACGAAGGAGCCGATGACGATCGGCCGGCCCCAGCCGTTCGGTCCGTCGCTGACCGCCAGCACCAGCAGGGTGCAACCAAGAGTTGCCAGCACCGCGCCGGGCACGTCGAGCGGCATGCGCTCGCCTTGCGACTCGCGCAGCGCGAAGAGTGCGCCGATCACGACGGCCAGGCCGATCGGCACGTTGATCAGGAACACCAGTCGCCACGAGATCTGGGTGAGGACGCCCCCGAGGATGAGGCCGGCGACCGAGCCGACGCCCGACATCGCCGCGTAGATGGCGAACGCCTGGCTGCGCGGCTTACCGGGCGCAAAGGTGGTTGCGACCAGTGCCATCGCCGTCGGCGCGGCGACCGCGGCCGAGGCTCCCTGCAGCGCGCGGCCGATCACCAGAGAAGGCTCGTTCCAGGCCAGTCCGCACAGCAGTGACGTCGCGGTGAATGCCGCCACGCCGAAGATGAACATGCGTTTGCGGCCGAAGGTGTCGCCGAGGCGCCCGCCGAGCAACATGAGTCCACCGAAGGCCAGCACATAGCTGGTGATCACCCAGTTCGCAGCCGATTCGCTGAGGGACAGGGAGTCGCGGATGCTGGGCAGGGCGAGCGCGGCGACGGTGCCGTCGAGCACCATCAGCAGCTGCATTCCCGACAGAACCAGGATCGCCAGACCGAACACCGGGCGGTAGTGATCCGTCGGTGCCGTCGTGGCATGGCTCGACGCCGAGGAGGTCGACATACCGGTCGACGCTACCGCCCACGGTCGCGACGATGCCAATCCCTGTTGGCGTATCGGCGCGTGCGGTTGGTGTGCGTGATGGGGTCAGCCGAGGAACGGGACGACGTCGTCGGCGTCGGTGAATCCGGCGACCGCGCCGACGACGACGATGGCCGGGGGGCGCAGTCCCTGGGTCGCGGCGGTCTGCGCGGCGTGCGCGAGGTCGGTGCGGATCACCCGCTGCGAGGGCAGCGAACCGTTCTCGATCATCGCGACCGGGGTGTCGGCGGCGCGGCCGCCGTCGAGCAAGGCCTGCGCGAAGACGTCGATCCGTTCCACCGACATCATCAACACCAGCGTGCCACGCAGCCGTGCCAGCGCCGACCAGTCGACCAGGGAATCGGGATGGTCGGGGGCCACGTGACCGGACACGATGACGACCTCATGGGTCACGCCCCGGTGGGTGACCGGGATTCCGGCCACCTCGGGCACCGAGATCGGGCTGGTGATGCCGGGCACCACCGTCACCGGCACACCGGCTGCGACACACGCCTGCAGTTCTTCGAATCCGCGACCGTAGACGTAGGGGTCGCCGCCTTTGAAGCGGACCACGAACCGGCCTTCCTTGGCCTTGGCGATCAGGACGTCGTTGATCGCCTCCTGCTTCATCGCCCGTCCGTAGGGAACCTTGGCGGCGTCGATGATCTCCACCTGCGGGCCCAGCGCAGCGAGCAGCGCCGGCGGGGCCAGCCGGTCGGCCACCACGACGTCGGCGGCCATCAGCAGCCGTAGACCACGCACGGTGATCAGGTCGGGGTCGCCGGGTCCGCCGCCGACCAGGGCCACACCGGGCGGATGTGCGGCATCGTCGACGCGCAGTTCGCCGTCGGCCAGCGCCCGGCTGATCGCCGCGCGCAACGCCGCCGAGAGCTTGTGGTCACCGCCGGCGAGCACACCGAACTGAATGTCGCGGTGCCGCCCGGATGCCGGGGTGACCGCGGTGCCGAACCGGGCGTCATCGGCACGCACACAAAACGTGTGCCGTCGCTCGGCCTCCTCGACGACCGCTGCGTTGACCTGCGGATCGTCGGTACAGGCCATCGCATACCACGCGCCATCGAGGTCGCCGTCGGCGTAGGCACGCGAATGCACGGTGACACCGGCGAACGACTCGACCGCCGGGGTCGGGTCCACGGCGATCACATGGACCTCGGCACCTGCGGCCACGAGATTGGGCAGGCGCCGCTGGGCCACCGATCCGCCGCCGACGACGACGACCTTGCGGCCACGCAGGTCCAGGCCGGCGAGATAGTGCCCGGGATCGGGACTGTCGTGGCCACGCGTCGATGGAGCATCGCGACCGGTGTTGGCGGGGGTGTCGGACATGACTCGGGAGCCTACCGGCCCGCTCGGTGGGGTGATCCGATCAGAGGGGCAGCTCACCGGTGTGGCGGATATTGGCCCATACGTCGGCGGCCGGGACGCCCAGGCGATGCGCCGACGCCTCCAGCAGCGTGCCGAGTAACAGTGAACTGCAATATTCGCCGGCCGAGGGATCGTCGGCGTGCGTGCGGATCTCGTTCCACCACGTCCGGTTGTGGCTGGCGGCTGCTTCGGCCATGGCGATCGCCGTCGCGAAGCCACGTGGCACCAGTGCACTCTCGCCCGGCGTGGGCGGCGATTCGCAGCGCTCGCAGGCCTCGGTACATCCAGCGCCTTCGGACTCCGGACCGGTGCGGAGATCGCCGCCGAGGTCGATGATCGTCACGCGCCTGCGCTCGCCTTCTTGGCCGCGCGCTCGAGCGCGCGCGCTCGCGCCTGTTCGAACTTCTCGACCTTGACGTTCATCTCCTCGAGGTAGCCGGCGAGCTTGTCGCGATACAACTCGCCCAGCGGGCCGAAATCGTTGCGCTCGAAGATGCGCCACTTGCGTAGCACCGGCATCACGACTTCCGAAAGATGTTGTGGCAGATCATAAATCCCACCCTTGGCGATGAGTACCGCATTGCGCCGGAAGTTCGGCATCGTCGCGCCGGGCATCTGGAAGTTGGTCACGATCGCATGGATGGCGACCATCGCCTGATCGGGAACGAGGTCGAGGGCCCCGGCGACGATGTTGCGGTAGAAGAGCATGTGCAGGTTCTCGTCGGCGGCCACGCGTTGCAGCATGCGGTCGGCGATCGGGTCGCCGCACGCCTTGCCGGTGTTGCGGTGACTCACCCGGGTCGCGAGTTCCTGAAAGCTCACGTAGCTGACCGCGAAGAGCATGTCGAAGCCGTGGTCGCGCTGACCGTCGTCCTCGGGCAGTGGATCGAACCCGTGGGTCATGTGCAGCATGCGCAGCTCCTCGAGCTCCACCGGATCCACGCCGCGGGTGACCACGAGGTAGTCGCGCATCACCGTGGAGTGCCGCATCTCCTCGGCGGTCCACCGTCCGACCCAGAATCCCCAGGCATCGTCGAGCGTGAAGTGCTCGGCGATGACCCGGTGATAGGACGGCAGGTTGTCCTCGGTGAGCAGGTTGGTGATCATCGCGGCCTTGGCGACCTCGGACAGCTGCGACTGTTCGGGATCCCAGTCCACCCCGCCGAGCGCGGCGAAGTTCCGCCCGTCATCCCACGGCACGTAGTCGTGTGGATGCCAGTCCTTGGTCATCTGCATGTGACGTTCGACTTCGGTTTCGCAGACCGGCAGCAGTTCGCGCAGGAGATCCGATCCGGTCATACCGGTGTCGTTGATTGCTGGTCCGATGAGGCTTGTCACTCGTCGCTCCTAGGTATCGGGGCCGTACCGCCGGGGTTACTGCGGGGCTCGCCTCCACTCTCGCGAAACCGCGCCGCGTCCACGTGAGCCGAAGGTCCCGAATAGCCCGGGACCGACGTCGCGATCTGCGGGCGGAGGTGGGGTAATTTCGTCCCATGGCCACCACCGATGCGCGTGCACCCGAGGCCACTCCGGCCCCCTCAGATCTCGCGGCTGCCGATTCTGGTACGCCTGTGCGGGTTTTCCTGGTCGACGACCACGAGCTCGTCCGGCGGGGACTGCGTGATCTACTCGGCACGGCCGGCGACATCGAGGTCGTCGGCGAGGCCGCCACGGTCGCCGAGGCGCGAACCGCGATCCTCGCCGCACGTCCGGATGTGGCAGTGCTCGACGTCCGCCTGCCCGACGGCAACGGGGTCGAGTTGTGCCGCGACGTGCGGTCCGCCGAGCCGTCGGTGCACTGCCTGATGCTGACCAGCTATGCCGACGACGACGCCTTGCTCGCCGCGGTCCTGGCCGGCGCGTCGGGCTTCGTCCTCAAGCAGATCCTCGGCCACAACCTGGTGGCCGCGGTGCGCACGGTCGGTCGTGGCGGGTCACTGCTGGACGACCGCAGCACCGCGGCCCTGCTGGCCAGGCTGCGCGACGGCAAAAAGCAGACCGATCCGCTGGCCGGGCTGACCCATCAGGAACGTGAGGTGTTCAACTTCATCGGCGACGGTCTCACCAACCGGCAGATCGCCCAGAACATGTTCCTGGCGGAGAAGACGATCAAGAACTACGTCTCCCGGATTCTGGCGAAGCTCGACATGCAGCGGCGCACCCAGGTGGCGGTGATGGCGACCAGGATCCGCGACGGCAAGGCATAGCCGGATCCCGGCGCCGAGGGCGCCCGAGATTCCGTCGCCACCGCTCGAGACACCGCCGACAGCACTCTCCCGGCGGCGAGCGCTGTCAGGCCCGACCCTAGGTCAGGTGCCGGCCGAGGAACCTCGCGGCCGCCTCCCCGGCGAACTGTGGCACCCCGGTGTGCCCGCCCATGTTGGCGTTCAACGTCTTCTCCGCGGAACCGAACGCATCGAAGAGATCAAGCGCGGCCTGCCGATCGTTGCCCTCGTCGTCCCACTGCAGCAGGACGTGCAGCGGAATCGTGACCTGCCGGGCCTCCTGGTACATGGCCCGGGGCACGAAACTGCCGGCGAACAGCACCGCGGCCGCTATCCGCGGCTCGCTCGCCGCCAGCCGCACCCCGATGGAGATCACTCCCCCGGAGTATCCGACCGGACCACCGAACTCGGGCAAGGCGAATAGCGCGTCGAGGACGCCCTGCCATTCCGGGACCGACTTGTCCACCAGCGGGACGATGAGTGCGTCGATGATCTCGTCGCCGACCGGCTCACCGGCGGCCAGAGCGCGCCGCAGCCGGGCGCGAGCATGTTCGAGCGTGTCCCATCGGGGCCGGTTCCCGCTTCCCGGAAGCTCGATGGTGACCGCCGCGAAGCCGTCGGCGGCAGCGCTTGCGGCCCGGGCCGCGAGCCGCGGGTACATCATGTCCAGTCCGCCGGGATGACCGAGCAGGACGATCGGCGCCGGTCCGCTTGCCGAGTGGGGCATCCAGATGATGCCGGGGATGTCACCGAGGACGAAGTGTCGTTCGAGGATGTCGTCCCCGATGTGTTGTTCGGAAATGAAATGCATGCCTGCGGCCTTTCGGAGTGCCGTTGCGGAAAGGCGCTCCGGACGACCTATCGCCCGACCGTGGCCCCAACGGGGAGCACCCATGTCGATACTGCGCTCACGGATACCACCTCCTCGTCGTCTGGCACGGCTGAGGTGAAACCTAGCAGAGGTCACCCGCGACCCGCGATCGGTTTTCGCCTTCTATGCCTGCAGCGGCACCGACCACGTGAGAGTGGTTCCGCCACCACGGCCGTCACGGTGGCGCGGACTGGTGTCGATGTCGAAGACGCCGTCGCACTCCTCAGCCCGGCGGGTGAGATTGTCGAGCCCTCGGTAGGTCACGGTGGCGTCGATACCCACACCGTCGTCGCTGATCTCGACGCTGAGCACATCGTCGGCGCTCACCGACACCGAGATGTGCTCGGCGCCGGAGTGGCGCAACGCATTCGACAGTCCCTCGCGCAGCACGGCGTCGATGTGCGGGCCGAGGACGTCGGGAACGATGGTGTCGACCGGGCCGACGAACCGCACACTCGGCGAGATCGGGGCGTGTGCGGACAGTTCGGAGACGATGTCGAGTACGCGCCGGCGCAGAGTGGACGTGTCGTGGTGCCCGGGGACGGTCTGCAGATCGAAGATCGAGGTGCGGATCTGGGCGATGGTCCGGTCGATGTCGGTCATCACCTGATCCAGTCGCGCCGTGGCGGCGTCGTCGACGTGGCCGTCGTTGCTGCGCGCGGCCTGCAGCGTCTGTACCGACATGCCGATCGCGAACAGCCGTTGGATGACATGGTCGTGCAGATCCCGAGCGATCCGGTGCCGATCCTCGAGAACCTCGAGATCGCGTGCCATGTCTTGCTGTTCGGCGTAGACGACGGCCAGCGAGATGATCTCGGCGACACCGGCCAGCCCGGAGATCTCCTCTTCCTCCCAGAATGGCTTGGCGCGGTGGGTGATCAGCACCCAGCCGAAAGCCCCGGAAGCCCGGTGCAGCGGCTGGACGGTCACCCACTGCGCCCCGTGCGCCCCGAGTGGCCCGAATGCCCCACCGAACTCCTCGGCCGGCAATACCGACATCCCACTCGCCGACGGCACCGTCAGATCACGCGCGTCGAGTCCATCTCTCGTGGCACCCTGCACCGACAGGTCTCCTGCTTCCCCGGTGACCAGGTATACCTCGAGCGCCCCGACCAGATCACGAACGTCGGAACACATCCGGGACAGCGTGTCGGACAATGCTATTCCGGCCAGCGGCTCGGAGCCGCGGTGCACGAGTATCTGCATCCAGCGATGCCGGGCGCGGGCCCGCTCGAACAGTCGCGCATTGTCGACGGCGATCCCGGCGGCCACCGCGAGCACCGAGATGAGTGCCTCGTCGAGTTCGGAGAATTCCGCGCCTCCACGTTTCTCGGTCAGATAGATACGGCCGAATATCGCACCGCGGATGATCACCGGCGCGCCCAGGAACGTCGTCATCGGCGGATGATTCGGCGGAAAACCCACCGAGGCAGGATGTTTCGAAAGATCCGGAACGCGCAAGACGTGCGGATCGTCCATCAGGACGCCGAGCACCCCGCGTCCCACCGGCAGCGGACCCATCAGCGCCCGCTGCTCTGGTGTGATACCGGTATAGACGAAGGCGCTCAGACCGCCGTCGGGTCCGCGGACGCCGAGCGCGCCGTACCGGGAATCGAGCACGTCGACGGCCACCTCGACGATGCGCTGCAACGCGTGGTCGAGCTCGAGTCCTTGTCCGACCAGCAGCACCGCCTCCAGCAGATCACGCAGTGTGTCGGGGTTGTCGACCCCGTGCGCGGTCAGCGCCGCGAGCGCCTTGGCCACCTCACGGCCTGGCATGCGCGTTCTCCTCCCGGGTTTCGATGCCCGCCGCCGCCTGCACGAACCGGACGACCGCCCGGGGCACCGCCACCGGATGGACGTGCAGATAGGACGCATGGACGGCCCCGCCGCCGATGCCGTCTGACACCGGCCGGCCTCGACCGTCACGCCACGCCCACGCAGGTTGTGCCGCAGCCAGTTCCACATACGATCGGTGGAATTCGTGGCCGGTGACGCGGGTGCCCGCCGGATGGAGCCCCGAATCACCGACGGCGACCGCGTCACGGTATCCGAGCGTCAATCGCGGCCCGAAGCGGCCGACGCCGTCGATGACCCCGGCCATCGGGTGGCCATCGAGTTCACGACACAGGTACAGCAGTCCGGCACACTCGGCGTGAATGGGACCTCCGGCGCGGGCGTGGGCGACGATGTCGTTGCGCAACTGCACGTTCGCCGACAACTCCGCTGCGTGTTCCTCGGGAAAACCCCCGCCCAGCACAACTGCGGCCGCCCCTTCGGGCAGGCGTTCGCCCAGTGGATCGAAGGCGGCAACCTCGGCGCCCGCGGCGCGGAGCATCTCGGCGTGCTCGGCATATCCGAAGGTGAAGGCGGCACCCGCGGCCACGGCCACGACCGGCCGGCCGGCCACCGGTTGATTCTGCCCGGCGGAGCCCGCCCCGGCGGCCTGCGCGATCGCGTCGTCGGGCGACCAGCTCCGGCCCGACGCCGTATTTCCGCCAGGTGCCGCCGTTCCGCCGCGCGCGGCATCGACGATCGCCTCGACGTCGAGAGCGGCCGACACGGTGGCCGTCATCGCCGCCACGGCCGCCACCGCGTCGGTGCGCCGCTCGGCGGCCGGAATGAGCCCCAGGTGGCGTGAGGGCACCATGAGCTCGGGATCTCGTTGCAGCACACCGAAAACCGATAGACCCACGCGATCGCAGGCCTGCCGCAGCACGGCCTCGTGCCGGGGCGAGCCGACCCGATTGAGGATGACGCCCGCGATCCGTACCGACGGCGAGTACCCGAGGAACCCGTGCAGCAGAGCGGCCAGCGACTGGCTGTGCCCGGCCGCGTCGACCACCAGGATGATCGGTGCACCGATGAGCTTTGCCACATGCGCGGTCGAACCGATCCCATCCGGATCACCGCCGCCGGAATCCTGGGCGAAGCCGGCGCCGATGCCGGTGATCCGGCCGTCGAACAGGCCCATCACCCCCTCGACCACGGCGATGTCGGCACCCGCGGCACCCCAGGCGAACAATGGTGCGATCAGTTCGGCGCCAACGAGATTGGGATCGAGATTGCGGCCGGTCCGGCCGGCCGCGAGCGCGTGATAGCCCGGATCGATGTAATCCGGACCGACCTTGAACGGCGCCACCCGATGACCGGCCGCGCGTAATGCGCCGATCAATCCGGTGGTCACCGTGGTCTTACCGCTACCCGAGGAGGGTGCGGCGATGACCACGGCCGGCGCAGCGCTCATGGCCTCACCACTCGATTCCCTTCTGGCCCTTGCGGCCGGCGTCCATCGGGTGAGCGACCTTACCCATCTCGGTCACCAGATCGGCGGCGTCGATCAGTGCCTGGGGCGCACGGCGACCGGTGATCACCACGTGCTGGCGGCCCGGCCGGGCCGCCAGCACCTCGAGAACCTCGTCGGTGTCGATCCATCCCCAGTCGAGCGGATAGGTGAATTCGTCGAGGATGTAGAAGTCATGCTCCTCGGCGGTCAGCCGCCGGGCGATCTCCGACCACCCCGACCGCGCCGCGGCCGCGTGGTCTTCGTCCGCATCGGCGTTGGCGCGCAGCCACGACCAGCCCTGCCCCATCTTGTGCCACTCGACCGGACCGCCCCGGCCGGTGCTGCGATGTACCTCGTCGAGCGCGGCGAGGGCGGACTCCTCCCCGACCCGCCACTTGGCGCTCTTGACGAACTGGAACACCGCGACGTTCATCCCCGCGTTCCAGGCACGCATCGCCATGCCGAAGGCCGCGGTCGACTTTCCCTTGCCGTCCCCGGTGTGCACCGCGAGCACCGGCATGTTCCGGCGCTGCCGGGTGGTGAGCCCATCGTCGGGGATCTCTGTCGGAATACCCTGCGGCACTGCATTTCTCCTTGACTTGACTTACCCAGGTCGCGGTCAGGCCGCCGAATACGGGGCGCGGGCACGGCCGGCACGTGGCGCAGCGGATCGGCCGATCGCGTCGAGGCCGAGGTTCGCCATGGACAGCAATTCGGCGCTCAGGTGCTCGGCGAGGTCGGCGGCCAGACCCAATCGCACCATGCCCTGCTCGCAATCGACGACGACGGCGTCGATTCCCTTGCGGCCGATCGTCGCCGCCGCGCCCCGGGCCCGGGCGGCGGCGTCGGCTCCCGCCGTGGCCCGCCCGTCGGTCAGCACCACCAACAGCGGGCGGCGATGCGGGTCGGTGCGGCGCGCCCGCGTGATCAACTCGTCGGCCGCCATCAAACCCTCGGCCAGCGGGGTACGGCCGCCGGTACGCACCTGCGCGAGTCGGCGCACCGCGATGTCGACCGACTTCGTCGGCGGCACCGCAACCTCGGCGTCCGATCCACGCGCAACAACCACCGCGACCCGGTCGCGGCGGGTATAGGAGTCCCGCAACAGTTCGACGCACAGTTCGCTGACCGCGGTGAGGCGTCGGCGCGCGGTCATCGACCCACTCAGGTCGACGACGAACACCACCAGGTTGCTTTCCTGCCCGATCCGCGCGGCGCCGCGCAGGTCCGGCCGGGTCACCCGTACCCGCCCCTGCTCGTCGATACCGCGGCCGGCGGCCGAGAGCACCGTCCCGAAGAGGTGAACGGGTGTGCTCGCGTCGAATTCCGTTGCGCCGACCGTGTGTCCGCGTCGACTACGGGCCGCCGACCGGCGCCCCGGGTCGCCGTCGCCGATACCGGAGACGCTCAGTCGATGCAGTCGCGGTGCCCGCTGGGGGTTCCCGACCGTACCGAAGAGTCCGCCGGGCGCCGGTCCGGCCGGACCACCGGCGGAATCGTTCTCGGCCGGGCCGGGCCGCGTGGGTGGTGGCGTCGGATCTGACGAATCGGTCGGCGGACCCGCTGTCTCCGGACCCGCTGCCGACGGCGGGGTCGGGCGGTCGGTGTCACCGTCGGGCCCGGGTTCCGGCGGTTCGGGTCCGTCGGGTGGTGTATCCGGTCCGGCGGCGTCGTCGCCGGCTGCCATCGCGTCTTCGAGTTCTTGCTCGCTCAGTCCGGACTCGTCGAACGGGTTGCGGCGGCGGCGATGTGGCAATGCCAGTTCGACTGCTACCCGGACGTCCTCGGTCTCGACCTCGGCCGCCCCGCGCAACGCCGCATGGGCCGTCGCGGCGCGGGCAACCACGATGTCGCCGCGCAGACCGTCGACCTGAAGGTGGGCGCAGACACCGGCGATCCGACGCAGTTGCGCGGTCGGCAGGACCACGCTTTTCACTGTGTGCCGCGCTTGGGAGATCTGTTGTGCGAGTGCCGCTTCTGCTTGCGCATAACGTTCGGCGAATGCTTCGGGGTCGGCGTCGAAAGCCATTGCGCGACGCACGATCTCCACCCGCTCGTCGACCTCGCGACCGGCACTCACGTCGACGGCGAGCCCGAACCGATCGAGCAACTGCGGACGCAACTCGCCCTCTTCGGGGTTCATCGTGCCCACCAGGACGAAATCGGCCGCCTGGGTGTGCGAGACCGCGTCCCGCTCGATGGTGACGCGACCGCTGGCCGCAGCGTCGAGCAGGACGTCGACGAGGTGATCGGCAAGCAGATTGACCTCGTCGATGTAGAGGACTCCACCGTCGGCCTGTGCGAGCAGGCCCGGGGTGAATTCCGCATGTCCGTCGCGTAGGACCCGCGTGAGGTCCAGCGAACCGATCACGCGGTCCTCGGTGGCGCCGATCGGCAATTCGACGACGCGTCCGGCGTGTGCGCCCCCATCGATCAGCGGTCCGAGACCGCGCACGATCGTCGACTTGGCGGTGCCCTTCTCCCCGCGGATCAGCACGCCACCGATCCCAGGGGACACCGCACTGAGGATCAGCGCGAGTTTGAGCCGATCCTGTCCGACCACCGCGGTGAAGGGGTAGCGGGTCGGTGGGCGGGAGACGTCGGCCGCCCAGACTCCGGTGTCGGCGCTCATCGGGCGCGCTGCCCGGCAGAGCGGATCATCGACACGTGCGGGATGCCGTCCTCGAGGTATTCCTCGCTCTCGGTGCGAAACCCGAAGGCGGCATACAGCTGTGTCAGATATGTCTGTGCCTCGATACGGCACACGTGGTCGCCGATGCGCTCGAGCGCCGCCGACAGCAGTCCGGCCGCCAGTCCTTGGCCGCGGTGGGAACGCTCTGTGCACACGCGGCCGATCCGGAACTCCGGCCGGCCGTCCACATCGGCGGCCTCCTGCATCAGCCGTAGCGTCGCCGCGACCGGAGCCGCCTCGCCCACCTCGTTCCCATCCGCCACATCGTCGGCAACACACCAGAAGTGCTGCGTCGACGCCTCCAGATCACGGCCGTCCAGTTCGGGGTACGGGCACGCCTGCTCGACGACGAACACGTCGACGCGCAGACGCAGAATCCGGTACAGCGTGGCCGCATCGAGATCGGCGGCGCGGCTGTGGTGCAGGCGAAAGGTGTGTGGGGTCGATGACGTCATGATGTCGTCACTATCTCAGACCGCGGCCGCTCCGGTCATCAGGCCGGGTTTCATCGGGCCGTCGTCGCCACCGGATCGTCACCGGTGACCAGCGGCGCATCACCGGTGAGTTGCAGGCTCGCGCTCGTCCAGTCCCACACCTGCCGGAACAGGTCGCGGTTGCCCGAGAGCTTCTGCCCGAACGACGGGATCATCTCGGTCAGCTTGGAGGTCCAGGACCGGTACTGCTCCGGGAAGCACTGTTCGAGCACATTGAGCATCGCCGGGACGGCCGTCGAGGCACCCGGCGACGCGCCGAGCAGGCCCGCGATGGTGCCGTCACCCGCGGCCACCACCGCCGTTCCGAACTCGAGTGTTCCGCCGACGCCCGTCTTGCGGATGACCTGTACACGCTGACCTGCGGTGATCAGCTCCCAATCCTGACCGACGGCTCGCGGCACGAACTCCGAAAGGGTTTTCACCCGGTCGGCGGGGCTGGCGGCGAGTTCCCCGATGAGGTACTTGAGCAGCCCGAATTCCTTCGGCGCGATCGACATCATCGGCACGAGGTTGCCGGCTTTGATGGTGGCGGGCAGATCGGTGATCTTGCCGCTCTTGAGGAACTTCGGCGACCACCCCGCGTACGGTCCGAACAGCAGACCCTTCTTGTGATTGATGACGCGGGTGTCGAGGTGCGGCACCGACATCGGCGGCGCACCGACCGCCGCCTGCCCGTAGACCTTGGCCGCATGCTGCTCGATCAGGTCCGGGTTGGTGCATCGGAAGAACTCACCCGACACCGGGAAGCCGCCGAATCCCTTGGCCTCGGCGATCCCGGACTTCTGCAGCAGGTTCAGGGCTCCGCCACCGGCGCCGACGAAGACGAACTTCGCGTGCACCGCCCACTTCCCGCCGGTGCGGCGATTCTTCAGTTTGACGATCCAGGACCCGTCGGACTGCTTGTTCAGGTTGGTCACCGAATGACCGAAGTGGATGTCGCCGCCCTGACTGACGAAGTTCAGCAGTTGCTGGGTCAGCGCGCCGAAATCGACGTCGGTGCCCTCGGTGAACCAGTTGAGCGCGATGGGATCGGAGAAGTCCCGCCCGGTCGACATCAGCGGCAGGCGTTTGCTGAACTCGGCCGGGTCGTCGATGAACTCCATGCCCTCGAACAGCACCTGCCCGGCGAGCTTTTCATGGCGTTTGCGCAGGTAATCGACGCCGGCTGCACCGTGGGTGAAGCTCACGTGCGGGATCGGGTTGATGAACTCGTTCGGCGAACCCAGGATGCCGTTGTCGACGGCATGCGACCAGAACTGCCGTGACACCTGGAACTGCTCGTTGATGTTGAGCGCCTTGTCGATGTTGACGTCACCGTCGGCGGTCTTGGGGGTGTAGTTCAGCTCACACAGAGCCGAGTGGCCGGTCCCGGCGTTGTTCCAGGGATCGCTGCTCTCGGCGGCGGCGGCATCGAGCCGCTCGAACAGGCTGATCGACCAGCTGGGTTCCAGTTGGCGCAACAGCGCTCCGAGCGTCGCACTCATGATGCCCGCGCCCACCAGCGCCACATCTGTCTTGATCACCGTTTGAGACACCTGGACCCCAATTCACGCAACCGGGACGACCCTCGCCCCTTTTTCGATAACCCATTCTCCCCCATCCGCCGCGCCCCACCGCAAGCACTCCGGGCAACTGTGGGCTGGGCGACACCGACAGCGGCGCCGAGGGGCAGCTCGTGGCAGAACTACAGTGGTGATCGTGACGTCTTCTCAGGGCCCGGCCGAGCGCGGCACCGACGAGTCGGCCGTGCGCTGGCAACCCGACAAATTCCTCGATCGCTACGAGGTCGCCACGATCGGACTCCGCCCCGACCCCGATCGGCAGGACCCGATCACCGCGACCCTCGTCCGTCGCCCGGCCGGCGATCATCACGCGGAAAACGGCGCCGTCCTCTATGTGCACGGCTTCACCGACTACTTCTTCCACGAGCCGCTCGCCGACCACTTCGCCGATCTGGGCTATGCGTTCTACGCGATCGACCTGCGCAAGTGCGGCCGGTCGCTCGAACCGCAGCACACCCCGCACTACGCGACCGATCTGAGGGTCTACGACGAGGAGCTCGGCGCGGCCCTCGACATCATCATCGACGACCTCGGCCCGCAGACCCCGGTCATCATCAGCGCGCATTCCACCGGTGGTCTGATCACCGCGTTGTGGCTGGATCGACTGCGCCGCGACGATCCCGACCGCCACCGCCGCGTCGTCGGATTGCTGCTGAACAGCCCGTGGCTGGATCTACAGGGAGAGGCGCTGCTGCGTACCTTCCCGGTGACCCTGCTGATCGCGGCCGTCGCCGCCGCGCGGCCGATGACGGTGATTCCGCAGGAGCTCTCGGCCGCCTACGGCGAGAGTATTCACGAGAGCGCCAACGGCGAGTGGAGCTACGACCTCGACAAGAAACCGCTCGGCGGATTTCCGGTCACCTTCGGCTTCCTCAACGCGGTACGCACCGCCCAACGACATCTCCATCATGGTATCGACGTCGGCGTCCCCTCACTCGTATTGCGTTCGGACAAAACACATTTCAGCCGCCACTATTCCGCTGCCGCAGATGCCGCCGATGCGGTCCTCGACGTCGCACAGATCGCCCGGTGGAGTGGTTGTCTCGGCAATCGCGTGACCACCGTTCCCATCGGCGACGCGCGCCACGACGTGTTCCTCTCGGTTCCCCATGCCCGGGAGCAGGCCTACCGCGAGGTCGACGCCTGGCTCTCGTCCGTCCTGGGCGTTTCCGTCCCCGATACTCCCGACCGCGATACTCCCAGCGCTGATCGTCCCAGCGCGGACGTCCCCTCCACCGAAAGGCCCTGACCATCGTGCCCACGCCCCCCACCACCCGCGTCGACCTGGCGATCGTCGGTTCCGGAAGCGGAAACTCGTTGCCGGACGACAGGTTTGCCGACCGCAGTATCGCGATCTTCGAAGAGGGCGTCTACGGCGGTACGTGCCTGAACGTCGGCTGTATCCCGACCAAAATGTTCGTCTACGCCTCCGAGGTGGCCGAGATCGCGGCGCACGGCCGCAGATTCGGGATCGATTCGCGGGTCGACGGGGTCGACTGGCCCGCGATCGTTTCACGGGTCTTCGGCCGCATCGATCCCATCTCGGCGGGCGGAAAGCGTTATCGCGTCGAGGATTGCGACAACATCACCGTCTACGATGCGCATGTCGAATTCGATGGGCGCGATGACGACGGACGTTATCGCCTGGTCACCGGTGACGCGGTGGTGCTGGCCGATGAGGTCGTGCTCGCGGCCGGTTCGCGCGCGGTGGTGCCCGATGTGATCGCCGACAGCGGGGTGCGGTACTACACCAACAACGATGTGATGCGGCTCGAGGAATTGCCGCGTCGCATGCTCATCCTCGGCAGCGGTTACATCGCAGCCGAATTCGCCCACGTCTTCGGCGCCCTGGGCACCGATGTGTCCATCGTCGCCCGCGGGCCCCGGCTGTTGCGCAAACTCGACGACGACGTCTCCGAACGCTTCACCACGATCGCACAGGAACGCTGGGACGTTCACCTGAACACCACCGTCACCGATGCCGAAACCCTGCCGGACGGGAGTGTGCGTGTACACCTCGCCGACGGCCGAACCCTCGACACCGACGTCCTGCTCGTCGCCGTCGGCCGCGCCCCCAACGGAGACCGTCTGGGGCTCAAGACAATCGGGTTGGAACTGGCGACCGACGGACGGGTCGTCGTCGACGAACACGGCCGGACGCAGGCGCCCCGGGTGTGGGCGCTCGGCGATGTCAGCTCGCCGTATCAGCTCAAGCACGTCGCCAATCACGAAGAACGAATCGTCCAGGCGAATCTGCTGAAGGGCTGGCAGGCCGGCGATCTGGCGTCGTTCGACCATCGATACGTCCCGGCCGCAGTGTTCACCCATCCGCAGATCGCGGCCGTCGGGCTCAGCGAGGCGGCGGCCCGCGAGGCCGGATGGGACGTCACCGTCAAAGTGCAGACCTATGCCGACGTCGCCTACGGCTGGGCGATGGAGGATGCCACCGGGTTCTGCAAACTGGTCGCCGAACGCGGCACCGGAAAACTGTTGGGCGCCCACATCATCGGCCCACAGGCCCCGACCGTCATCCAGCCCGTGATCCAGGCGATGTCGTTCGGGTTGTCCGCGGGTCAGATGGCCCGCGGGCAATACTGGATCCACCCGGCGATGCCCGAGGTGCTCGAGAACGCCCTACTCGGCCTCGACATCGACTCCTAACGCATCGTCACCGCTCAGAACAACGCGGAGCGGAGACTGATCTCGCTGGCCAATGCGGCGGCCGCCTTCTGCGGAACCCAGTGGTCGATACCCGAGAGCTCACAGAACCTGAAGTCGGAGTAGGCGTATCGCCCACTGCGCTCGGCCTGCTCACGCCCGAGCGCCGAATCGCCGTCGCTCCAGACCATCGTGGTCGGGATCTCCACCGGACCACATGCCATCGTCGTGGCGATGTCGCCCGTGAGGTTCGCGCGGTACCAGTTGAGCCCGGCCGTCAGCCCGCCCGGCTGCTTCAGCGGGGCGAGTTCCTCGGCGCTCACCCCCGCCCGGCGCAGCAGCACCCCATCGCGGGCCAAGAGCTTCTCCTCGGCACCTTCGGCGATGAAATCCTTGATGTAGGAAGACCGTTCACGCTGGTCACTCGAATCGAGGGAGTCCCGCGTCGCCGACGGATGGCCGGTCGAGACGGCGACGAATCCGGTGAACCGGTCCGGATGTTCGGCCGCCAGGCGCCACGCCACCAGACCGCCCCAATCGTGTCCGACGAGCAGTGCGTAGTGCACTCCCAGGCCGTCGAGGATGCCGATGGCGTCGGCGACGAGGTGATCGATCCGATAGTCCTCGACATTCGCCGGCCGGGCCCCCGGACTGTAGCCGCGCTGATTGGGCACGATCGTCCGCAATCCCGCCTCGTGCAGCCGGGGCACCACCGCGTCGTAACAACTTCCGTTCACCGGGAAGCCGTGCAGCAGCAACACCCACGGCCCGTTGTCCGGCCCCCCGACGGTGACATCGAAGGTCAGATCGCCGACTTCCACCGCGCGCTGTTCAATCTCCACGCGCCCAGACTAGGTGATCGTCGAGACGTCGCGCGGCTCAAGAGGTCCTCTGTTCAAGAGAGTGGGTGATCGTCGGCAACCCAGCGGTCCCCCCGGACGTGAGGATGGCGACGACCGCGTCGAGGTCCACGTGGGCGGCGAGCAGGTCGGCGATGCGATCGACCTGCGCGGCGCGCACGTCGTCCACACGGGTGTCGGAGGCGGGCTCGAATTCGGGTTTGCCGGATCGACGGGCGATCTCCCGCAAGAAGTCCCGGCGGAATGCGTCGGAGGCCAGCAATCCGTGCCAGTGGGTGCCGAACAGGGCACCGCGGCGCGCGCCCTCGCCGCCGCGCTCGTCGTCGACGAGCCAGGATTCTTCGCCGGACCGAACTACCGTCCCGTGATGTATCTCATACCCACCGACCCGATGCCCGTCGGCGAGTCCGGCGACTCGCCGAACGACCTTATCCGCCCGGAATTCGACGTCGAGGTCGAAGATTCCGAGTCCGTCGACTTGTGCTGGGCCCGTGGTGGACTCGACGCCATCACGAATGCGTCGTCCGAACATCTGGAATCCGCCGCAGATGGCCAGGGTCGGACGGTCCTCGGCGGCGCGGGTGCGCAGGGCGGCGTCGAGGCCGGCCGTTCGCAGCCAGGCCAGGTCGGCCACCGTGGCACGTGTACCTGGCAACACCGCCAGGTCGGCGGCGACGACCGAGGCCGGGTCGTCGACCCAGGTCACCTCCACGCCCGGTTCGCAGGCCAGCGCCTCGACGTCGGTCGAGTTGGACAGTCGGGGCAGCCGGATCGCCGCGACCCGCAGCCGTATGGCACCGGTCCCGTCATCGGCGTTCCGGCCTGCTGCCGGGGGCCCGACCCGCCGTCCGACCGGACTCGCGAGCGAATCCTCCGCGTCGATCCACAGGTCCCCGTCGAACGGCACCACGCCGAGGGTCGGTCGCCCGCTGATGGCGTACAGCTGATCGAGCCCGGGCGCGAGGATCGAGGGGTCGCCGCGGAACTTGTTGACGACGTAGCCGGCGATCCGCGCCTGGTCGGTGGCATCGAGAATCGCAGTGGTCCCGAAGAGATGTGCCAGCGATCCCCCACGATCGATGTCGGTGACCAGGAGCACCGGCAGATCGGCGGCCTGCGCGAGACCCATGTTGGCGATGTCGGTGTCACGCAGGTTGACCTCGGCCACCGACCCGGCGCCCTCACAGATGACGACGTCGAAATCTTCGCGCAGCGAACGTAATTCGTCGGTGACGACCTCGAGCAACCGGGCCCGGCGACGGATGTAGTCGGCGGCTCCGACATCCCCGGCGGGGCGGCCCCGCACGATCACGTGCGAACGCCGGTCGCCGCCCGGTTTCAACAAGACCGGATTGAATCGGGTCGACGGTTCCAGCCCGCACGCATAGGCCTGCAGTGCCTGCGCGCGCCCGATCTCCCCACCGTCGAGGGTGACCACCGAGTTGTTGGACATGTTCTGCGCCTTGAACGGCGCCACGCGCACACCCGCACGCACCAGCGCCCGGCACAGACCCGCCACCACGAGGCTCTTACCTGCATCCGAGCTGGTGCCGCCGATCAACACAGCACCGCGCACCCCACTCACCTGGCCACCCTATCGGCGCCCGCGGCCGGTGGCCCGACCGGTCGGGCCGGAACTCCGATGTCGCGGCAATACTCTGGACAACGCCCGGCAGGAAGAACGTCGGCCGGTACCTGATCGACCGCGAACGCAAAGGAACATCTCATGAGTGAATCGTTGTCGGGCAAGACCGTCCTGGTGGTCGGTGGTGCCAAGAACCTCGGCCTGGCCATTGCCCGCCGCGCGGACGCGAACGGCGCATCGGTGATCGTCGGCGCACGCGATCGGCAGGCAGCCGAGCGAGCCGCGGCGCAACTGCGCAACGGCCGGGCGATCACGATCGACGTCACCGACGAGAAGTCGATCGCCACGGCCGCGGCGGCGACCGGCGCCGTCGACCACATCGTGTCGACGGCCGCCGCTCATCACAACGTGGCGGTGACCGACCTCGACCACGACGCGACCGTCACGGCATTCGAGGCCAAGGTGATCGGACCGTTGCTGCTCGCGAAGCATTTCGCGCCGTCGATGCCGCCGGGTGGGTCGATCGTGCTGTTCTCCGGCGTCGCCGCGTGGAAGCCGGCACCGGGCTTCGCGATCATGGGCATCACCAACGGTGCGGTCGCCTTTGCCGTCAGTCACCTCGCGCGCGAACTCGCACCGCTGCGCGTGAACGCGGTCTCCCCCGGCATCATCGACTCGGGGACCTGGGACGAGATGTCCGCCGCAGACCGTGACGCCTTCTTCGCCGGGGTCGCCGACGGCATTCCGGCCGGTCGCGTCGGCGCGGTGGACGACATCGTCGACGCCGTGCAGTGGCTGCTCACCGCCGGCTTCGTCTCCGGCGAGACGATCCACGTCGAGGGCGGGGCCCGCAGCGCGTAGTCGCCTCAGATGTCGGGGATGGTGAGGATCTCCGCGCCGTCGGCCGTCACCACCAGCGTGTGCTCGAACTGGGCGGTCCACCTCTTGTCGACGGTGACCACCGTCCAGCCGTCGTCCCACATCTCCCACGGCAGCCCGCCGAGATTGATCATCGGCTCGATCGTGAACACCATCCCCGGTTCGATGATGGTGTCCACATTCGGCTGGTCGTAGTGCAGCACGACCAGACCGTTGTGAAAGGTCTCGCCGATGCCGTGGCCGGTGAAGTCGCGCACCACCGTGTACCCGAAACGGTTCGCATAGGACTCGATGACGCGACCGATCACGTTGAGTTCACGGCCGGGTTTGACGGCCTTGATGGCGCGCTCGGTGGCGATGCGGGTGCGCTCGACGAGGTCCCGCGCCTCCTGTGACACCTCACCGGCCAGAAAGGTCGCGTTGGTGTCGCCGTGTGCGCCGTCGATGTAGGCGGTGACGTCGATGTTCACGATGTCGCCGTCGGCGATGACCGTGGAATCGGGGATGCCATGACAGATCACCTCATTCAGCGAGGTGCAGCACGACTTGGGAAAGTCCTTGTAGCCCAACGTCGACGGGTAGGCACCGTGATCGATCATGTACTCGTGCGCGATGCGATCGAGTTCATCGGTCGTCACGCCCGGCGCGACCGCCTTGCCCGCCTCGGCCAGCGCATTGGCGGCGATCTTGCTCGCAACTCGGACCTTCTCGATGACCTCCGGGGTCTGCACCCACGGCTCGTGGCCCTCGTCGACCGTCGGCTTCCACACGTACTCCGGCCGCTCGATGGACGGGGGGACCTCCCGGATCGGCGAGAGCTTTCCGGGACGCAGTGGGGCACGCACAGTCATGTCATCCACCATAAGGCGTGCCCGGACCGGGGCCACCGCGGACATCCGCACCATCTCGACATGACTAAGGTGAGGCTTGGCAATGCGAGTCGAGACGGAGGTATCGGTGCAACGACGGCGACAGGTCGACCGACCACCACGGCGCAACCATCGGCGCCTCGTCGCATTGGCGCTATCCACGTTGGCGCTTCTGGCTGCGGTCACCGCATGCAGCACCGCGCCGATCGCGCAGTCCCCGGCGTCGGACTCCGCCGCACACCTGCGCGATGGTCCGCAGACCGCGACCCTGCCCGACCCCGACGTGGTGCCGATCACCTCGAATCCGGCGGTCACGCTGCCGACGACCGTCGACTCGGCGGCGGGTGGCAAGGTCACCGTCACCGACGCCGGCCGGATCATCGCCGTCGACCGCAACGGCACCCTCGGCAACATCGTGTTCTCCCTCGGCCTCGGGACCCGGGTGGTGGGACGGGATCAATCGACCACCTTTCCCTCGGCGGCGAAGTTGCCGTTGGTGACCGGAAACGGCCACCAGCTCAATGCCGAATCGGTCCTCGCGCTCGATCCGAGCGTCGTGCTCATCGATGCGGGCACCACGCCGCCGCAGGCGGTGGATGCGATCCGTGCGTCAGGGATCGCGGTGGTCGGCTTCGATTCCACGCGAACTGTCGCGGCCACACCAGCGCTGATCCGCGCCGTCGCCGCATCCCTCGGTGTCACACCCGCAGGTGAGCAGCTCGTCGCCCGCACCGAGGCCGACATCGCCACCGCGAGATCTGCGGTCCCGGACCCGTCGGGAGATCCGAAGATCGCGTTCCTCTACATCCGTGGGCCCCGACTGGTGCTGCTCGCGGGCCCGAAGTCGGGGGCCGATGACCTCATCAGCGCGCTCGGCGGCACCGACGCGGGCAGCGCAGCCGGATTCAGCGCACAGTTCACCGCCGTCACCGCCGAGGCGCTGTTGCGTGCGAACCCCGACGTGATCCTGGTGATGACGCAGGGTGCCGACTCGGTGGGCGGGCTCGACGGGGTGCTCGCGCTACCCGGTGTCGCCGACACCACTGCCGGGCGCAACCGGCGCGTCGTGGCGATGGACGAGTCCGAGGTGCTGGCCTTCGGGCCCGATGTCGGCAGGGTTCTCGGCGCCCTCGGCCACGCGATCTACACATGAGCGCGTCCGGCTCCCCCACCACCCAGCGCGCCAGAACACCGGCATCCGGGCGGATCTCGGCACCCGTCGTGATCGTCACCCTGCTGATCGCGACCGCCGTCGTGGCGATCGCATCGGCGGCCATCGGCCAGATCCCGGTCCCGCCGGCCCAGGTGCTCGGTAGCCTTGCCCACCACTTCGGGCTGAACATCGGCTCGCTGCCGACGCACCCGCAGGGTGAACACGCACTCTGGGTGGTGCGGTTCCCGCGAATCGTGTTGGGCCTGATCGTCGGTGCCGCACTCGGCGCCGGCGGATGTCTGCTGCAGGGCATGCTCGCCAACCCACTGGCCGAGCCCGGCGTGATCGGCGTCTCGTCGGGCTCGGCAGTCGGTGCGTGCCTGATGATCGTGATCGGCGGGGTCGGCGTCAACGGCTGGGCGCTGGCCGGCGCGGCGTTCGTCGCCGCCCTGATCACGACCGCCGCCGTCTATGTGCTGTCACTGCGCGACGGTTCGTCGTCGGCGATCATGTTGGTACTCACCGGAATCGCGGTCAATGCGTTCGCCCTCGGCATCATCGCGTACCTGACCTTCACCGCCACCACTGCTGCGCGCGAACAGATCGTGTTCTGGCAATTGGGTTCCCTGGCGGGGGCGAACTGGAATGCGGTGTGGGTGACGCTGCCGCTGGTGGTGGCCGGGGTGGCCGCGGCGATGTTGTTGGTACACAAGCTCGATCTATTGGCCCTGGGTGAGGTCCAGGCCGCTTCTCTGGGTGTCGACGTCGAGACCGTGCGCCGGCAGGTGATCGTGCTGGTGGCGATCCTCACCGCGGCTGCCGTTGCCTTCGCCGGCATCGTGATGTTCGTCGGATTGGTCGTGCCGCACGTGATGCGGCTGATCGTGGGACCACGCCATGCGATCCTGTTGCCGGCGAGCGTAATCGGCGGCGCGCTGGTGTTGGGGGTGGCCGACCTCGCCGCACGCACCGTCCTCGGCGGCGCCGACCTCCCGCTGGGCGTGTTCACCTCACTGGTCGGCGGGCCCGCCTTCTTCGTGCTGCTCCGCCGCAGTCGGCACGCCGGTGCCGGGTGGTGACGATGACCGAACCGGATTCCGGTACCCGCACGGGTATCCACGCGCACGACGTCGTCGTGAACCTCGGCGGCCGCGACGTCGTCGACCACGTATCGCTCGACGTGGCACCCGGCGAGCTCGTCGCGCTCGTCGGCCCCAACGGATGTGGCAAGTCCACGCTCTTGTCGGCATTGTCGGGTGCTCGGGCGCCACAGAGCGGAGCGGTCGTCGTCGACGGGCGAGACGTCGCCCGCATCTCGCATCGGGAGCTGGCGCGACGACGTTCGGTGGTGACCCAGCACAATCGGGTGGACACCCCGTTCACCGTCGGCGAGGTCGTCGAGATGGGCCGCTATCCGTGGCTGCGCTCCCCGCAGGCGGCCCGGTCGCCGGCCCTGATCGCCGACGCCATCGCCCGCTGCGATCTCGATGCCATTGTGCACCAGCCGTTTTCACAACTATCCGGCGGACAGCAGGCGCGGGTGTCACTGGCCCGGGCGCTGGCGCAACACACGCCGGTGATGATGCTCGACGAACCGACCGCCGCGCTCGACATCCGCCATCAGGAGCAGGTTCTGCAGATCCTGTGCGAACTCCGTGATTCCGGCTCCGCGATACTGCTCGTGGTCCATGATCTGAGCTTGGCCGCGGCGTATGCCGATCGGGTCGCGCTGATGACGGACGGGCGGCTGCTCGCCTTCGGGCCGACGCGCGAGGTGCTGACGAGCGAATTGCTCTCGCAGACCTACGACCATCCCGTGGACATCTTCGAACGCGATGGCCGGCTGATAGTGATGCCCGTCCGGAAATAGCAGGTGCACTGCCCCGGCCGGCCCGACGATGCCGGCGGCTCTTGGCCCCAAACCGACTCAGACCCCGAAACCTGCGGGCAGGAACGAGAAGAAGTCGCGGGTCACACCGACGGCATTGTTGGAATCCCCGCCGCTCACCACCAGCGTCGCGAACGCCAGATCGCCCCGGTACCCCGCGAACCAGGCATGCGAACCGCCGTCGAATTCCGCCTCGCCGGTCTTGCCGAACACCTCGCCCTGCGCGGCGATCGCAGTGCCGGTACCGGTGGTCACCACCTCGCGCATCATCGGACGCAGTTGGCCGACGACGTCGGGATTCAGGGTCGCCGACGGCCCGGTCACCGTGGTCGGTCGGTCCAGCAATAGTTGCGGCACCGGCATCTTGCCGTTGTTGGCGACCGTGGCGGCAACCAGCGCCATGCCGAACGGACTCACCAGATCCTTACCCTGGCCGAAGCCGTCCTCGGTGCGGGCGACGAGATCGCTTTCGATCGGTACCGAACCGGTCATGGTCTGCAGGCCCGGGATGTCGAAGGTGCGGCCGATCCCCATGGCGGCCGCCGCATGGGCGAGATCCGACGGCCCCATCTCGCTCGCCAGCTTGGCGAAGGTGGTGTTGCACGACTGCGCGAACGCCCGCTGCAAGCTCACCGATCCGAGCGAAAAGCTGTCGTAGTTCGGAATGGTGCGCGGCCCGATCGTGACCTCACCAGGACACCCGACGGTCGAATCCGGGTGCACCATCGCCGCATTGAACGCCGCTGCCGCCGTCACCATCTTGAATGTCGAACCCGGCGGATAGAGACCGGTGGTCGCAATCGGCCCATGCGCATCGGCGGCGGGATTCTGCGCCACCGCCAGGATGCGACCGGAGGATGGCTGGATCACCACCATTGCGACCTGAAAAGTATTGCCGGCGTTGACCGCTCGCTGTGCGGCATCCTGGACCTGACGCGACAGGCTCAGCGGGACCGCAGCGGCGGGCGACGAGGCGTGATCGGCGAGCACGTCGGCGTCGAGTCCATTCGGGTTGAGCGTCACCACCCGCCAGCCCGCACGGCCGGCCACCTCGTCCTCGACCACCGGACGCACCCCGTTCAGCAGAACCGGCGCAAATCCTGCGTCCGTGGGAACGAGTTCGGACTGTTCGTTGTGCACGACACCGGGAATCGCCAATTGGTCGCGCAGCCGGTTGAAGTCGGCTTCGGAGAGACGGGCGATCGGATAAGGCCGCCCGGATGACGTCGATTCTTCGGCGATGCGTTGTGGATCGAGATCGGGGTGCAGTGGCCGCAGAACATCGACCATCCGCGTCACCGAATCGCCCACCGACCCCTGTGCGGCGGCCGCCTTGGCATCGAAGTTGATGCCGATCACGGTGCCGTTGACCATCACCTCCGAGCCGTCGGCCTCATTGACCGTTGCCCGCGGCGCCTCGGTGGTCCGCATCGAGAGACGTTGATCGACACCGAGTTTGGGATGAATATCGGTGCTGGTCCAGCGCACCTGCCAGCCGCGGGAATCAGAGCGGACAGCCTTGACGGTGCCGTCATAGCCCCACTGCCGCGCCCCCGGCAAGCGCCACGAGTAGGTGACGTCGATGTCGGCGGTGTCCTGATCGATCGACGCCTTGCCGGTCCGTGCCGACACCGACTCGGCGGACAGGCCGTTCCACGCCGAGCGCAGCACCTTCTCCGCGGTTTGCGGATTGTCGGTCATTTCTGCGGCCTTGGCTGCGTCACCGTGCCCATATGCGTCCAGGAATGCCTGTACCGCCTGACGTGGGCCGTCGTCGCCCGACGCGCACCCACTCACCGCACCCAGTGCGAGGGTAGCGCTGACCAACACGGCCACCAGGCCGGCGGCGCGGCGCATCGAGACGTTCATCGACTGCCGATCCTAGGACGGCCAGGACGCCGAATACGGTTGCCACGCGGCATGATCGCCGAGGATCTCGGCACGACGCCGGTATCGGGCGCGTCAATCGATCAGGATGGTGGCGAAAGTGCCGACCTGGGTGAAACCGATCCGACGATAAGCGGCCTGCGCCGCCAAGTTGAAACTGTTGACATACAAGCTCGGGATGCGGCCGAGCGAGGTGACCGCCGCAGCCACCGCGGCGGTTCCGGCCGCGCCGTACCCGCGCCCGCGCACCCGCGGGTCGACCCAGACACCCTGTATCTGGCCGACGGCGCGCGACATCGATCCGATCTCGGCCTTGAACACCACCTCGCCGTGCTCGAATCGGGCGAACACCCGCCGTGCCGCGACCAGCGACGCCAGCCGTCGGCGATACGAACGACCGCCGTCGCCGGCGCACGGATCCACACCGACCTCACCGATGAACATGTCTACGGCCGCGGGCAGATACGCGTCGAGGTCGTCCGGGGTCACCAGACGCACCTGCGGGTCGGGATCGACGGCCGGCGGCCCCTGCAGAACCATCAGCGGCTGCACCGGGCGGACCTCACGCGCCGGCCCCCAGACGGGGTTGATCCGGTCCCACAGCGCCATCGTCAGGTCGGCGTCACCGACAACCGACGAGCACACCCGCGCCCCGGCGGTGGCCCGGTCGGCGAAGTACTCCATGTCGGCGACCGACCCCCGCAACGGGATCAGGTTGGCACCGGAGAAACACAGCGACGTCTCCGGGCTGCCCGCACTCCACATCTCCCCGCCGAGCATGCGCGGTTCGATCCCGTGGGACTCGAAACGGGCGGCGACCATGCACATGGGCACCGGGTCGGAACCCAGGACCCGACCCACCGCGGGTGCATCCCGCGCCCCGAGCGGCTTCTCGCCCAGCAGCTTCAGCACCGCGATGCTCCTTCGTCCGTGTGCTCGGGCCGTGTGACCTCAGGAGACGGTCACGATGGGCGGACCCGCAGTCGCGCCCTCTCCAGTGTCTCCCGATTCCCCGGCAATCCGCAGCGCTTCCTCGATCAAGGTCTCCACGATCTCGGCCTCCGGTACCGTCTTGATGACTTCGCCCTTGACGAAGATCTGGCCTCTGCCGTTGCCCGAGGCGACGCCGAGGTCGGCCTCGCGGGCCTCCCCTGGCCCATTGACCACACAGCCCATGACGGCCACGCGCAACGGGACCTCCATGCCCTCGAGGCCGGCTGTGACCGCGTCGGCCAGCTTGTAGACGTCGACCTGGGCGCGGCCACATGACGGGCACGACACGATCTCGAGCTTGCGGGGTCGCAGATTCAGCGACTGCAGGATCTGATCGCCGACCTTGATCTCCTCGGCCGGTGGCGCCGACAACGACACCCGGATGGTGTCGCCGATACCTTCCGAGAGCAGTGCGCCGAATGCCACCGCCGATTTGATGGTGCCCTGGAAAGCCGGTCCGGCCTCGGTGACACCGAGATGCAACGGGTAGTCACACTGCGCGGCGAGTTGCCGATACGCCTCGACCATGATGACCGGATCATTGTGTTTGACCGAGATCTTGATGTCGCCGAAGCCGTGCTCCTCGAACAAGCCGGCCTCCCACAGCGCCGACTCCACCAGCGCCTCGGGGGTGGCCTTGCCGTACTTCTCCAGCAGCCGCCTATCCAGGGAACCGGCGTTGACACCGATGCGGATGGGGATGCCGGCGTCGCCGGCGGCCTTGGCGACCTCCTTGACGCGGCCGTCGAATTCCTTGATGTTGCCGGGGTTGACGCGCACCGCGGCACACCCGGCGTCGATCGCGGCGAAAATGTACTTGGGCTGGAAGTGGATGTCGGCGATCACCGGGATCTTCGATTTCTTGGCGATGATCGGCAGCGCGTCGGCGTCCTCCTGCCGGGGGCAGGCGACACGGACGATGTCACACCCCGATGCGGTGAGCTCCGCGATCTGCTGGAGCGTCGCATTGATGTCATGGGTCTTCGTGGTCGTCATCGACTGGACCGAGATCGGGTGGTCGCTGCCCACACCGACCGAGCCGACCTGGATCTGTCGGGTGGTGCGGCGCGGTGCGAGCACCGGAAGTGGGGCCGCGGGCATGCCGAGGCCGATCAGCGTCGGGTCAGGTGCGGACATCTCGTTCTCCTGCGGAATTTCGGGTGTCGAGTTGTAGCTCGTAAGCGGTTGTGCGCCACAGTTGGGCGGCGTCGGGCATGGCCATCAATTCGGGATCTTGATCGGGTTGACGATGTCGGCAGTCAACGTCAGCACCATGAACCCGGCCATGACGATCACCACCGCGTACGTGACGGGTAGCAGTTTGTAGTAGTCGATCGGCCCGCCGGCGGCCCGGCCGAACCATCGACGCACGGTGTCGCGTCCCTTCTCGTACCCGACGATGGCCATATGCCCACCATCCAAGGGTAATAGCGGAACGAGATTGAACAGGCCGAGAAAGAAGTTGATGCTGATCAGCAGCAACAGGAAAGTGTCCCAGAGCCCACGTTCGGCGGCCTGCCCGCCGAGCACGCTGGCCCCGTAGACGCTGACGGGCGTGTCGGCCGAGCGTTCACCACCGGTGACCGCAATCCACAGGTTGTGCACCTTGGTGGGCATCGAGACCAGGGCGTTCCACGTCTGATGTGCCAGTTCGCCAGTGAAGACCGCCGACCCGGGCAGCACCGTCAACGCGTTGTAGTGCTTCCACAGCGGCGGCTGCTCGAACGTGATCCCGACCCGATTGATGGTCTCGGACTTCTTGACGCCGGACTGGTCGGTGGTGGTGATGGTCACCGGCTGCGGCGTCATGGTCGCGTTGAACTCGTGGCCGTCACGCCGCACCGTCAGCTCGACCGGGCCGGTGCTCTTCTGGACTCGCGGTGTCAGATCCGACGCCGTCGTGACAGCCACCCCGTCGACCGCGACGATCTGGTCACCATCGCGCAGCCCGGCGGCCTGCGCCGGACCGGCTCCCGAGCACGGGGCCGGCTTCGCCGTGTCGTCGGCGGCCACCGCGATCGACGGATTCACGCAGGAGATCTCGGCGACGGTGGTGCCGGCGGCCGGCGGCGACAGATCGGGCAGACCCCAGACCAGGCCGGCGACGACGATCAGCAGGAAGCCCAGGATGAAGTTCTGGGCCGGACCGGCGAACAGCACCACCAGCCTTTTCCACGCCTTCTGCCGGTACATCGCCCGATCCAGCTCGTCGGCGGCGAGCTCCTCATGCGGCGTCATCCCCGCGATGTCGCAGAATCCACCGAACGGCAGCAGCTTCACCCCGTATTCGGTCTCACCCCGACGAGTCGACCACAATGTCGGTCCGAAGCCGACGAAATAGCGACGCACCTTCATGCCGGTCGCCTGCGCCGCCCACATGTGCCCGCACTCGTGCCAGGCGATCGACGCCAACAGTGACAGGGCGAACAGCACGACGCCGATCGCGAAAACCACTTCTCCGATTCTCCGTTTCCCTCACCGCTGCGCGGATCACACTCACCGCACCCACGTGCTCATCCCCGCGGGACCGCAGCGTAGGTCATCGCTGCAGCGCGCCCACCAGCTCGGTGGCACGCGCACGCGCCCACGCGTCCGCGGCGAGGATCTCCTCCACAGTACCCGGGGGCCCATGCCACTGATCTGCGTCGTCGAGCACACGACCGATGATCTCGACGATCCGTGGGAACGCGATCGCACCGCCGAAGAATCCCTCGGCGGCGGCCTCGTTTGCGGCGTTGTACACCGCGGTCAGGCTGCCGCCGGCCACGCCTGCACGGCGCGCGAGTTCGATCGCCGGAAAGACCGTGTGGTCGACCGGCTCGAATGTCCACGACGACGCGGTGGAGAAATCGCACGCCCGCGACGCGCCCGGCACCCGATGCGGCCAGCCGAGCGCCAAGGCGATCGGCAACTTCATCGACGGCGGTGACGCCTTCGCGATGGTGGCGCCGTCGACGAAGGTGACCATCGAGTGCACGATCGACTGCGGATGCACCGTCACGTCGATGCGGTCGTAGGGCACGTCGAACAGCAGATGTGCCTCGATCACCTCGAGCGCCTTGTTCACCAAAGTCGCCGAATTCAACGTGATCACCGGACCCATCGACCACGTCGGATGGTGACCCGCCTGCTCGGGGGTCACCGCTTCGAGCTGCGCCGCACTCCACCCCCGAAACGGTCCGCCCGACGCGGTCAGCACCAGCCGGTCGACCTCGTCGGCACTGCCACCCCGCAGGCACTGAGCAATCGCCGAATGCTCCGAATCGACCGGCACGAGCTGCCCGGGCGCCGCCGCGCGCAGCACCAACGCACCCCCGGCCACCAGGGACTCCTTGTTCGCCAGCGCCAAACGTGCGCCGGACGCAAGCGCGGCCAGGCTCGGGCGCAGGCCGATCGAACCGACGACCGCGTTCAGCACCACATCGGACTCGACGGACTCGACCAGCCGGCACATCGCCTCCGGTCCGCCCAGCACCCCGTCGTCGAGTTCGCCTGCGACCTTGTCGGCCGCCGACGCGTCGGCGACGGCCACCCGAGCTGCCGGAACATCGAACTCACGAGCCTGGCGGACCAGCAACCCCGGATTGCCGCCGCCAGCGCCCAACCCGACCACCGAGAACAGCTCCGGATGCTCCGAGATCACCTCAAGGGCCTGTACCCCGATCGAGCCGGTCGAACCGAGAATCAGCACACGCGTCGTCACGCCGACCATTGTCGCCCATCGCCGCAGCCAAGAAGCGCAACCCGCTCGCTACGCTCCCGGCGCCGGCAATACCCGGCCCGCTCGCTACGCTCCCGGCGCCGGCCCCATTCGGCCCGCTCGCTACGCTCCCGGCGCCGGCCCCATTCGGCCCGCTCGCTACGCTCCCGGCGCCGGGTGAACCCTGCGCCAGTGCTCGGCGATGTCGATACGCCGCGCAACCCACACGTCGTCGTGCTTGCCGATGTGATCGAGAAACCGTTCCAGGCTCGCCAAGCGAGCCGGCCGGCCCGTCAGCCGGCAGTGCAGCCCGACCGACAACATCTTCGGGGCGCCCTCGACACCCTCCCGGTACAGAACGTCGAACGCGTCTCGCAGATGCGCGAAAAACTGTTCACCAGAAGGGAATCCGCCAGGAGAGGCAAACCGCATGTCGTTGGTGTCCAGGGTGTAGGGCACCACCAGGTGGTCGACCTCGGAGGCCGCACCATCGACCGACCGCGGCACCTTCACCCAGTACGGCAGATCGTCGGCGTAGCTGTCGGAGTCATAGACGAAGCCGCCCTGCTCGACGACCAGCGACCGCGTGTTCGGTGAATCGCGCCCCGTGTACCAGCCCAGTGGGCGCGTACCGGTGATCTCGGTGAGCAGATCGATACCTGCTCGCATGTGTTCGCGTTCCACGTGCTCGTCGACCATCTGATAGCTCAGCCACCGATACCCGTGGCAGGCGATCTCGTCACCGCGTTCGACGAAAGCCGCGGCGACCTCCGGATTGCGGGCCATGGCCTGGGCGACCGCGAAAATGGTCAACGGCAGACCTCTGCGTTCGAAGGCCCGCAGGATCCGCCAGACCCCGGCCCGCGAACCGTATTCGTAGAGCGACTCCATGCTCATGTGCCGGTTGGGGAACGACTGGGCACCGATCATCTCGGAGAGGAACGTCTCGCTCCCGCGGTCGTTCTCCAGGACGTTGTTCTCGCTGCCCTCCTCGTAGTTGAGGACGAACTGCACGGCGATCTTCGCACCCGACGGCCACCGCGGATCCGGCGGCGCCGCACCATATCCCACCATGTCGCGCGGATAGAATTCAGTTCGATAGTCGGCAAGCGACCGAGTCGGCACATGCATTGCCGCAGTATCGCACCGATGTGCAGCGGCCGCCCGGCGGCACACACCATGGGGAGTGAGACAGCACCACCAGGCGCCCGCTATGCTCTCCAAAGAACTACTACCGACCGTCAGAGACTTTCTGGCGTCCGCAGCGAGGAGTCAGCGTGGCAAGCACCGACGTGGAGCACAGCGACGAAGTCGACACCGGATGGGTGCACGAACCCGCCGACGCGCCCTCGGCGCGCTTCGGCTGGCACGGTGTGGCGAGCCGCACGTTCTACATCGCCGGATGGGTCTGCGTCCTCCTGCTGCTCGCGATGATGTACGGCAACCAGAAGGGCCACGTCGAAGACATCTGGCTCATCGCGGCCGCAATCTTCGTCGCCGTGATCCTGCTGCGCGGCATGCTCACGAAGAAAAAGTGGAGTTGAACGCACAACCCACCGACCTCGACAGGTACTGACCTCGACAGGCATTTTGCCTCGAGAGCCCCGGCGCGATTCGTTCACGCCGGGGCTCGCTCGTAGGACGACCCCGCGGTTCAGCGCTCTGCGCCGGTCTCCCCTGCGCCCGTCTCTTCTGCGCCCGTCTCTTCTGCGCCCGTCTCTTCTGCGCCCGTCTCCCCTGCGCCCGTCTCCTCTGCGGCGAGTTGACCGCACGCCGCGGCGATCTCCTGACCGCGGGTGTCGCGCACCGTGCACGACACGCCTTGCGCGCGGACCCGCCGCACGAATTCGCGCTCGACGTCCTTGGGACTTGCGTCCCATTCCGATCCGGGCGTCGGATTCAGCGGAATCAGATTCACGTGCACCAACGAACCGAGCGCCCGGCGCAGCTTCTGCGCGAGCATGTCGGCACGCCAGGGCTGATCGTTGACATCACGGATCAGCGCATACTCGATGGACACCCGGCGCCCCGTCGAGTCGGCGTAGTAGCGGGCCGCGTCGAGAACCTCGGTGACCGACCACCGGTTGTTCACCGGCACCAGCGTGTCGCGCAACTCGTCGTCAGGGGTGTGAAGCGACACAGCCAAGGTGACCGAGAGATTCTCGTCGGCGAGCCGGCGGATCGCGGGCGCCAGCCCGACCGTCGAGACCGTCACCGAGCGCGCCGAGATGCCCAATCCGCCGGGAGCGGGCGCGGTGATCTGCCGAACTGCCGAAACGACTCGTTTGTAGTTGGCCAGCGGCTCCCCCATGCCCATGAACACGACATTCGAAAGGCGGCCCGCGTCTCCGAACTCACCATCGCGCAGTGCTCGCGCGGCCGCCCGGACCTGGTCGACGATCTCACCCGTGGACAGGTTGCGGTCCAGACCGCCCTGCCCGGTCGCACAGAACGGACATGCCATCCCGCATCCCGCCTGACTGGAGATGCACAGCGTGTTGCGATCGGGATAGCGCATCAGCACACTCTCGAGCAGAGTGCCGTCATGCAACCGCCACAGCGTCTTGCGGGTGCTGCCGTCGTCGCAGGCGATATGGCGCACCGGCGTGAGGAGTTGCGGGAACAATGCCGCACCCACCTTGTCGCGAGCCCCGGCGGGCAGGTCGGTCATCTCCTCGACATCGGCGGACAGACGGCCGTAGTACTGACGGGCGAGCTGGTCGGCGCGAAAGCGCGGAAGGCCGAGTTCACCGACCGCCGCGACGCGTGCCACCGGATCAAGATCGGCGAAATGTGTCGGCGGTCGCCCACGTTTGGGCGCGTCGAACACGAGCGGCAATGACGTCATCTCTCGATTGTCGCATGTCATGATGGGTGGATGAGCACACCGGATTCACCCTCGGAGCATCCCGTCGCCGGCTCGTCCACGCCGGCACGCAACCCCGCGCCGATGGACGAGGGCCGCGGTGACCCGCAGCGGGCAGCCGGTGACGTCAAGCACACCCGCACCCGCGCCGCCTTCGTCGGGCTGGTGATCGGCGCGGTCATCCTGATCCTGCTGCTGATCTTCATCCTGCTCAACCTCAACTCGCAGCAGATCAACCTGGTGTTCTGGACGGTCAACCTGCCGGTCGGAGTCAGTTTGCTCATCGCCGCGGTCGCCGGTGCCCTGGTCACCGCACTGATCGGCGGAGCGCGGAGCCTACAGCTGAGCCGCGCACTCAAGAGAACGCAGAAGAACCGCTAGCCGGCCGCCCCGACTGGCCGTTGCCAGGTCACAGCAAGGCCGTCAGCACCGCCCACACGATGAACGCCGACGGCAGCAGCGAGTCGAGCCGGTCCATGATGCCGCCGTGCCCGGGCAGCAGCGTACCCATGTCCTTGATCTCGAGATCGCGTTTGACCTGGGATTCGACGAGGTCGCCGAGCGTTGCACAGACCACCAGGACAGGGCCCAGGACCATTCCGATCCACCACTGGGTGTCGAGCAGGAACGTGACGGTACCCACCGCCCCCGCGGTGCCCACCACCAGCGAGCCGACCAGTCCTTCCCACGACTTCTTCGGACTGATGGCCGGTGCCATGGGATGTTTGCCGAACAGCACTCCGGCCGCATAACCGCCGACGTCGGAGCACACGACGACGATCATCAGGGTCGCCACCCGGGCCGCGCCGTTGTCCTGGGTGACGATGAGCGCCCCGAACGACGCCGGTAGTGGTAGCCACGCCAGCACGAACACCGATGCCGAGAGGTTGCGCAGATAGTTCTGCGGGGCGTGGGCGAAGCCCTGCGCCAACAGCTTCCAGACCATCGTCACCAGCACGGTTGCGGCAAACGCGACGAGAATGCCGGTGGTGCCCCACGGCCAACTGCACCAGATCATCGCCTGTCCACCGATCAGCAGCGGCCAGAACGCCACGTCGTACTCGCGATCGCGCAGCCGTTTGGTGACCTCCCACGTCGCGATCGCAAAAGCAACCGCCACGACGATGTACCACACCCGTGGCGCGAACAGCAGGATCGCGATGATGCCGACGCCGAGTGTGACGCCCACCCCGATGGCGGCCGGGAGGTCCCGTCCGGCCCGAGATTTCCGTGGCGGCGAGTCGGTCTGGGCGGGATCGGTCTGGGCGGGATCGGTCTGGGCTGGATCGGGGTTCGGGTGTCCTCCCTCGCTCCCCGAGGGCTGCGCCGACGATTCGTGTGGCATCGTTGTCGTTTCCGCCTGTCGTCTCCGTCGCGTCGGCCCGTGGTGCTGGTTTCTCACACTTCGAGGAGCTCGGACTCCTTGTGTTTGACGAGGTCGTCGATCTGCGCCACATAGGTGGCGGTCACCTTGTCGAGGTCCTTCTCCGCACGCACGACCTCGTCCTCGCCGGCCTCGCCGTCCTTCTGGATGCGTTTGAGTTCCTCGACCGCCTTGCGCCGGATGTTGCGGATCGAGACCTTGGCGTCCTCTCCCTTGCCCCTGGCCTGCTTGGCCAGGTCCTTGCGGCGCTCCTCGGTCAGCTGCGGCACCGCGATCCGGATCAGGGTGCCGTCATTGGTCGGATTGACACCGAGATCTGAGTTACGGATGGCGGTTTCGATGTCGCGGAGAATCGCGGCCTCATAGGGCTTGATCACCACCAGTCGTGGTTCGGGGGTGTTGATGCCGGCGACCTGGGTGATCGGTGTGGTCGCCCCGTAATAGTCGATGGTGATCTTGCTGAACATCGCGGGGTTGGCCCGGCCGGTCCGGATCGAGCCCATGTCCTCACGGGCGACGCTCACCGCCTTCTCCATCTTCTCCTCGGCATCGAGCAACGTGTCATCGATCATTCTGGGTTCCTGTTTCGTCGTGGCGAGACGGGGTGCTGCTCGCCGGGTCGTCGGATCGGGCGGGACGCGCGGGCACGGCCGATCAGGTCTTCACCAACGTCCCGATGGGTTCTCCCGCGATGGCACGCGCGATGTTGCCGCGCTCGAGCAGATTGAACACCAGCATCGGCATCTTGTTGTCCATGCACAGACTGAAAGCCGTCGCGTCGGCGACCTTGAGTTCCTGGTCGAGCACCTCACGGTGCGTGATCTCCCGGAACAGGGTGGCGTCGGGATCGACTCGGGGGTCGGCGCTGTAGACGCCGTCGACGGCCTTGGCCATCAGCACCACTTCCGCCTTGATCTCCAGCGCACGTTGCGCCGCGGTCGTGTCAGTGGAGAAGTACGGCATCCCCATGCCCGCACCGAAGATGACGACCCGACCCTTCTCGAGGTGACGCTGCGCGCGTAACGGCAGATACGGCTCGGCGACCTGCCCCATGGTGATTGCGGTCTGGACTCGTGTGGAGATCCCACGCTTTTCGAGGAAGTCTTGTAGCGCAAGACAATTCATCACGGTGCCAAGCATGCCCATATAGTCTGACCGGGCCCGGTCGAGGCCGCGCTGCTGTAACTCGGCCCCGCGGAAGAAGTTTCCGCCGCCGATGACGACGGCGACCTGCGCACCGGATTCGACGACCTCGGCGATCTGGTCGGCGACCGTGGCGACCACATCCGGATCGAGACCGACCTCTCCCCCGCCGAACATCTCGCCACCGAGTTTGAGCAGCACACGATGGAAACCGGTTCGTTCGGACCTGGTGGGGTCAGAGGATTCGCTCATCTATTTCCTCGCTCTTGCCGACGGTGGTGAGCCGGCGCCACCGGGAACCGATCGGGGCGCCTGCCTGCCTTCTCGCAACATCTTAGGGCGTGTCCGCCGATACCCATGCGAGGGTGCTGCCCCGACGCCCGGGACGCGCCCGGCACACACACCACGACCCCGTCCCACCCGATTGCGGGTGGAACGGGGTCGTGGGTGTCAGATATCGGGTGGGACGGGCGCTCAGGCCTGGCCGACCTCGAAGCGCGTGAAGCCCTTGACTGCCACTCCGGCTTCGTCGAGAAGCGCTTTGACGGTCTTCTTGGAGTCCTGCACCGACGGCTGGTCGATGAGCACGACATCCTTGTAGAAGCCGTTGACGCGGCCTTCGACGATCTTGGGCAGCGCCTTCTCCGGCTTGCCCTCGGCCTTGGCGGTCTCCTCGGCAATGCGTCGCTCGTTGTCGACGACGTCGGCAGGCACCTCCTCGCGAGTGGCGTAGCGCGCCTTGAGAGCCGCGACCTGCATGGCCGCGCCGCGTGCGGCCGCAGCCGCAGCCTCGCCCTCACCGGTGTAGGAGACCAGCACCCCGACGGCCGGCGGCAGATCCGATGCCCGCTTGTGCAGGTAGATCGCCACCGGACCGTCGTAGTAGACGACGCGGCGCAGTTCGAGCTTCTCACCGATCTTCGCCGACAGCGCGGCCACGGCATCGGCGACGGTTCCGTCACCGAGCTTGGCGGCATTGAGCTCCTCGACGTCGCTGGTCTTGGCGACCAGCGCGGCATCGACGACCTGATCGGCCAACGCCTGGAATTCGGCGTTCTTCGCGACGAAGTCGGTCTCGGAGTTGATCTCGACCATCACGCCGTCACGGGCGGCGACGAGGCCTTCGGCAGTTGAACGCTCAGCACGCTTGCCGACATCCTTGGCACCCTTGATGCGCAATTCTTCGACAGCCTTGTCGAGGTCACCGTCGTTGTTCTCCAGTGCCTTCTTGCAATCGAGCATTCCAGAGCCGGTGAGTTCGCGGAGACGCTTCACATCGGCTGCGGTGTAGTTCGCCATCGTTGGCGAGCCTCCTTAGAGAGAGTGTCGGTTTCGTCAGGATGCGGTGGCGGAGCCACCGTCGGCGGGCACCGTGGCGGAGCCGGCCTCGGCGGGCACCGTGGCGGAGCCGGCCTCGGCAGGCGCCGCGGCGGAGTCGGCCTCGGCAGGCGCCGTGGCGGAACCCTCGGCGGGCGCAGTGGCCTGCGTCAGCAATTCCTGCTCCCACTCGGCGAGGGGCTCGCCGCCACCGGCGGCCGGCTTGGTATCCCCGGAAGCCTGACCGGCACGGGCCTGAACACCCTCGGCAACCGCGGAGGCGATCACGCGGGTGAGCAGGGCGGCGCTGCGGATCGCGTCGTCGTTGCCCGGAATCGGGTAGTCGACGACGTCGGGATCGCAGTTGGTGTCCAGGATCGCGATGACGGGGATGTTGAGCTTGCGCGCCTCACCGACGGCAATGTGCTCCTTGTTGGTGTCCACCACCCAGATGGCCGACGGCACCTTCGCCATGTCCCGGATACCGCCGAGTGTCCGCTCGAGCTTGTTCTTCTCGCGGGTCAGCATCAGGATTTCCTTCTTGGTGCGACCCTCGAACCCGCCGGTCTGCTCCATGGCCTCGAGCTCCTTCATTCGCTGAAGGCGCTTGTGGACGGTCTGGAAGTTCGTGAGCATGCCACCGAGCCAGCGCTGATTGACATACGGCATGCCGACGCGGGTTGCTTCTGCGGCAACCGACTCCTGAGCCTGCTTCTTGGTACCGACGAACAGGATCGTGCCACCGTGGGCAACGGTCTCCTTGACGAATTCGTAGGCCTTGTCGATGTAGGTCAGCGTCTGCTGCAAATCGATGATGTAGATGCCGTTACGGTCGGTGAAGATGAAACGCTTCATCTTCGGGTTCCAACGGCGGGTCTGATGCCCGAAGTGTGCGCCGCTGTCGAGCAGCTGCTTCATGGTCACAACAGCCATGAGGTCTCATTCCTTTTGTCGCAGTTGACGTTCGGAACCGGTCGGTCCGAACCCTGGCGCCGCGTCCGCGCGGAACCCGGATCGACCGGGACCGCCCACGCGGATGAAGATCGATCGTCACCGTTGGTGACGATCGGTGTGCGAGCGCGCGAAGTCACCTCACCGAGGGCGAGGTGCTCGGCCAGTCTACGCGTGTGTCCTGCGGTAATCCAAAAACCCGGTGGTGCGTTGACCCCGCGGCCGCCCGACGCACCGGGGCGCCGCGCCGGTCTGTCGATATCAGTACGCGTGCCGTGGAGCCGATCGCCGTCCGGCTGCGTCTGATCTGACATGATCACCGCCATCCGGTCCCCGATCGAGGGTCCTGCCCGTTCACGACGACCTCTGCGACGCGCACTTGCGCTCGCCATCGTCGAGTTCCTTCTCCTCACCTCGTTGTTGATATTCGTTCCCGTATTGGTGGGCGCGCACCCCGGCCCCGCAGGAGCCGGCTACACCGTGCCGCTGCCACCCCGGCCGACGATCGTCCGAGGCTACGACGACCCGCCACAGCGCTGGCAGCCCGGGCACCGCGGCGTGGATCTCGCCGCGGAACCGGGGGCCGCGGTGGTCGCCACTGCAGACGGCGTGGTGCGCTTCGCCGGCGTCGTCGCAGGCAAACCTGCGGTGTCGGTCGCGCACGGCGACGGCCTGATCACCACGTATGAGCCTGTGCGGGCCGGCGTCTCCCGAGGTGCACGGGTGCGCCGCGGCGAACGGATCGGCACCCTCGAGCCGGGGCATCCCGGTTGCCGGGCGCCGGCATGCCTGCATTGGGGTGCCCGTCGTGGCACTGGCCACGACGCCGAATATCTGAATCCGCTCGGGCTGCTCGGCGCCGTACGCGTCCGACTCAAACCCGTCGGCGATCCGTCTGCGCCCGGCTGAGACCCGGCCGCTGTGCGCGTGCATGCTGGGGTGCGACGGCCTCGCGCCCATTGGCGAAGGCTATGCGCGGGGGTGTGCCTGCCGATGCGCCGCACGGAGCCGTTCGACGCTGACATGGGTGTAGAGCTGGGTGGTCGCAAGCGACGAGTGCCCTAAGAGCTCCTGCACCACCCGTAGGTCGGCACCGCCCTCGAGCAGATGGGTGGCGGCGCTGTGCCGCAGCCCGTGCGGGCCCATCGCGGGCCCGCCGACGGCGGCAACAGCCGCACCCACCACGGTCCTGGCCATCCGCTGGTTCAGCCGGCCACCACGCGCCCCGAGCAACAGCGCCCGGCCCGAATCGCCGGTCACCAGCTGTGGACGTCCGTGCGCGAGCCACGCGTCGAGCGCCTGCGCAGCAGGGACGCCGTAGGGAACGGCCCGCTGCTTGTCGCCTTTGCCGATCACCCGCAGCACCCGCCTGCCGGCGTCGACGTCGTCGAGGTCGAGGCCGCACAGTTCACCCACCCGGATACCACTGCCGTAGAGGACTTCGAGAATCACCCGGTCCCGCAGGGCAACCGCGCTGGGGCCGGCGTCGGTGCCCGCACGATCCGCCTCGTCGCCATGAGCGCCGTCTCCACCGCCCACGCCGCCGCGCGCACCGGTGGCGACCGCTGCGGCCGCCTGCTCGGCGGTGAGAACCGCAGGCAACACGCGATGGGCTTTGGGGGCCTGCAGCCGGGTCGACGGATCGGTCGCGAGGATGCCTTCACGAACCGCCCACGCGCAGAACGTCTTTGCCGACGAGACCCGGCGGGCGACACTCGTGCGAGCCGCTCCCCGGCGAGTGTGCTCGGCGAGCCACGAACGCAGCAGGCCGAGATCGATCGCCTGCACCGGCGTGCCGCGTGCACCGGCAAAGCCGACCAGTCCGCGAACATCACCGACGTATGCGCGGATGGTGTGTTCGCTGTTCCCCTTCTCGAACCGAAGAAACTCGGCGAAGTCGGCCACCGACGACGATCCCCGTGCGGTGTCCCCGCTGTGGAGATCGCTCTCGGTGTCAGGCATGCCCCTGAGCACACCCGAGCGCTTCTCTGCGCGCAACCGCACACGCGTCGGCGTTGCCGGATCGGTACCTCGCAGGCCCCTGGACGCAGGACCAGGAGTCAGCGGACGAGGTCGCCGACCCGCCGGCCGTCGCGGGGCTTATCGGCACCATCCTCGGCCTCCCGAAGTTCGGCCTTCCATTTCCGGAAGCCCTCCTCGGTGCGCCCACGGCGCCAGTACCCGGAGATCGACGCATTGGCCGCGCCGACACCACGTTCCTTGCGGATGTAGCGGCGCAGGTTGTGCATGACGGCCTGGGCCTCACCATGGATGAAGACATGCGGCTCGCCGTCGAGCCACGACGCGTCGCGGACCGCCGCGACGAGCGGCGCGTTGTCACCGGCGCGATCGTCGCCGACCTCCCCGGCCCCACCGCCGCGGTGCACCCAGGTGATCTCGGCGCCCGCGGGAGCCCGGAGCTCGATCTCGTCGGCGGGCCCGGCGACCTCGATGAATACCTTGGCGACTGCATCGGCGGGCATCGACTCGAGTGCAGCGGCGACCGCGGGCAACCCCGCCTCGTCGCAGGCGAGCAGGTGCCAGGGCGCATCAGGGTTCGGGTGGTAACCACTGCCCGGACCGAGGAAACGGACGGTGGCGCCCGGCTCGACGCTCGCAGCCCACGGACCGGCCAGGCCTTCGTCGCCGTGCACGACGAAGTCGACGAGCAGCTCGCGGCGCTGCGCATCGAGGCTGCGCACGGTGTAGGTCCGCAGAGTCGGTTGTTGCTCGGGCGGAAGCGTTCTCGACGTCCGCGGATCGAAGTCTTCCGGAAAATCCACACCCTCGGGCATGAAGATGAGCTTGACGTACATGTCCGTCTCGGCTCGTCCGTCCTTGCCGACCGCGGGGACGAAGTCGTCGAATCCTTCGCCGCCGAGGTACAGCCGCACCATATGTGGGCTGATCTGCTCACGTCGCAGAACCGTCATCGTGTTCACTTGCTTGGCCATGGAACCTCCTTCGCCCGACCACTGTACGCCGGATTAGGTGAGCCTAATCTAGCGAGCTCGATGGCCACCGGGGCGGCGCGGGTGCTCAGGGCAGCCGCCAGCCGCTGCCCTCCATTGCGACCATTCCGCCCAGCTCCATCAGCGCCAGCGCAGCGCGCACCTCGCCGATCTCGACACCGGCGGAGAACACGATCTCCTCGATGGTCACCGCCCCGCGGCCGGGAAGAGCGTCGTGGACGCGTTGCTGCACCGGGGTGAGGCCATCGGTGCCCCGCGCCGGGCCGTGGTCAGGGCCCGCCACGCCGTCTGGACGGGCCAGCGTCATGATGGCCGAGGCATCGGCGACGAGTGCGGCGCGCCCGTCGGTGATCAGCTCGTGGCAGCCGACCGAAGTCGCCGAGGTGACCGGTCCGGGCACCGCACCCAGCGGCCGACCGAGCTTGACCGCCCAGGCTGCGGTGCTCACCGCCCCGGACCTGGCCCCTGCCTCGACCACGACAACCGCGTTCGACAGCGCCGCGACGAGCCGATTGCGTGTCAGGAACCGGTGGCGGGCCGCGGTGGTGTGCGGTGGGTACTCCGAGACGATGACCCCACGGTCGGCGATCTCGGCAAGCAGGCGCGAGTGTGCGGCCGGGTAGTCCCGGTCGATTCCGCAGGCCAGCACCGCCATCGTCGGTCCGCCGCTCGCCAGAGCTGAGCGGTGGGCGATGCCGTCGACGCCGAACGCGGCACCGGAGACGATGCCCCAGCCGTGGTCGACGAGTTCTCCGGCGAGCAGTCCGGTCACGTGTTCGCCGTACGAGGAGGCGGCCCGCGAGCCGACGAGTGCGATCGAGGCGGCCGCGAGATCATCGACGCGCGCGGGGCCCCGAGCCCACAACGCCAGCGGCACGCCGCCTCGCTCACCGGTGTCGGCCTGTGCCAGTGCGAGCAGCGAAAAGCCCGGCCATTCGTCGTCGTCGGGAGTGATCAGACGCGCTCCACATCGGTGCGCGACCTCGAGATCCGACGCCGACCGGTCCTCGGCGGCACGTGCCCGCGTCGCCCGCAACACCGACTCGTGGCCACGCGGCACCTGTTGCCGGGCGATGGCTGCGGCGGCATCGACGGCCCCGATCTCGGCGATCAGTGCGGTCAGCGAAACGCACGGTGGCTCGGCAACGCGGGCGAGATATGCCCACGCACGTCGTTCGGTGTCGGTCATCATCGATAGGTCCCCCGGTCGCGGTAGAGAAGTGCTTGGGCCACTTCGGTTTCGGTGGGTGCCACGCCCCCGGCCAGGTCGGTCAGCGTCCACGCGAGCCGAAGTGCGCGGTCGGCGCCGCGCGCCGTGAGCCGGCCTTCTCGCAGGCTCGCCTCCACCGGCGCCACGACGTGCGGGGGCAACCGGAAGCGCCTGCGCAACACCGGACCCGGCACTTCGGAATTGGTGCGCCACCCGTACTCCCGCCATCGTTCGGCCGCCGCACCCCGTGCCTCGGTGACCCGTTCGCGAACGGTCACACTCGATTCGCCGGTCTCGGTGGCCAATGCGGCATTGCCTGGCGGATCCATCCGCACCCGGATGTCGACCCGATCCATCAGCGGGCCCGACAACTTGCCCAGGTAGCGGCGACGCACCACCGCACTGCAGACGCACTGCACGTCACGGACCGGGGCACACGGGCACGGGTTGGCGGCGAGGATCAGTTGAAACCGAGCAGGATATTTCGCGACTCCGTCGCGCCGCGTGACTCGCACCTCGCCCTCCTCGAGTGGCTGGCGCAGCGAGTCGAGAACCTTGGCACCCATCTCGGCACATTCGTCGAGGAACAGCACCCCACGGTGTGCCAGCGACACCGCACCCGGCCGTGCCATCCCGGTTCCGCCGCCGAGGAGCGCGGTGGTCGAGGTCGTGTGGTGCGGATCGATGAACGGCGGGTCGGTGACCAGCGGCGCACCAGGGGCGAGTACACCCGCGATGGAATGGATGGCGGTGACCTCGAGCGATTCTTCGCTGTCCAAGGGCGGCAGAATGCCCGGCAACCGCCGCGCCAACATCGTCTTCCCGATGCCCGGCGGACCTGTCATCAGTAAGTGATGGCCTCCGGCAGCGGCGATTTCGAGGGCGTGGCGCGCCTGACTCTGACCGACCACGTCGGCCATGTCGGGCACCTCGACAATCGGTGGCCCCGTCGCGGAGTCGTCGACTGTGTCGAGTACGGTCGCTCCGGCCAGCCAGCGGACCACCTCGGCCAGATTACGTGCTCCGCCGACCTCCATACCCGTCACCAAGGCCGCCTCGGCGACCGTGGCCAACGGCACCACCGCCCGGGTGAAACCCGCCTTACGCGCCGCGATCACCGCGGGCAACACCCCGTGTACCGGTCTGATCCCACCGTCGAGTGCGAGCTCACCGAGCAATACCGTCGACGGCAGCTTCGCCGGTGACACCAATTCGCGCGCGGCGAGGATCGCCACGGACATCGCGAGGTCGTGCGACGAGCCACGTTTGGGCAGATCCGCCGGTGACAGACTCACGGTCACCTTCATGTCGGGAAACGCGAAGCCGGAGTTGGTGATCGCCGCGCGCAGACGTTCCTTCGCCTCCCGCAGGGACGTGTCGACGTTGCCACCGATCGTCACGCCGGGAAGGCCCTGCCCCACATTTGCCTGGACTTCGACCACGTGTGCCTCGAAGGCGTTCAGGCCCACCGAGTACGTACGTCCCAACGACATCCGCGCCGGCACGAGTTCCTCACTCGACGATACCGACATGGTGGCGCACCTCCGCCCGGTCCACCGCCGACGGACGCCCTGGGTCGAGCTGGACGGAGATGATGTCGAACCGGATCTCCGGCCACCGCATCTGCTGCTGCGCCAACCACATCCGGGTCAATCGACGCATCCGCATCAATTTGTCGTGGGTCACCGCGGCCACCGGATCGGCGAATACCCGCGACGCGCGGGTCTTCACCTCGATCACGACCAGCCGCCGACCGTCGACAGCGATCAGATCGAGCTCTCCGTACCGATTACGCCAATTGCGCTCCAGGACCGACCAACCCAGACCACTGACGAACTCGGCCGCGAGATCCTCGCCCAACCGACCCACATCCGCCCGCCGCGAGCGAGTACGCCCGTCCCCCACAGATTCCGCTGTCATGGGGACAAGAATCGCTTGTCACCCCGACTCGCCACCCGGGATCAGACCGCGCGGAGACCTATGCTGTGGACACAAGGAACACTGTGCACAACTCAGGGTTCGTCGGGCAGTCGCAGCTCGGGCTTTTCGAGTTCTTCGATGTTGACGTCCTTGAAGGTGAGCACCCGCACCTGCTTGACGAAGCGCGCCGGCCGGTACATGTCCCATACCCAGGCATCGTTCATGCGCAGTTCGAAGTAGACCTCGCCCTCGGCGTTGCGGGGCACCAGTTCGACGGCGTTGGCAAGGTAGAAGCGGCGCTCGGTCTCGACCACATAGGTGAACTGGCCGACGATGTCCTTGTATTCGCGATACAGGGACAACTCCATCTCGGTTTCGTACTTCTCGAGATCCTCAGCGCTCATCCTGTAAGCCTATCGCGGGACACCTGCTCGTCGGTGTCGGGAGCGGCGGGTCCGCCCACGGATATTTGTGGCTCGGCCGGGGCGCGCAGCCGCCTCGATGCGACATTCCGGTAGGACATCCGGTGTTGCGGTGACGGTCCCAGCTCGTCGAGGCGGGACATGTGCAGCGCGGTGCTGTACCCCTTGTGTACGCCGAAGGAGTAGCCGGGCAACTCGCCGTCCATCGTGACCATCATGCGATCGCGGGTCACCTTGGCGAGGATGCTGGCCGCGGCGATACACGCGGCCGCACCGTCGCCGCCGATCACCGGCAGCGAGGGCACGGTCAGGCCGGGCACCGCGAATCCGTCGGACAACACGTAACCCGGCGCCACCTCCAGGCCGGCGACTGCGCGTCGCATGCCCTCGATATTGGCGACGTGGATTCCGATGCGATCGATCTCTTCGGCTTCGACGACGACCACCGACCATGCCTGCGCGTGGCGGGTGACTGCCCGATAGAGCCTCTCCCGGGTGATCTCGGTGAGCTTCTTGGAGTCGTCGAGATCGGCGAGGGAACTCGGCTGCGTCGGCCGGAGCACACATGCGGCGACAACCAACGGTCCGGCGCAGGCTCCACGGCCGGCCTCGTCGACTCCCGCGACCGGACCCAATCCGCCGCGGTGCAGGGTGAACTCGAAGGTCCGCAAGCCGGCGGCGCGGCGAACCTGCACGCGTGGGGGCCATCGACTCATCGCGACGACCCGGTGGCGATACACATGGCGCTGGTGTTCATCGGACTGGCGGTCACGGCTGCGGATCGACCGAGTCCACACCGCCCATCCGTGAGAACGGATAGATGATGAATTGCGTCTTGCCGCGGATGTCGTCGACGGGGACGGTGCCACCGTAGTTCGCGCCGTTGGCATCTTGGATGTGATAGCGCGAATCGGAGGAGCGCGTACGGTTGTCGCCCATCACGAAGACCTGATTTGCGGGCACCTTGATCGGCCCGAAGTCGGCTCCGAGACAACTGTTGAGGGAGCCGCTCGAGGTGATCGCCTCCGGCCGGACGAAGCCGTTGGCCAGGTTCTGCCGCTGTAGATCCATGTTGATGTACGACTCGTGCAGTGCCTTGCCGTCGACCTTCACCCCGACGCCCTCGTCGTTGCGGCATTCGATGGTCTGCCCGCCCACGGCGATCACACGCTTGACGTAGTCGTTCTCGTTGGGTGGCGCGAAGCCGAACCACGACAACGCGTCCTGGAGACGGTGCACCACCACATTCGACGAACGTGGTGACGCCCACCCGCTCTCACCCCACTCGTCGGGCACCTTGAACACGACGACGTCACCGGGTTTGGGATCGCCGAAGGTGTACGACAGCTTGTCGACGAAGATCCGATCATTGGTGCATCCGGAGCAGCCGATGAGCGTCGATTCCATCGACTCCGACGGGATCACGTACTGCCGACCGATGAAGGTCTGCAGAATCCAGCTGATCAGCAGGACGCAGACGACGATGATGATCGTCTCGCGCAGCAGCGAACCCTTCTTCTTCTCGGGTTTGTCGCTCTTGGTACGCCAGGGCCGTCGCGCCGTCGAGGGCTCGTCGGACTCATCGGCGGCCGCGCGGGCACGCTCGTCGCCGGCGTCGGCGTGATTGGTGTCAGCCACGTCGTCAGGGTAGACGCGTCAGCGCTTTTCCTTGATCTTGGCGGCCTTACCGCGCAGATCACGCAGGTAGTAGAGCTTGGCGCGCCGCACGTCACCACGGGTGAGGACGTCGATCTTGGCGATATTGGGGCTGTGGATCGGGAACGTGCGCTCCACGCCGACACCGAAGGACACCTTGCGGACGGTGAAGGTCTCGCGGATGCCGCCGCCCTGGCGGCGGATCACGACGCCCTTGAATATCTGCACGCGCTCCTTGGCACCCTCGATGACCTTGACGTGGACGTCAAGGGTGTCACCGGGACCGAATTCGGGGATATCGTCGCGCAACGACTGCTTGTCGAGAGAGTCCAGGATGTTCATGTGTCATGGTCCTTGTTCTGGCTTGGCGTGAACAGAGGAACCTGGCGGCCCCACCCGGTGCCTGACCCAGGCAGGGTTGGGGTTCGACCGGTTCGTGCTCCGAGTCATGGCGTGTACTGACGGCGCGTCCGTACGGACCGCCACCAGGCAACCCGACTATTGTGCCAGATGCACCCCTGGGCGACGAAATCGCCGGTCGGTGGACCACGACCGATCACCTCTCCGGGGCATTGCGCTGCCGCGGCGCGAGCAGCGGGCGAATTCCCGCATCGGCAAGTGCGGCACGTGCCGCCGGGGTCGGCGGCTGCGTCGACGCGACGGCCAGCGGCACCAGTCCGGCGCGCATCATGTGGTCCAGGACCGCGACCTGTGGGTCACGACCGTCACCGACGAGTTCTTCTGCTGCCCGCAACACCATCCCGACCCGCAGGTACGGCACCGGATCACTGGTGGCAACAACCACGATCCGCCCGTTCTGCCGATCGTCTCCGACGCCGACGGCGGTCTGCACCCACGAAGCGACGTCATCGGGCAACGACGCCTGCACCGCGGCGGCGCGTCTCATGATCGCATCGCACTCGGCGCGGGTGAGCTCGGGCGGTTCGTCGTCGTCGATGCCCATCTGCGTCCGCTCCGCAGACGCGGCGCGGATCGCCCGGCCACCTGCCGCGCCTGCGCCCGCCGCGGCCGCACCCATCCCCGCGAAGCCGGCCATCGGCATCATGGCGCTCGTCGCGGCCCCCGCCGGCGCGCCGACCTGCCCGTCGTGATCGCCCGCGCTCTGGTGGGCGGCCGCCGTGTCGGCGGATTGCTCGGCGTAGTCGTCTCCGGCCGCGGTCAAGGCGAGTCGTCCGGCGCTCGCCGCCCGAACGGCAAGGGTGTCGTCGCCGAGGGCGGCCCCGATCTCGCCGAGCAATCGGTCTCGATCGACGATGGCGGCGATGAGTTCGACCCGGTGCCGGGCGGTGACGGTCAGATCGGCGAAGGCGACGGTCCCCGCGGCCATGGCGGTCAGCTCGTCGACCAGCCCGCTCAGCCCCTCGGCGCCGGCCCCGAGGAGGCGATCGCGGCCGTCGAGGACTGCCCGCGGGAATCGGCCCACGGAACACTCGACGTCCCGGTGCATCGCCTCGATGTCGCGTGCGATCTCCTGCACCCGCCGGCCCAGCCCATCGAGTCCGGCCGCGACCGCGCGCAGGGCCTCGTCGTCGCTGGTGGGCCAGCAGCCGGGTACCGATTGCTCGACGCGCGTTCGCGCATCGGGAGACGCCGACACCTCACCACCGGGCGCCCTCGGGCTCTGCTCGGCCATGGGTCGATCAGCTCGTGCCGGACGCATCGACGCCTGCGCCGGGACCCGATAGGTGCCGGGCCGCCCGGGCATCGGTGTCGTCGAGGCGACGCGCACCATCGCCGACGAGGACCGCATGGTCGCCGACACGTTCGGCAGCGGCGGTCACCGACGCCGCCAGAGCCGTGGTGGTGGCGATGACACCGCCGCGGAACCGTTGGGCACCGACATCGTCCCCCAACGCCGAATCCAGCTGTGCCAGCAGCACTTCGAGATCGGCACGGGCATCACTCAGCCGATGCGCGAGGCCCCGGAGCCGGTGAGCGAGCACGTCCAGAGCATGGGCGTCGACATCGACGCCGCCGAGTTCAGTGCTCATCGGGCGGTGACTTCCACGTCGGCGAGGCCGGGTTCGGCGCCGGCGGCTGCGCTGAGGAGCACCTCACGACGATCCCGCAGGCTGCGATCGGCGGCGGCGACAAGTCCGGTGATCATCTCCGACAGTTGCTCACTTCGGTACCGGCGCATTGCCACCGGAGCCATCTCGAGCCCGACGAGCATGCCCCGGGCGTTCACGGTGACCGTCACCGATCGGTCCGCGCTCGTCGCCCGGGCGGTGAGGCCGGCAAGCGCGTCGGCCGTCCGCCGGATCTCGGCACGCTGCCGGTCGACCTCGTCGAGCATGTCGGCCCAACGAACACCATCGAATTTCCCCACTGCCGCCTCCCCCGGTCGCGTCGCCCCGCGAGTCGGCGGCGTGCGCGAATTGCCCGAGTTTATCCCCAGAACGCGGTGTTCGCCGGAGATCGATTCACAGGTCGGGGCCGGCGCCGCGCTCTCCGGGGTCGTGATCGGGCAGCAGATCCGGGCGGCGTGCGCGGGTGCGCTGCAGCGACTGATCGTGGCGCCAGCGGGCGACCTTCGCATGATCACCCGAGAGCAGCACCGGCGGGACCGGCAGGTCTCGCCACACCTCGGGCCGGGTGTAGCTGGGCCCCTCGAGCAGTCCGTCGGAAAAGGAATCCTCCTGATGGGAGCGGGGATTGCCGAGGACGCCCGGCATCAACCGGACGGTGGCCTCGATCATCGCCATCGCGGCGACCTCACCACCGATGAGAACGAAATCGCCGAGCGAGACCTCCTCGACCCGGACCCGGCGTGCGGCATCGTCGAAGACCCGCTGATCGATGCCTTCATAGCGGCCGCAGGCGAATACCAGATGCGTCTGCTCGCTCCAACGCGCAGCGGTGGCCTGCCGGAACGGGACGCCGGCCGGGGTGGGGACCACAAGCACGGCGTCGTCGGGACACACCGCGTCGAGGCAGGGGCCCCACACATCCGGCTTCATCACCATGCCCGGGCCGCCGCCGTAGGGCGAATCGTCGACTCTGCGGTGGACGTCATGAGTCCACTCACGCAGGTCATGCACCTCGACGTCGAGAAGTTCACGCTCAATGGCTTTGCCCAGCAACGCCACTCGCAGAGGCTGCAGATACTCGGGAAAGATCGTGACGATGTCGATCCGCACCGTCAGCGCGCCTCGCCGTCGGGCGCCGGGGTACCGGCAGTCGGGATATCGGAGTCATCACCTAGTTCGTCGTGATCACCTAGTTCGTCGATGAGCCCCTCCGGTGGGTCGATCACGATCCCGTCGAGACCGACCGTCGGCACGATCTCGCGCACGAACGGTACGAGGATCTCTCGTTGATCAGGGGTTCGGACGAGCAGGATGTCGTTGGCCGGCAGATGCAGCACGGAGTCGACGATCCCGACGTCGGCGCCGTCGATCGTGGTCACCGCCACACCCTCGAGTTCGTGATCGTAGAAGGAATCGGGATCGTCCCCGGAATCGACCTGCGAACTGTCGACGAGGAACAGGGTGCCCCGCAGGGCGTCGGCGGTCGAACGGTCGGTGGCCTCGGCCAGCGACAGCAACAGCCGCCCGGAATGTTCCCGGGCGGCTGTCACCGTGAAGGTGCGCTCGCCGGCGCCACGCGGCAACCGGCCATGCAGGGTCGCACCCGGCGCGAATCGCTCCTGCGGTTCGTCGGTGCGGATATCGACGACGAGTTCGCCGCGAACGCCGTGGGATTTGACCACCCGGCCCACCACGAGCTCCATTGCGCGACTGATCAGCGGTCGGTGTCGACGATATCGACACGCATCCCGCGGCCACCGATCCCGGCAACCAGGGTGCGCAGCGCGGTGGCGGTCCGGCCGTTGCGCCCGATCACCTTGCCCAGATCCTCGGGATTGACGTGGACCTCGACGAGTCGGCCCCGTCGTCCGGTGATCAGATCGACGCGTACGTCATCGGGGTTGGACACGATGCCGCGGACGAGATGTTCCACGGCGTCGGCGGCCACAGCGCTCACGCCTGGTCCTTGGCGGCGGTCTCGTCAGTGGCGTCGGCCGGCGCATCGGCCTTCTTGGCGGGCTTCTTCTTGGGGGTGGTGGCCTCGGCGGCGGGCGCACTGTCGGCCGCGGCCAGCGCCGCGTTGAACAGGTCGAGCTTCGAGGTCTTGGGCTCGGCGACCTTCAGGGTGCCCTCGGCACCCGGCAGTCCCTTGAACTTCTGCCAGTCACCGGTGATCTTCAGGATGGCGGCGACGGGCTCGGTCGGCTGTGCGCCGACGCTCAGCCAGTACTGGGCGCGCTCGGAATCGACCTCGATGAAGCTCGGGTCTTCCTTCGGGTGGTATTTGCCGATGGTCTCGATGGCGCGGCCGTTGCGGCGGGTGCGCGCGTCGGAGACGATGATGCGGTACTGCGGGTTACGGATCTTGCCGAGCCGCGTGAGCTTGATCTTGACAGCCATGTCTTCTTCTTTCGTGGCCACTGCGCAATTCAGCGACCCCACCGGTTGTGGGGCCCGGTTTTGCGATCTGTATCGGTGTGACCGTCGGGCGGTACGTAACCGGGTCCGACGAACCAGCGGTTCATTCTGCCAGACCGACCCGAGGGAAAGAAATCGAGTAACGCGCGCCACCGCCAGGTCCGGGGTGCAGACATGCGGTTACCCACCCCGCGAAAGGTAACCGCATGTCCGACTTTCTCTCGACCCGCCTCGCGTCCGCGGCGGTCGGACCCACCCCTTGACCGGGCCGCCCAGATGACCCGGATGCTGTTGCAGGCTGGTCACGCCTGCAATGCATCTGTGACCCTACCGAAGAGTAAGTACGGGTATCAACGGACAGCTGGTGATTTGGATCACATTTGAACCGAGACGGAATAGATCCGTGACGCACCCTTCAGAGGTGAAGCCCGGAGCACACGATCGCCTGCGGATGGCGCAGGATACCGAGGTCGGTCGCCGGGTTGGCATCGAAGACGAGGAAGTCGGCACGGTCGCCGTGCGCGAGGAGTCCGGCCCTCAGCCAGCGCCGCGGTTCGGTGCTCGCCGCGGCCAGCGCGCCCCGCGCGCCGAGCCCGATGCCGGCCAACCGTTCGACCTCGTCGACGATGCGGCCATGTTCGACGAAACCCCCGGCGTCGGTGCCGGCGAACATGGTCACGCCGGCCTCCCGCGCCGCGGCGAAGACGTCGATGGCGTTGGCGTGCAGAGCGCGCATGTGGGCGGCGTAGGTCGGGAACCGATCTGCGCCGTCGGCGATCCCCGGAAAGTTGTCGACTTGAATCATGGTGGGAACCAAGGCAATCGACCGATCAACCAACAAATCGAGATGGTCGGTCCGCAGCCCGGTGCCATGTTCGATGCAGTCGACCCCGGCCGCGATCAAGTCATCAAGTGCGTCGGTGCCGAAGACATGCGCGGTGATCCGCGCCCCGTGATCGTGTGCCACGCGCACCGCCGCCTCGAGCTGCCCGCGCTCCCACAACGGCGCAAGATCGCCGGCCTCGCGGTCGATCCAATCACCGACGATCTTGACCCAGCCGTCGCCGTTGGCGGCCTGCCGGGCGACCTCGTCGGCAAGATCGTTCGGATCGGCCAGATCGACACCGTAGTCGCGAAGGTATCGCTTGGGCCGGGCGATGTGTTTTCCCGCTCGGATGAAGCGCGGGCAGCGCGGGTCATCGTCGAGTGGATGGGTGTCCACCGGTGATCCGACCTCACGGATCAGCAAGGTGCCCGCGGCGACGTCCTGGCGTGCGAAGTTCCGCGCCTGCTCGATCGTGACGCCCAGTCCGGGCGCGATCCCCACGTGGTTGTGGGCATCGACGAGTCCCGGAAGGATCCACGAACCGTCGGCGACGGTGAGCGCGCCGGGTACCTTCGCCAGCGAGATGCGGCCGTCGACAACCCACAGTTCGACAGGTTCGTCGGTGATCGGGTCGCGCCCCCGGTAGTGCCGGGCCGCGACGTCCTCGCCGGGCACCGCCTGAACTACTTCTTCTTCGGCTGCTGGAATTGCGACACGTCGATGCCCTCGAGACCCGGCGGGATCTGGTCCAGACCGGCGGGCATATTCGACAGATCCGGGAATCCACCCGGCATGCCCGGGAACCCGCCGCGCACCTTCGGTGGGGTGGGTCCGCGGCCCTTGCCCTTGCCCTTCTTTCCCTTGCCCTTCTTCCGGTTCGTCTTGCGGCCCGGACCCATCATCCGGCCCGACATCTGCGCCATCATCTTGCGTGCCTCGAAGAATCGATCGACCAGCTGATTGACCTCGGTGACCGTCACACCCGAACCGTTGGCGATCCGCAGGCGCCGCGAGGCGTTGATCATCTTCGGGTTGTCGCGCTCGGCGGGCGTCATGCCCCGGATGATCGCCTGCACCCGATCGAGCTGCTTGTCGTCGACCTGAGACAGCGCCTCTTTCATCTGCCCCGCGCCGGGCAGCAGTCCGAGAATGTTGCCGATCGGGCCCATCCGGCGAATCATCTGCATCTGTTCGAGGAAGTCCTCGAGGGTCAGCTCGCCCTGGCTGATCTTGGCGGCGGCCTCCTCGGCCTGCTGCGCGTCCCAGTGTTCTTCGGCCTGCTCGATGAGCGAGAGCACATCGCCCATGCCGAGGATGCGGCTCGCCATCCGGTCGGGATGGAAGACATCGAAGTCCTCGAGCTTCTCGCCGGAGGAGGCGAACATGATCGGGCGGCCGGTGACCTCTCGTACCGACAGCGCCGCACCGCCGCGGGCGTCACCGTCGAGCTTGGTCAGCACGACACCGGTGATCCCGACCCCTTCGGCAAAGGCCTCGGCCGTGGTGACCGCGTCCTGACCGATCATCGCGTCGACGACGAACAGCACCTCGTCTGGCGCGGTGGCGTCCCGGATGTCGGAGGCCTGCTTCATCAGATCGGCGTCGATGCCCAGGCGGCCGGCGGTGTCGACGATGACGACGTCGTGGTGTCTGGTCCGCGCCTCGGCGACACCACCCCGCGCGACCGCTACCGGGTCGCCGGCGGTGACCCCAAGCGAGTTCCCGTCGGCGGGTGCGGTCTCGCCGGCGATGCTCGTGCCCGGATGCGGCGCGAACACCGGCACCCCGGCGCGCTCACCGACGATCTGCAGCTGCGATACCGCACCGGGACGCTGCAGGTCACAGGCCACGAGCAGCGGGGTATGTCCCTGCTTCTTGAGCCAGGCGCCCAGCTTCCCGGCGAGCGTCGTCTTACCGGCGCCCTGCAGACCGGCCAGCATGATGACAGTGGGCGGGGTCTTGGCGAACCGTACGCGCCGCGTCTCGCCGCCGAGGATGCCGACGAGTTCCTCGTTGACGATCTTGACGACCTGCTGCGCGGGATTCAGCGCCGCCGCGACCTCGGCACCCTTGGCGCGTTCCTTGATGCGTGCGATGAAGGCACGGACGACCGGCAACGAGACGTCGGCCTCGAGCAGTGCGAGCCGGATCTCGCGGCAGGTGCGGTCGATGTCGGCGTCGGAGAGCCGGCCCTTGCCGCGCAGGTCCTGTAACGCACCGGTCAACCGATCGGAGAGGGAGTCGAACATTCCACCATCTTTCCATGACCGCCGCACCGCATGCCCGATGCGGGTGCGGATATGCGACGCCCGGCGGGCCGAAGTGCGCTCAGCTGATGGGCACGCCGGATCTACCTGTGCCGCCGTAGCTGTCCGGACCCCCGTCGTCGGATTCGGTCCGCGGCCGCGGTGGCGGGCACACGGCCAGCACCGCGTCGGCGAGCTCGGACCGCCGCTGCGGGGTGTCGCGCCCCAACACCAGGCAGAACGTGTCGACGACGGTGTTGCCCAGAGTGGCGACCTTGGCCCACCGCACACTCACTCCGGCATGTTCGATGACGTCGCTCACCCGGCTCAGCAATCCGAGACGGTCGTCGGTGCGCAATTCCATCAGTACCCCGCCGTCGACCGTCGACTCCGCCCACAACACCCGCGACGGCGCCATCGCGAACAGTGCGGGCACCGCATTGGTGGCCACCGTGGCCGGGTCGTCGGACGCGTGGCCCGTGCCGGCCACCGATCCCGGAGATGCGGCGACCGTGCCGATAGTCGGTGTCGGCGACTCGAGTTCGCGCTTGTCGAGGCGCTCGAGCACACTGAACTTGCCCTCGACGGTCGCCATCAACTGTTGTCGCAGCAGCCCCGCCTCGGGCGGCGTACCGAACACCGGAACCACCTGAAAGCTGTTGACGGCCCGGCCCTGATGACTCTGCACCGCCGCCGACAACGACCGCAGTCCGTTCAGCGCCAGTACCCCGGCCATCTTCGACAACGTGCCCGGCCGGTCCGGTGCGACCATCAGTACCGAGTACGTGTGCAGACCGTCGGAGGGGACGAGTCTGACGGCGAACTCGCCGCTCTGCGCCAGCGCGACCATCTCGTCGGTCAACGGTTCGGGCACGGGTAGTTCACCGCCATCGAGCAGACGCGTTGCCCGACGCACCAATTCGTTGATCAGCGAGGCTTTCCAGTCACCCCACACGCCCGGGCCGGTCGCGAGCGAATCCGCCTCGGCCAGCGCTGCGAGCAGCTCCAGCAGCATCCGGTTGTGCCCGAGCTTCTCGACGACCTCTTCGGCCGTCGCCGGATCGTCGAGGTCCCGTCGGGTCGCGACGGTCGGCAGGAGCAGATGGTGGCGAACCATCTGCGACAGCAGCATCACATCCTGCGGCCAGAGCCCGATCCGACTGCCGACCTGGATGGCGAGTTCCGCGCCGACGACCGAATGGTCTGCGCCACGGCCCTTTCCGAGATCATGGATCAGTGATCCGAGTAGCAGCAGATCCGGCCGGGTGACGCGGGTGGTCATCGCACTGGCATGGACCGCGGTCTCGACGAGGTGGCGATCAACCGTCCACGTGTGGATGGCGTCGCGCGGCGGCAGATCCCGGACCGCACCCCACTCCGGCAACAACCGTCCCCACAGCCCGGTGCGATCGAGCGCCTCGATCGGCGCGACCATGTGCGACCCCGCACCGAGCAACAAGAGCAGATCGCCGAGCGCGTCGCTGGGCCATGGCTCACGCAACTCCGGTGCATAGTCGGCCAGCCTGGCCAGCGTGGACGCGCTGATCGGTAGACCCGTCCGTGCCGACGACGCCGCGACACGCAGGATCAGCCCCGGGTCCTTACTCGGAATCGCATTGCGCGCCAACACGATCTCGCCATTGTGTTCAACGACCCCCTCGTCGAGGGGTCGCCGGATCGGCGAGCGGCGGAGCTTGGCGAGCCCACGTCGGGGCAATGCGTTGCCTGCCGTGCGCAACCCGACGTCGGTGGAGTATCCGATGGTGCGCGCCGCGTCACTGATGAGCCTCGCAAGCTCGAACCGATCCCCGATGCGCAATGCGGCACCGATCTCGTCGGCGTCCTGTGCGCGGACCTGCTCGCGGGCGCGCCCGGCAATCCGATGCAGCTCGGTACGGATGTCGAGGAGCCGGTGATAAGCCAACTGCGGTCCCGCCCCGGGCGAGTCCGGGCGCAAGCTCGCCATCCCATCGGTCAGTTGGGCGATCGACAAGGCGCCGAGTAGCTGCACGTCGCGCAGACCTCCGCGGCCGTTCTTGAGATCCGGCTCGGCGCGGTGGGCGATGTCGCCACTGCGCCGCCACCGCTCCCGCGCATGTTCGACGACCGCCGGGAACCTGGTGCGGATCTCCGAGCGCCACTGCTGCCGGACCCCACCGATGAGCAACGCGGACAGATCCTCGTCGCCCGCGATGTGGCGGGCCTCGAGCAGCCCGAGCGCCGCTGTGATGTCGTCGGAGGCGACCTGCAGCGCCTGCGGCACCGTCCGCACACTGTGATCGAGCGCAATGTTGGCGTCCCACAACGGATACCAGAGTCCGTCGGCGACCTCCGACACCCGTTCGGGCGACTGGTCCTCGTACAGCAGGATCAGGTCGAGGTCGGAGTACGGGAGCAACTCGCCACGGCCGAGTCCACCGACGGCCACGATGGCCAGTCCGCTGCCGGGTTTGATCCCGAGTTCGGCACCCTTGCTGGTGAGCCAGAATTCGTGCAGGTCGACCAGCACCTGCCGCAGTCCTGCGGCATCAAGTCGATTGGGTCCCGACGCCGCGGTCAGCTGGCGTCGGGTGGCGGCGAGATCGGTTGCCGCAACCGGTGTCTGGGAAGGACGCGGCCCCGCGCCCGATTCATCGTCGGGCGCGGGGCCGTGACCGGTGTTCACGAAGGGCATCGACCCTGCGCTACAGTGCGTCGGCGCCGCGTTCGCCGGTGCGGACGCGAACGACCGACTCCACCGGCGATACCCAGACCTTCCCATCGCCGATCTTGCCGGTGCGGGCGGCCTCGACGATCACGTCGACGACTTTGTCCACGGCAGCATCATCGACGACGACCTCCACCCGAACCTTCGGGACGAAGTCCACCGAGTATTCGGCGCCACGATAGACCTCGGTGTGGCCCTTCTGACGGCCGTAACCCTGGACCTCACTGACGGTCATGCCCAGGATTCCGGCCTGCTCGAGCCCTGCCTTGACATCTTCGAGCGTGAACGGCTTCACGATTGCGGTGATCAGCTTCACTGTGGATCATGCCTCCTTGCCGGCACCAATGACGCCTGCCTGAGCGAAGGGCGAGCCCCCGCTGATCGGCGCGAAGTCATATGCGGATTCTGCGTGCTGCGATTCGTCGAGACCCTGAGCCTCATCGGCGTCGTCCGTACGGAGACCGATGGTGAACTTGATCACGGCTGCGATTATTGCAGTGGCGATGGCCGAATAGGCCAATACGGCACCTGCGCCGAGCACCTGACGCCACAGCTGATCCCAACCACCACCGTAGAAGAGACCGTCAACGGCGGCCGGGGCCTTCTTGGTGGCCAGGAAGCCGATCAGCACGGTACCGAGGATACCGCCGACCATGTGAACACCGACGACATCGAGCGAGTCGTCATATCCGAGTTTGTACTTCAGACCCACGGCCAGTGCGCAGATGATGCCGGCGAGCACGCCGATGATCAGTGCACCCCAGATGTCCACCGAAGAACATGACGGCGTGATGGCCACGAGTCCCGCGACGATGCCCGACGCGGCACCCAGGCTGGTCGCATGGCCGTCACGGATGCGCTCGGTGATCAGCCAGCCGAGCATCGCTGCCGCGGTCGCGACCGTCGTGGTGATGAAGGTCGAGCCGGCGACGCCGTTGGCCGAGGTCGCCGAGCCGGCGTTGAAGCCGTACCAGCCGAACCACAGCAATCCGGCACCGAGCATGGTGAAGGGCAGGTTGTGCGGCCGCATCGGGGTCTTCGGCCAGCCCTTGCGCTTTCCGAGGAACAGCACCAGAACCAGACCGGCGACGCCGGCGTTGATGTGGACGGCCGTACCACCGGCGAAGTCGATCGCCTTGAGGTTGTTGGCGATCCAGCCACCCTTCTCTGCGGTGATGCCGTTGAAGGCGAAGACCCAGTGGGCCACCGGGAAGTAGACGATGGTCGACCAGAGGACGGTGAATGCTGTCCATGCACCGAACTTCATCCGGTCGGCCACCGCACCGGAGACCAGGGCGACCGTGATGATGGCGAACATCAACTGGAACGCCACGAAGACCATCGCCGGAATCGTGCCGAAGATCGGAATTTCGACCGCCGGCGACGCCGCGGTCTGCGTTGCGGGATCGGCGGCCACCGCTGCGGTACCGTTGACGCCCGCGAGCAGGTTCTTCAGCCCGAAGTATTCACCCGGATCGCCGAGCAGTCCGCCGTTATTCGTTCCCAGGATGTCGTTGCCGAACGCCATCGAGAACCCGTATATCGTCCAGAGCACGGTGACGATTCCCGCCGACAACGCACTCATCATCATGATGTTCAGGACGTTCTTCGCGCGGACCATGCCGCCGTAGAAGAACGCCAGACCGGGCAACGTCATACATAAGACGAGCGCCGAACTGGCCAACATCCAGGCTGTGTCGCCCGAATCCGGCACACCCATAGTGGGGAAAGCCACTAGTCTCCTCCTCATCCCACCGCTCACAGGCCGCGGTTTTGACCTGGAGAGAAGATTGCTTGGTGTTTGTTTCGGCGAGAGCTATTCGTCGTTTCCGATGTGTGAACCAGCGGGCAGTTTATATTTCGTAGATGTTAACTCCCTGGTCGGTATGCAGCGGTGCGCATGATTGTGCAGCAGACAATCACACGTTCACGCATCGATGAAGCCGTCAACGCCGGCACCCGGGAGTCGGAGGACAAGAGGTGGGTGACGTCAGCGGCGTGCGTGGTTCAGAGAAGCGCGTCGACGAACGCGCCCGGCTCGAAGGGCGCCAGATCGTCGGCGCCCTCCCCCAGCCCGACCAACTTGACCGGGACACCGAGCTCTTCCTGCACGTGGAAAACGATGCCGCCCTTGGCCGTACCGTCGAGCTTGGTCAGGACCACACCGGTGATGTCGACGACGTCGGCGAAGACCCGGGCCTGGGTCAGGCCGTTCTGGCCGACGGTGGCATCGAGGACGAGCAGGACCTCGTCGACCGGCGCCTTCTTCTCCACGACGCGCTTGACCTTGCCGAGCTCGTCCATCAGGCCGGTCTTGGTGTGCAACCGTCCGGCGGTGTCGATCATGACGACGTCGACGCCCGACTCGATACCTTTGGCGACCGCGTCGAAGGCGACCGATGCCGGATCGGCCTGTTCGCGCCCACGCACGATCTCGGCACCGACACGCTCGCCCCAGGTCTGTAACTGATCTGCCGCCGCCGCCCGGAAGGTGTCGGCAGCGCCGAGCAGGACGCGTCGGCCGTCGGCGACGAGCACGCGAGCGAGTTTGCCGGTGGTGGTGGTCTTCCCGGTGCCGTTGACACCGACGACCAGGACAACGGCCGGCGTCCCGGCGTGCGGAAGCGCCCGCACCGAGCGGTCCATCTCCGGATGCAACTGGGCGACGAGCACTCGCCGCAGCAGCGCCCGGGCCTCCTCGGCGGTGCGGACCGGATGGGTGGCGAGCTCGGTGCGCAATCGTTCTACGACCGCGCTCGTCGACGCGGCTCCGAGGTCGGCCATCACCAGGGTGTCCTCGATCTCCTCCCAGCTGTCCTCGTCGAGGTCGCCGGCCCCGAGCAGCCCGAGCATGCTCTTGCCGATGGCGCCCTGCGAGCGGGACAGCCGGCCCCGCAGACGTCCGAGACGTCCGGCGGTGGGTTCGATCTCCTCGCGCGGCGGGACCACCGTCGCATCCGCCGCGTCGGTCGGGGCGGTAGCCGGAGCACTGTCGGCGGTGGCCGGAGCACTGTCGGCGGTGGCCGGAGCACTGTCGGCGGTGGCCGGAGCACTGTCGGCGGTAGCCGGAGCACTGTCGGCGGTAGCCGGAGCACTATCGGCGGTGGCCGGAGCACTGTCGACGGCATCCGGAGCGGTAGCGACGACGTCGGGGGCGCCGTCGACGACATCCGGAAGGGTGACGTCGGTCATGCCACGCTGCGTGGAGTCGCGCGGGATCGACGCGTCGTCACCGACGCCCGGCTGACCGTCGGTCTCGGTACGTTCGGCCTCGGTACGTTCGGCCTCGGTACGTTCGGCATCCGTGCGCTCTACCGAAGGCGTGACCGGCTCGGCCGGTGGGACCGCCGTCGTCCCGGCACCGCCCTGAGTGAACGTGAACCCCGATCCGGCCTGGTAGCCGCCGGATCTGTCGACCTGCGGCTTGCTCCCGTCGATCACCTGGGTGTCGGACTGGTCGGTCAGCGAGACCCGGCGGCGCCGCGCGAGCACGATGCCCGCCACGATGATCGCGAGGATCACGACCACCGCTACGACGATGCCGATGATGATTTCGGTGTTCACTGCTGCATTGGTCCTGTTCTCAATCGGAGCCGGGTTCGGCGGGGGCGGTCGCGGTGACCGGGATGTCCATCCCGCGCAGCCGCTGCGAGATCACCGTGGTGATCCCGTCGCCGCGCATGCTCACGCCGTAGAGCGCGTCGGCGACCTGCATCGTCGGCTTCTGGTGGGTGATGACGATCAGCTGTGATCGTTCGCGCAGTTGCTCGAACAAGCTGATCAGGCGCCGCAGGTTGGTGTCGTCGAGAGCCGCCTCGACCTCGTCCATGACATAGAACGGCGAGGGCCGCGCCCGGAAGATGGCCACCAGCATCGCCACCGCGGTCAGCGACTTCTCACCGCCGGACAGCAGCGACAGACGTTTGACCTTTTTACCCGGCGGCCGGGCCTCGACCTCCACACCGGTGGTCAGCATGTTGTCTGGTTCGGTCAGCACCAGACGTCCTTCACCACCGGGGAACAGCGTGGAGAACACCTGGGCGAATTCGCGCTCGACATCGGCGTAGGCCTCGGTGAACACCTGGAGGATGCGCCCGTCGACGTCCTCGATCACCGACATCAGGTCCTTGCGCGCGGCCTTGACATCCTCGAGCTGTGCCGAGAGAAAGGTATACCGCTCCTCGAGCGCGGCGAACTCCTCCAGTGCGAGCGGATTCACCTTGCCCAGTGTGTTGAGGTCCTTCTGCGACTTCTTGGCACGTGCCTCCTGGGCGGCCCGCTCGTAGGGCATCGGGGCCGGCGCGACCACCTGATCACCCCTGGCCTTGGCGGCCTCGTACTCTGCCACCTCCAACGCGGACGGCGGCATCGGGACATCCGGCCCGTACTCGGCGATGAGGTCGTCGGGGGCCATCGCGAACTGCTCGAGGACGTGCTCCTCGAGCTGTTCGATCCGCAAACTGGCCTGCGCGCGCGCGACCTCATCGCGGTGCACGGCGTCTTTGAGTGTACTCAGGCGCTGCGACAGCACATTGACACGACTCTTGAGTTCGTCGACGGCCGCCGTGCGGTGGGCCCGGACCCGTTCGAGCTCGTCACGTCCGGCCTGCGCCGTCGCGACCGCAGCCGCCACCCGTTCGGTCACCTCGGCCGCCGATACGGCAACCGCCGCGGCGACTGTCGCCGCCTGTCTGCGCGCTTCCTGTTGGCGACGCGCACTCTCACGCGCATCGCGCTCGCGCTGCGCTGCCCGGCGCAGCGAGTCGGCGCGCCCGCGGACCGACGCAAGCCGTTCCTCGGCGGTGCGCATCGCCAGACGCGCCTCCATTTCGGCGGCCCGTGCGGCAGCCACCGCCTCTGCGGCCATCGTCCGGTCGCCGGAGTCGGCGTCGTCTGTGGGTTGCTCGGCCCCCTCATCCCGCGCGAGCGCCAGACGTTGTTCGAGCTCGTCGAGCTTCGCGGTCGTCTCGGCACGACCGGTCTCGACGAAGGTGCGTTGCCGGGTCAGCCGGTCGCCTTCGTCCTGCGCCGCCCGGATCTCCTGGCCCAACCGGGCGAGCTGTTCGTAGGCGCCGCCGACCGCGCTGTCGGATTCGTGTAGGCCCGCCAGTGCCTCCTCGGCGGCCTCCCGGCGCTCCTGCTGTTCGGCCAGCGCACCCTGCAACGCGGCGCCGAGTTCTTCGAGGCGACGCCGGGTGGCAGCAAGATCGCCGGTGGCCGTATCGATCGCCGACTGCACCTCGAGCGTTGACGGCCGATGCGCCGAACCACCCTCGACCGTCGCACGCGACACCCGGTCGCCATCGCGTGTCACCGCACGCACACCGAGTTCGACGGTCACGCCGACCGCCGACGCCGCGGTGTCCACCACGACGGTGTCGGCCAGGATCGCTTCCACCGCACCGCGGATCGACGGCGCGCAGCTCACCACCGACGATGCCCATGCCACACCTTCGGGCAGACGGCCTGCCGGCGCGGACGCGTCCTCGGCGAGCCCGCCGAGGATCATCGATGCCCGGCCGCCGTCCCCGGCCTTCAAGGCCTCGAGCGCCCGCAATGCCGATGCCGGGTCGGCCGCAGCGATCGCGTCGACCGCACCGCCGAGGGCGGCGGCAATGGCGGCCTCGTAGCCGGGTTCGACGGTGATCAGTTCCGATATCGGCCCGAGCAGACCGTCCGCGGAGTTCTCCAGCAGCCAGGCACCACCGTCACCGCGCTCCAGACCCACCGACAACGCCTCGATGCGGGCTGTCAGTGACGCGATCCGCTGTTCGGTCTCGCGATCCTCCGCCTGCAAGGTCGCGGCCCGCTCGTTGGACAGGTTGAGGGCGGTGACGCACCGTTCGTGATGGTCGTCAAGGCTCTTCTCCGAGGCCTCGAGTTCGCCGAGCGATTGTGCCACCACATCTTGCTGCGTCTGCGCGGCCTGCGCCCGCTGCGCCGCAGCGGCGATTGCTGCGGTCAGTCGTGCGGTCTCGGCGTCGATGGAATCCGCCTTGGTCCGCAGACTGTCGACCTGCCCCTCGAGGCGGGCCAGACCTTCGCGGCGGTCGGCGATCGCGCGGACCGCGGCCATATGGGCCTGCTCGGCGGCCGCGCCGGCACGTTCTCGCTCGGCGAGCTCGTCCTGGGTTCCTTCCAGGAACTCTGCTGAGCTCTCGAGAGCCGCCTGCATCTGCGCCTCGTTCTCGGCGGCGTCGTCGGCCTGTCGGTCCAGTTCCTCAGGGTCGGGGCCGGTCGTACCGGACACCGGTTCGTCGAGATAGCGGGTGCGTTCGGCCGCGACGCGCGCGGTGGCGTCGACTCGTTCGGCCAACGCCGACAGGGTGAACCAGGCCTGTCCGGCCGCCTCGGCGGCGGGCACGATCTGCGCGAGATGCTCCTCGTGATCGGCGAGTTCACCGGTCACGGCGTCGAGTTCGGCCGACACCTCGTCCTGCTCGCGGCGGATACCGTCCTCGACCTGGGTGTGCTGGGCCATCTCACCGCGCCGGGTCACCAGGTCGTCGGCGGCGAGGCGCAGCCGGGCGTCGCGCAGATCGGCCTGGATCGTCTGCGCGCGCCGGGCGACCTCGGCTTGTCGGCCCAACGGTTTGAGCTGGCGGCGCAATTCGGCGGTCAGATCGCCCAGTCGATCCAGATTCGCCTGCATCGACTGGAGTTTGCGGACGGCCTTTTCTTTGCGCTTGCGATGTTTGAGAACCCCGGCGGCCTCTTCGATGAAGGCACGCCGGTCCTCCGGCCGGGACTCCAGGATCGCGGCGAGCCGACCCTGACCGACGATGACATGCATCTCGCGCCCGATGCCCGAGTCCGACAGCAACTCCTGCACATCCATCAGCCGGCACGAGTTGCCGTTGATCTCGTATTCGCCGGCGCCGTCACGAAACATGCGGCGGGTGACCGACACCTCCGAGTACTCGATGGGCAACGCGCCGTCGGAGTTGTCGATGGTGAGCGTGACCTCGGCGCGGCCCAGGGGCGGGCGACCCGAGGTGCCCGCAAAGATGACGTCCTCCATCTTCCCGCCGCGTAATGCCTTGGCGCCCTGCTCCCCCATCACCCAGGTCAGAGCGTCGACGACATTCGACTTGCCGGACCCGTTGGGCCCGACGACACACGTGATCCCGGGCTCGAACCGCAAGGTGGTCGCCGACGCGAAGGACTTGAAGCCCTTGAGAGTAAGCGACTTGAGGTGCACGACCGTACAGCCTACCCACCTCCGACGGACCTCGAGACGGGCCGGCGCCGGTCGACTCCTACTTCTCCACGAACCCGGTCAGATCCCCACACGGCGCGTCGTAGCTGTCGACGACCAGGTCGACGCGCCCCGGCGTCGCATCCGACCGCAACGCGTCGACGAGGACGTCCACCGCCGCCTGCGGCCCCTGCGCGACCACGAGCACCCGGCCGTCCGGCTGGTTCGCGGCATAGCCGACGAGCCCGAGTTCCAATGCCCGCGAGCGTGTCCACCAGCGGAACCCCACCCCCTGGACATGTCCGTGTACGTAGGCGGTGAGCCGCACGTCACCGGCGTCGTCGTCGCTCATGCAGCCTGCTCCCCTGCCGTCACTCGGTGTCGATACGCAGATCGACCTCGGCGCCCGCCTTGATGGTGCGGCCCACCGTGCAGACCGCACCGATCGCACGCTCGACGACCACCAGGAGCCGCTGCGCCGCCTCCGGATCGAGTTCGGAGAGATCCACCTCCAGCACTTCCTCGAGCCGCGGATACACCTCGTTCTCGCGGTCGGCGGCCCCATCGACACGGATGGTCGCGTCGTAGTCGTCACCCAGGCGCCGCGACAGCGGCCGGTCCGACGACATCCCGGTGCACGCGGCCAGCGCGATCTTCAGCAGCTCACCCGGCGTGAAGACACCCTCGACGTCCTCGGAGCCGATGAGAACCTCGGCGCCCCGCGAACTGTGACCGGTGTAGCGCCGGGTTCCGCTGCGCTGCACCCACAGCTCGGTGTGCGGCTTCCCGGAATGACCTCCGGGCTGCGAACTCTCGGCGTGTTGCTCGACGGTCATCGTGACGGGGCTCCTTCGGGTACTGGCCGGACCGGGTCGGTGGCTTCGGTGTCGGCAACGCCGACGGTGGCTTCGGTGTCGACAACGCCGACGGTGGCTTCGGTGTCGACAACGCCGACGGTGTCGCTCGCCTTCCCTGTTCGCCGAGCGCTTTCGAGCCGCGAGACATCAGCGCGAGAGGCGCCACACACCCACGGGGGATCCTACGTCCGCATCAAAGGTGACGGCCCGGGTCCGTGTGCTGGTGCAGGATCCGGATCACGTCCACGCCGTCGGAACGCTCCACGTAGAAGAGCAGGTGGCTGCCGATGCCGTACCGACGGTACCCATGGCGGATCTCATCGCACGCAAGACCGCGACGGGGGTCGGCTGCGATGCGCTCGATCGCCGCCCCGATCTCCGTCACGTACGTCTCGGCCTGGCCGACGTCCCAGCGCTCCTCGGTGAAGTCCCAGATCGCCGAGAGATCACGCTGCGCCGCCGGGGTGAGGCGGTATCCCGTCACGACTTCTTGGCTGCGATGAAGGCATCGAAGTCGAAGTCCTCCGGCGCGCCGCTCTCCTCGCCTGCGACGAGGGCGGAGTGGAGCGCTGCCAGCTGCGTCTCCCGATCCTCCAGAAGCCGCAGACCAGCGCGGACGACCTCGCTTGCGGACCGGTAGCGGCCCGACGCGACCTCTCGCGAAAGGAAGTCCGAGAAGTGGGCGTCAAGGCTGATCGAAGTATTCTGAGCCACATCGAGACCATACCAAAAATTGGTACTCCACTGTCCGTCTGCCTCGTTCAACGCAACGCAGGCCTGCACGGCACGAGCCGCTCTGGAAGACACCAGATCTTCGTCATTGCACGTGCAGGGCGTCGAATCGAGACCTGTCCAGCAGAAGCTCGGCGCGTCGCTACAGCCCGGCATCACTCAAGGGGCAGTTAGCGTTTCCGCTGGCAGGACGGACAAGAATAGCTCGAGCGATTCATGAACTGCTCGCGACGCATCATGGCGCCGCAGCGCCGGCACGGCTGCCCCTCGCGTCCATAGGCGTTGAGCGAACGCTCGAAGTATCCCGACTCACCGTTGACGTTGACATAGAGCGCATCGAAGGACGTACCGCCAACCTTCAATGCCTGCGCCATCACGTCCCCAGCGGCGTCGACGAGCTCACGTAATCGCTTGGGCGCCAAAGTATCGGTCATTCGGGTGCCATGCAGCCGCGCTTGCCACAGCGCTTCGTCGGCGTAGATGTTGCCGATCCCGGAGATGATGGTCTGGTCGAGCAGTGCACGTTTGATCTCGGTGTGGCGCGCACGCAATTTCGCGACGACGGCCGCGCGGTCGAAGACCGGGTCGAACGGATCCGGCGCGATGTGGGCGATCGACGCGGGCACGAGCGGCGTCGGTTCCGGATCGGCCACCCCAGAAGCGCTGGAATACGGGTCGGGCACATGCTCGTCGAGGTGCCAGCCGCCGAAAGTGCGCTGGTCGACGAAACGCAGTTCGTCGCCGCCGTCGAGGTGGGCCCGCACGCGCAGATGGGTGTGGTCGGGAGCGCCGGCCCGCGCGATCAGCATCTGCCCACTCATCCCGAGGTGGACGACCAGCGCGGCGTCATCGTCGTCGTCGGCGACGTCGAGCCACAGGTACTTTCCGCGGCGCCGGACCGCGGTGAGAGCCTTTCCGCGCAAACGGGTTTCGAGGTCGGCGCCGCCCCCCACGTGACGGCGCGTGGCCCGGGGATGCAAGACGTCCACGCCGGTGATGCGTCGCCCGACGACATGCTCGGCGAGACCGGAGCGAACGGTCTCCACCTCGGGAAGTTCAGGCATCGCCGCGGCTCAGATGTCCGAGTTCTTCCGAGCCGTATTGTCGCGCGAGCCGCCATTCGTCCTCGCTGACGTACTTTCCGAGAGTGATAGCCAGGAGACCGAGCGCCTGGCCGACCAGGAAGAGGCTACCGACCGCGAGCAGTCCGCCCGCCAGCGATGAACCCGCAGTGGCCGTGAGTCCGGTGGTCACTCCTGCCGCTCCGCCCACCCGGACATGGGCCGGGTTCTGGGGGGCAAAGCTCATCGGGTGGTGCGCGGCACGATCTTCTGGCGGGCGCCGAGGCGTGAGGTATGCGCTATAGCAACTCCACACCACCGGAATGGCAGCAACAGCAATAGCGCCGACGCGACCGACGGGCGATGCGATGAGGTCAACGAGCGCAACGATCAACGCCGAGATTCCTACCGAGACGGCAAGGGCAAGCAAGAGCGCAAAAGCTGTCAACCAGCAGCGCCGACGCCAGTACGCGAATCCACGGTCGTACCAGCTCGTCGCGAAGTATTTGATCGACGGTACCGGCCTCGTCGGTCGGTCACTCATCCGGACACGCTGTGCCATAGGATCTTTGCTCCACCCCTGTCGGTACCCATGTCCGGCACATAGTGCTTCGCCGCGCGGTTCATGTGTGTCGATCGGGCACGGTCACGAGGCGCCGGCGCGATCGGTCAGCGTCTGCCAGGCCAGGGCCGCCGCCTTCTGCTCGGCCTCCTTCTTGGTCCGGCCGATACCCTGACCGACGTGCTCGCCGGCGATCACCGCCATCGCGGTGAACTCTTTGCTGTGGTCGGGCCCCGTCGAGGAGACCTGGTACTGCGGCGGGCCGAACCCGCGCTCGGCAGCAAGTTCCTGCAGGGACGTCTTCCAGTCGAGTCCGGCGCCGAGATCGCCTGCGCGCTCGATCATCTCATCGAACAAACCCAAGACGACCTGCTGCGAGGTGGCGAGCCCATGATCGAGATAGACTGCGCCCAATAGTGATTCGAGGCCATCAGCAAGGATCGAATCCTTGTCGCGGCCGCCGGTGAGCTCTTCTCCCCGACCGAGATACAGGTAAGCTCCCAGCCCGTCCTCTCCCAGGCCGCGCGCCACCTCGGCGAGGGCATGCATGTTCACCACACTGGCCCGGATCTTGGCCAGTTCACCCTCGGGCCGCTCGGGAAATCGCAGATAGAGCCGCTCGGTGATGACGACACCGAGTACCGAATCCCCCAGGAACTCCAAGCGTTCGTTGGTGGGTAATCCGCCATGTTCGTAAGCGTAGGAACGATGCGTCAGCGCCAGGGTCAACAATTCGTCGGAGATCTCGGTACCGAGCGCCGCCAACAGCGGACCGCACGACGGGGGCCGCTTGCCCCGGCGCTTGCCATCACTCACTGCACGCCTCGTGTCCGGCCACGATCGTCGGAACCTCCCTGATCGCTCGATGTCGTGGTCGTGCCGTCGCCGAGATCACCGAACTTGTCGACGAGCCCGGCCCACCGCGGATCGATGAGCTCGTGTCCGTGACCCGATTCGGCGCCATCCAGCGGCACCCCGCAGACACTGCACAACCCGGGACAATCCTCGCGACACAACGGCGACATCGGCAGTTCGAGGGCGACCGCGTCGATGATGGCCTGTTCCAGGTCGACCCGGTCGTCGACTATGCGATGTACCTCGTCGTCATCGGACGTCTGTTCGGTCTCGCTGTTCGGGTACGCGTAGAGCTCGGTCAAAAAGACCGTGACGGTGCCGTCGACGGGTTCGAGGCAGCGCGCACACTGACCCTGCGTCTCCCCACAGACCGTTCCGGCGATCAGGACGCCCTCACTGACCGACTCGAGTCGGAGATCGAGATCGACCTCGGAATCAGCGGGGATGCCGATCATCTCCACGCCCAGCCGCTCCGGTGTGCGAACGGTCTGGTGCACCTCGGTCATCGTGCCCGGACGGCGGCCGAGCGAACGGATGTCGAGTACGAAGGGACCACGCGCATGCGCGGGAGCCGCACCCGAACGGGAACCTGGAGTCACTGCATTTTCGGCCACAAATGCACCATACGCCAAGGTCAGCGAATCATCGAATGAGCGCGAACCCCCGTGTCGACGCACGCGAGAGCCTCCGTAGATGGCCTACACGGCCAGCGGCGACACCGAGTCGTCGGCATCATCGCGCGACCGGCCACGCGGGTGATCGTGGTCGACGCTGCGGGGGTATTCGACGTAGTCGTGCATCCCGGCGCCGGTGCGCAGCTGATGGCGTCCGCGGTTCACCGACCGCATCGTGTTGGTGAGCACCTCTTCGAACTGCGCCAACTTCTCGTCGACGTAGACATCGCAGTCTCCGCGCAGACGATCGACCTCGGCGTGCGCCGCGTCGATGATGCGTTCGGCCTCGGACTTCGCCGCCGCCACGACCTCGGCCTCCGACACCAGCCGCTGTTGCTCGGCGATCCCGTCGGCGACCGACTTGTCGTAGGTGTTGTTGGCGGCGTCGATGCTCCGCTGCGCCTCGGCACGGGCTCGCCCCGTCACCGCTTCGAACTCGCGCGCCGCGCTGGTCGAGAGCCGCCGAGCCTCGTCGGCGGCCTCGTCGACCAGCGACTTTCCGTGGTTGTTCGCCTCGTCGACCATCCGGTCGGCATGCGCCTTGGCGTCGGCGAGGATGCGATCGGCCTCGGCACGAGCGTGTGCGAGGACCGCCTCGGACTCCGAATCGGCGTTGCCGGTCACGGTGTCGGCATGCGATCGGGCGTCTTCGAGCATCGAGTCACGGCTGTCGAGTACGTCCTGCGCGTCGTCGAGCTCGCCCGGGATCGAGTCCTTGATGTCATCGAGCAGTTCCAGCACGTCGCCGCGTGGAACCACACATCCCGCGGTCATCGGAACGCTACGTGCCTCCTCGACGATTGCGACGAGTTCGTCGAGTGCTTCGAATACGCGGTACACAGCCACCCCAATCCGGCTCACGCCATTGGTCATCTGGTGAAACTTCTGTGACTATTGTGCCGAATGGGATCGCTGTGGTTATGGAGGTCAGAGTGGTCGGCGTGTCACGTGATACCCGAGGGATCACTCAGGGACGCGGATCGACCCGAATGTCAGCTCCTTGCGCAGCTCGAACCCCAACGATTCGTAGAGCCGGATGGCGCCTCGGTTGTCGGCTGCCGCATGCAAGAACGGGGTCTCACCGCGTCGCACGATGCCGTCGGCAACGGCGAGCACCAGCCGCGCGGCCAGCCCTTGCCCGCGGTACGCGGATCGGTGCACACCGCGCTGATCTCGGTCGCGCCCACGGGATGCAGACGCTCGCCGGCCATCGCGATCAGTGCGCCATCAGCGATGATCCCCCGGTAGGTACCCATCTCGATGGTCCGCGGGAGAAAGGGCCCGGGACGGGTGCGCGCCACCAGATCCATCATCGCCGGGACATCGTCGTCGGTCAGCACCACCGCAGAGCGATCGGCCATTGCAGCGACCGATCGCGCGATCATCTGCACTCCGGGCAGACTCATCGTGATCTCCCAGCCGGGCGGCGGGGTGGGCATGACTCCCGAGATCGGCACGGTGCCACCCGGACCGAAGAACTCGGCGGCGTCGGCCCAGTCCGCAGGTCCGGGATCGTGCGGGAATGCCGCGAATATCGACACGTCGTCCCGATAACGCAGGATGCGGCCGTGTCGCTGCGCCAGGTGCCGGTGGTGCCCGGTCAGCGACGATCGGATCGGGTCGTCGAGAACGCTTGTGTCCGTGCCTGTCCCACCATCCCGGTCGATATCCATGAGGTGATGATGTCCCATCGGCGAATCCTCCTGTTTCTCAGGTCGCCGGTTGGCGAGCCGGAGCCGGCCACCACCTGCACATGAGCCCCTCAGCTGTCGTTGCGGGGCAGCCCGGGCGGGTTGATCTGCGAGGCCGGCAACGCCTCGGCCGACAGATGCCACGCCGCGAGCAATTTGGCGTAGGCACCAGTGGAGATCAGGTGATTGATCGCATCGGCCAGCGGCCCGACCAGTCCGTTACCCTTCTTGGTCGTCGCGGCGATGAGACCCTGCAAGGTGGAGCCGGCACCCGAGTAGGTTCCGGCCACCCGCGTGGCCTTCGGGGTGTTGGCGGTCTGTACGACGTGGTACGAGATGGTCGGATTGGGCGCCAGATACGCGTCGATCTTGCCCGAGGCGAGCGCCAAATTGAACGAGTTGCCGTCCGGGAAGTACACCACGTTCAACGTCTTGCCCTCGGCAGCGAGTTTGTCGCGCCACTTCAGCAGGATCCGTTCCTGATTGGTGCCCGACCCGACGGCCACGGTCTTACCCGCAAGATTCTCGTAGTTTCCGTCGAAGTTCCACGCGTTCGACTTGAGCACCTCGAAGGCCAGTTCGTCCTTGCGGTACGTGGCGAAGTCGTATTTGTCCTTGCGCTCCTCGGTCACCGTGATGTTGGAGAAGCCCACATCCGAGCGGCCGCTGCTGATGCCGACGAAGAGATTTTCCCACGTGGAGTTGCCGACCACCGGCTTGAGGCCGAGTACCGCCGCGACGGCGCGCCCGAGATCGGGTTCGACGCCGGTCAGCGTGTGCTGATCGGAACCGATGAACGCCAGCGGCGGATTCCCCGAGGGCAGGGCGCCGATGCCGATCGTGAGCTGACCGGAATCACGCACCTTCGCCGGCAGCGCCTTGCGAATCGAATCCACCTGCGGCACAGAGAGCGTGGTCTCCTGCGCCGCCCCGTTGGAGACAGCGCCGATGACGACGCTGCCCGGCGTGCCCGACGAGTCGGCGGCATCACTGGACCCGCCCGAGCAGGCGGTGACCAGTGTTGCGGTGAGTACTCCGCCGATGGCCACGGCGCCGAGCCGGGCGACGAGGGATCGAGAAGATGACATGGTGTAACTCCATTTCTGCAGGGGATGATCGACGAGGCCGGGCGGACACTGTGTCCTCCGCACCCGTCGGCATAGGTGTGACGGACGCGGAATTCAGAGGACCCGCGTCAGGAAATCCTTTGTCCGGGCGTGCGATGGGCTGTCGAGTACCTGTTCCGGCGTGCCCTGCTCGACGATCAGGCCGTCATCGAGGAAGACGACGGTGTCGGCGACCTCACGGGCAAATCCGATCTCGTGGGTGACGATGATCATCGTGGTGCCGGTGGCAGTGAGGTCGGCGATCACCGCGAGCACCTCACCGACGAGTTCGGGATCGAGCGCCGAGGTCGGTTCGTCGAAAAGCAGGACCCGCGGATCGAGCGCGAGCGCCCGAGCAATCGCCACTCGCTGCTGTTGTCCGCCGGAGAGCTGGCGCGGGTATGCGTCGAACTTGTCCGAAAGTCCGACTCGCTCAAGGAGTTTACGCGCGATGTCGCCGGCTTCTGCACGCCGGGCGCGGCGCGTCGACACCAGCGCCGCGGTGATGTTCTCCGCGGCAGTGAGATTGGAGAACAAATTGAACGACTGGAAGACGTAGCCGATGTTGCGCCGTTGACGCAGGATCGCCCGTTCGGGCAGCTCCTTGAGGTGCCCGTTGAGCCGGCGCACGCCGATCAGCTCTCCCCCGACGCTGACATGGCCGGCATCGAGTCGGTCGAGATGGTTGATCGCCCGCAGCAGCGTCGACTTTCCGGAACCCGACGGGCCCAGGACCACCGTCACCTCGCCGGGACGAACACTCAGGTCGATGCCCTGGAGAACGTGATTGTCCCCGTACCAACGGTGCGCGTCGACGATGTCGACACCGGCGCCGCGAGCCCGGTCGGAGGGGGAAACAGCCTGAGCTGTATTCGATTTCACACTCATACCGCACGCATCCAGGGCCGCAATGCGATGCCACGGCGAACTGTCACCACGGCCGTGCGGGCACGTTGCAGCGGAGTCGGCGGCAACGTTCGCACCGCCCCCCGCGCGAAGTGGCGTTCGACGTAGAACTGGACGACCGATACCACGCTGGTCAAGATGACGTACCAGACCGTCGCCACCATGAGCAGGGGAATGATGTCACCGGAGTATGTGCTGCTCTGGGTCGAGACCACGCCGAACAGATCGAGCAACGAGACGTAGTAGACCAGCGAGGTCGACTTGATCAGTCCGATCAGCAGATTCACATAGGACGGCACGATCGTGCGCAGCGCCTGGGGCAGCGTGATCCGCAGGAATTGGTAGCCGCGCGGGATGCCCAGCGCGGCGGCCGCCTCGTGTTGCCCCTGATCGACCGACAGGATCCCACCCCGCACGATCTCCGCGGCGAATGCCGCCTCGTGCACGGTGATACCGACGACCGCGATGATGAAAGGTGTGGCCAGGTCGGCTTCGGATATGTGGAAAAGTCCTGGACCGAAGGGGATTCCGAGACTCAGGCTCTGATAAAGGGCCCCGAAGTTGAACAGGATGAGCAGCAGGACGATCAGCGGAATCGATCGGAAGAACCAGACATAGGCCCAGCTCACCGCCGCCAGGACCGGGTTCTTCGACAGTCGCATGAGCGCGAGCACGATACCGACGCCGAGGCCCAGAACCGCACTGTAGGCGGCGACTTCGAGAGTCACGCCGAGTCCCTCGATCACCACGGGACGAAAGATCCAGTAGCCGAAACGATCCCACTGAAAGAAGGAGTTCGTGGCCACTCCATGGATGATCTGTGCCACGACGACAAGCACGATCGCCGCCAGCACCCAGCGGCCCGGATGCCACAGTGGCACCACACGTTCCGGCCTGGCGACGTCGGGCACCTCGGTGGCTGCCGACGGTGGTGACGGATCGGGCGGCGCATGACCGCGGGCCTTCGTCGACGGCGATGGGGCGGCTGACATGTGTGAACTCTCCTGTACGGGAACGGGGGCAGCACGATGACGCTGCAGACCACACCGACACCCGCGCAATAGCATCAGGCGTCGAGAGACCACGGCGACCGGCGGTTCGATGCGGAACCGGCACGTCGAATCCATCGCGCTTATCGGGGGAAACCCGATCCGGTCGTCACCTGGGGCACCCCACCGCGATGCGAGGGTTGCCGGTCAGCAAGCCAGGGCTTGTCGCTGACGCTCATGACCGTCGAGCTCACGATAGTGAGGCGGCCCTCGCCGGTCAGCGTTCACATTCTCGGAGATTTTTTCCCGGCGCAGGCGCCTCGGATTCGTCCGCTGCAGGCGTCACCGCGCGGCCGGTGACCTGCCGGCTCAGATGGTGCGTTCGCCCGCAAGGTTGGCCTCCAGTCGCCGGAGGATGTGGGGCGCAAGGAACGGCGCCACGTCACCGCCGAGTTTGGCGACCTCCTTGACCAGTGAACTCGATACGTGCGCGTATCGCGGATCGGTCAACAGGAAGACGGTCTCGACGTCGGCCAGTTCCCGGTTCATCTGCGCCATCGGCAACTCGTAGTCGAAATCGACCGCCGAACGCAGCCCCTTGACGATCGAATGGATCGAGTTGTTCCGCAGATAGTCGACGAGCAGTCCCTGCCACCGGTCGACGCGGACGTTGGGCAGATCGGCGCAGTCCTCGGCGATGAGCTCGAGTCGCTCCTCGACGGAGAAGAGACCACGCTTGTTGGGGTTGACCACGACGGTGACCACCAACTCGTCGAAGCACCGGGCCGCGCGCTCCACGACGTAACGGTGTCCGCGTGTGAAGGGATCGAAGGAACCGGGTATCACCGCACTGGTCATGCTCTGCAGAACCTACTCGTCCGCGGCGACACCGGGGCGTGCGACCTTCACCGTGGTGTCGCCATAGGATTTGTCGACGACCAGTTCCCAGCCCGGGGGCCACGAGAGGACGGCTCGGCGTCCGCGCTCGAGGACCACCAGCCCGTCGTCGGTGAGCCAACCACCGGTGGCCAACGCTGACAGATCGGCGGCCACCTCATCATCGGCGAGCGCATACGGAGGGTCGGAGAACACCACGTCGAATCGGCCGGGCGCGGCACCGGCAAGGAATGCCGACACCGGCGAGGTGATCACACGCCCCGAGGCGGCCGCCCCGACGGCCGTCAGATTCGCGGAGATCGTGCGAGCCGCGCGCCCCCGGCTGTCGACGAAGACCGCCGACGACGCCCCGCGCGAGAGCGCTTCGAGGCCGAGCGCGCCGGACCCGGCATAAAGATCGAGCACGTGGGTACTCGTCAGATCGATGCGCGCGTCGAGCATGCTGAAGACCGACTCACGCACACGGTCGGAGGTGGGTCTGGTGCCCTCGTCGGGAACTGTGAGTCTGCGACCGCCGAAGCGACCTGCGATGATCCGCGTCACCGCTCCATACTGCCCTCCCCGTCACCGCGATCCGCACGCCGTAGGCCCGTGCGCAACCGTTTGTGTCCCGCATCACATCTGCCGGGTGAACTGGGGTTAAGTGGGAGATTCGAGGTCCGATTTGTGCAGGCGGGTGAATTCGCCGACACACGTTGTTAACGTCGAGTGCGTTATGAGCCCGTCCCACACAAGTTCGGCCACATCAACCCAACTAGTTCTCGACTACCGCGCGCCGAAGGTCGCCGACGGTACCCGCCTCTGGGAAATCGCCAGGGACTCGCAAGTTCTCGACGTCAACTCGAGTTACGCGTACGTGCTGTGGTGCCGCGACTTCGCCGACACCTCGATCGTCGCCGAAGTCGACGGTCTGCCAGTAGGCTTCGTCACGGGCTACCGCCGCCCGTCAGATCCGTCGACGCTGATGGTCTGGCAGGTGGCCGTCGACGACACCTATCGCGGCCACCGGATCGCCGGGACGATGCTTCATCGTCTCTTCGATCGCGTCAGCGGACGCGGTGCCGTGGCGATGCACACCACCATCAGCCCGGACAACGTTGCCTCGCAACGACTTTTTGCCTCAGTCGCCGCAGCGCGCGGACTGGGGTTCGAACGCCGCGACCTGTTTGCGGCCGACGACTTCCCGGACGCCCACGAGCCCGAGGATCTCTACCTCCTCGAGCCAGAAGTTCCAGAACCATAGGGGCGCAACGTTTTTGGTGTTCACTGACTGCGCCGTGGCGCACTCAGGGTGCAATTGTTGCCCCAACCGGAGCACCGCATCGTGTGTCGCCGGAGGACTTGTCCGGGGTGTCTTCCGGCAGCGGCGCCCTCTCGGTCGGATGATGCGGCCGGTCACCTGCGATACACACTCGCACCGGTCATCGCCGACCCGACGATTTCCCATATTGGAGGAATGCCCATGAATAAGCTCGATACCACGATCGATGATTCGGTCTTCACGCAATACGAGTCCGAGGTGCGCAGCTATTGCCGCACGTGGCCGACGGTGTTCGGACAGGCGCGCGGTTCGTGGCTGACCAACACCGACGGTGCCCGCTACCTCGACTTCTTCGCCGGCGCCGGCGCCCTGAACTACGGGCACAACAACCCGGTGCTCAAGTCCGCCCTGCTCGATTACATCGAGTCCGACGGCATCACCCATGGTCTTGACATGTCCACTGTGGCCAAGGGTGAATTCATCCAGGCATTCGCCTCGAAGATCCTGGCCCCGCGCGGCCTGGACTACAAAATCCAGTTCCCCGGCCCCACCGGCACCAACGCGGTCGAGTCGGCACTGAAGCTGGCCCGCAAGGTGACCGGTCGCGAATCGATCGTGAGCTTCACCAACGCCTTTCACGGCATGACGTTGGGTTCGCTGTCGGTGACCGGCAACTCGATGAAGCGCGCCGGTGCCGGCATCCCGCTCGTGCATGCCACGCCGATGCCCTTCGACAACTACCTCGGTGGTTCCGTCGAGGACTTCAGCTGGTTCGAGCGCGTCCTCGACGATTCCGGCAGTGGTCTGAATCTGCCCGCCGCGGTGATCGTGGAAACCGTGCAGGGCGAGGGTGGGGTGAATGTCGCCCGGGCCGAGTGGCTGCGCGCACTATCGGAGCTGTGCCGCCGCCGCGACATCCTTCTCATCGTCGACGACGTGCAGATGGGATGCGGCCGCACCGGCGAGTTCTTCTCCTTCGAGGAAGCCGGCATCAAGCCCGACATCGTGACCCTCTCGAAGTCGATCAGTGGCTACGGACTGCCGCTGGCCCTGGTACTCATCCGTCGCGACCTCGACGTGTGGTCACCGGGCGAGCACAACGGCACCTTCCGCGGCAACAATCCCGCCTTCGTGACCGCCACCAAGGCGATCGAGCACTATTGGTCCGACGACACGCTCACCCGCGACGTCCACATGAAGGGCCGTCAGATCGACGAGGTGCTCAGCACGCTAGCCGCCCGGCACGACGGTGTCTCGACCCGCGGACGCGGTATGGCCCGCGGACTGGTGTTCGGCGAGGCCGCCGACGCAGGCAAGGTGTGCGCCGCCGCCTTCGGCGCCGGATTGCTCGCCGAGACCTCGGGGCCTTCCGACGAGGTCGTCAAACTGCTTCCGCCACTGACCATTTCCACCGAGGATCTCGACCGCGGTCTGGGAATTCTCGCCGACGCCACCGAGGAGGTGCTCGCATGATCGTGCGCACCACAGACGAGATCACCGGAACCGACCGCGACGTCGCCGACCCCAAGGGCAATTGGGTGTCCAAGCGAATCGTGCTCGGCGGCGACCGGGTCGGGTTCTCCTTCCACGAGACCACGATCGACGCCGGCAGCGTCAACGAGTTCCATTACGCCAACCACATCGAGGCCGTCTGGCTCGTGGAGGGCACCGGCACCCTTCTCGACCGGGAAACCGGCGAGACCTATCCCTTGGCCCCCGGCACCATGTATCTGCTCAACGGTCACGAGCGGCACACCGTCACCGCAGATACGCAGATGCGGATGCTGTGTGTCTTCAACCCGCCGGTCGTGGGCACCGAGGTACACGACGAGCACGGGGTGTATCCACTGGTGACCGTGCCCGAGCAACAAGGCGGCAAGCACGCGGATACCGCCAACGCCTGAGGCGGCGCACCCGCGCACGCGAATCGATATCCTCGATCAGGTGCGCACCCGCTTACAGATCGGCTGGGTCCCGGCCGAACCGACGCCGCTCGACGAGGATCTCGACATCCTCCTCGAGCGGCTTTCGGCACTTCTGGACGGGGCGCGGATCACCGCACTCACCGGGGCGGGCATCTCCACCGACTCCGGCATCCCCGACTATCGGAGCCCCGGCGCGCCGGTCCGCACTCCGATGACCGCCCAGATGTTCGCGTCCACACCAGAGTTCCGCAGGCACTACTGGGCCCGAAATCACCTCGGCTGGCGCCACATGGACGCCGCGCGTCCCAACCTCGCCCATCACGCGCTCACCACGATGCAGGCACAGGGACGTCTGGCGGGGATCATCACCCAGAACGTCGACATGCTGCACACCAAGGCGGGTAGCCGGCGGGTCATCGAACTGCACGGCTGTTACGGGCGGGTGCGCTGTGTGGCGTGCGGCTTCACCCTGTCGCGGCACCGGCTCGCGGAGACTCTGGAAGAGCTCAACCCCGGTTTCGCACAACGGGTCCGGGGCCGCGGGGCGATCGAGGTGGCCCCGGACGCCGACATGATGCTCGACGACACCGACGATTTCGTGGTCGCCGATTGCCCGCGATGCGGCGGGATCCTCAAACCCGACATCGTGTACTTCGGCGAGAACGCACCCAAGGAGCTTGTCGCGCAGGCATTCTCGCTCATCGACGACTGCGACGCGCTACTCGTCGCGGGATCGTCGCTGACCGTGATGAGCGGTCTGCGCTTCGCGCGCCACGCCCAACGCACCGGCAAGACCCTGGTGGTGCTCAACCGGGGCGCCACCCGGGCCGACGCGATTGCCGACCTCAAGATCGATCACTACTGCGGCATCGTACTGCCCGCGCTGGCCGGGGTCGGCGAGCGCGACACCGATCGCTTGGCTCAGACGGTCACCAGATCGTCGGCGTGAATCACCGGGCGCCGCAACTGTTCTGGCAGCTGCGAGGTCGATCGCCCGACCATCCGCGCCACGTCGTCGGCGGCGTAAGACGACACGCCACGTGCGCGGACCGTGCCGGTGGAATCGACGAGTTCGACGACGTCACCGTCGGAGAACCCGCCGTGCACCCCGATCACTCCGGCGGCCAGTAGCGAGCGCCGCCGGGCGCCGACCGCATTCACCGCCCCATCATCGAGGACGATCTGTCCGCGCGCGTCGGCAGCATGGCGCACCCAGAATCGCCGCGCCGACAATCGGTCGGGCCGGGGAGCGAAAACCGTTCCCACCGAGGCGGTCCCGAGTGCCTGGGCGGCGTCGGCGGCGGCGGCCAGCAGTACCGGAACCCCGCCGTCGGCCGCCAGCCGCGCCGCGGCCAGCTTGGACGCCATCCCGCCGGTGCCGAGCGCACCACCCGAACCGGCGATCACACCATCGAGGTCCTCGGGCCCGTTGACCTCAGAGATCAGTTGCGCGACCCGACCGCCGGGGCCGGGCTTGCGCGGATCACCGTCGTAAAGGCCGTTCACATCCGACAGGAGCACGAGCGCGTCGGCGCCGGAGAGATGCGCGACGAGGGCCGCGAGCCGGTCGTTGTCGCCGAATCGGATCTCGTTGGTGGCGACGGTGTCGTTCTCGTTCACGATCCCGACCGCGCCGAGGGATCGCAGTCGATCCAGGGTCCGTTGCGCGTTCGCGTGGTGGGCGCGGTTGGAGATGTCATCGGCGGTGAGCAGCACCTGGCCGACGGTGCGCCCGTATCGGGCGAAGCTGGTCCCCCACGCGTAGGCCAACGTCAATTGACCGACGCTGGCGGCGGCCTGCTTGGTCGCCAGATCGGTGGGGCGCTTCTTGAGGCCCAGCGGCGCGATACCCGCGCCGATCGCACCGGAGGACACCACCGTCACGTCGGAGCCGGCACGCATCCGCGCTTCGAGTACATCGGTGAGCCGATCGAGCCGCGCCATGTCCAGGCCGGTCCCGAGATCGGTCAGCGCCGACGACCCGATCTTGACGACGATGCTGCGCGCACGTGCGATCCGTTCGCGCACAACGCTCATTGCCGGTCGGCCTCGTCGTCGGGCAGACCACGACGCATCCGGCGCGCCTGCTTGCGCTCGGCAGCCCCCATCCGGTCGGACCGCTCCAGACGGATGTCGGTGCCCCGCTCGGTGATCGGTACGTCATCACCCATCGGCGTGGTCGGCTCCCAGTCGAAGCTCACCTCACCGATGGTCACCGGGGCGCCGGGCTCGGCGCCGAGACGCACCAGCGCATCCTCGACACCGAGACGGTTGAGCCGGTCGGCGAGGTAGCCCACCGCCTCATCATTGTCGAACTGGGTCTGCGCGATCCACCGCTCGGGACGGGTTCCGGTGACGATGAATCCGCCGGGCGTGGCCGGATCGGGTGACACCGCGAACTGCGCCTCGTCGACGGCCTTGGGCCGGATGACGGCTCGGCGTGCCTTCGGCTTCGGATGAGCCTCGTGATAGTCGTCGACCATGCGCCGCAGCGCATTGGTCAGCTCACGCAGCCCCTCGTGGGTGACGGCGGAGATCCGGAACACCGGCCAACCACGCTGCGCCAGTTCAGGTTCCACGAGATCGGCGAGATCGGCTGCATCGGGGACGTCGATCTTGTTGAGAATGACCACCCGCGGGCGCTCCGCGAGATCACCGAGCCCGTGGTCGGCGGCCAGCGCGGGCCGGTAGGCAGCGAGTTCGGCCTCCAGCGCGTCGATGTCTGACACCGGGTCACGCCCGGGTTCGAGAGTGGCGCAATCGACGACGTGCGCGAGCACCGCGCAGCGTTCGAGATGGCGCAGGAATTCCAGACCCAGGCCACGTCCGCTCGAGGCGCCCGGTATGAGTCCGGGTACGTCGGCAATCGTGAAGACGCCACCGGGAGCCTGCACCACACCCAGATTGGGCTGCAGCGTGGTGAAGGGATAGTCGGCGATCTTGGGCTTGGCCGCCGAGAGCACCGACACCAGCGACGATTTGCCCGCCGACGGGAACCCCACCAGGCCGACGTCGGCAACCGACTTCAGCTCCAGGACCAGATCTCGCTGCCTGCCCTCTTCACCGAGCAGCGCGAAACCGGGTGCCTTACGTGCACGTGACGCCAGGGCGGCGTTGCCCAATCCTCCGCGGCCACCCTGTGCGGCCTCGAAGGCCGTGCCCTCGCCGACGAGGTCGGCGAGGATGCTGCCGTCGCCGTCGAGGACCACGGTGCCATCGGGAACGGCGAGCACCAGATCCTGACCATTCGCCCCGTCGCGGTTGTCACCCTGACCCGGGTTGCCGTTGCCCGCCTTGGCGTGCGGGCGGAAGTGGAAGTCGAGCAGGGTGTGCACCTGCGGATCGACGACGAGACGTACCGAACCGCCGTTGCCCCCATCGCCACCGTCGGGACCGCCGAGTGGCTTGAATTTCTCCCGGTGAACCGATGAACAGCCGTGGCCGCCGTTACCGGCGGCGACGTGAATGGTCACCCGGTCGACGAACCGCGACATGACAACGTCCTTCGTGTAGGGCCTTCCAGTCGGGCGCTGCCGGACTCTGGCGCCGAAAGAAAGGAGGTAGAACACCAACAGGGCGGGCCGGGTGCCTGCTGCCCCTGCCCGCCCTGTCGCAGTGTTCTGGTGGTTCTCGTGAACCGCTCGGTCAGGCCTGAGCGGTCTCCGGAACGATGTTGACGGTCTTGCGACCACGCTTGCTACCGAACTCGACGGCACCCGCCGCGAGGGCGAACAGGGTGTCGTCGCCGCCGCGCCCGACGTTGACGCCGGGATGGAATTTGGTGCCGCGCTGGCGGATCAGGATCTCACCGGCGCTCACCTGCTGACCACCGAAACGCTTGACGCCGAGGCGTTGGGCGTTGGAATCGCGACCGTTGCGCGAGCTGGACGCGCCCTTCTTGTGTGCCATCTCAGTCCTCCTGGCTACCTGAAAGTGTGTGGGGTTCATGGGGGCTCGGCCCCCACTGCGTTTACTTGATGCCGGTGACCTTGAGGAGCGTCAGCTTCTGACGATGGCCCTGACGCTTGTGGTAGCCGGTCTTGTTCTTGAACTTGTGGATGCGGATCTTCGGGCCCTTGACATGCTCGACCACCTCGCCGGTGACCGAGATCCCCGCCAGCTTGTCCGCGTCGGTGGTGAGGTTCGAACCGTCGACGACCAGCGCCACCGGCAGATTCACGGTGGTGCCCGGCGCGCTGTCGATCTTCTCGACCTTCACAATGTCGCCCTGTGCGACCTTGTACTGCTTACCGCCGGTCTTGACGATCGCGTACGTTGCCATCGAAGCTGTCCTCTTGTTCATCATCTCGGGCCGTGCCACGCATGTGCGTCCACGGGGTGTGTGGGTGTGTGCATTCGGTGTGGCCGTGCGAAACCCTGCTCGCGCCGGGATTGCATGGAACACTCCGAAGACCTGCCGCAGAGAAGCTCTCGGCCGTGGATCCCATCGGGACCCCGCACAGCTCGAACCCTCCGCCAGAGGCGACCAAACAAGGTTACGGGAGCCGGTCCGGTCAGGTCAAACTCGACTCGACCGTCGGTTCCGGGCCGTGTCGCGGTCGCCGGATGGCGCCGCTGACTACTCGTCTACCGGCGGTCCCGCCGGCCGGCCCGCGGCGCGCCGACGCGGACGTCGACGGACCGCGACCGCCGACTCGCTCGACTCGACACTCGTCGGACCGAAGGTCGTCAGCGGTGTGCGCGGGGTCTCGGGAGCGACATGGACGGCAGGAGCCGCGGACGCCGTGGCCGGTGCCGCCGCAGGCCGTGCCACCCGGCGCCGCGCCCGACGCGGAGCCGGGCCCGACCCGCCGTTTCCGGTGCCCGCGAGCCCGGTCCCGACCTCTGCTGCGCCGGCGTCTCCCGCCTCGGGGATCCCGTCGACTCCGGTGGACGCGGCGGTGTCCACGGACCCGGTCGCCGGTCCGGCGGTGCCCACATCGGTGGTGTCACGATCAGTGGTGTCACGATCAGTGGTGTCACGATCAGTGGCCGGGCGGTCGGCGGTGCCGCGCTCGTGGTCGTCGTGATGAGCGGCGTCGTGATGAGCTGCGTCGTGATGAGCGGGGTCGTGATGAGCGGGGTCGTGATGCTCATCGCCCTCGTGGACGTGGGCAGCCATCGCCCGGAACATCGGGTGCTCGGCCGGACTGTGCGCGGCCTGCTGGTGCTCGACGGACTGCTCGTTCTTTCGCTTACCGCGGCGCGCCTTCTTCGAGCCGGAGTTCTCCGAGCGGGCGGCATCGTCGGAACGCACTTCCACCGGACTCGAATGGACGATCACCCCGCGCCCCGCACAGGCGGTGCACGTCGTCGAAAACGCTTCCAGCAGACCGGTTCCCAAACGCTTACGAGTCATCTGGACCAGACCGAGCGACGTCACCTCGGACACCTGATGGCGGGTGCGGTCGCGTGCCAGGGACTCCGTCAGTCGTCGTAGGACGAGGTCGCGGTTGGACTCGAGAACCATATCGATGAAGTCGACGATGATCATGCCGCCGATGTCGCGCAGCCGCATCTGCCGCACGATCTCCTCCGCCGCCTCGAGATTATTGCGGGTGACGGTCTCCTCGAGATTGCCGCCGGCGCCGGTGAACTTGCCGGTGTTGACGTCGACGACCGTCATCGCCTCGGTGTGCTCGATGATCAGGGTGCCACCCGAGGGCAACCACACCTTCCGGTCGAGAGCCTTGGCCAGCTGCTCGTCGATCCGGTACACCGTGAACGAATCCGGCGCATCGGCGTGTGCCCTCTCGAACTTCTCCACGCGCCCGAGCAGATCCGGGGCCACCGAGCGGACGTATCCCTCGATCAGATTCCACGACTTGGCACCCTCGATGACGAGTTTGCGGAAGTCCTCGTTGAACAGGTCGCGGACCACGCGCACCAGCAGATCGGGCTCCTCATACAACGCCCGCGGGCTCTGCGATCCGCTGCCCTTCTGCGATCCGCCACCCTTCTGCGATCCGCCACCCTTCTGTGAGCCATTGCTCTTCTGGGCGCCCGCTACCGACGACTCGATCGACTTCCATTTCGATTCGAGGCGCTCGACGTCGGCGGCCAGCTCCTCGGCGCTGACACCCTCCGACGCGGTCCGAATGATCACGCCCGCGTCATCGGGGACGAGCTTGCCGAGGATCTGCTTGAGTCGCTTGCGCTCCACGTCGGGCAGTTTGCGGCTGATACCCGTCGACGACCCGCCCGGTACGTACACCAGGTACCGGCCCGCGAGCGAGATCTGCGTCGTCAGGCGCGCTCCCTTGTGCCCGACCGGGTCCTTGCTCACCTGCACGACGACGTTGTCGCCGGGCGACAAGGCCTGCTCGATCTTGCGGGAGCCACCGTCGAGGCCTGCCGCGTCCCAATTGACCTCGCCGGCGTAGAGGACTCCATTGCGCCCACGCCCGATGTCGACGAAGGCGGCCTCCATCCCCGGGAGCACGTTCTGCACACGTCCGAGGTAGATGTTGCCCACCATCGACGACGAGGTCTCGGTGGTGACGAAGTGTTCGACGAGCACACCGTCTTCGAGCACCGCGACCTGCGTGTAATCCTCGATCGCTGCGGCGTCGGCGTGGTCGGTGCTGTGCAGTGAACTGTTGGCACTGCGCTCGCGCACCACCATGACCCGCTCGACCGCTTCGCGCCGGGCCAGGAACTCCGACTCGCTCAGGATCGGCGGCCGGCGACGACCGGCGTCACGGCCATCACGTCTGCGCTGCCGCTTGGCTTCGAGCCGGGTCGATCCGGAGATCCCCTGGACTTCGTCGCGAACCCGCTTGCTCCGGGGCTCGCGTTCGTGAACGACGGTGTTCGGCGGATCGTCGACCGATGTCTCGTCGGACTCGCCACCACCCTTGCGACGACGACGTCGACGGCGGCGCTTGGACGTGGGCATGTCGGCGTCGTCGGCGTCGTCGGTGGTCTCGAGGTCGGCATCCTCGGCGACGTCATCCGAGTCGTCGCCGCTCTTGGCCGCGCCGCCCTTGTCGGCGGCTCCTTTGTTCTTGCCGGCGTTGTCTTTACCGGCGTTGTCTTTACCTGCGTTGTCTTTGCCTGCGTTGTCTTTGCCTGCGTTGTTCTTGGCAGCGTTCTTCTTACCCGCCCGGTTTCCCGACTTCTTCTCGGAGTTCGGGCCGGGGCCGGCTTCGTCGGTGTGCACCGATGCCGTCGGGTCCGCACTCGTGGAGGTCGTGCCGGTGTCCGAGTCCACATCGCTCGTGCGGTTCCCGGAAGAGTTGGATCCAGATGAATCAGACCCGGAATCGTCGGTGTTGTCGTCGGACTCGGGCCGGTCGCCCCGCCCACGTCCCCGTCCACGACGTCCACGCCGGCGGCGTCGGTTGCGTCCACCCTCACCCGAGGAGTCGGTGTCATCGAAATCGGTGTCATCCGAGTCGGTGTGATCGGAGTCGGTGTGATCGGAGTCGGTGTCATCGGGGTCGGTGTCACCGCGGCCGATATCCGCCCGACGATCCTTGCCGGCGGCGGGCGCACTCGAATGCGACCCGGCTCTCGTTGCCGCGGCGCGGCTGGACCCGTCATCGGCGGTGTCCGCGGCGGCACCGGAGCCGGTCGCACTGCGCTGCGGCGCGGAAGCCGGCGCACTCGGCTGCAGGAACAACGGTCCCGCCCCCACCTCGTCGACTGCCGAAACGGGTGCATGGCTGCTGGCGTCGGCCGCCGAGAACAACACGGCGGTTCCGGCCGCCGATTCGTCGGGGCCCCGATCACCGGCCTTCTCGTCTTCGGCCGGGGCCTGGATCTCGCGCGGGCGGTCCGTGCCCTCGGGCGCGGCAGCGGCCACCGGTGCCGACTCTCCGGCCCGGGGCTGCTCGGCGCTATTCGATACGGAAGCTTCCGGTACCGGGACATCGGTTACCGGGCTCGCCGTCTGCGGAGCGAGCGACTCGCTTCCATGCTCTCGAACCCGCTGCGCCACCGCCTGCGCCAACTCGCGCTCAACACTCGATTGGGCGCTACGCATGTGCGACCCCAACTCGGCCAGGTGTGCGAGTACCTGACGACTGGTCAGGCCGAGCACTCGGGCGAGTGCGTGCACACGAAGTTTGCTGGGAAATTCTTCCACCGGATCAGACGCTGCGTTCGCGTCATCCGGCGACCCGTTGTCGGTCACTCGTGTCTCCTTGAACCCCCGGGCGCGTCCTTGCGACGCGGCCACGCGAGGGTCTCTGCTGTGTGTCCCGGCCTCGGCCGGTGTTGTGTGGTCTGCGCGCCCCCTCGGCTCGATCGGAGCTGCAGGGCGCTCTTGCTGGGTGATGGGTTACGGCCCACCCTCCACGCCATCGGCTCGGAGGCTGTGGCCGGCGGGTCACCGTCGGCGAACCACCGCGATGGGGAGAGCGGCTGGGCGGGCGGGCACGAGGTGCTTCATGCCGGGCGTACTGCATTCCGGTGCACTTCGTGCTTGTCCGACCCATTTCCGAACGTCATCGGTGTCGTCGCGGGCAAAGTGTGTCCGCGACAACTCCCCAAGTATCCCACACTGCGGGTCGACGCCGGCACACATGTGCATCCACGCGCGCCGACCCGCCGGGTGACGGGATGTCAGGAATCGATGTCGGGGAACCAGATGGCGATCTCGCGTTCGGCCGATTCCGGAGAATCCGAGCCGTGGACGAGGTTGTTCTGCGTGGTCAAGGCGAAGTCGCCGCGGATGGTGCCGGGTACCGCCTTTTCCACCGGGTCGGTGCCGCCGGCTATCTGCCGCCACGCCGCGACGGCGCGCGGTCCCTCGACGACAGCCGCGACGAGCGAGCCGGAGGTGATGAATTCCAGCAATGCCGGGAAGAAGGGTTTGCCCTCGTGCTCGGCGTAGTGGAGCCGGGCCAGCTCGTCGGTCACCGACTTGAGTTCCAGTGCCACCAGGGTCAGACCCTTGCGTTCGATGCGGGCAAGGATGTCGCCGACCAGGGCTCGGGCGACACCATCGGGCTTGATCAGTACCAATGTCCGTTCAGTCACGTGGACACCTTATCGGCGTAGCGGCCACCGCTGACACCGGACTCATGAGCAGTACTGGCCCGAAACCGCATAGACCCCGTAGTCGAACAGTCCGCCAGAACTCGATCGAGGGTTCACGATGATCTGCACGCAGCCCTTCGGATCGGCGAGCGCTCCCTGCACCGCCCGGTCCAGCGTCTTGGCGAGTCCGAGGTTGGCGGGGCGGTACTGGGCGGGCACGGGCAAGGCCGCGATCGAGTCGGCGACCTTCATCGTCGACATGCGTTTGGTCAGATCGTGGGTGGCGAGGTAGCCGTAGGAACCGGTCGGTACCGGCATCGGCGACCCGGTCTCCGGCAGATCGACGACGGCCTGGGCGTCGGGCGGCGGCGGAGTCGTTCCAACCGCGGCCGATTGCGCCGCACCCACCACGGTGCCGGTGCCGACCGCCGCGGCCGCCACGAGCGCAAGCGCCCCGCGTCTGGCCATGAACCCTGCCCGGGTCGGGGTGGTGGTGCGGTCACGGGCGCGGGCGCGGGCGATGATCACGCGGCTCCTTCAGGTGTGGTGCGGTGGGAGCGGCGACGGTTGGTCGCCGTACGGTCAGCGCACCGGCCCGACCGACGTGTGACGACAGCGCGCATTCGCCCCCGGCATATTCGTCGTCGCGGCCCCGGCGCGACTTCGCGTAATTCTGCAAGACCGGCACCGCCGACAACAACCTGCTCAGGTCACGATTGCGCACCGATCGTCGGCTGAACGGACCACACCGGCACAGCCCGGGCAGAACGGGAACGACGACGTGGGTCTCGAGACCGATGGTTCAGGCGAAGTGGACGATGCTGATCGCTCCGGCGACGACGCAGTACGCGACGAACGGATACAGCGTGCGGGTGTGAAACCAGCGCGCCAGAAACGCGACGGCGGCGAATGCCGCGGCAAAAGCGCATACCGAGCCGACGAGTACCTGACCACCGATCCCCTGTCCCGCCGGCCCGAACAACTCGGGAATCTTGAGCAACCCGGCCGCGAGGATCACCGGGGTGGCGAGCAGGAACGCGAACTTCGCGGCGTCCTCGTGGGCCAATCGGCGTAGCAGGCCACCCGAGATCGTGACGCCCGATCGAGAGATCCCCGGCAGCAACGCAAGGATCTGGCACGCACCGATGCCGACCGCCTCCCCCACTCCCAACGCCGCCATCGGACGGTCTGTGTCGGGACGTCGCCGCGCGTGCCGCCCGGTGGCCGATCGGCGGCGCAAGAGCTCGGCGGTGGCCAGCACCAGCCCGTTCAGGAACAGGAAGATCGACGCGGCGAGCGGATTGGCGAACACCACACGCAACGGTTTCTCGGCGAGGAGGCCGACGACCCCGACCGGGATGGTCGCCGCGATGATGAGCCATGCGAGCCGAGCGGAATCATCATCGATGCGCCGTCGACGCACCGACGAGACGAACCCGCCGACGATGTGGACCCAGTCCCGCCAGTAGAACAGGACCAGCGCGACAGCGGTGGCCACGTGCAGCGCCACGACGAAGGCGAGAAACGGTGTGTGCCCGGCGCTGTCGGACTCGGTTACCAGTTGTTCCCAGCTGCCGCCAAGCCACGCCGGAACCAGGATCGAATGCCCCAGGCTCGACACCGGAAACAATTCGGTCACGCCCTGCAGCAAACCCATCACGATGGCTTGCGGATAGGTCAACTCACTCACCGGCGACTCTTCCTCTCATCACTGACACAAGCCACCGACGATACCCAATTCAAAGGGCGAAAGCCTCTGCACAGCAACCGATTCCGGCATTACGGCCAAATCGGCGCGAACTATGACGGATCGATCGGTTCCTGGCCGGCCAGGCGTCCCTCGCGGATGCGGCGCGCGACATCGTTGCGGACGTAACGGATGTAGAGCCATACGAACAAGAACAACAGGCCGACGATCGCGATCGACCAGTGGAACAGCCCGCCGATGATCACGAGCACCTGCAACCCGATGTCGAGCTCGAGCGCACGCGCCCGGCGCTGCATTCCGCTCGCCAGGATGAGCAAGACGGTCACCACCGCGAGATAGATGCCCGACACCCAGGTCAGACCCGGACCGATCTTCGCCACCACCGGAAAGGTCAGCACCATGACGATGACCTCGAGGATCAGCGTGCCGGCCATCACTCCACGCAGACCGCGCCACGGGTCGGTGGCCGGGGCGGTGAACCCAGGGTGTTCGCTCATGCGGGCTCCTTGCCGAAGAGGGTTCGGCCGGCACCGGCGGTGACCACCGATCCGGTGATGATCACGCCCGCGCCGGACACCGGCTCGCCGTCGGATTCCTCGGCGAGCCCGATCGCTGCGGCGACCGCGTCGGGCAAGAACGGTTCGACCAGAACCCGGTCCTCCCCGAACACCTCCCGCGCGATCTCGGCGAGGTCCTCGGTATCGAGTGCGCGCGGAGACCCGTTGTTGGTGACCACGATCTGATCGAGAATCGGCTCGAGCGCGGCGAGTACCCCCTCGGCGTCCTTGTCGCCGAGGACACCGACCACCCCGACCAGACGCCGGAAATCGAACTGATCGGCCAGCGCATGGGCAAGAGCATGAGCACCGTGCGGATTGTGCGCGGCGTCGACGAACACGCTCGGCGCGCTGCGCACCCGCTCGAGCCGTCCCGGGCTCGACGCCGCCGCGAAACCCGCACGGACGGCGTCGATGTCGAGTTGCCGGTCGGGTCCGGCACCGAAGAACGCCTCGACCGCCGCCAGCGCCAACGCGGCGTTGGCGGCCTGATGTTCGCCGTGGAGCGGCAGGAACACCTCCTCGTACACCCCGCCGAGACCTTGGATCCGCAGCATCTGTCCCCCGACGGCGGTGGCTGCCTCGAGTACCGCGAACTCCGAGTTCTGCCGGGCCACGATCGTGCCCTTCTCGACGGTCTCGCGAAGCAGCACCTCCAGCACCTCGGGCTGCTGCGGGGCGATGACGGTGACCGGGTCGGTCTGAACCAGGTCCTCTGCGGCACGCTTGATGATTCCGGCCTTCTCCCCGGCGATCGCAGCCAGCGAATCACCGAGGAAGTCCGCGTGATCCATGGCGATGGGCGTGATCACCGCGACCACGCCGTCGACGACATTGGTGGCATCCCAGCGGCCGCCCATTCCGGTCTCGACGACGGCCACATCGATGGGCGCCTCGGCGAAATGCGCATACGCGATCGCGGTGAGCACCTCGAACTTGCTCATCCGTGGCCCCTCCACGGCTGTCGACGAATCGTCGACCATCGTGATGTACGGCTCCAGATCACGGTAGGTCTCGATGTAGGTGCGAGCCGAGATCGGTTGTCCGTCAACCGCAATACGCTCGGTGACGCGCTGCAGGTGCGGGCTGGTGATACGCCCGGTACGCCGGTGCAGGGCGATGAGCAGCGCGTCGATCATCCGGGTCACCGACGTCTTGCCGTTGGTGCCTGCGACATGAATCGCCGGATAGGCGTGCTGCGGGGACCCGAGCAGATCCATCAGCGCCGAGATCCGGGTCAGTGATGGTTCGATCTTCGTCTCGGGCCATCGGGTGTCGAGTTCGGCCTCGACCTCGGCGAGTTCGGCCAGATCCGCCGCGCTGTCGCCGGCGGTCAGCGGAGCCCGGTCCCGCGCATCGGTCGCGGTCTCCTCGTCGTCTCTCAGCAGCGACGCGAGGTCCATCCGGTCGGGCTCGATGTCCCCTGGCCCGAGATCACCGGGCTCGAGATCACCCGGCTCGATGGGACCCGAGTCCTCCCAACCGGCGAAATCGGCTGCCGTGAAGATCGGCTCGTCGTCGGCGCCCTCGACGGCATCGTCAACCCGATCATCGTCGTCGCGGCGGCTCATGACGCTCCCAGCGAATCCTGTTTGGCCTGCAGCCGGGCGACCTCTTCGGCTGCGATCGTGCTCCGCTGACGAATCTTGGCCACGACGTGGTCAGGGGCCTTCGAGAGGAACTGGTCATTGCCCAACTTGGCGGTGGTCTGGGCCAGCTCTTTCTCGGCGGCCGCGAGATCCTTGGCCACCCGTTTGCGTTCGGCCGCGACGTCCACGGTCCCGGACGTGTCGATCTGTACCTCCACCGTCGTGGCCCGCAACCGGACCTCGACGGTGGCCGTCGCCGCGAATCCCGCCTCCGGCTCATCCAGCCGGGCCAGCGCCGCGATGTAGGGCGTCAGCGGCGTCAGACCGGACTCCTCGAGGTGCGCAAACCGAACGGGCACCTTCTGGCCCGGCTTGAGGCCCTGGTCACTGCGGAAACGCCGCACCTCGGTGATGAGTTTCTGCAGGTCCTCGATGGTCGCCGCGGCTTCGGGGTCGGCGCGGCGACCCGCAGGCGTCGGCCACTGCGCAATCACCAGCGACTCACCGCCGGTCACCGCCCTCCACAGCACCTCGGTCACGAAGGGCATCACGGGCGACAACGCGCGCAGCAGTGGATCCAGGACCGCACCGAGGACCAGACCTGTTGTGTGCGAACGCCGTTCATCGCCACCGGCAAACTGAACCTTGGCCAGTTCGAGATACCAGTCGCAGAACTCGTCCCAGGCGAAGTGATAGAGCGCTTCGCATGCCTTGGCGAACTCGTAGGACTCGAAGCCGGCGTCGACCTCGGCGAGCACCTCCTCGAGCCGCGACAGGATCCAACGATCGGCGGCAGTGAGTTCCGCCGGATCAGGCAGTTCACCGACTGCTGCACCGTTCATCAGTGCGAACTTGGTGGCGTTGAAGAGTTTGGTCGCGAAATTCCGCGAGGACTGCGCATGATCCTCACCGACCGAGATGTCGCTACCCGGATTCGCACCACGCGCGAGCGTGAAACGTAACGCGTCGGCACCGAAGCGCTCCACCCACTCGAGCGGGTCGATGCCGTTGCCCTTGGACTTGCTCATCTTGCGTCCGTGCTCGTCGCGGACCAGACCGTGCAGGAACAGATTCCGGAAGGGCACACGGCGATCCGCACCCATCTCGGTGCCTGCGTAGGTGCCGAACATCATCATCCGCGCCACCCAGAAGAACAGGATGTCGTAGCCGGTGACGAGAACCGAAGTGGGATAGAACTTCTCGAGATCATCGGTCTGTTCCGGCCATCCCAGTGTGGAGAACGGCCACAAACCCGAGGAGAACCAGGTGTCGAGGACGTCGGTTTCCTGTCGGTAGCCGGCGGGCACCTCCTCGTCGGGGCCCACGCACACGACCTCGCCCTCGGGGCCGTACCAGATCGGAATCCGGTGGCCCCACCACAACTGGCGCGAGATACACCAGTCGTGCATGTCATCGACCCAGCCGAACCACCGCGGCTCCATGGACGTGGGGTGGATGACGGTTGAACCATCGCGTACCGCGTCCCCGGCCGACTTCGCCAGCGGTGCGACATCGACCCACCACTGCATCGACAACCGCGGTTCGATGGGCTCGCCGGTCCGCTCGGAATGCCCGACGCTGTGCAGATATGGGCGGATCTCTTTGACGATGCGCCCTTGACCGGCCAGCGCCTCTCGCACCTTGACGCGCGCCTCGAAGCGGCCCATGCCGTCGAATTGGGTTCCGGTGCCGACGATCCGGGCCTCCTCGTCCAGGATCGTCGGCATCGCGAGATCGTGCCGCTGTCCGATCGCGAAGTCATTGGGATCGTGGGCCGGCGTGATCTTGACTGCGCCACTGCCGAATTCGGGGTCGACGTAGTCATCGGCGATGACCGGTATCGTCCGCTCGACGAACGGATGCGCCAGTTCGGTGCCGATCAGATGTGCGTACCGCTCATCGCCAGGGTGCACAGCGATCGCGGTGTCGCCGAGCATCGTCTCCAGCCGGGTGGTGGCGACCACGATATGCGGCTGCGAATCGTCGAGCGAGCCATAGCGGAAGCTCACCAGCTCACCCTCGACGTCGGCGTAACTGACCTCGATGTCGCTCACCGCCGTCTTGAGGACCGGCGACCAGTTCACCAGACGCTCGGCCTGATAGATCAGCCCGTCGTCGTACATCTTCTTGAACATCGTCTGCACGGCACGCGAGAGGCCTGCGTCCATCGTGAAGCGTTCCCGGCTCCAATCCACGCTGTCGCCGAGGCGGCGCATCTGTTCGCCGATGTTGCCGCCGATCTCGGCCTTCTCGGCCCAGACGCGCTCGATGAATGCCTCGCGGCCGAGGTCGTCGCGGGTCAGCCCTTCGGCGGCGAGTTTGCGCTCGACCATCGTCTGCATCGCAATCGCCGCGTGGTCCATCCCGGGCAACCACAGCACCTCATAGCCCTGCATCCGGCGGCGACGCGACAACGCGTCCATCAGGACATGCTCATAGGCGTGCCCCATGTGCAGGGACCCGTTGACGTTGGGCGGCGGGATCACGATCGAGAACGGCGGCTTGTCACTGGCCGCGTCCGCGGTGAAATAGCCTGCGTCCACCCATTGCCGGTACAGCGCGGCCTCATGCTCGGCGGGATCCCAGGACTTCGGCAGCTCGCGGGAGGAATCGGGTGTGGTCACCCCCCAATCTTAGGGAACGCCCCGCACGCTCCTGCGCCCACCGCGCGCTAGACGGTCACCGCGCCGCAGCCGGCCGGCTCGTCCGGGTGTGAAGGTTCAGCGCCGCGCGAGGGTGCGCAGCCGATGGAGGTCCTCCGGTGCGTTGACATTGATCAGCCACGACGGGTCGGACACGGTGATCCGACGGGTGATCAACGCGTCGAGAGCGGCGGTCATGCGACGCTCGCCGGTCTCCAGCAGAGCTTCCACCTTCGCTGCGGACCCGACGCGGTAGATCCCCGCCATCGGATGATCGCGCTCGGCGTCACGGGCAACCACCGCGTCGGCCGACTCGGTCATGCCCACCAGGAGCTCCTCGATCAGTCCGGGTGCGATCAGTGGCATGTCGGTGGCGCAGACGAACACCAGCGTCGCGCCGTGATCGCGCGCTGTCGCGAGGCCCTCGGCAAGCCCGCCGAGCGGGCCTGCGCCCTGCTGTTCCCCGGTTACCCACTGCGCCGGCGGGCCACCTGTGCCGTACAACTCCTGATAGGCAGGTGAGGCGGTGCTCGCGGCGACGAAGACACCGCTGTCGCAGGAACCGTTGAGGGTCTCGACGATGCGCGCCAGCATCGGCTGTCCTTCCCAGTCCATCGCCGCCTTGTTGTGGCCCATTCGCCGGGATCGTCCTCCCGCGAGCACCAATCCGGCCAGATGTCGATCGCTCGTCTGCGCAGTCATGGCTCCAGTGTGGGTGATGACCACTTGCCGCGTGCCGAGATCGCCGATACCGGTGTCGCACAACAAGTATTCGACCGTCGGCCCGCCGGGCACACCTCCGGCCGATGGCCGGAACACACCACTCCCGCCCGGTCGTGACCGACCGGGCGGGAGTGGTGAACTTCTACCGATTGGGCCGGGCGTACCGGCGTCGGGACTCAGGCCGTCTTGTCGCGCCGTTCGTCGTCGCTGTCGGCCCGCGGCACGATCGTCGGCAGCACGTTGTCGTTGACGGTCTCGGCGGTGACGACGACCTTCTCGACATCGGTGCGGCTCGGGATGTCGTACATCACCGGCAACAGCACCTCTTCCATGATCGCCCGCAGCCCGCGCGCACCGGTGCCGCGGTGGATCGCCTGATCGGCGATCGCCTCGAGCGCATCCGCACTGAACTCGAGTTCGACGTTGTCCATCTCGAACAGCTTGGTGTACTGCTTCACCAGCGCGTTCTTCGGCGCCGACAGGATCGAGACCAACGATTCCTTGTCGAGGTTGGTCACCGACGCAATGATCGGCAACCGACCGATGAACTCCGGGATCAAACCGAACTTGATGAGATCCTCGGGCATCACCGAGGAGAAATGATCGGTGGTGTCCACCTCGTTCTTCGACGCGACCTCGTTGCCGAAACCTATGCCGCGCTTACCGATTCGTTCCGAGATCACCTTCTCTAAACCGGCGAACGCACCCGCGACGATGAACAACACGTTCGTCGTGTCGATCTGGATGAACTCCTGATGCGGATGCTTGCGGCCACCCTGCGGGGGCACCGACGCCTGGGTTCCCTCGAGGATCTTCAGCAGCGCCTGCTGCACACCCTCACCGGAGACGTCCCGGGTGATCGACGGGTTCTCGCTCTTGCGGGCGATCTTGTCCACCTCGTCGATGTAGATGATGCCGGTCTCGGCGCGCTTGACGTCGTAGTCGGCGGCCTGGATCAGCTTCAGCAGAATGTTCTCGACATCCTCACCGACGTATCCGGCTTCGGTCAGCGCCGTCGCGTCGGCAATTGCGAACGGAACATTCAGCATCTTCGCGAGTGTCTGGGCGAGATAGGTCTTGCCACAACCGGTCGGACCGAGCATGAGGATGTTGGATTTCATCAGCTCGACGATCTCACCGCTGCGGGCTTCCTTCTTCTCCCCCGCCTGAATGCGCTTGTAGTGGTTGTAGACCGCCACTGCGAGCGTGCGCTTGGCCGTGTCCTGGCCGATGACGTAGTTCTCGAGGAACTCTTTGATCTCGGCCGGCTTGGGTAGTTCATCGAGCTTGACGTCGCCGTTCTCGGCGAGCTCTTCCTCGATGATCTCGTTGCACAGGTCGATGCACTCGTCGCAGATGTACACGCCGGGACCGGCGATGAGCTTCTTGACCTGCTTCTGACTCTTTCCGCAGAAGGAGCACTTCAGCAGATCGCCACCGTCTCCGATTCGTGCCATCGTGTGCTGTACCTACTTCCTCGATGTTGCGTGGCTGCTCGATGCCGCCGCCACCAGATCGGCGGCGACGGGAGACAGGCGCGGCGCGGACGGTCGTGGCCACCCGGAGGGCTCGGGTTCGTACTCGAGCGCCACCAACGTTCGCCCTCCCGACGGTACCCGCGCCTGCTCGTTACTTCGACCGCTTGGGGCAAATGTCGCGTGAGAATGTCACATTCCCCGGTCGCCGGCCGATGCCGGCGACCACCTCGACCGACCTCTCGTGCCCCGGTGCAGACTGCGGCCGACTCAGTGCTGCTGACTCACTTCTTCATGGACTTCTTGCGGTACTCGAACACCTCGTCGATGATGCCGTATTCCTTGGCGGCATCGGCGGTGAGAATGTTGTCGCGGTCGGTGTCCTCACGGATCTTCTCGGCCGATTGCCCGGTATGCGAGGCGAGGATCTCGTCGAGCAGGCCGCGGATGCGCTCGATTTCGGCCGCCTGGATCTCGAGGTCGGAGACCTGACCCTGGTAGGCCCCACCGGTACGCGGCTGATGGATCAGGATCGTGGCGTTCGGGAGTGCGGCGCGCTTTCCCGGGGTACCCCCGGCGAGCAGGATCGCCGCTGCCGAGGCCGCCTCGCCGAGGCATACGGTCACGATGTCACAGTGCACGTACTGCATCGTGTCGTAGATGGCGAGCATGTCGGGGACGCTGCCGCCGGGCGAATTGACGTACATGGTGATGTCGCGATCGGGGTCCTGCGACTCGAGGACGAGCAATTGCGCCATCACATCGTTGGCGACGGTCTGATCGATGGGCGTACCGACGAAGACGATCCGCTCCTCGAACAGCTTGGCGTACGGGTCGTACTGCCGTTGCCCGTTGGGGGTGTGCTCGATGAACTGGGGCAGGATGTAGCGCGCCTCGATGGCTTTCAGGGCGAGCGCAGCAGCGGGGATTCCCGCAGCCACATCGGCGGGCAGTGCGTCCGGGGTGGAGATGTTGGTCATGGTCTGCTCCGTGAGGTTGGGATACGACGAATGGTCTGGGCGGAACCGGGTCAGGGCTTGGCCACGGGCCGGGTGATCACGTGATCGACCAGCCCGTACGCTTTGGCCTCGTCTGCGGTGAACCACTTGTCGCGATCGGCGTCGGCCTCGATCTTCTCCAGCGGCTGACCACTGAACTCGGCATTGAGCCGATTCATCTCCTTCTTGGTCGCCGCGAACTGCTCTGCCTGGATGGCGATGTCGGCCGCGGTTCCACCGATTCCCGCCGACGGCTGGTGCATCATGATGCGCGAGTGTGGCAGCGCATGGCGCTTGTTCTTGGCGCCGGCTGCCAGGAGGAACTGGCCCATCGACGCGGCCATACCCATCGCATAGGTCGCAACGTCACATTCCGCGAGCTGCATGGTGTCGAAGATGGCCATGCCCGCGGTCACCGATCCGCCGGGCGAGTTGATGTAGAGGTGGATGTCCTTGGTCGGATCCTCGGCGGCCAGCAGCAGGATCTGCGCGCACAGCCGATTGGCGATGTCGTCGTCGACCTGCGTGCCGAGGAAGATGATGCGCTCGCGCAGCAGTCGCTCGAACACCGAATCGGTGAGATTCAGCCCGGCGACTCCTGAGCTCATCGAAGGGGTGTGGATCATCGGCTTGCTCACGATTCCTGCCTTTACCTGTCGGTGTGGTACCTGTCTGGATGGTGCCGGTCCCGGGGCAACCCCGGTCTGACTCGTGCCGGTCTGATCGACACGCACGTCGTGGTTTGTTGCTCGTCCATTCTGTGCAGTCGGGTGGCGGCGCTTGTCTCGGATCGCCGAACGGCGTCAGCGGTGCGGCGTCGTCACCGACACTAACCAATGCGCGCCCCGAGACACTCCCACCGGTGCCCTACTTCGCTCACAGCAGAACATCCGCAGCGACAAGTCACAGACGCGAACAGCCGGACACCATCACTGGAATCCGGCTGTTACGAAACGTGAAGATCAGGCGTCGTCGCCCTTCACGTCCGCAGCGTCGTCATTGCTCTCGGCACTGTCGACGGCGTCGGGGTCGCCGAAGAACTCGGTGAGGTCGACGGTGTTGCCGTCGGTGTCGGTGACGGTGACCTCTTTGACGATTTCGGCGAGCGCCTTGTTCCGCCGCACGTCGGCGTAGACCGCACCGACCTGGTTCGCCTGGGTCAGCTGCTGGATGAACTCCTGCGGAGCCATGCCGTATCGCTGCGCGGAGAACAGGATCTGCTGGGTCAGCTCGTCCTGGCCGACCTGGGTCTCGCGCTGATCGGCGATCGCATCGAGGAGCAGCTGCGTACGCACGGACTTCTCGGCACCCTCGCGGGCGTCGGCCTCGAAGGCTTCCCGAGTGGTGCCCTGCGCCTCGAGCAACTGAGCGAAGACGGCCTCGTCGTGTCCGATGCTGTGCAGAACCTGCTCGAGTTGACCATCGACCTCTCCCTGCACGGCATTTTCCGGCAGCGGGATCTCGACCTTCTCGAGCAGCTCGTCGAGCACGGCATCGCGAATCTTGTTGGCCTGGTCGAGCTTCTTGGACTGCTCAACCCGCTGCACGAGGGACTCGCGCAGCTCGTCGACGGTGTCGAACTCGCTGGCCATCTGCGCGAACTCATCGTCGAACTCGGGTAGCTCGCGCTCCTTGACCGAATTCACGGTGACCGAGACCTGTGCCTCTTGGCCGGCATGATCGCCGGCGACGAGTTCGGTGGTGAAGACTTTCGACGCGCCGGCCTTGAGCCCGACGAGAGTCTCATCGAGTCCGTCGATCAGGTCGCCGGAGCCGACCTCGTGCGAGAGACCTTCGGTCGACGCCTCGTCGACGGCCTCGCCGTCGACGGTGGCCGACAGGTCGATGGAGACCATGTCACCGTCGCGGGCCGCGCGATCGACCCCGACCAGGGTGCCGAAGCGGGCACGCAGGCTCTCGACCTGTTCGTCGACCGCCGCGGCGTCGTCGACCAGCGGCTCGACCTCTACCGACAGGGTCGAGTAGTCGGGCAGGTCGAGCTCCGGCCGGACATCGACCTCCGCGGAGAACGTGATGGTCTCGCCGTACTTGAGCTCCTCCAGGTCGATCTCGGGCTGCCCGATCGCCTTGGTCTCGGTCTCGGCGACCGCCTGGCTGTATTTGCCCGGCAATGCGTCGTTGACGACCTGACCGAGGATCGAATCCCGGCCCACGCGCGCCTCGATCAACTTGGCGGGGGCCTTGCCCGGGCGGAATCCGGGGATGCGGACCTGCTGGGCGAGTACCCGGTAGGCCTGATCGAAATCGCCCGAGAGCTCCTCGAACGGTACTTCCACGTGGAGCTTCACCCGGGTGGGGCTCAGCTGCTCGACGGTGCTCTTCACGCTTCGATGCTCCTATTTCTGCGTTGCGGACGCCGACGGACGCCTTGAGCGTCTCGACCCGTCCTGTTGGGTCAGGCCGGTGATAGTCGGGATGACAGGATTCGAACCTGCGACCCTCCGCTCCCAAAGCGGATGCGCTACCAAGCTGCGCCACATCCCGTGACCCGGCAGCGCGGCACATCACCGACCGAAGGATGCGCGCGTACAGGACCGACCGATGATGTTACGGGTCGGTGCACGCCGGAGGGAAACCCGGTCCGCCGCACGCCCGCCACCACTCGTGCTCCCGACGCGTATCCGCCGGGGCGATTTCGGTTCCGGCGCCCCGAGCAGGTACAGTCTCATCCGCGCACCACGGCGGCCGGCGGATCATCCGGGCACCACGCGAGCGCACGCGGGTGTAGCTCAATGGTAGAGCCCTAGTCTTCCAAACTAGCTACGCGGGTTCGATTCCCGTCACCCGCTCCGCAGGTCAGAGGGCATTTTCACCCTCTGGCCTTTTTCTTTCGGGCAACCGCGCAACCTCGGTTGCGATCGGCGAGCCCGGCTCGGCTTCCCCACCGCCGACAAGTTCGACGCCACGATCACCCACTTCACCTGATGTCGCAACTCGATAGAATCGGACACATGAACCGCTCGTCACGATCGCTCTCGTCGGCATGGTTGTCGGCAACCGGGTGATGGAAGCGGTGGCCGTCGCGACCGTGTGGCTTGCGATGTTCGCGCTGTACCGTCACCGGACGCGGCCGGCGCTGTAACAACCCGGAACGCACGAACAGCCCGGAACGCACGAATAGCGCTGAACGCAGCAAGCGTCCACACCGACTCACTCAGAGTCGACACCGGCCGCTTCGGCTTCTATTCATTTGTGCGAGAAGATCACTCGACCCCGCAGTGACAATCAGACGCAGTGGCAATCAGACGCCGTGGCAGTCAACAGCATCATTCTCGATCACCGACCCGCAGCCATTCGTGCCGGCCGCCGCCTCACACGCGAGGCTCGACGATCCGGTGATCGAAGGCGTAGATGACGGCGGCAGCGCGGTCGCGCACGCCGAGCTTGGTGAATATCTTTCCGATGTGGCTTTTCACGGTGACCACCGAGATCACCAGTTCGGCCGCGATTTCGTCGTTGGAGAGCCCGCGCCCGACGAGCGCGAGCACGGTCAGTTCGCGTGAGGTCAGGCAGTCGTGGTCGCCATCCTGCGCCGATATCGGTGCCGGTGCACTCCGGTAGGTGTCGAGTACATGCGCGGCCACGGCCGGATCGAGAACCGCATCGCCCTGGGCGATGAGGCGGACCGCCCGGATCAGTTCTTCGGCGGGCGAATCCTTGAGCACGAAGCCGGCCGCGCCCGCTCGTAGCGCCGCAGAGAGCAACTGTTCGTCACGGAAGGTGGTGAGCACGAGGACCGGCGGTGGCGACCGGTCCGGCGATGTGGTGCGGGCGAGGCGACGGATGGCCTCCACTCCCCCGACCCGCCGCATGCGCAGATCCATGACCACCACGTCGGGCCGGTTCGAGGCCACCATATCGACGACCTCGTCACCGTCGGAGCACTCGGCGACCACCTCGAATCCGTCCCGGGGGCGAAGGATTCTGCGCAGACCAGCACGCACCAGATCTTGGTCGTCGACCAGAGCGACGCCGGTCGTCATACCGAACCAGCTACGGAGGGACCGTCGGACACCGACACCCTGGGGCCGAGTCCATCTGTGCCACTGTGGAATCCAACGGCTTCAGGCTCCACCGCAGACGCGGTGTCGGTGGTGTGCCTTGCGCGTGCACCGATCGGAAAGAACGCCTCCACCCGCCATTGTCCGTCGACGATCTGCGCGCGGAACGTCCCGCCGCAATGCTCGACCCGCGAGGCCATCCCGGCCAGACCGGAACCTCCGCCGCCACGACCGGTACCGACGGTCACGCCGTTGCTGATCCGCACGGCCAGCACATCAGCGGACTCCGGGTATACCGACACGCTCACCGACGAACCGGCGGCATGCCTGCTCGCGTTCGACAGTGATTCCTGCACGACGCGATACACCGCCAATCCGGTTCCGGCACTGACCCGGCCCGGCTCGACCGCCTCGTCGACGTCGACGCCCGCACGCCGAAATCCGTCGATCAGTTCAGGGAGATCGGCGAGGCCTGGTTGCGGTGTGGTCGGTGCCGTCGCGTCGGTGGAACGCAGCAGTTCGATGGTGCGGCGCACATCCTGCATCGCCGAGCGCCCCACCTGTTCGGCGTCCTCGAGCGCCTCGGCGGCTTCGGGCAGGTCCTGGTGTTCCCGCAACGCCCGACGCGCGGCGGTGACGTTCAGCATCATGATGCTCAGCGAGTGCGCGAGCACATCGTGGACCTCACCGGCGATCGCTGCCCGATCCAAGGCCATCTGCTGCGTCTGCGCGAGCCGCTCGGAGCGCAGCAGAAGTAGCTGCTTTTGCAGGAGGTACCCGACCACGCCGCCGAAGCCGACCATGAGGACGACCAGCCAGCCCTGTGCGATGACCCCGGCGACGCTGCCGCCGAAGGCGGTCGCCGCCAGAGCTGCGGTGGAGATCACCGCATTGCGCCGGGTCGCCGCCGCAGCGATGATCGTCGCCGCCAGCGGCAGCAACAGAGTGGCCACATCCACCTTGACGGGAACCTGCCAGAACAAGACGACCGCTGCGATGGTGAACGCCGTCACCCCGAGAATCCGTGGCTTCCAGCCCACGTACAGGCACGCCCCGTGCGGCACGAGGGCCGCGACAACTGCTGAGGAGATCCACACCCAGTCGAGACCGGACGGACCCGCGAGCACGCGCTGCGCGACCGCAGCCACACAAAGCGTGAACACGCCGAGGTCGGCGATCAGCATGTAGCTCGTCGGGTACTCGAACCCGAACATGTCCAGGGCGTGGCGGTAGTGCGCCTCCAACCAGCGCATTCGTCGATTCTATCCCCGCGGCACGGGTCGCACATCCACCCCTGGTCGGATTCCGCCTCAGCCCCCGGGCGGTCGGCAAAGTTCCGCCCACAGGCCGCTGACCTGGGCAGAAGTCCTCAATAGCGTCTTCGGTATCCCCCGACCGCCGGGGGTTCCACCAGACCAGAGGAGAAATCCGTGTTGATCGTGCTGATCGTCGCCGCCACCCTCGCCGTCGTGTTCTGGCTCCTGCATGCTCCCGACGACATGAACTTCCGGGCACGCGAGGCGGGCGCAGTCTACGTCGCGCGCGCGAACCGGAAGCGCCACCGGCGGCAGATCCCCGCGGCTGTTCGACTCGCAGGACCGCACCGGCCCAAGTCCGTCGCGGCGCTGCGTGGCCCGCAGCCATCGATGTGATCTGTGCCACTTCACGCGTAGGCTTGGGCCATGCCTTCCAGTTATCTCAAGAGCCGGCGCAAGTGCCCCTCGTGCGGGGCGAATCTGCATGTCCGCAAGGACGTCACCGAGAGTTCGAGCGGCAGTCGCCGGGTCGACACCACGCTCGTCTGCCGCGACGAGGGGTGCTCTGAACCGTCGCGGCATCTGCACACCGAACATCTTCAGCCCGCCTGACACGAGACCGGCATCGCACCCGGCCGGTGACCGCCCGTCGTGAGCTGATCATTCGTACCGGTTGACGCATACAGGTACCCGAGTGTGACCGCAATCACACTTTCCGTCGGCGTGACTCTCACCTTTGGTTTTCAGATGACGGATCGCCGATACAAGACCGTCATAGGCGCCAAGGCCGCGCTACGTCTTGGGCCCGCGGCAACAGTTGTGTAACGATGGTTCGGCGCCCTCGGGGGAGCGCTCGGATGTCCCACAAGCAAAGGTTTCAACTTCCGTGCTGAACACCACCAACTCACCTCGTCGTCGACGCGGCATGGGCCGCCTCGTGGCCGTCGTACTCGGTGTACTCGCCGTGGCGCTTGCCCTACCCGGCTTGGCCCAGGCGGCCCCGATCACGGTCGTCCCCGGACTCCCGCCCGTCGAGGTGCCCTCGATCCCCGGCCTCCCGACACCGCCGACCACCACGCCGCCTGCGCCGACCACACCGCCTCCGCCGCCGGCCACCACCACCCAGGAGACCCCCGGCGTGCCGGCCAAGCCGAACGTGGCGACTCCCACCGGCTGGGTCGCCCTCGCGCAGGACTCGAATCACACCATCTACTGGTGGAACGACGGCAAGTTCGTCAAGTCGATGCCGATCTCGATGGGCACCAACGAGCATCCGACTCCCAACGGCGTCTACCACACCCGGGAGAAGTACCGTGACATGTACATGGACTCCTCCACCTACGGTGTGCCGGTCAACTCGCCGGAGGGTTACCGCACCTACGTCGAGTACGCGACCCGGATGTCGGGTGACGGGATCTTCATCCACGCCGCGCCGTGGTCGGTCCAGCAACAGGGCAAGAGCGACGTCAGCCACGGCTGCATCAATGTGAGCACCGAGAACGGCAAGTGGGTCTATGACACCGTCGGCCAGGGCACCCCGATCGTGGTCACCGGCACCGTCGGCGGCCAGTACGACGGCAACTGACTGCGACTGACGTTCGCATCCACTGAGCACAGCAAACAAGGGCCGGCCCCGCGGGGGCCGGCCCTTTTTGCTGTGCTCTCGCGGGGAGAACCCACTTCCTCAGTTCGGTACGCCGCCGAGCGTGAAGGTCACCTGTACCTGCATCCAGCGGGCCAGTGACTCACAACCTGTGGTACAGGGATCGGTCACCGAGTCCCGCCGGTACGGTTCGTCGTGGTAGGCGGTGTGCCTACCACCGATGGAGTTGCCGAAGGCCATACCGCGCCAGGTGATGACCGGCGGCAGATAGCCCCGTACCTCACACCATGCCGATGCCAACCGCGCCACGTCCCGCCGCCACTGCGCCGGCCTGACAGAGGTCACGTCGGCATTCTGGAAAGAGTTGTCGCGCAGTACCTTCCAGATCGTTGTCATCCATCGACGCGGCGCCGCCAACGTCAGGGCCCGGGTGAGATCGGCGATGTCGCGGACGAATGAGTCCTGCGCGGCGTTGCAGATCATGTCCGCCGGGGTGCCAACCCATCGAGCAGGCAAACCGGGCGGCAGCACGGGACCGGGCCCGGCCACACCCCACCCGTGACATCCGGCTACCGCATCTGGCGGCTGATGCGGGTCGGCGACGAACCCGACGGCCAGGATTTGTGCGGTCGATGACGCCGGTAGTTCGGCGAGCGCGCGCCGGATCACCACCGCGCCTTGTGAATACCCGACCATCATGACCGGCCCAGCTGTCTCGGCGAGCGCTGCGGACACTCGCCGTACGCCCGCGTCGACGCTATCGGCGAAACTCATTCCCGAGACATGCGGAGCCGGGCCATAACTGGCGGGATATCCCACCCATTGCGGCAAGAACCGATCGTCGAGCGCGCCGGTGACCCCGGCAAGCAGCCCGGTGACCTCGCGGCGGGTGTCGCCGTCGAAGGACTCGCCGGTGCCGCCGACCACCAACACGCGCACGCGCGGCCCCGCCCCCATCTCAGCGGACCTGTCGGGGTCGTGGGTGACCGTGGGCCCGATGCCGCTCTCGCAGTCGACGCTCATGAATCCATCGTCATCGTCTCCGATGAGAAGCGCTGCGCAGTCGCCTGAACATACTCTGAGAGTCCGTCGTGACCGGGCCGGTCACGCGTTCGCGGCCCGCATGTCGTAGTCCGCGGGGTTACCAGGATCACCGGGAACCAGATTGATTTACACTGTCGTAACGCGAACAATGGATGGGGTTGATTCCGTAATCAACGATCAACTACTCCCAGAAGTATGAAAGAAGCGGTACCCATGTCGTTCGCACGTTTGCGTGAACGTTTTCTCTTCCCCGGACCCAGTCACCGGCGCCTCTATGATCGCATCGCACAGATGTCGACCGGACCCCAGCGCGACGAGCTGCTCGTCATGGCCCAACGTCACGAATCACGCTGAGCCACAGACTCGTCCACTACATCCTCATTCATCGCCTGGGCGCTCACCGCTGACAGTTGGGGCACCAGTACAGATTTCGTCCAGCCATCTCGGCCATGGCGATGGGGGTACCACAGATTCGGCACGGTTCGCCGGTACGTCGGTAGACGTAGGTGCGCGGGCGGTCGGGCGCATATGAGCCCGGACCGTAGTCGTCCTCGACCCGCACCACGTGAATGCGCCCGCGGCGCACCCCGATTCGCATCAACGTCACGAGATCGGTCCACAGTTCGTCGAAGGCCGCTCGGCCTACGCCACGTCCGGCCCGCAGCGGATCGAGGCGTGCCCGGAACAATACTTCGGCACGGTAGACGTTGCCCACACCCGCGATCACCTTCTGATCCATCAGCAGCGCGCCGATGGGCCGGGCAGAACGATGAATCGCCTGCCATGCGCGTTCCGGGTCGGCGCCGCGACGTAGCGGATCGGGACCGAGCCGGGCGACGAGGTCATCGAGCTCGGCAGGTGTGTAGAGTTCGCACGCGGTCGGGCCCCGCAGATCCATGCCCACCTCGTCGCCGACGATCCGCATCCGCACCTGACCGATCGGCTCCCCCATCGGCACCGGCAGTTCGGTGAATCCGCCGTAGAGACCCAGATGCACATGGACGATCTGTTGGCGCGCGCCATCCCGGTAGCGCTGGATCAAATGCTTGCCCCACGCCTCTGCACGATGGAACTCCATGCCGTCGACGACGGTCGCGCCCGCGGCAAAACGGCCCTGTGGACTCGACACACGGACCTCTCGGCCGCCGAAACACTTCTGCTGCCGGCGCGCGAGCCGGTGCAAGGTGTGGCCCTCAGGCATCGTGTGCCACGCGTTCGATCAACACCGAACGTGACGAGTCACGCCTCCGGTACGGCGGGGGCCACACCGGTCTCTTCGAATTCGGACAGAATGTCGATGCGCCGCTGATGCCTCGGCTCCTCCGACCACTGTGCGGCGAGAAACGCGTCGACGATCTCCAAAGCCGCCGCGGTGGTGTGCATCCGGCCACCGATTCCGATCAGCTGGGCGTTGTTGTGCTGGCGGGCGAGCTGCGCGGTCTCCACACTCCAGGCGAGGGCGCAGCGGGCACCGGGCACCTTGTTGGCGGCGATCTGCTCGCCGTTGCCGCTGCCGCCGAGCACGATCCCGAGACTGCCCGGATCTGCCACCACCTTTTCCGCGGCGGCGATGCAGAACGCGGGATAGTCGTCGACGGCGTCGTAGGCGTGTGCCCCGCAATCGATCACCTCGTGACCGGTGGCCTGCAGATGCTCGGCGATGGCCGTCTTGAGTTCGAACCCGGCATGATCTCCACCCACGTATACGCGCATGCCGACACTATAGAGCCCGGCCCCGGCCCGACGTGAACCTGCCCGCGACGCCCGAGAGCGGCATCGGCGGCAGGCCACGGGAGGACGGGGCCGCGGCTCCGACGGTGTCGATCGAGACGGGCGGCGATCGCTGCCATCACGCCCGAATCAATCTTCCCCTCAGTCGAATTCGGGGTCTTCGTGGCGAGAACGCTTGAGCTCGAAGAAGTGCGGGTAGGAGGCCAGCGCGAGCGCGCCGTCCCAGACACTTCCGGCTGTCTCGCCGCGCGGAATCCGCGAGAGCACCGGCCCGAAGAAGGCCACATCATTGATGTGGATGGTCGGGGTGCCGACGTCGTCGCCGACCTTGTCCATCCCGCGGTGGTGACTCTCGCGGATCGCGTCGTCGAATTCCGTCGAATCGGCGGCCTTCGCCAATTCCGGGTCAAGACCGAGTTCGGCGAGCGATTCGGCGACGACGACGCCGAAGTCCTTGACCTGCTGGTTGTGGATGCGGGTGCCGAAGGCGGTGTAGATCGGCGAGAGGATCTCATCGCCCTTCTGTGCCGCCGCGGCGGCGATCACCCGCACCGGCTTCCACGCCTCCTTGAGCTTCTCCCGATAGTCGTCGGGAATGTCGCGTCCCTCGTTGAGGACGGCCAGACTCATGATGTGGAAGTTCACCTCGATGTCGCGTACCTGCTCGACCTCGAGAATCCACCGCGAGGTGATCCAGCACCACGGGCACAGCGGGTCGAACCAGAAATCCACACGATCCTTCGACATACATGCATCCCTTCTCGTCATGGGGTTCCCGCGATGCGGCAGGCACGCGCCGACCCGCTCCGGGACACAGTCGATTCAACCCGACCACACGCGGCGACATTCCATCCGCACCCGGACCGTCACATCATCCGTGCCCGCGCGGACCCGGATCCGGTTCGCCCAACACGGCTAAGCTGGCCGCTGTGACTGCCCCGAACCTCACCCGTGATCAGGCCCGCGAGCGCGCCGCCACCGTCGACGTCACCCGCTACGTCATCGACCTCGACCTCACCGACGGCAACGGCGCACCGGGCGCCACCACCTTCCGTTCGACATCGACGGTCACCTTCACCGCGACCGCGGGATCGTCGACGTTCATCGACCTCGTCGCCCCGCAGCTGCACTCTGCCACGCTCAACGGCACCGAACTCGACGTGTCGGACTTCGACGAATCCGTCGGTATCCCACTGTCCACGCTCGGCGCCGAGAACACGTTGACAGTGGTCGCCGACTGCGCCTACTCCAACACCGGCGAGGGTCTGCATCGCTTCGTCGACCCCACCGACGACTCGGTGTACCTGTACTCGCAGTTCGAAACGGCCGACGCCAAGCGGATGTTCGCGTGTTTCGACCAACCCGATCTGAAGGCGACCTACGCCATATCGGTGACCGCGCCGACCGACTGGAAGGTCATCTCCAACGGTCCGGTGGTCGACGACGGCACCGCCGAGCCCGGTGTCCATCGCTTCCGCGAGACACCGCCGATGAGCACGTACCTCGTAGCGCTGATCGCCGGGCCGTACGCGGTGTGGACCGACTCCTACACCGACGACCACGGCACCATTGCGCTGGGGATCTACTGCCGTGCCTCGCTCGCCGAATTCATGGATGCCGAGCGACTGTTCGCCGAGACCAAACAGGGATTCGCCTTCTACCACAAGAACTTCGGACTCCCGTATGCGTTCGGGAAATATGATCAGCTGTTCGTGCCGGAGTTCAATGCCGGTGCCATGGAGAACGCGGGCGCGGTCACCTTTCTCGAGGACTACGTCTTCCGGTCCCGGGTCACCAAATACCTCTATGAGCGCCGCGCCGAGACCATCTTGCACGAGATGGCGCACATGTGGTTCGGCGACCTCGTCACCATGAAGTGGTGGGATGACCTGTGGCTCAACGAGTCCTTCGCCACCTTCGCGTCGGTGCTGGCCCAGGCGGAGGCCACCGAGTACTCGAGCGCGTGGACCACCTTCGCCAACGTCGAGAAGTCGTGGGCCTACCGGCAGGACCAGTTGCCCTCGACGCACCCCGTCGCCGCCGACATTCCCGACATCGCCGCGGTCGAGGTCAACTTCGACGGCATCACCTACGCCAAGGGCGCGTCGGTACTCAAGCAACTCGTCGCCTACGTCGGGCTCGACGACTTCCTCGCCGGCCTGCGCGATTACTTCGCCACGCATCGCTTCGGCAATGCGACCTTCGCCGATCTACTTGCCGCACTGGAGAAGTCGTCGGGCCGGGATCTGTCGGAGTGGGGTGGCCAGTGGCTCAAGACCACCGGTATCAACGTGTTGCGTCCCGATTTCGAGGTCGACGACTCCGGCACCTTCACCCGGTTCACCATCATCCAAGACGGTGCACAACCGGGTGCCGGGGAGACTCGCGTGCACCGGCTGCGCGTCGGGGTCTACGGCGACGACGGTTCGGGAGCGCTGATCCGTTCACACAGTGTGGAACTCGACGTCGAGGGTGAGCGCACCGACGTCGTCGATCTGGTCGGGGTGGGGCGCGGGCAGCTCGTGCTGATCAATGACGACGACCTGACCTATGCCTCGGTACGCCTGGACCCGGATTCGCTGGCCACCGCCACCGAACGCATCGCCGACATCAGCGACTCGATGCCCCGCACACTCGTGTGGTCGGCGACGTGGGAGATGACCCGGCAGACCGAGATGGCCGCCCGCGACTTCGTCGAACTGGTACAGCGCGGTATCGCCGCCGAGACCGAGATCGGTGTGGTGCAGCGAGTGCTGCTGCAGGCCGGCACGGCGATCGAGTCCTATGCCGACCCGACGTGGGCCGAACACACCGGGCGCCCCGCCTTCTCCGCGCGGTTGCTCGAGCTCGCGCGTGGCGCCGAATCCGGATCGGATCACCAGCTGGCATTCGTGAACACACTGCTCGCCGGAAAGCTGAACGACGACCAGATCGACGTGGTACGCGGCCTGCTCGACGGTGACGATCCCGCCACCCATGGCCTGAGCGGTCTCGCCGTCGACACCGATCTGCGGTGGAAGCTCGTGGTCGCGCTGGCCACTGCCGGCGCCATCGACACCGGTTCCACGACCCCGGTCATCGATGCCGAGGCGGACCGGGACAACACCGCGGCCGGTGCCCGTCAGGCCGCCACCGCACGTGCCGCCCGCCCGCTCGCCGAGGCCAAGGCCGACGCATGGGTACGGGCCGTCGACGACGACGCCGCGTCGAACATCTACACCCGCGCGGTTGTTGCGGGCTTCGCCCGGCCCGGTCAGGATTCGCTGCTCGGCAACTACGTGGAAAAGTACTTCGATGCGGTGCCCGCAGTGTGGTCGCGCCGCACGAGCGAGGTGGCCCAGACCGTGGTCGTGGGTCTGTATCCGTCGTGGGAGATCACCGAGGCGGCACTGGCCGCGGCCGACGGGTTCCTCGCCGCCGACCACCCCGCCGCCCTCAAACGATTGATCATCGAAGGCCGCGCCGGGGTCGAACGATCGTTGCGGGCACAGAAGTTCGACGCCGAGCACTAGCAGGAGCAGAAAGCGCCCGTCGGACCACCCACGCGGTGACCCCGGCGGGCGCCTTCGTCGCGGGCGACACCTGCAAACCCCCAGAAACGCCGAATGCGGGCTCTTGCGAGCCCGCATTCGGGAATCAGTGTCGGGAGACCACGAGGGGTTCCCCGAATCAGGACGGTACTGGGACGATCAAGAGGGTACTGGGACGATCAAGAGGGTACTGGGACGATCAAGAGGGTACTGCGGCCGTGGCGACGACGTGCAGGGCCGCGATGAGCCCGTCGATGAGGTGCCCCGACCGGAAGCTACCGATCGCTGCGGTCACACCGAGCTGGGCGACGCGGTCGTTGACACGATCGGCGACCCGGAGCCCGGAGACCACGACGACATCATGGGTGTTCGGCGCCACCGCGATGAGGGCCCCATTGGCCGGTTCAGGGCACTGGGCGAGTACGGCGCGGGCATCGCCGACTGCATTTTCGCCGAGCTCACCGACGTAGACCGAGAATCGCACGAGCGCCTTCTCACTGGCTGCCTTCAGCGCCTCGTCGAGCGCGATCAGATCGCGCTGCGAGAACGGCGGCGTACCCGGAGTCTGTCCGGGGAAGCGGGTCGACGAGATGCGACCACTGTTGGTGATCACGGTCCCCATCGGAAGTGCGGTGGCGGGCGAGAGCTTGACGCGACCCGGGGCGACGCCTGCGGCTCCTGCCTGAGTCAGTTCACCATTTGCCACTGGCCGAGCCTCCATCCAGATCGGTCGGTTCCGCGTGATGCGGGAGTGCCATCGGCTCGATCTCGGTCGCACTGAACAGCAGCGGCTTGTGGGTCCACTCCTGATCGAGGGTGTATTCCGCCAACTTGGGGTATTTGAGTCCAGACGAGAACGCCATCGAGACGACGCACATCACCACCGCGACGATACATACGACCGCGACCACGACTCCGATACCGGTCATCGTGCTTTCCATGACATCCTTTCGATCGGCATCCCGTGTTGCCGAAACCACTGCACCACCTAGGTTTCCTCAACAATCTAGCCCACCATCAGGGGTGCGGCCCAGTGGGGCCTACGACGTGTCGTAGATGCCTCATGCGGCCCCGGCGTCGATGTACTGCACCCATGCCGGGTCGATCTCCTTGACCGTCGCAAGCAATCGCCAATGCCGCCCCTTGGGTGCGGTGAGCGGCGTGTTCAGTGCCCACCCGAGCTCGCTGAGCAGCCGGTCGGCCTTGCGATGGTTACACCCGGCACAACATGCGACGCAATTGTCCCAGGTATGGGCGCCTCCACGACTGCGGGGCAGGACGTGGTCGATGGTGGTCGCCTTGGCTCCGCAGTACCCACAGCGAAACCGATCGCGGTGCATCAGGGCGGCTCGTGTCATCGGAACGACCGCGCGGAACGGCACCCGAACGTAGGTGCGCAGACGGATCACCGTCGGGATCGGCACCGACGTCTGCGCCGAATGAACGGCCATGCCGCCGCCGGCCTCATGAACCACAACTGCCCGCCCCCGCAGGATGAGGATGATCGCCCGGTGCAGCGTGATCGCGGTGAGTGGTTCATAGGTCGCGTTGAGCAACAGCACCGGGCGCCGCCCCCACAATCCCGCGGCGCGATGACCGCCGTCGGCCACCTCCACCTGCCCGGCCGACGCGGCTTTTCGTTCCGTACCCCGGTGGACGGCCCGGGCCGACCTGGCTTCGCCATGCACGACCGACACATCGCGAACGTGTCGCTGGTCTTTGCGTGTCATACCGCCTCCCGTGTGCGCGCACCGGACGCGTCAAGTGGAACACGCCGACCGTGCCCCTGCACGCCAATTCTCAGGTGTTGGTGCAGGTCGCCTGTCAGGAATCAGGTGGGAGAACAGTCGCATCCGGCATTTCGGCCATCGCACGCCCCGCCCGGATGAGGCCGACGGTTTGAGAGCCCAGACTCGGGTGGAGGACACTGGTGGTGTGAGTGCACAGCAACCCGCCCGAGTACCCCAGGCCCGGTCGTTCTATGACGAGGTCGGCGGCGCCGACACCTTCGAGCGGCTGATCCGGACGTTCTACACCGAGGTCGCCAAGGACGAGATCCTGCGGCCGCTCTATCCCGAAGAAGACCTGCGCCCCGCGGAACGACGCCTGCGCATGTTCCTCGAACAATACTGGGGCGGGCCGCGGACCTACTCCGACGAGCGGGGACACCCTCGACTGCGAATGCGGCACGTGCCCTACAAGATCGGACCGATCGAACGCGACGCCTGGCTGCGCTGCATGCACACCGCCATCGCCGAGATCGATTCGCAGACACTCGACGACGAGCACCGGCGCGCGCTCGTCGACTACATGGATTCGGCCGCCCAATCTCTGATGAATTCGCCGATCTGACCGCGCCGGACCGTACCGGTCGAGCACGATGACATCGGTTGCCCGTGCGCCGACGACACGATGCCGGAGTTCGACGCCACGCATCCCGACACGCCCGGCTCACGACTCGCCGCAAAGGGCTGCGTTTCTCACCGAAACATCAGGTAGGGCACAATTGCCACCGTGAGCGATGAGACATCGAGCGATGCGCCATCCGGTCAGGACGACGCGGACACCGCGACCGCACTCACCGAGGATGCGGTGTCCGACCCAGCCGACGAGGCGCAAAGCGCTGCGCCGCATGTTGATCCACCCGGCGACCCGGCCGCCATCGATCCGGACGAGCCCACCACCGCACCGCAGGCTGCAAACGCAGAATCCGTTGTGCCCCAACTCGATCCCAACGACACCACGTGGTGGCGATCAGCGGTGTTCTATCAGATCTATCCGCGCTCGTTCTCCGATCTCAACGGCGATGGTGTCGGTGACCTCGCGGGCATCATCGACAAACTCGGATATCTGGAGTTACTCGGCGTCGATGCTCTCTGGTTGAGCCCGATCATGCGCTCCCCCATGGCCGATCATGGCTATGACGTGTCCGACCCGCGCGACATCGACCCGATCTTCGGCGATCTCGACGATTTCGATGACCTGGTCGCCGAGGCACACGACCGGGGAATCCGCGTAACGATGGACCTGGTCCCCAACCACACCAGCGATCAGCACGAATGGTTCCAGGCCGCGTTGGCAACTGCCCCGGACAGCCCCGAACGCGCCCGATACATCTTCCGCGACGGCCGCGGCGAACACGGCGACGAGCCACCCAACAACTGGCACAGCGTATTCGGCGGTCCCGCCTGGACCCGCGTCGCCGACGCCGACGGGTCCCCCGGACAGTGGTATCTCCACATCTTCGCCGCCGAACAGCCCGATCTGAACTGGGAGAACCCCGAGGTCTTCGCCGATCTCGAACGCACCCTGCGGTTCTGGCTCGACCGCGGTGCCGACGGCTTCCGCATCGATGTGGCGCACGGGATGGCCAAGCCCGAAAATCTGCCCGACATGGACCTCGAGTCGGTCGGTCTGCTGGCCAACAGCGACGACGACCCGCGTTTCAACAACTATGCAGTCCACGACATCCACCGCAAGATCCGCACGGTCCTCGACGAATATCCGGGTGCCGCCAACGTCGGTGAGATCTGGGTCGAGGACAACGAGCGGTTCGCCGAATACCTGCGCCCCGACGAACTGCACCTCGGTTTCAACTTCCGGCTCGCCAAGGCGTCTTTCGACACCGAGGCGATCCGCGAAGCGATCGAGAACTCACTCGATGCCGTGCTACGGGTGTCGGGGACGCCGACGTGGACACTGTCGAACCACGACGTCGAGCGCGAGGTCACCCGGTACGGTCGTACCGATCCGCAAGATCTGGATTCGCCGGTCGATCTCAAGGTCGGCATCGCCCGCGCCCGCGCGATGGCGTTGGTCGAATTGGCCTTGCCCGGAACGGTGTTCATCTACAACGGCGCCGAACTGGCGCTGCCGAACGTGGACCTGCCCGACGATGCGCGTCAGGACCCGACGTGGGAGCGCTCCGGCCACACCGAACGCGGACGCGACGGCTGCCGTGTCCCCATCCCATGGGAGGGCACCGAGCCGCCCTACGGCTTCAGCTCATCGGCCGACACCTGGCTTCCGATGCCGGCCGACTGGGACCGATTCACCGTCGAGCGCGAAATCGAGGACATCTCCTCCACGCTGTCGCTCTATCGGCAAGCCATCGAACTGCGGGCCACCCGAACGGAATTCACCGGTGACGCGGTCGAGTGGTACGGCGCCCCCGAGGGATGTCTGGCCTTCCGTCGCTCGCCGGGTGGAGTGATCTGCGCGCTCAACGCCACCGATACGCCGGTGCCGCTACCGCCGGGCGAGATGCTGCTGGTCAGCGCACCGCTCGTCGACGGACATCTCGCCCCCAATGCAGCTGCCTGGCTGATCTGATGCCGCGCCTCACTTGACCGTGACGCCGAGATCACGATTCCGGCGCAGATAGACGGTGCCGTATCGCGCGTCGATGCGTATCCAGGCCGCCGACACCCGAATCCGGACCGGCTCCGCCGGCGCGATCGCGTCGACCTCCGACGTCTCGGTGATCGGAGCGCCCTGCGCATCGCGGATGAAACCCATTGCGGTCAGGGCGAACAGCGAACGCAGAGACACCGCGGCCCGCAGCGCGCCGTCGGCCGAGGACACCTCGAGCACGTCTTGGTCGAGCACTCCGGTCGCCGGTCCGTGTGCACTGCCCTCGTCCCGGGCAACCCGCGCACCTTCGCGGACGAGCCCGACCACCGCGCGCGCCGGGACGTCGTCGACCTGCTGATAACCGGTGAGGACCGGCAAGGCACCACGCCAGGCCGAGTCGAGCGGCATACCGGGATCGACGGCGGTGCCGGGCTCGGCCTGCGCCAACGCCGAACGCAGCGTCGCCGCATCGCTCACCAGGTCGCCGGGAGCCATCTGCCCGAACACCGCGCGCGTGGCCAGCACATCGAAACCGGTGTGCGACCAGATGCCGATCAGCCCGTCCGGGCGGACGGCCAGTCGCACCACCGCGGCGTCCTCGAGCCGTTCGGCGTGGCCGAGGAAGGCCACGGCGTCCGAGCGGTCCTCGCTTCGCCGAAGAGTCAGATACCGTTCAGCGGCCATGGCGTCCCTGCTCTGTCGAGATCGTTGTGGGCAGCCGGAAGCCTTCCAGATAGCCACGCTCGTCCGGAGTGAGTCGACGCAGTCGCTGGGCGTCGACATCGAAGGCCACGAGCTGAGTTGACGCGAGAACAGCCGGCTTGTCCTGAGGTGACCCACCGTGCGGACGTACCTCATATCCGACGACGAAGTCCACCGCACGAACCTTCTCCACGAACATCGTCACCACAATCGGTCCCTGGTCATGCCGGATCTGTTCGCGATACTTCACATGCAGGTCGGCGACCACACACCCGCGTCGCAGATCGGCGGTGGGACGTCCGTCGTAGAACAGCCAGGGAATCCGCGCCTCCTCCAACAAGGTCACCATGCGAGCGTGATTGATGTGCGCGAAGACGTCCATGTCGGACCAGCGCACCGGAACCTCGACCACATACCCGTTCTCGGTCGCCGTTCCCTCGTTCTCGTAGCGCACACAGTTCCCTTCGTCGCGGCGGATCAACTCACCTGATCACACTCACCTGATCACACTACGGAGCTGACGGGCCGCCACCGAGAGGGTGGCCAGATCGATGTTGCCCGATTTCTCGATCTCGGCAAGCATCGACCGCACCCGCGCCAGGCGCGAGGAGTGCGCACCCTCCCACTCGTCGATCTGTTGCGCGGCCGGCTCGTCGGGCTCACTGCCCTCCAGGATCTTCAGGGTCATCGCACGCAGCGCGCCGTGCATGTCGTCACGTAATGCCAGGCGCGCCAAGGCATGCCAACGGTCACCATACTTCAGCTCGGAAACCGCCGTGAGCAGCTCCTCGAGTCCGAAATGCTGCACCACACCGAAGTACAGTTCGCCGACCTCGACGGGATCGCGGTCGGAGATCTCGGCCGCGTCGATGATGTCGAGCAGACAGAACCGGTGCAGGCTGGTTGCCACATCATGCGCGAGATCCGATGCGACCCCGCACGATCTATAGTGATCGGCGCGATGCCGGATATCGGCGGCCGTCGCATCACCGAACCATCCGTCGAGCAACGGTGTCAGCGCGGCGACACGGTCGCGATACCGGGAGATCTCGGCAGCGATGGCCAGCGGCTGGGGCCGGAAACCCAGGAACCACCGCGACGCCCGGAAGATCAGGCGCCGCGCATAGAGCAGCATTTCGTCGACGGCGACGATCGATGCTGCCGCACTCTGAATACGATCGAGCAGTTCCGCGACCCCGAATACCTCTTCGGTCACCACGAAGGCCCGCACCGCCTCCTCGGTGTTCGCCGCGGTGGCCTCGCCCAATCGGAACAGGTGGGTGAGCCCGGCCCGATCCACCACATCGTTCACCAGGACGGTCGCCACGATCTGCCGACGCAGCCGATGGACATGGATCTCGTCGGTGAACCGCTCTCGAAGCGGACCGGGGAAGTACCCGCACAGCCGGCCGTCGAAGACGTCGTTGTCTGGCAGACCGCTTGCCAGCAGATCGTCCTTGGCGGCGAGCTTGACATGTGCCATGAGGGTGGCCAATTCCGGTGAGGTCAGCCCGCGTCGAGACTCCGAAGCGAGCCGTTTGCGTAGTTGCGTGGGGTTCGGCAGCGCTTCGAGCTCGAGACTCACCCCGCGGGCCGCCAGTCCGGCGAGCAGCCGCCCGTGCACGTCGACGCGCTCACGGGAGTAGCCACGAGAGAATCCCAGTTCGGCATTCTGAGAGATGTTGTCGGCGAGAACCAGCCGCCCGACCTCGTCGGTCATCGACTCCAGCAATGGATTTCGGTCCGCTGCCCCCAGACGATCGGCCCAGACGGCCGCATCGAGCAGGATTTTGATGTTGACCTCGTGATCGGAACAGTCGACTCCCGCCGAGTTGTCCATCGCGTCGGTGTTGACCCGGCCGCCCGCCAGATCGTATTCGATACGCCCCCGCTCGGTGACACCGAGGTTGCCGCCCTCGCCGATCACCTTGCACTGCAACTGTTCTCCGGTGACGCGGATCGCGTCGTTGGCCTTGTCGCCCACCTCGGCGTCGGACTCCGTCGATGCGCGGACGTAGGTACCGATTCCGCCGTTCCACAGCAGATCGACCGGGGCGAGCAGCACCGCACGGATCAGTTCGGGCGGCGCAAGCGTGTGCACCGTATCCGCAAGCGCCAGGACGGTGCGCATCTCGGCACTGACCGGGATCGACTTCTGTTCACGAGACCACACGCCGCCGCCCGCGCTGATCAGGCGGGCGTCGTAGTCGGCCCACGACGAGCGCGCCATGGCGAACAGCCGGGCGCGCTCGCCATACGCCGCCGCCACGTCAGGGGTCGGGTCGACGAAGATGTGGCGGTGGTCGAAGGCCGCCACCAGGCGGATGTGTTCGCTGAGCAACATGCCGTTGCCGAACACATCACCGCTCATGTCACCGATTCCGGCGACGGTGAAGTCCTGTGTCTGCGTGTCGATTCCCATTTCCCGGAAGTGCCGCTTCACCGACTCCCACGCGCCCCGGGCCGTGATCCCCATCGCCTTGTGGTCATAGCCGGCCGAACCACCGGACGCGAAAGCGTCACCGAGCCAGAAGTCGTAACGGTGCGCGACGTCGTTGGCGATATCGGAAAACGACGCGGTCCCCTTGTCCGCGGCCACCACGAGATAGGGATCGTCGCCGTCGCGTCGGATCACCGATCGCGGCGGTATCACCTCACCGCTCGCCCGGTCGATGTTGTCGGTGACGTCGAGGAGGCCCGAGATGAACATCCGATAGCATTCGACCGCCTCATGACGCAACGCATCGCGGTCGGTGCCCGGATCTCCGGTCGGCGCAGGCGGGCGGGTGAGAACGAAGCCGCCCTTGGCGCCCACCGGGACGATGACCGCATTCTTCACCCCCTGGGCCTTGACGAGCCCGAGGATCTCGGTGCGAAAGTCCTCCCGGCGGTCCGACCACCGCAATCCGCCACGCGCCACCGCGCCGAACCGCAGATGCACTCCCTCGACTCGAGGGGAGTAGACGAAGATCTCATGCAGCGGTCGTGGTTCGGGAGTCTGCGGAATGTCTTTGGGCCGCAACTTGAACGACAGCACGGTGCGGTGATCGCTCGTGGCGGCCGAGCCGCCGTGGGCGCCTGCGGACTTGCCGACGATGTAGAAGTTCGTCCGGTCGGTGGCGGTGATGACCGCGGTGAATGCCGACACGATACGATCGGCGTCCAGACTCAGGATCTCGCCCACATCGGAGCGGAGTTGTTCGAGCACGCCATCACGATCGCCTGCGTCGACGGCATCTGGGTCGAACGAGGCCTCGAACAGTGCGGTCAGCCCCCGCGTCACCGTGCGGTGGTGCCCCAGTGTGGCCGCGACATGGCTTGTGCTGTAGGCAGATCCGCATTGGCGGAGATAGCGACCGTACGCCCGCAGCATGGTCACGGCGCGCCAGTCGAGGCCGCATCGGATGATCAGCTGGTTGTACGCGTCGATCTCGGTGTCACGCCGCCAGATCTGGGCGAAGGCATCGGTGAACCGCTCCGGCAGATCGTGCGCGGTATCCGCGTCGACATCGATACCAGCAGTCAATACGACGGTGAATTCGTAGACGTGGCAAGGCTTGTCGTCGTCCCGATACAACGCGAAGGGATGTTCGTCGATGACGTCGACGCCCAGACTCTGTAACACCGGGAGCACATCGGTCAGGGTCGCCGACTCGTCGCACAGATACAGGGTGAAGTCCCAGCGCGGCCGGCCGTTCGCATCGCCGGTCGACGTGGGATCTCCCAGGGTGACGGCGAGTTCGCCGGGTTCGAGCGTCATCACATGCGCGAGGTCGCCGACCGCCGCGGCGGGCGGGCGCTGGTCCTTGTAGTCGTCGGGCAGCGAGGCGATCATCCGCAGGATCCCGTCGGCACCGTCGGGTGGCAGCGTGCGCTCGCCGGAGGCGGCGGTGACGAGTTCACGAACCCGCTCGTCCCAGCTGCGGATGGCCTCGGCGAGCGTGGTCTGCAGCTGCCGGCGCAGCTCGGTGTCGACATCCACCGAGCCCCACGACCGGGCATCTTCGGGATCGACTCGTGCCATCACCTGCAGCAGCGCAAGCGGTCTCTCGCTCACGCGGGCCGCATACTCGAGGTCGCTGCCGCCGAGAAGTTCGACGACTGCTGATTCCAACATCTCCCGCGAGCGGGTGTTGTAGCGGTCGCGCGGCAGGTAGATGAGCGCCGTCGCGGCGGCGCCTGCGGGATTGACACGCAGGAACACCCGCAGTGAGCGGGTGGCGACCGCCGTCAGCATCTCCTCCACCCGCCGGTGCAGTTCGGCGGTCGGGTCCTGGAACATCTCGACCAACGGATAGTTCTGTAGCAGCTCGACCATCGTGCGACCGGCGAAGGAATCCTCGTCGACGCCGGCAAGCCGGATCACGTCATGGACCTTCTCACGCAATACCGGAACGTCGAGGACCGTCTGATGGAGTCCCGACGAGGTGAACACGCCGACGAAGCGATGCTCACCGGCATCGTCGGCGTGTGGGCCGAAGGCCGGGACCTGGATGAGGATCGGGAACCTCGACCGCTGGATGCCGGTTTCGAGGAACACCCGCGACACTCGCGGCAACAACGGTGCGGTATCGATCACCTCGACGTCCGGACCATCGGATTCGGTCCGGTTGAGGCCGAGTCGCTCAACACGGTTGCCCGAGCTGTCGAGCCGGGCATAACCCAGCGGGACGAAGTGGTCACCGGCGAACCACGTCAGCAACTCGGCATATTCGCCGCGTCCGGCGGCCAGCCCGGTCTGGTCGCCGGGTTGCGCGCCCGCGCACGCGGCCGCGCAGGCGTTCAGCCGCTCACGCATGTCGGCTGCATCGGCGTCGATGTCGGCGACCACGCCGATCCCGCGGAGTATCTCGGCTCGCAGTTGCACATCGTCGACGGCCTCGCGGCTCGCCAGCCCGGACACCGATATCCACGATTCGGTCGGACCGCCGCGCGGATCACGAATCCCGGTGAGCACGCCCTGAGGATCACGTATCGCCGTGAGAACCGGGTGATCGATGCGTCCGACGGCGATACCGTGCCGCTCGAGCGCTGCCAGCACCGATTCGACGAGCAGCGGCATGTCATCGGTGACGACCACAGCCTCGATGCCACCCGCACCGTCGGTGGCGACGTCGACAACCGATTCGCCCGGACGCCGGACCGCGGCGATTGCCACATGGGCGCGGATACGTTCGGCCTCGGCCGGCTCCGGTTCGGGCAGACCCGCCTGCGTCCGATCGGAACCGGTACCGAGCCGTGCGCCCGCCGACGTCGCCAGGTATCTGGGAATGACTTGCGACAGAAGCGAAGTCATGTCCGACAACGACAATCACCCTCTCGTGCGCGGCGCCGGTGGGCACAGCGCGCCGCCGTTAGGTCTCTTCGCGAGCCTAGCGCCCACGGACAGCGCCCGACGCACATCGACCACATGCGGTCCCCGCCGACGACAACGCCCCGCCCGGAATCCGGATCCGGGCGGGGCGTTACGCACGTCGTTGCGCGAGCGATCTCAGTCGCGCGTGAGCTTGCGATGTGTCACGCGGTGCGGACGCGATGCGTCGGGTCCGAGTCGCCCGACCTTGTTGGCCTCGTAGGCCTCGAAGTTGCCCTCGAACCAGAACCACTTGCCCTCTTCGATGTTGCCCTCCCAGGCGAGGATGTGGGTACAGGTGCGGTCGAGGAACCAGCGATCGTGGCTGATCACCACAGCGCATCCGGGGAACTGTTCGAGCGCGTTCTCCAGCGAACTGAGGGTCTCGACGTCGAGGTCGTTGGTCGGCTCGTCGAGCAGGATCAGGTTGCCGCCTTCCTTGAGGGTCAACGCCAGGTTGAGCCGGTTGCGCTCACCGCCGGAGAGAACCTCCGACCGCTTCTGCTGGTCGGGGCCCTTGAATCCGAACGCCGAGACATACGCGCGCGAGGGCATCTCGTTCTGGCCGACCTCGATGTAGTCGAGGCCTTCGGAGACGACCTCCCACACGGTCTTCTTCGGGTCGATGTTCGCCCGGTTCTGGTCGACGTAGCTGAGTTTGACCGTCTCCCCCACCTTCACGTTGCCCGAATCCGGCCGCTCCAGACCCACGATCGTCTTGAACAGCGTCGTCTTACCGACACCGTTGGGACCGATCACCCCGACGATGCCGTTACGCGGCAACGTGAAGGAAAGATCCTTGATCAGCACCCGACCATCAAAGCCCTTGTCCAGGTTGGAGACCTCGACGACCACATCGCCCAGCCGGGGCGGGGTGGGGATCTGTATCTCCTCGAAATCGAGCTTGCGGGATTTCTCGGCCTCGGTGGCCATCTCCTCGTACCGCGACAGCCGTGCCTTGTTCTTGGTCTGCCGCGCCTTCGAGCCCGACCGCACCCACGCCAGCTCCTCCTTGAGTCGCTTCTGCAGCTTCTGGTCCTTCTTGCCCTGGACCTCGAGACGCTCGGCCTTCTTCTCCAGGTAAGTGGAGTAGTTGCCCTGATACGGGATCAACTTGCCGCGGTCGACCTCGCAGATCCACTCCGCCACGTGATCGAGGAAGTAGCGGTCGTGGGTGACGGCCAGCACCGCACCGGGGTAGCTCGCCAGGAACTGCTCCAGCCACAGCACGCTCTCGGCATCGAGGTGGTTGGTCGGCTCGTCGAGCAGAAGCAGATCCGGCCGGCTCAGCAGCAGCTTGCACAACGCCACGCGGCGACGCTCACCACCGGACAGGTGCGACACCGGGGAATCTCCGGGCGGGCAGCGCAGTGCGTCCATCGCCTGCTCGAGTTGTGAATCGAGGTCCCACGCCTCGGCGTTGTCGAGGTCCTCCTGGAGCTTGCCCATCTCCTCCATGAGCGCGTCGGAGTAGTCGGTGGCGAGCAGCTCGGCGATCTCGTTGAAGCGATCGAGCTTTACCTTGACCTCGCCCATTCCCTCTTCGACGTTCTGCTTGACCGTCTTCTCCTCGTTGAGGAGCGGCTCCTGTTGCAGGATGCCGACCGTCGCGTCCGGATCGAGGAAGGCCTCACCGTTGGACGGCTGGTCGAGGCCCGCCATGATCTTCAGAATCGACGACTTACCTGCACCGTTGGGGCCGACGACACCGATCTTCGCTCCCGGGAAAAACGACATCGTAACGTCATCGAGGATGACCTTGTCGCCGTGCGCCTTGCGCACCTTCTTCATCGTATAAATGAACTCTGCCACGCGTGAGCCTCTCTACCAGCAGTTTTCGTCGTGGGCCGACCGGCCTCCGGTGGTCTCCTCCCCTGCGGACGATCCCCGGGGCGACGCAGAGCCGGGCCCTGACACAACGGTGCACCAGTCTAGTCGCACGGCGGTGCCACCCGGGGGCCACCTGCATCGGCGGCACGCAGCCTCAGCCGATGGCACCATCGAGGAGATGAACGATGCGGTCGCCGACCCGGCAGGACCCGCGCGGCGCGCCGTGCGTGTTCGCGGTCTGACCGACCTCGTCGACATTCCCGCCGCGACATTTCACATGGGCTCCGACCGGTTCTATCCCGAGGAGCGGCCGGCCCATGCGCGCCATGTCGAGGCCTTCGCCATCGAGGCGCACCCCGTCACCAACGCGCAGTTCGGTGCCTTTGTCGCCGACACCGGATATGTCACCGTCGCCGAGCGTGACATCGATCCCGCGGATTTCCCGGGCGCCGACCCGGCCGACCTGGTTCCGGGCGCGCTGGTGTTCACCCCGACCGCGGGGCCCGTCGACCTGCGCGACTGGCGAGCGTGGTGGCGGTATGTCCCGGGCGCCTCGTGGCGACATCCCCGCGGACCGGGCTCCGGACTCGACGGCCGCCCCGATCATCCGGTCGTGCATGTGGCCCACGCCGACGCCGACGCGTACACACGCTGGGCCGGGCGGCGGCTCCCGACCGAGGCCGAGTGGGAATGCGCGGCGCGCGGCGGTGTCGAGGGACTCGACTACGCCTGGGGCGACGAGCTCCACCCGGACGGAAAGATATTGGCCAACACCTGGATCGGGAAATTTCCCTACCAGAACGAGGGCTGGGGATCGACCAGTCCGGTGGGGAGCCATCCGGCGAATCCACTCGGGCTCCTCGACATGATCGGCAACGTATGGGAGCGCACCGTGGATGTCTTCACGCCGCGGCATGTTCCACCGGGGCTGGCCACCGTCACTGCCGACGGACGACCGGACCTGCTCGCGGCCACCACATCTCCGCAGGTGGTGCGGGTCACCAAGGGCGGCTCGCATCTGTGCTCACCGCAGTACTGCCGGCGGTATCGCCCGGCGGCGCGGTCGCCACAATCCGACGACTCGGCCACCTCGCACCTGGGATTTCGCTGCGCGGTGTGAGGCGGCCGCCCGAGGTTGTCCACAGGCGCGCATCGTCGTCACCTCGACCCGGCGAATCCAGGCCATGCTGTTCAGCAGCGACGGCGGCCGTGGAGGGGACGGTCGCCGTCCGGGCATCCACCCGGATATACTCGCCACGCCGTTGGGACGACTCACCCGCCGAACGGCATGCCTCCGTAGCTCAACGGATAGAGCATCGGCCTTCTAATCCGGTGGTTGCAGGTTCGAGTCCTGCCGGGGGCACCGTGTTTTTGCTGGTCAGAACCATTCTGCACTATTGCGTGCGATGTGGTGACGATTCCCCTTGATTCCGTTGTGAAACGAAACGGCCCCGTCGGTGTTGACACCACCGGCCGGGGCCTCGACACAACGGAGGACAAGTCCGATGCATCGTTCAGGCAGCATATCCCGCTCCCGATCCCCCTATCGCCCCTACGTCGGCGCGGTCATCGTCGCCGTGCTCTTCTACCTCGTCCCCATCGCCGTCATGGCCGGGTGCGTCCACCTCGGTTGGTACGCGCACCCCGAGCAGCAGCCCACGGCCTCCACCACGATGAGCGTGACGGAGCCGGCACCGGGGATCGCGCCGGGTGAACCACCGGTGTTACACCGGTTGACCGTGATGCCTCCCGGTGGCGGGAACCTTTTTCCCGGCGCCGGGAAAATCTCCCCCGGCGGCGGGAAAGTTCTTGCCGGAGTCGTCAAGAAGGTTCTGCCCGGCGATGACAACGGCGACGGCGTGATCGACGAGGACGAATCCGGCTGGGACTGCGCCACGATGGGCAACCAGGTGTGCGGGTCGGCGGTGATCGCATGACACCGACGACACTCGACCCCGCCAAGCGGACCTTGGAGACGATGGCCGCGCAGGGCTGGGCGCGCTTCCACGACGGCGACGAGGCCGGTGTGCCCAGTCCTGTGCTCACGCTGTTACGTCACGCGCTGCACGCGCTCGAGGATCACATCGACTACGGCACCGGCGACCGGGCCGAGTGCGTGATCGCGGTCGCGCAGGCCTCGGCAGTCGTGGGGCGGTGGATCGCATGAACCGGGAACAGGCCTGGCAGATCATCGACCGCGCACGTCGTTCGATCGCAGCACCAGGGGCGGTGTCCGCCCCGACGATCGGTGAATGCGTGCTCGCAGCGGAGGTACTGGGGCTCGGCCTCAGCGATGCGATCTGCGGATCTGAACACGCCGAGGACCATCCGGTCAGCGACCGCGCGGGCGCCCGCCACCCTCAGCCCTGGTGTCAGGCGTGCCAGATGGGTACGTGCCGCACTGGTGAGCACTTCATGTCGGCATCGGTTGCCGCCGATCTCACGCGGCCCGAGGTCGGTGACGAGCTCGGGCACGTTCCGCTGATCTCTGTGGGCGCCACATGGGACGAACGCGGTCCCCATCGGTATTCGATCCCAGCCGTGTACGTGACTGCTTCATCCAGCGGTGACATGTACCTCTCTCTCGAAGCGGCCGGCGCGCTGAGTGATGCCCTCGAGGATGCGATGTCGTGCGTCCGCTACGTCCTCGCTGCCGATCATCACACCGTCTGCGACTGCGGCGAGACCACATAGCCGCTCGATCCCCGCGCGGTGCTCAGCACCCCGCGGCCCTCGACGGTTCGGGTGTGGTCATCACGACCACACCTGCCGGGTTCGACTCCCGGCCAGGGCACTGAGCGCGTAACCGATCCGACCTCGCGCCCGTCGCTCTCGCACAGTCCGACGCAAACCGACTGACGTGCCGTAGCTCAGTCCCCGACCGGCACTCGGGGCCACCGATCACGACCTCGCGAATCGCGATTCCGGTGCCACAGCGATACCGCCTGCCCTTCGGGTCGGGTGGCGATCGGTGTTGCGCAGATGCGATATGCGGCTATGGACTCGTGGGTCGACGGTGTGAGGGATCGACACCGGCACCAGTCCGCCCGGAGGGCGGTCCGCTGGGCTTGCCTTCGGTGACCCGCTGCGACGGACGTCCGGCGCGCCAGCCAAAGCACGCCGCGGCCGGGTACACCACCCACCACGTCCACGCCGGCCAGTGGTTGACAACCGCCGCGGCCACACCAAGCGCGGACAGGGTCGTCATGATCCGCGTGACAATCGGGGCGGGATCGGCAGGTGAGCCATTTGGCTCAGGTGGCTGCCGGCCGGTCGATGTTTCCATTTATGGTCTCCCTTGGGTCATGGACGGCGCCGATCGCCGTCAATGGACCCACACCGTACAACCCGTGTTTTGGGGTAACGGCATACCGCATTTGCGCAGGTCAACGATGAAATACCTTCCCGCTACGCCTCGGCCACCCGGCCAGCCGGGTCGCAAAGCCTGGCACCACGCGCAGCGCGGGGGCCGGCCCGGCACGAAGGACGCAGCGGGGGTGGAGGGTGCCCCCTGGGGTGCCGTGACTGACCACCTAGAGGCATATGGCTTCTCTCTCCCCGAGCCCCCCTCCCCCTCGGCCGACGCTCGGATTGCCGCCTGCCCAAACAGCAGAACAGCCCCGAAAAGCGCGTTTGCCTGCCCTTGGAAAAAAATGCCGGGGAGAGAGAGGGCCATATGCCATGGGGTGGCTGACGAGGCGGGGGGTGGGGGCTGTCCCCCACCCCGCTACCAGCGCCGCCCGGTCTCGAAGACGCGCCGCCCCTCTTCGTACCAAGTGCGGCCGCCCTGGGCGTCGACGAGCGGACGGGATTGGGTAGGCACGCTGCCGTCTGGGTGGAGTTGCCACGATCCGCTGGGGGCCGCCTCGGCGGCTGGTTGGCTCCCCCGCTTGTCTCCGGCCTGCCGGTTGCAGTGCCGGTGAGCGGGGGCCAAGTTGGAGGCGTCGAACGGTGCCCCGCCGGCGCTGAGCGGGACGATGTGGTCGATGGTCAGTTCGCCGGGGTCGAGGTGGGGTGCGTTCGGGTCGATGGGCTGGTGGCAGAACGCGCAGTCGAGCCCGGTGTTTCGGGCGCGGGCCAGATATCGGTCTCGAATCCGTCGTCGCCTGCTGGCCTGTCTCGACCATTCGGTCTGTCCGTTGCTGGGCATTGTTCCTCTGGTTCTGTGAAGTGAGAGGGCCGTGGAGTGACAACCTCGCCAACTCCACGGCCCTCGACGGTCATTCGGCGTTGATGGGAGCCATGACCGCGGCGACAGACAGTTCGTGTTCGGCGTCCTCGGGATCGACTTCGATCTCGCGGGTCATCCCTCGACCGACCGAGACGAGGCGCTTCTCGATGGGTGCCGGTCGTCTGTAGGGCTCGTACTCGCCGAGGTCGTCGAGCGCGCGGATGGGGATTCCGAGGCGGATGAGCGCAGCCCAGCGTCCAGCGCGCCCCTCGGTGTGGTCCCATGCTTCCCACACTCGGCGACGGTGCAGGCTGCCCGGATCGCACAGCAGCGGTAGCCGTCGGTCCTCGGTGAGCGTGGACAGCTCGGCCAGTTCGGCCGCGGTTGCCAGCGCCGGGATCTGCTCGTCGAGTTGCATGGCGAAGAGCGCGGCGTCGGTCCACGCCTTGCGGGCCTTGTCGGTCGCGGTGACCATCTCACCGGCGGGTGTGTCCGGGTCTACGACCTTGGCTGCCTTGGTCAGTGCGGTTGCGGTGCCGTTGAACGCCGATGCGAGTGCGCGATAGTTGCTGTCGGCGACGGGTTCGTATGCGTCACGCAGCGCGAGGAACACAGGGCCTTCGAGGTCGCTGCGCAGCTCGGCCGATTCCTGGGCACCGCCGCGGCCGGCGAGTGCGAGCGCGCGCAGCTTGGGCAGGTCGTCGAGGCCGCCGGTTCCGATGATGCTGTCGGCAAGCTGGCCGGTAAGTGTCGCGGAGTCGAACCCCTGGAATGCTTTCCAGCGTTCGGCGATGCGCGTGTACTCGTCGGGCACTTCACCGCCGGCGGCGGCGACAGTGGCGACGTTGGCGATTAACAGTTGAAGAGGTGATGGTCCGAATCCGAGCATGGTGTGTCCCTGTCACTTTCCGAGTTGCTGGGCGATGATGTCGGCCAGGGCTTTGTGATCGTTGAGCGCGACGGCACCGGTGTCGTCTTTGCTGGCCTTGTCGGCCGGCGCACGCACTTCCTTGACAACGGCTGCGAACTCGTCATCGGGCAGTTCGGCGAGCCACTGTTTCGCTCCGGCTTCGAGTGCATCTCTGGGGTCGGTCATGGTTTACGTCCTTCGATGTGTTGTGTGACAGCGGGTTTCGGGTAGAGCCACCGCCCGGCGATCTGACGGGCGTCGAGCGCCGACGCGATACGCCGAACGTGGCGCGTCGAGCATCCGAGCATCTCGGCGACCTCGGCGGTGTCGAGCAGGTCGGGCTCTGGTTTCGAGTGTGTTTGTGGTGCAATGGTTTCGCGTCCGTCTGCGGACGCAAGCCGGTGGTGTAGGCGGACGACGGCTGACGGGATCGGATGCCCCGACAGCCGTCGTCTCCGGGTGAACTCGGCGAGCACGAACCGCACGGCGCGCAGATCATCCTCATCGAGTGTCATTGCTGCACTGCCGGTCGATGTAGTCGTCTACGCAGGCGGTGCAGGTCCAGCGGTGAACACTGCCGCGATAGGCGCGGGCCGGGCCGCCGCAACGGCGACAAACGAACGGTGTTTCGCCCCTGACGCGCCGGCGTCTGATGTCAGTGTCAGTCATGTTCTCTCTCCTGGGTGGTCTCGATCGCATCGTGGATGCTGTCTGCGAGCTTTCGGGCTTCGGCGACGGTGAGGCCGATTCCGCCGACTCGGATAGCCCCGGCCTCGTCGCGTTCTACGGCGATGGATATGCGCGGCCTCACAACGACATCCCCGCCTGGTTGACGATCGTTTGGAGGTCGACGCCTTGGGCGACTGTCATCACCGCCACCTCGGCCGTTCCAACCTTCGGCACGGCAGCGCGCACCGCCCCGAGTAGTTGCGCCGCCGGTTGCCGTAGATCGCCGATACCCATCGCTACCGCGAGCCGGTATCGCCAGATCGCCCTCTGTAACGCGCCTTTCGGACTGTCGTCGATGGGGCTGAACTTGTGGAACTTCGTCACGCCCAGCGGGGCCAGCACTCTGCGTTGTTCGTCCTCGGGCGGCGGCATCGCAACACTCGTCGGTGTCGAGTACCGCCGTGCGATCAACTCGGTTCGGTCTCCGAACATCGACGTCACCCAGATGTGTTTGCGTGTGAACTGATCTGCACGGAAACTGACGCCTTTGAGGGCCGAAGCGAGCACGTCGGCGTGTACTGCGCCGCGCGCGAAGTCCGGGTCGAGACGGACCCTGCCTCGGGGCACGCCGACCTCGATGGCAAAGGTCCGTTCGTTGGTGTATTGCAGATACGCGTCCAGCGCCGCGAGCTCACTCACGTAGTGCACGCCACAACCACACCTGTCGGCTACGTGATCCACGCGCGGCGACTGGCAATGCGCGCGCACCGTTTGCCCGTCAGGCGCCGGCCGAAGCATGAACGGGGACACCAACGTCGCGCGACCGTCGACGTTCCAGAGCCACGAGAACCGATACGCGACGGTCATGCCACAGCCTCCTCGTCAGAACGGATGCGACCAGCGAGCACCGCGCCGGATGCGGGTTCGGTTTCCGCCCACGCTCGACAGGCATCGAGGGCGGGGCACGTGCGGCACAGGTGTAGCGCGGCCTCGTGGCGGTGCGTGACGCTCGCCCGCTCCTCGCGCTCACCGGGCGGATCGAACAGCTCGCCACGGCCGTGGCAGGCCGGGCTCTCGAACCGGGGCATCAGGCGCAGCACCGCGGCTAACAAGGCCTCGGCCCCGCCGTCGAGTCTGGCCGGCGGTCGGTTCCGCGCCCGGCTCACCGAACCAGCCCCAGACGACGGCGGCGGGGCGGGAGCAGCTCGACGCGGACAGTGGCCGCGCGGTCGTCGACGTGGACCCTGTACGTGCCGCGGTCGCCCTCGTCGGGGTCGGCGGGGCGTGGCGCTTCGTACAGCATTCGTTCCCCCCGATGCTCGGGCACGGCTTTGAAGACGTAGCCGAACGTGCGGCCGCGCTCGATGCCGACGCACGCCTCGATCGGTCGGCCGTCGCTGTACTCGGTGAACTCGTGTAGCGCGCGCCGAAGCTCACCGACGACATCGCCGAGCGCGTCGGTCTCGGCCTGGTAGGCGTCGGCGACACCGTGATCGGCGAATCGATCGGCAGTCCACATGTGGACGGTCTCGACCTCTTTCGCGGCCGCGATGAGCATGTCAGTCGGGAGATTCGGTGATCTCATCGGCCGGCCTCCGCGGTCACGTATTCAATCCCTTTGTGCTCACAGAACTTTCGCCACCACCGCTCGACGCGTGGCATTTCGCGCGATTCCTCAGGCGCCGGACCGTCAACGATCCGCCACCAGACGAGTGACTCATCTCGATACTCGACTCCTGGGATGACCTCGGATAGGTGCCCGCCATCGGCGAGGTACATCCCGACCACGCGCGTCGTCACACCGCCATCAAGATCGATGTACTGATTCTCTTGGGTCGTCCACACATGGACGGGGTAGTAGAACTCGGTGGTGTCGAACTCATCGGTGATCGACTCGACTACGTGTGCCGCCTGGACGGCCGGTGCAGTGGCGACGATCTTCCAGGTTGGTGACATCTCAATCTCTCCTAGTGCTGCGTTCTTTGCGTTGTTGGGGCTGACGTGCGGTTATTGCCTGCGTTCTTGGTGCGTTGTTGGTGCGTTGTTGTGCGTTGTTGGTGGTCCAAGAACGCAGCAAGGACGCACAAGGACGCACCCAACAACGCAGACGTTTTCGCTGGTCAGCGCCAACAACGCAAGAACGCACGGTTCTAGGCATCGAGACGCCTCCAGAACCACGGCCCCGGCACCTTGGGGTGATCGGCCTCGATGAACTTCTCCTTGATCGCCCGCGTCCGTGCTCGGGCGATCTGATCCGGCGACCACTTCGCCGTTGACTTGCCCTTGCCCTTCTGGAGCAGCTCTTGGGCGTGGGTGGTCTCGATCCACCCATCGCCGTCGCACTCGCTCTCTACGATCAGCACGAGGTCGGCAATGCAGCCGTCGAGACGTTCGATGGTGGCCTCGTCCTCGGCTACCTGAGGTAGTGCGGCGAGGGTCGAGAACATCTCCTTCGCTGACTGCTCTGCGATGCCGACTGGTGTCGCCACAGTCGTCGCGATCCCGCCGATGGCTGTCTCGGTGATCTCGTACAGGTCGGCCGGCAGGTCGTCTCGGCAGATATTCGACTTCTCGACACCGATCGCCAGTCGGCCGTCCTCGTCACGTTGTGCGAGTAGGTTGAGCCGAACGGTCTGCCTGATCTGCCCTGAGAGCCCTACGGCTCCACGAGTCCCGTTGAGCGTGTCTCGGTTGGTGTGACCGAGCGCGAGCACCGCGGCCCCTCGTCTGCGCGCGTACCGCTTCCACGCCGTGATAACCGGACGCCATTCGGTGGCCTTCGGGAGACCGCCGTTGACTACTGCCGTCGCGTCGGCCAGTCCGTCGATGACGACCAGCGCGACATCGGGGAGTTCTTGTCCGATCAACCAGCCCGGCCCAGGAATTCCCATCTCAAAGTCGTCGTCATCCTCGGCCACGTTGAGCACGAGCACGAAGTCGAGGTCGACACCAGCCGCCTCGGCTCGCGGCCTGACGGAATCTTCCCAACCGTCCTCGGTGATGATGAGGACCACGAACTGGCGTTGTGCGGTGATCTTCGCGGCCTCGTGTACCCACCAGGTCGACTTGCCGATGCCCTCGTTCCCGAACAGGTATGTGACATGCCCACGCGCAAGCCGGTCTTGCACAAGCCATTTCACAGGCCGCGACCGCGGCGCATCAGATCCGCGTATCCATCCATCGGGGAGACTCATGCGACCACCCGCCTCGCCCAAGGGTTCGCGGCCAGCCACGCGCGCCGCTGGGCGACCGTGCGGCCGACTTCGCCCCACGGGAGCGCCTCGGCGACCACCAGCGCCACCGACTTCTGCACCCTCGACGCGGCCAGGGCGTCGAGCTCGCCGAGCAGGATGTCACGGACGCCGGCGGTCAACAGCGCGTTGAACTGGGCGCGGTCGAGGTCATCGGGCAACGGCAGATCGAGCAGGCGGTATCGCAGCAGGTTTGCGTCGTCGTAGGAGAGTCCGGTCATTGCTCACCAGCCTTGCCTGCGCACTTCGGCCCTACCTGTGCGACAACACTTTTCGGGTGCGTCAGTGGGTGGCCGCAGACCTGGCACGGGACAGCCACCGTGTAGCCGAGTTCCGCTGCCGCCTCGATCACGGACCGTTCGTAGACTTCATCGGCAGTCGGTGACGTGATGCGGGTGTCGGGGCTACACTTGTGGTGATCCCGTGCCCATGTGGAGGATTTCCGAGCCCCGCCGTTGCCCCCGGCGGGGTTTCGTTTTTCTCGGGTCATTCCAGCTCGCCCCCGATCACGTCGAGGTCGGTGTCGGTGATGCCGAGGTCGTCGAGCCAGTCCAGGTGCTCATAATCGGGGCCGCTCATGCCGCACCGCCGCCGAGCGGTGCGCCTAGTAGCTGCCGGGCGACCTCGTCGGGGTCGAGACGGATCAGTCGAGGCCCGATGCGGTGTGCCGATATGCGGCCTTCGGCGATCCATCGCCGAATCGTCTTGGGATGCACGCCGTACAAATCGGCGATCTCCGTGATCGAGTGAGAGAAGCGGGCGGGTTTCGGGGCAGCATCGAGCCGCGTACCGTTGGGCATTGGATCGGCCTTTCAGGTTGATTCTTCGGCCCGTAGGTGCGCGGCGTTCTTGGCGGAGTGACGCGCTCCTACGGGTTCTTGCATTCGGGGCTACCGACTCGTTCCGGTATGTCCGCTAGAACGAGTCTATGGCGAAATTTGCTGGATAGCGCACGCCTGTGGATAAACTCCCGGACCTCGAACCCTCTCGCGATCCCCTTAGCCTCAACAGGTTTCAGGTGCGGTGGAAGACGCATAAAGACGCAGCTGGAGCGTGCTGAAGTACGCTGAAGTACGTTGAAGTACGTATTGGTGACGTGGCCGGGGAACCACTCGACAGGTCGAAAAGTGGGCGAAACAGTGCGAAGAACGGCCACAAACGGACCTTGCGCCTTCGGCGTGTCGTCGTTCGTCGAGGCTCAGTTCGGGTCAGCGAGCGCAGAGAGTCGAGCGGCGATCTCGCGATCACGTTTGAGGTCGCTGGACTGGTACTTCATCGCCGCCGAGACCGTCGAGTGCCCGAGTCGTGACATCACCTCAGCCGTGGTGCCACCGACGCGCGCGGCCTGGGTGCCGGCGAAATGCCGGAGGTCGTGGACGTGTAGACCGTCGCGGCCGATGGACTTCGCCGCCCTCGAGAACGATCTCCTGTAGACGACATCGCGCAGGTGACGATTCCCCGCCGCCGCGGAGAACAGCAGAGCCTCGGCATCGTCGCCGACGTGCTCGCCCAGATGGGCACGTACCGTTTCGATGATGTGCGGAGGGATCACGACCCGGCGCACCACACCCGATTTGGTGCCCTGGACACGAAATGTCTTGTCCCGGTACGTGACACCGCGAGCAACGGTCAGGACGCCGTTGTCGAGGTCTACGTCTTTACGGCGAAGCTCCGAAGTCTCACCCCATCGCAGCCCGCACCACGCGGCCAAGAGAATCGACGCCGACAGTTCGGCCGGCATTGCGGACGCGAGCTCGGCGACCTCGGGAGGGTCGAGGATGATCGGTTCACGCTTGCGCTCGGTGTGCATCGCGCCGCGAATATGGACGGGATTCACCGGGATCAGGTCGTCGGTGACCGCAGTCGCCATGACCGCGTGCAGCAGCTGGTAGGCGTGCGCGTTGCGAGTCGGGTGGTCGGTACCGAGCCCGATGTACCACCGGCGGACCATCTCGGGCGTGATCGCGGCCAGCCGTTTGCCCCCGAGGGCCGGCGCGATGTGCAGCCGCAACAGCGACTTGTAACCGGTCGCCGTTCGGGAGCGCAGCTTGCGCTCATTCACCCAACGGTCGGCGTAGGTCTCGAGGTCGAGCTGGTCGGACGGACGCTCGCGAGCAGGAGCCTCCCACGTTCCGATCTCCAAACGCCGGCGTTCCATTGCCAACCATGCCTCGGCGTCCATCTTCACGGTGAACGTGCGCGGCGCGGTGTGCCGTTTGAGGTCATCGCCTATGTACGAAGCCTGGAACCGTCCCGAGGGCAGCTTGCGGACGTATCCCCACCCGCGTCGGCCTGGTTTGCCTGCCAATGTGCCGCCCTCTCGTGCGATCCGACTGACGATCCTGGTGTTTCTGTGTGTCCTCTTGCGTCCCAGCATGTCACACGCGTACGCTGCGAAACCAGCTGATGACAGGATGTTTCACCTGATCGGAGGCTACAACGGAGTCAGGGTCCGCGCAGGTTCGAGTCCTGCCGGGGGCACCCAAAGTCACCTGGAACGGATCAGCGGCAAGATCGGCACGCTCGGAACCGTCACCACCAGTGTCGTCTCCTCCTCCCCTCTGCCCCCACGCCCGTTGCTCCCGCCGAATTGACGCTTCGATCGCCGGTGCGGAGGTGGCCGTTCGGAGATCCGGCGAGTCCCGCCCGGCTCGCGTTGTCCACAGCCCGGCGCCTCCTGGCGGAACCGTTCGCGCATCCCTGCGTCGAATATGTCGTCACATCCGCGACGCAAGGGGAACCCATGACACCGTTCTCGAAATTCTTCGGCGACCTGGCCGACCGGGCCGATCTGCCCGCCCTGGCCGACCGTCTCTTCGGAACCGACGACGACACGCTGTTCGGCATCGACGCCGACGAACTCGCCGAGATCGAGGCGACGTGGCGCGATCGAGCCCGCGCCGTGGCCGACATCACCGTCGATCAACTGGCCGATCTCAGCGGCCCGCCGAGCCGGACGGTAGGCGCACTGCGATCACTGGCCGACCCGGCCCACGCGGCGACGGACTCCATCTCCGAGCTCCTGCTCGCGATGAGCGTCGCACTGGGACACTTCGCCGCCGATGCCCTCGACACCGACGCCGCCGCGGGCCGCGCTCTCGACCTCCTGCCGGAGCGCTGATGCGTCTCACCATTTCCGACGTGCGGTCGTGGCGTACCGGCGACATCACCACGGCCGGCGACGCCGCAGGGACTGCTGCCGGGCTCCTCGAGCAAGCACTCGACGTCGCCCTCGGCAGTGCCCTTCGCCCGACGGACTGGCACGGCAGAACACACGACGCCGCGCTCACCCGTATTCGCCACGAACATGATCACGCAAACGAGGTGCGAAATGTCTTGCAACAGATAGCCGATGAGGCCGGTGACGCCGGAATCGATCTCGGGCAGGCCTGCCACGTGGTGAAGCGCGCCGTAGAGGACGCGGTCGCGCTGGGCTGCGTCGTCGCCGACGACGGCTCAGTGACCCACCCGCACGCCGCAAATCTGGAGATGGCCAACGGGCATCAGATCCTGATCCAGCAGGGCCTGCGCGCGGTCGACGAAGTCGACGAACTCTACGGCGCACGGATCGAAGATCTCCGGTCCGACCTCGCATCGATGATCTGTCGCCAGCCGGATGTGACCGTGCCCGGACTCGGCACCATGGAACCCGACGCGATGGTGCGCAGATTGCAGGGTTTGAGCGTGCAACAGCGACGGAGTGCGCTCGCCGGCACCGCCGACGCAGACCTGCGCCGCCTGGTCCAAGCCGATCCGGAAACCATGGGGAACCTCGATGGAGTGCCATTTTCGTTGCGCAGCACGGCCAACGAGATCAACATCCGCAATGCGCTGGCCGATGAGATCCGCCGAAACGGCACCAAGAGCGAACGCGCCACGATGCTGCGATCATTTCTCGAGCAGCGCCCCGCCCCCTATCCAGGTGTCCCGGGCGCTGCGCGCAACGATCCGCTGTACGCCGAGACCGAACGGGTGTTCATCTCGTTCACCGACGCCGACAACCCGCGGCTGGTCGAGATGGTCGGTGCACTCACGCCGGTGACCGCAAACGCGACCGTCTACGTGCCCGGGACCGGAACCAACGCACGTGGTTACGGCGGAGACAACTGGAAGGCGGCCTGGAACCTCGCCGACCGCACCGACGGTCCGGTGTTCATCTACCTCGATGGCGACCTACCCCAGAAACTGGTCGACTCCGGTCAGGTCGTCGAGAGTTTCGGTGACATGCTCAACCCGTTCGACGGCAACATCATCGAGGCCGCTCCCACCACGTTCGACGACACCGCACTCGATCCGCACTACGCCAAGGAGATGGCACCGCGGCTGGTCGGATTCGGCCGGGCGCTCGACGCCGAGATCGCCGCGGTCTCTCCGGACGCGACGACCACCTACATCGGTCACTCGTACGGTGGCGCGGTCGTCGCCGCCGCGGAAGCGCATGGATTGCGAGCCGACAACATCATTCATGCGTCCTCCGCGGGAGTCGGAGTCGTGCCCCCGTCCGGTTCCGATCCCGATGTGCACCGATACACACTCACCGCACCCGGCGACCCGATACAGATGTTGCGGATGTTTCCGTTCAACCCGCATGGATTCAGCCCCGACCTCGTTCCGGGTTTCGAAAATCTCCCCACCGGCCGCGCAAGCGACGGGTCGTGGTTGCTGGGGCCCGCCGCGCACGGTTCGTACTTCAACGATCCCGATTCCGACGCGTTCGGGGCGATCGTCGATGTGATCACCGGCGCCCACCAGGCGCGTCACCTGCATCCCGACACCTCGATCAAAGATGTGCTCGACGCCCTCGCCCGGGCCCGCGACCTTGCCACCCCGCACGTGGGTCCGGCGCCACCACTGCCCCACGACGCTCCCGGAACCGTCAACCCGCCGGCGCTGCCGGACATCCCGCTGAATCTCTGGTGACGGACGAAGTTCATAAGCACTTCGTTGCATAGCAACACGGTGCACTGCTACCGTGCACGTATGGCCCTCGAGCACGCGATCATGGTGTCGTTGTCCGAACGCCCCGGCACCGGCTACGAGATCAGCCGCCAGTTCGACCGCTCCATCGGCCACTTCTGGTCGGCCACGCACCAGCAGATCTATCGCACGTTGCGCAAACTGCACGCCGACGGCCTGGTCGGCTACGAGCCGATCGTGCAGGACGGCCGACCCGACAAGAAGGTCTACTCGCTGTCGGAGGACGGTCGAGAGGCGTTGCGGCGGTGGGTCGCCACCCCGACGCCGATTCAGCAGCTCCGTGACGATCTCGGCGTCAAGATCCGGGCCGCCGAGCGCTCGACACTCCCCGATCTGATCGCCGAGCTCGAGCGACATCGGGGACTACATGTCGAGCGACTGGACCTGTACCGGTCGTTCGAGAAGACCGACTATCCCGACCCCGAACGCCTGACCGGCCGCAAACTGCACCAATACCTGGTACTGCGCGGCGGTGTCCGGATCGAAGAAGGATTCGTCGATTGGTGCGACGAGGTTCTCGCCGCGCTCACCCGGGAGCTCGGCACCGCGACCTGACCTGTCCCGCATAACTCAACTCGCTACCGCCCAGCTGATCAGATTCCACCGCCGACATTCCGGCCCGACCGAGAGGTGACTCGATGTCAGCCCCATCCGCACAACCCAATCCGCATTTCCCTCGTCTTTTCGAGCCGCTGCCGCTCGGCGGTATCACGCTGGACAATCGGCTGATCATGGGATCGATGCACACCGGCCTCGAGGATCGGTTGTGGGACACCGACAAACTTGCCGCCTACTATGCCGAGCGCGCGAAAGGCGGTGTGGGACTGATCATCACGGGCGGATTCGCCACCTCTCGCACCGGCCTGCTCCTGCCGTTCGCCGGCAAGATGACCAACTACGCCGACGTCGCGCGGCACCGTCGTCTCACCGGCGCGGTCCATCGCGAGGGTGGCAAGATCGCCATGCAAGTGATCCATGCCGGACGGTACGGCTATACGCCTTTCAAGGTCGCCGCGGGATCGGAGCCCTCACCGATCCATCCGTTCCGGCACCTCAAGATGACCGAACCGATCATCAAGCACGTCATCCGCACCTTCGGCCGCTCGGCAAAGCTTGCCCGCCGGGCCGGCTATGACGCCGTCGAGATCATGGGCGGTGAGGGCTACCTGATCAACCAGTTCCTGTGCCCGCACACCAACGACCGCACCGACAGATGGGGCGGCAACACCGAGAACCGTCAGCGCTTTCTCGTCGAGATCATCACCGAGATGCGCCGTCAGGTACCCCGCGACTTCCCGATCATCCTGCGGCAGTCCATCGCCGACTTCGTCAAGAACGGGCAGACCTGGGATGAGATCGCGCTGATGGCACGTAAAGCCGAAAAACTCGGCGTCGACGCCATCAACACCGACATCGGATGGCATGAGGCCGGCATCCCGACCATCGTCACCTCGGTGCCGCGCGGAGCCTTCGTGGAGTTCACCGAACGACTGCGCGCCGAGGTGGATATCCCACTCATCGCGAGCAACCGTATCAACACGCCCGAACTCGCCGAAGAGATCCTCGAACGCGGCCGGGTGGATGCTATTTCCATGGCACGGCCCATGCTTTCCGATCCGGACTTCGCCAACAAGGCGCGGGCCGGCCGCGCCGACGAGATCAACACCTGCATCGGCTGCAACCAGGCCTGCCTCGACCACGCATTCGTCGGCAAAAAGGTGTCCTGCCTTCTCAATCCGCGCGCCGGTCGCGAGACGACCCTGACCCTCGGGGCCACCCGCCATACCCAGCACATCGCGGTGATCGGCGCCGGCCCCGCCGGACTCTCCGCCGCGGTCTCCACCGCCGCGCGCGGGCACCGCGTCGAACTCTTCGAGGCCGATGAATCGATCGGTGGCCAATTCTCCATTGCCGCAAGGATTCCCGGAAAAGAGGAGTTCAACGAGTCATTACGCTATTACCGGCGCCAACTCGAGATCAACAACGTGACAGTACATCTGAACACGCGAGTGAAGGCCGAGGACATCATCGCCCAGGGCTTCGACGAGGTGATCATCGCGACCGGCGTCACCCCCCGGATCCCCGAGATCCCGGGGGTCGATCACCCGATGGTCGTGTCCTATGCCGACGCCGTGCTCGGTCGGCGCGAGATCGGTAAGCGGGTTGCCGTCGTCGGCGCGGGCGGAATCGGATTCGACGTGACCGAGTTCCTGACGGTTGACGAGTCACCCACCCTCAATCTCAAGGAGTGGACTCAGGAATGGGGCGTCAGCGAAGACCTGAGCAAGCCCGGCTTTGTCACCAAACCACGTCCCCTGCCTCCGGTCCGTGAGGTCTTCCTCGTTCAACGCAAACCCGGACGACAGGGCCAGACCCTCGGCAAGACCACCGGCTGGGTCCACCGCGCCACGGTGAAAATGAAGGGCGTCGAACAGATCTCCGGTGCCACCTACGACCGGATCGACGACGCCGGCCTACATCTGAGCTTCCGTGACGACGACGGCACTGTGCGCGAGACCCGGCTGCTCGAGGTCGACAATGTCGTGATCTGCGCCGGCCAGGATTCGGTACGCGACCTCGTCGACCCGCTCACCGTTGCCGGGGTGCGCACCCACGTCATCGGCGGTGCCGATGTCGCGGCCGAACTCGACGCCAAACGCGCCATCCGGCAGGGCACCGAGGTCGCGGCAGGCATCGCATAGTTCGCCGGCGGTCAACGGCGGCGGCCCGATGACGGCGGCGGCTGGATACGATACGTGGCATGGGAGTACCTGAACCGTCCGCATCCGCCCGCGCTGTCGTCACCGGCGCGTCGTCGGGCATCGGGATGGCCTTGGCCCGCGCCCTCGCCCGGCGCGGACATTCGCTCGTTCTCGTCGCCCGGCGTGGTGAGATCCTCGAGGGTCTCGCCGAGGAACTGCGCGGAAAATATGGTGTGGCAGCCGAAGTTCGGCCCACCGATCTGTCCGACCCATCCGCCGTGGCGATTCTCGCCGGCGAACTCGCCGGCCGCGACATCTCGATTCTCGCCAACAATGCCGGGATCGCCACCTTCGGCGCGGTTGCCGACCTCGACGCCGAATACGAACGCACACAGGTGCGTCTGAACGTGAATGCCGTGCACGACCTGACTCTCGCCGTGCTGCCTGGGATGGTACGCCGACGCGCGGGCGGCATCCTCATGGTCGGCTCGGCCGCCGGCAACATGCCGATCCCCCACAACGCCACCTATGCGGCCACCAAGGCATTCGTGAACACTTTCAGCGAATCGCTGCGTGGTGAGGTCGCCGGAGACGGTGTGCACGTCACACTGCTGGCCCCCGGACCGGTACGGACCGGCACCCCGGACCCCGTGGACGCCTCGGTGGTCGACAAACTCGTCCCCGACTTCTTGTGGCACTCGAGCGACAAGGTGGCCGAGATGAGTCTGGATGCGCTGACGCACAACAAGATGCGTGTCGTGCCGGGCACGCTCTCGAAGGCGATGTCGGTGGCCGGCGGATACAGTCCCCGCGCTCTGGTCGCCCCGGTTGTGGGCACCTTCTACCGCAAACTCGGCGCAGATTCCTGACGTTCCCGCTCAACCATGCGCTTGCCGCTCAACGATCTCGTCGAGCGGGAACGAAATGGTTGAGCGGGACGCGATGAACGGGCCGCCAATGACGTTCGACGTCAACGGCGTCGACGCCCGGTGCCGAAGAGTGCGCGGCTGAATTCGCGTCCCGCCGCGGAGGCCGCCGACCGCAGGAAACTCTGCATCGGTTTGCTCGTCAACACCTCGGCGATCATGCCCGGCTCGTCCGGTTGCGGTGCGGGTGCCGGAGCGGGAGCCGGTGCCGGAGCGGGAGCCGGTGCCGGTGCGTCCGGCGATTCGCCCGGCGCCAGCGTCTTGGCGGCAAGCTTCTCGTATGCCGACTCACGGTCGATGGATTCGCCATACTTGGCGTACAGCGGACTCGCGGTGGCCACAGCGGTGATACCTTCCGCGCCAACGGCTTCCATCGACGATCGGGGTGCCCGGACGACGGTCCATGCGACCGGCGTCGGTGCACCCTTCTCCGAGAGGACGGTCACCACGGCTTCGCCGGTCCCGAGCGAGGTCAGCGCATGATCGAGCTCGTACACGTCTGAGACCGGGTAGGTCTTGACGGTCTTGGTCAGCGCCTTCTGATCGTCCGGGGTGAAGGCGCGCAACGCGTGCTGAATCCGCGCACCCAGTTGCGACAGGACGTCATTGGGGATGTCGGTGGGCAACTGCGAACAGAAGAAGATGCCGACTCCCTTCGAGCGGATGAGTTTCACCGTCTGGACCACCTGTTCCTTGAACGCCTTGGACGCGCCGTCGAACAACAGGTGGGACTCGTCGAAGATGAAGACAAGTTTCGGCGCGTCGAGGTCGCCGACCTCGGGCAGGAATTCGAAGAGGTCGGCGAGAATCCACATCAGGAAGGTCGAGAACAACGCCGGTCGCGCTGCCTGCGCACCGAGTTCGAACAGTGTGACGATGCCGCGCCCGTCTGCCGCGCTCCGGAGCAGGTCGGCGGGTTCGATCTCCGGCTCACCGAAGAACGTGTCGCCGCCGTCGGCCTCCAGATTCGTCAGCGCCCGCAGGATCACCCCAGCGGTCTGCGTCGACACGCCGCCGATCGCCTTCAGCTCGGGTTTGCCCTCGTCGCTGGTCAGGTATGCGATCACCGACCGTAGATCCTTGAGGTCGAGCAGCATCAGTCCGTTCTGGTCGGCCCAGTGAAAGATCAACCCCAGCACCGATTCCTGGGTGGCGTTGAGGCCGAGGACCTTGCTCAGCAGGATCGGTCCGAAGGAGGTGATGGTCGCCCGGACCGGCACCCCGATACCCGTCGAACCCAGTGAGACGAACTCGACCGGATAGCCCGCGGGCTGCCAGTCATCACCGGTTTGTTGTGCGCGTGCGGTGATCTTGTCGTTCGCGACGCCCGGACGGCTGAGCCCGGACAGATCGCCCTTGATGTCGGCCATCACCACCGGAACGCCATTCGCCGAGAGCTGTTCGGCGATGAGCTGCAAGGTCTTGGTCTTGCCGGTTCCGGTGGCACCGGCAACCAGACCGTGCCGATTCATCATCGACAGTGGGATGCGAACCTTGGCGTCGTCGGTGACGGTACCGTCCACGCTGACCGTTCCGAGTTCGATCGCGGTTCCCTCGAAGGCGTATCCGGCTGCGATGGATGCGGCGGCTTGGGCGGGATCGGTCATCTGACGGGTCCTCTCTGTGGATATCTGACGTGCGCAACTGACACCGCGCAGGGCCACGGGACAGCCGAACCCGCAGGCGATCGTGAACGCACCGATCACGATAGTCGTCGTGGGTCCAGGTACCCGGTAACTGCGTGTGGTTAGAGTTGAGGCGTGCAGGACAAATTGGTGTGGATCGATTGCGAGATGACCGGACTGGCGCTCGGATCGGACAAGTTGATCGAGATCGCGGCCCTGGTGACCGACAGCGACCTCAATATTCTCGGTGACGGGGTCGATGTCGTGATCCACGCCGACGACGACGCGCTGGCAGCGATGCCCGACGTCGTCCAGAAGATGCACGCTGCCTCGGGCCTCACCGAGGAGGTACGCCGGTCCACGGTCACGCTGGCCGAGGCGGAGAAGCTGGTGCTGGACTACCTGCGCACCCAGATCTCCACGTCCGGCTCGGTGCCCCTCGCCGGCAATTCGATAGCCACCGATCGCGGGTTCATCGCCCGCGACATGCCAGACCTGGATGGCTTCCTGCACTACCGGATGGTCGACGTCAGCTCCATCAAGGAGCTGTGCCGCCGGTGGTACCCGAAGATCTACTTCGGTCAGCCCGAGAAAGGCCTCGCCCACCGCGCACTCGCCGACATCCGCGAGTCGATCCGGGAACTCGAGTACTACCGCGCTGCCGCCTTCGTGCCGGCCCCCGGACCGGACTCAGATCGGCTGGCGCAGATCGTTGCCGACCTCGGGCCGGCCTGAACCTGCTGGTAACGAAAGCGATTGGTGTCAGTGGCTTCCGTTCGCTAGAGTATGAGCCTGGCTCTGGAACCCGGCGAGCAATCCTTGGTTCCCGACGCCGATGGTGGATGTAGTTCAGTTGGTAGAGCACCAGGTTGTGATCCTGGCTGTCGCGGGTTCGAGTCCCGTCATCCACCCCGCAGGTCAGAGGGCATTTTCACCCTCTGACCTTTTTCTTTTCGGATCACCGTTGCATCCTTCATGCAACGTTTGCGACCTCCGCAGATAGATCGACCCCCGAAGGTGCAGGAACACCTTTCGAGGGTCTGAGCACACACGGAGACACCCGCATGAGCCGTACCAGAATGGTACTCAGCACCGCCGCCGCCCTCGCGGCCGTCTACTTCATCCCCCTCGGCGTGTTCCACGCCTGCATCGCCCTCGGCTGGCACGCATGAGCGCCTGGACCACCGGCTACCGCGCCGGCATCGACACCCTGAAGGAACTACCCGGCCCGATGCTCGCCGCCTTCATCCCGCGAATCCTCGCCGTCACCCCCGACCCCGACGACGACGAGGACTATGACGCCGGCTATCGCGCCGCCCTCATCGACAGCCGCAACGGCCGCGTAGTCCGCGCCGCCCGGATCGGCGACACCCGACACCGATTCCCGACCGCCGACCTCATGGACGCCGCGAGTGCCGGCGAGCCGGCTACCGCCGTGTGCGGCGCCCGTGGCCTCACCACTCGCGGCCCCGGTTTCGAGTGTCCGTGGTGTGCCTGGTCCTGATCGGACCGCCGCCCCGGACGGCGTAGCGCGGATCGTTCCCGCGCCGGGGCACTGAGCACACAACCCGCTTCGGACCGTGTGCCCGTCGTCATCGCAGAGCCCGACGTAAACCAGCCTGCTCGACTCAGCCCAGTCCCTCGCAGTCGACGAGGGCCACCAGAGGATCGCGACCAACGGTGCCATGACCGAACCTGCCGACAACCTCGGCGGGCTACTTGTCGTGGCGCAGATGCGATATGCGGTGATGGTCTCGTGGGTCGACGGTGTGAGGGATCTCCGACACCGGCACCCGTAGGGTTCCTTTGGCATTGACGCAACACCGTAGAATCGGACACATGAACCGCGCGCAGATCGCCATGACGGCGAGTTCCGTCCTCGTCACGATCGGCCTCGTCGGCATGATTGTCGGCGGTCGAGTGATGGACGCGGTAGCGGTCGCGGCCGTGTGGCTTGCCATGTTCGCGCTGTACCGTCGCCGGACGCGGCCGGCGCTGTAGGGTCAGGGCTCGCGATGCCGGGGCGCTACCTTCGCCCCGGAACGCAGGAAAGGCCCCGTACCGACTCACTCCGAGCCGGTACGGGGCCTTCACTTATTCAGTTGTGCGAGTGCATCACTCGCCAGCGTCGGCGGCGGTGGCAATCTCCACCACACCGGACGGACGCAACACCGAGACACCGAACCGGCCTTCAGTGCGAACACGAATCAGGTTGGCGCCGAAGTCGTCTCCATGAGCGCCCCATTTGACCTGAACGCCGTTCGTGTCGGCGTCCACGCGCACGGCCGACTGATCGAGCAGAACACCCTTGCCGGCCGGCAGTGCAGTCGACACGACCACCGGTACACCGTGCAAGCGCTGCGCCGCCCGATCGACCGCGACATTGCCCAAATCGAACGCGCCGCCGGTAGTGCGCTGAAGACTGATCGCCTCCCACGACTCCGGCCGCAGCACGAACACGTGAGACAGGTAGCCGGCCGATTCGAGAACCGTGATCGCCTTGCGGGTCGTGGTCACGAGGTCATCGACGAACGCCTGCTGAACGATGCCGGCCGACTTCAGAATGCCGGTCAGATTGTTGCCGGTGCCGGTGCCGCCCAACACCTGAGCCTCGACCGCCTGGCGCAGCCCGTGAAGCATTTCGGCCTCGACGAAGCCGGCCAACTCGGCGTTGTCCATGAGGTCGTATTCGGGCAGCCCGTCGGAGATGTGCGCCACGATCGTCAGTTCGGAATCGACAGACTCGACGCCGTAGGACGACACCGGCTTCTGCCCCGACACCCACGGCGCAGCCCGATTATCGCGCGCAGTCTGCTTCAGGTAGCGGTACTTCGGCGAACTGTGCTGCTTGACCGGGAGCACGTCGAGCAGACTCGTCGGGATGCGCTGAAGCTCGATCGGCGATTGATCTTCGAGGGGCACGCCGACCACCGACGACCCGGACGCCACGAGCGCCTTCACGCCAACTCCGCCCAGCATGGCCTTCGATAGAGTGCCGGCAGCCGCCCGAGCCTTGCGGCCGGTGAACGACATGTATTTGCGGCCGGCCAGCGCGGCGCCGGTCTTCTCGCCCTCGTCATCGGCCGGCTTCGGCTCGCCACCGAGCGCGCTCACGGCCTCCAACAGCGCTTTCGATTCGAGTGCCTTGCTCACCTTCGCGTCGAACTCCTGAACGGCCTCGACGAGCGCGGCCAGCTCAGCCTTACCGGCGTCGTCGGCCTCGCCGTCCTTCACGCGAGCGGCGAGCGCGTCGACCTTCACCATTGCGGCGTCGCGGTCGGACTTGGACTTGATCTGAACAGCGTCCATGCTGTTGCCTTTCGATTCGTGGGCGCCGGCGTGTCCGCCGCCCTTCACGTTGCTGATCGACGTCGCACGATTCGCGCCGATCGGAACCACTGAAACCTCTAGTAGTTCAAGGTCTTTCAGCAGCAGATGATCTGACTTTTGTTCACTATCGCGAGTCACGTAGCCGAACGACATTTCGCCGAGCCGGCCGTCGGCGAGCATCCGATGAGTCTGCGCCGCCTTCGGCAACTCCATGTCGAGCTGGCAGCGAACCTTCAGCCCGTGATCGTCCTCGACGGCCTCGACGACATGCCCTATGCACATTTCCGGGTCGTCGGTGCGGTGTCCGTAGAACACCGGCACCCGCCTGCCTTTCGACTGCCACTCGTCGAGCGACTTGGTGAACGCGCCCGGCTCCACGACGTCGCCGTAACTGTCCTTGACTCCGAACACCGACGCGTATCCCTCGAATGTGCCGTTCTCGCCGGCCGCCTTCACGCCCGCGCCGGCCACCTGCTTAGTTTTCATCCTCGCCCCCACTACCCGACTCCTCCTGTATCTCAGTCATATTGAGCGGTCGCCGAAGCCGGTCCGAACCGGCGATGAACGGCCGGTTCATCATTTCCCGGACCTCGGACGGCATGAGGATTCCGGCGTTCACGGCCGCGACATACTGCGTCATCTGCTCTTCGGAGCCTTCGAGTTTCTGCCGTACGTTGAACTCGACGTAGCACCCTTCGGCGTCGGCGAACCGCGCCACGAGGTCGGCGTTCAGCCGTGCCTCGATCATCGCGATAATCGGTCCGAGCGTGTCGCCGTAGAGCATCCGCCGGAACTCGCGAACGTTCGAGTAGTTCGCATTGTCGAGCAGCCCGAGCATTGTCGGATTGACGTGGTAGACGCTCGCAACCGTCGTCAAAGCGAGCTTCGAGCCCTCGACGTAATCCTCCTCCTTCGCCGAGAATCCGACCCGCTTCAGTTCCATTCCGTCTTCGAGAACGGGAGTGCCGCCGACCTTTTTGCCATTCCCCGAGTATGCGGCCGACCACTGAGCTTTAAACCGCTTGCGGCCCTCGTTCGTCCACGGCTTCTCCGTTGCCGGCCGTGTGAGATACGCGCCCACGCGACCGCCGTTGTCCCACAACTGTTGCCGATACGTCTGCGCGCTGATCTGCTCTGCTAGAACCGATTTCAGCGCAGCAACCGGACTCGACCCGCGTCTCAGGTCTTCGGGGCACCACCCGTGCAGGTCGATCACGTCCGACGCCGGTACCGTGATTCGATCCTCGACCGCCGAATCAGGTTGCAACACATACGCGCCGACCGCGAACGGCGTCGAGCCCTCCGTGTCCACGATCCACCGTTCCGGGATCACCCGCAGCTCGCCCGGCTGCCCGTCCTGGTCCGGGACAACCCACACCAACGCGCGATCGTAGAGCGCCAACGCGCCGACTATCTGCTGAACGAACTCGAACGTCGTCGTCTGCGGATTCGGCCGGCCCAACAGCTTCGCCAACGGGTGATCGTCCGCCCGCACTCGCTCACGTCCCCCGTCCTCGCCGAGCCGGTACGTGTGCAAACCAAGCTGAGCCACATTCCGCGCGAGGAACGTCACGACCGTACGAAGGTACGGCTGTTCCCGCCACAGGTCCTCAACCGACTTGTCGAGCACCGACAGCGCTTCGGTCGTCAGTGGCTCATCGAGGCTTGCTGTTCGTCCTCGGCTGATCTTCCAGCCACGCGGCCACGCCGCCATCTCAGCCAACCTCGGAGAGTTGCCGACGCTCGATCAGAGCCGCCCGCACCCGCGCCCGGTCGCCGCCATGCTCGACGTCGTATCCCTCCACCACGAGGTCGCAGAGCGCACCGATCAGCCGGCGATACCCGCCGAACTCGGCGAACGCGTCCGCCTCGTAACGCTCGAACTCGCGAGCATCGCCGTTCAGGACAGCCAGCACCGTCGAGAGCGCACGTGTGCGGTCCCGACAGCTCACTTGAACCTTCATTTTCCCTCCATTGACATCGAGAAACGCACGTACGTACGCCTCAGATCGACGTAGACGCGATAAGTACCCGTCTTCGGCACCGAGTGACCGGGACGGCTTGCTAATCGCTCACAATCGTTACGTTGCGGTCGGAATCACCGACCTTGGGGCAACCCACCACCCTCACGCGCGCCCGCACCCGCGCCCGATGGGCACCCCTCAATCGGGGAGAGGCCCCCTACCTGCCGGGTGGGTCCGGCTCGTGGTGGTCGTCGTGGCGTTGACCGCCCTACCCGTTGGTGGGTGATTGCCACCGGAACAGTTCGCCGAGACGGCCGCGTGCGGCGTCGCGTTGCTGTTGTGAGCCTTCGAGCTGGGTTTGCGGCCGGTGCCGTGTTCGTCGGTGTGTGCCGGTGGGTGGTTCGGGTAGTTCGTTGTACATGCGTTTGCGTGCGTGGCCCATGCTCACACCTCCTGCGCAGCGGCGTCGATCAGGAATCCGCCGAATGCCCGGTCCATGTCTGGCCTTGAACTTCCGGCGATATGTTCCTGGAATCGGTCAGCTTGAACTTCGCAGTCGAGTCCAAGTCGCTGCGCACTGGCTCGATGCGTTCGGTTCGGCTTCCATTCCTGAGCGGCTATCGTCAGCGGAGCTGACGAAGTCTTTCTATTTGCACTTCTCGTTGCACTTCTTAGTGGTGCAGATTTTGCACCAGAATGTGGTGCACTTTCTGCACCACTAAGCACGCCGCTAACGATCTGCTCGACCTCGGCATCGGTGAACGGCCGCTTCCGTTGTAGGTGCATTCGGCAATCGGCGAGGACCAGCCAGCGCGTGTCCTGAAGGTTGGAGAGCCCGTTGCCCACGGTCCGCCGGTTCAGTCCCGTTGCGTCGGCGATGGCCCGCTCACTGATCTGCCACCCGGAACTCTGCGACCACAGCCATAACGCAACGCGGGCTCCTGCCCCGCTTAGGCCCCGGTCCCGTGCCAGGGCGACCGGCATTGCCGTGTAGAGGCCCTGATCCTTGTACGCGGCACCGTGGTAGACGATCGGTTGTTTGTGTGTTGCACGCCCCGTCATACGGTGATCCCCTCAATCGCGGCGAGGTCGCGACTCGTCCACCGACCCGAGCTGACGGCCTCACTGTCGGTCGGTAGTCGGCGCGACTGTCCGTCGTCGTCGAAACACGCCGCCAACTCGGCATTGCGCAGCATGTAGGTGAAGACGTCCGCCGGCCCCGCGCATCGGCCACCGTTCGGTGCCGTGTGCCGGTACGCCTTCATGCCCCACGCCAGGCCGACATGCCTGGCCCCGCACGGGCAATCGAAAGTCACTCCGGTCTTCACTGATTCTCCGTTCGGCCGGTATTGCGTGCGATGAACCGCGCCAGATTGACCGCCGAGACGGCCGTCAGCACAACATCGTTATCGCCCTGGGTGATGATGATTCCGCCGCGCCGGCGCCGTGTGACGGTCGCCTTCCGTTGCGTTCCGCCTATCGCTTCGAGTGCGTGCCGGTAGCTCACTGGCCGTTACCTTTCGGTCGATTGCGTGAACCGAGAGGACGGCCCGGCGACACACGAGCCGCCATACGGTCCCGCATCTCGTCGAGGTCGTCCGTGTCGTAGATGACGCCGACGGTCGGCTGCATCGAGTACCGCATCCCGAAGTCGTTGCGCCACTTACGAAGTTGCCGAACCGAGCGGCCGACGTACTGCGCCGCCTGCTGTTCAGTGACATGCATGAGAATGTCCTTGGTGGTCAGAATGAGAAGAGACGGCCCGGCGGTGGAGAAGGGGCAACGCCAGCCGGGACCGCCTACACGAATGAAACTATCGAGACCGCATCCGGTGCTGTTTATTCGTTCCGCCGCCGGTGCAACTCATCTTCGAGCGCCTCGGCCTTAGCCTGCCGACGCCGACGCTCCGCCACGACCCGAGCGCGCTCCGCCGCCGCCTCAGCCTCCCGACGCGCCGCCCGCTCCTGAAGCGCCTCCAACTCGTGCGCCGACCGCCTACCCTTGCGGCCACGTCCCGGCCCCGGCAAGTGGCGCTGAGCGGCCCGACGACGATCCGCCTCACGCGCCGCCGCGACAAGGCTGCCCGGACTGATCGCCCACACCCGCGCCGGTCTCCCGGTCACCGGGTGCGGAGCGGACACCTTCACGGCCCGAAGATTGCCGGCACGCTGCCACTCATAGATCGTGGTGCGCTTCCGACCGATCCACCGGCCGGCCTCGTCCCAACCGCGCAGCCACTCGCGGCCGGCATAGCGCACCGTGTCGAAGCCTTCGAGGTTGTGCGCGCGTCGTGTCGGTGCGGCCGGTCCGTCGATCGGATCGAGTACCGGATCGCTGGTCGACGTCGCCGCGTACGGGTTCGCTCCGACCATCAGGCCACCGCCGGCGCCATCAGCCGATCCAACTCGGCGCGCTCGATACGCAGGAGTCGCGGACCGGCCCGGCGCGCGGTCAGCCGGCCGGCGCTGATCCACCGGCGGATCGTCTTCGGACTGACGTCGAGTTCGTCGGCCGCCTGCTGGACGGACAGATAGGTAGATGCCACAGTGAGACCCCATAGAGATACGAGACCGATTGCAGTGCAACAGGTCTGACGGTTGAACGGTTCGGGTACTGCTCGGCGAGCGTGTCGCCCGCTATCTCTATGCGCTGTGGCTGTCCGTCGCTCTTTGGCGCACGGTGCCCCGCTATGTCCACAATAAGCCCACGGTCCGACACTGTTCGTGGGCCGCGAACACGGGCCGACACGTATCGACAGGTCAGCCCGGCCGGCCTTGGTCACAAATGACCGACGCCCTACTTCGTGTCGCCCGCCGCCAGCTCCGACAACCGCGCGGCGATCGCCGCATCACGATCGGCTGCCGCGTGCTGATACCTCATCGCCATCTCTGGCGTCGTGTGCCCCAGGCGCGCCATGAGTTCCTTGGTCGTCGCGCCGGCCTGCGCCGCGAGGACCGCCCCGACATGCCGCAGATCGTGAACGCGAACGTGTTCCTTACCCTTCGGTAGCGCCGCCTTGAACGACTTGGTAAACGCCGTCTGAGACAACCGCTTGCCGCGCGTCGTGGTGAACACGAACGATTCCGGGCCGCGCCTGGTGTGCTCCCTCATGTGCGCCGCCAGGACGTCGGCGACATGTGGCGGCACGTGAACATCTCGAATGCCGGCATCCGACTTCGGCGGACCGACGACGAGCTTGCCGTCGACTCGCGTTGCAGATCGCCGAATCCGCAGAACCGTTTGACCGCCAGACTTAGCAATATCCTTGCGGCGCAACTCGATTAGCTCGCCGAACCGCAGACCGCACCATGCCGCAACAGGCACCGCCGCGCGATACTCTGCCGGCATCTTCGCGGTGACGTCGACAAGTTCCGCCGGTGTCAGTAGCTCGACTTCGCGCCGCTTCGGCGGCTTGCCGGCCCCGGCCACCTGGCACGGATTCTCGATCACGAGCTTGTCGGCTACCGCCGTGTTAAAGATCGTCTTCAGTAGTTGGTAGGCGTGCGCCGACCGCGTAGGCGTCGACTTCCCCAGACCGGCCCACCACGTCCTCACGAGTGCCGGCGTGACGTCCCGGACCGCCTCGTCACCGAACGCCGGGAGAATCCGGCTGTCGAGCAGAGTCTGATAGAGCCAACGTGTCTTCGGTGACAGATCGCGTTCCGCGAGCCATTGCGTCGCGTAGTCCCGGAAGACGATCAGGCTTGCTGCCTTCTCAGCCGCGCGATCGGCCGGCGGCTTCCACTCCCCCAACTCGATCAGCTTGCGTTCGGCCGACAGCCAGCCCTCGGCGTCGGCCTTCGCCCGATACGTGTGCGGCGCGTAGTAGCGCACACCGTCAGCGGCGACGTAGGAAGCCTGATAGGCCCCGTTTCGCATCCGGCGAACAGTGCCCCACGAGCGTCGTCTGTTGGCCATGCCGCAACCTTATCGCACGCGACACGTGTCATTTGGTGGGTAATTGCCTGGTCATATGTCCACGTGTAGAGTGCGGGATGCCACGTAGACCGACGAGTGTTCGCGCTGGTAGATAACTCAATATGGCCCCCTGCGGGGGTCTGGTTGTGATCCTGGCTGTCGCGGGTTCGAGTCCCGTCATCCACCCTGAAGGTCGGAGGGCATCTTTGCCCTCCGACTTTTTGCTCTGTGCAACGGACCTCCAGTTGCCCTTGCCGCTCCGCAGCCACCGCGCGATTCCCCTACGGCCATCACACCGATTCGTTGTTGTTCACTTTCATGCCCTAATCTGCGGCGCATGCTCGATGACTTGAACAAGGCCGCGAAAAAGGTCGGCCTGAGTGTCGCCCCCGGAAAGAAGAAGGACCTCTACTCCGTCCGCAAGGTCAAGAACGGCAAACTCGTTGCCAAGAACGTCGGTTCCGACGAGGTTCAGTCGCTCATCGCCGACCGGAAATAGATGCGACCCGGGCCACCCTGCCCGATGCGCCCAGCCTGCATCACAAAGCCATTGCGCGACAGGGCCATTGCGCAACAGGGCCATTGCGCGACAGGGCCATTGCGCCAACTGAGCACGTTGGTCGACCAACCGGGCGAGACCGCTGCAGCAGCGGTCGGCGGGCAGGGACCCTCGGTGGAGAATTTCAGGCGTTGCCCTTGGACCACACCGACCAGGGGATGTTCCAGTCCCCGAGACCGTCGGTGCCCGACAATGTGCCGCCGACGGTGTTCTTCACGTCGACCGGATCACCGCGAAGTGTGGTGTTCATGACCCACAGCGCGTTGTCCGGGCTGAGGTTCAGGCAGCCGTGGCTGGTGTTGGTGTTGCCCTGCGCCCACACCGACCATGGCGCCGAGTGGAAGAAGATGCCGCTATAGGACATTCGGGTCGCATAGTCGACGGGTGTGCGGTATCCGTCGGCCGACCCGACGGGGACGCCATATGTCGACGAATCCATGATGATGTTGTCGTGCTTGTCAGAGACCAGGTAGATCCCGTTGTCGGTGGGTGCGGACTCCTTGCCCATCGACGTCGGCATGGTGCGGATGACCTTGCCGTCCTGGACAAAGGTGACCTGTTTGGTCCGGTCGTCGGCGGTGATGATCATCGATCGGCCGACTTTGAAGGTGGATCTGAGGTTCTCCTGCCCGAAGAGGCCGCCGCCGAGATCGATGCCGTAGGTGTTCACCTCGACGTTCACCGTCGTACCAGGTTTCCAGTACTCCGCCGGGCGCCACCGGACCTCGGTGTCGCTGATCCAATAGAACGCACCTTGCACCGGTGGGTTCGCGGTGATCTTGATGGCATTCTGCGCGGCGCGACGGTTGGTGATCGCCTCGTCGAACTTCACCGCGACAGGTTGGCCGACCCCGACGGTCTCGCCGTTGTTCGGCGTGAGGTAGGCCTGGGTGAGATTGTTGGGCGCACGTGTGGTGAACGAGACCGACTTGCTGGTGGACCCGCCGACACCGGCCGCATCTGCAGTCAGGCTGTAGGTGCGGTTGTAGCCCAGTGGCTCGCCGCTGATCCACTCGGTGCCGTCCTCGGACAGTGCGCCGCGAACGACCGAACCGTCGGCCTTGGCGATGCGGACCCCGGTCAGTGCCCCCTCACTGGCCCGCACCTTGATCGGCGCGCCCGGCTGGACGCCGACCGCATCATCGACGAGTGCCTGATCGTTCCATTCGGTGATCTCGACGCCGGGCTTCAGGAGATCGTCATAGAGCACCGAACTGCCCACCGCGTTGGAATATTGCGGCTTCGGCGAGCAGGAGGTCGCCAGCGCGACGATCGCCAACACAACACCGACGATGACAACCGACGACCGCAGCCGAGTCCGCCCGTTCCGCATCTCACTCCAACCTTCGCAACTGCACCTACCACAACGGATTTCCGCCGATTTTGCACCAAGTGTACGAGATACCGGATTCGTCCGAGTTGTCGTGTACCAGATGTCTGTTCAGCGGATGACGTCGGCATCGGAGTTGTCCAGAACGCGGTGCCGACACGACGAACGCCCCGCCTTGCGGCGGGACGTTCATGTCGCTTTTGCGCTGATCGTACCAGTTTGTCCGGGTCGGACTCACTCACGTGGGGCCGGGGTCGCCGCCGCGGTTCGGCCGGCGCTCCGCCTGCGCCGGAATCGGATCCACAGGGCCGTGGCCACCGCGAAGATCACGGCACCGATGATCACTCCGACGAGCGTTCCACCGCGGAATCCCGGCGCCTCCACGTCGAGTATCCGTTCACCGGCGTGAGCACCGCTGCCACCGCCGGCGACGACGGTCAGGGTGAGCAGATTCGGAATCGACGCCACCACCGCGAGGATGACGAACGCCAGCGCCCAATAGCGGGTCTCGCCCCAGCGACGGGCACGCCAGGCAAGCGCCAACAGCAGCAAGGAGACCAGAGTGCACACGAGCCCGAGGCCGATCCCGTAGAAGCTGCCGGTGGTGATGCTCTGCCCCACCGCCGAACCGATCTCCTGCGACCACCACCGCGGCAGGAACGCCGCCAGGATGAAGTAGGCGATCACCACGAGAACGACGACGACGGCGATGGCGATCGTCTTAACCGCCCACGACGGGAGCCTGCCCTTGGGTTGCTGATCGGGAACGGCGGTCGTCATGTTGTCGCTCATGCAGCCATCGTTGCCCTCGGTGTCCTGATTGCCAAGTTCGACCCACCACAACGTGACCGCTTCGATACCCGGGCCGGCTCCGACCTGAGGACCCCGCCCGCCGTCGAGCCCACCGGTCAGGACGCGTCGGTGTCATCACACGGGCTCAGGGCTCTCGTTCGCCGACCCCTCAGGGGCGGGTGAAGGTCGACAGCCACGCGTCTGTGAGCCGCTGCGCCAGAACGAGCTTGGACGGTTGGGCGCCCAGCCGGTGCGTTGCGTCCCCCCGCACCAGGTGATCCACGACAGCGACACCGCGGGCGGCGGACAGATATTTCACGGACTGTGTCACGAGAACGAGAAAGCCCCTCACCGGAGTTTCCACTGGTGAGGGGCTTGTCTGTGCGCCATCAGGGACTCGAACCCCGAACCCGCTGATTAAGAGTCAGCTGCTCTGCCAATTGAGCTAATGGCGCTTGGCGAACCGAGACGAAACATTACCTGACCCGCACCCGATCCATGAAATCGGCTGGTCACACGCAGTTCTCGGCTCGGCCGCCGTGCATCATCCGTCGTTGGTGGCGTTGCCCTTCTTCCATACCGACCACGGAACGTTCCAGTCGCCGAGACCGTCGTCACCCGGAAGTATCGGGCCCACAGCGTTCTTCACGGTCACGATGTCCCCGCGCAGCGCGGTGTTCAGGAACCATTCGGCGTTCGCGGGGCTGACGTTGAGGCAGCCGTTGCTCACGTCGTCGACGCCCTGATCACCCAGCGACCACGGCGCGGAGTGAAGATAGATGCCGCTGAACGAGATCCGGGTGGCGTCGTAGACGGTCTCCTTGTAGCCGCCGGGAGAATTCACCGGCACGCCGTACGTCGAGGAATCCATGATCACGCTCGGATCGCGCTCGGCCACGATGTAGATGCCGTTGTTGGTCGGCGAGGAGTCCTTGCCCATCGACGTCGGCATGGTCTTGACCACCTTGCCGTTGATCGACACCGTGATCATGTGCGTCGCGTCGTCGCCGGAGGCGATGAGGCTGCGGCCAACGGTGAAGTTCGTGGTGAGGTTGTTGTCGCCGTAAACCCCGTTGCCGAGATCGATGCCTTTGGTGTTCACCTTGACGCCGACCTTGGTGCCGGGCTTCCAATAGTGCTCGGGCCGCCACCGCACCATCGAGTCGTTCAACCAGTAGAAGGCGCCCTCCACCGGCGGGTTGGTGGTCACCGCAATGGCACGCTGCGCGTTGAGCTTGTTGGCCACCGGCTGGTCAAAGTTGACCACGACCGGCTGACCGATACCGACGGTCTCGTTCTGATCGGTCACCGTCGACGCCGTGGCGGTCGACTCCGCCGAGGCGGTACTGAAGCTCAGCTTGCGGGCTCCGGCACCGTCGATACCCTGCGCCGCGGCGGTCAGGGTGTAACGGTCACCGAAGTCGAGCGGCCCGGCCGCGGTCCAGGTCGACCCGTCGGCCGAGACCGTACCGGCCACGGGGCCGTCCGAACCCGACACCACGACCGATTTCAGACTGCCCTCGTGCGCGGTCACGACCAGCGGCGCGCCGGGCATGACCCCCATCGCATTGTCTTTGAGCGGACGGTCGGCCCATCCGGTGATCGAGATATTCGGCTCCCCCAACGAACTCAGCGCCGGCGTGTTCCCGACCGCGTCGGGATACGACGGCGACGCCGCGCAACCGGGCAAAACGGTCGCGACAGCGCCGACAGCGAGTACGAGGAGCGCGTTCCGGGCGTATGAGCCCCGCGCCCGTATCACCGACTGATCCGGCGGATGACGAGAACGACGACGACAGCGCCGACGCCTGCGATGGTGTACTTCACCGCAGGCTTGTTCAGAAGTGCCAGCGCAGCGCTCTTGGCGTCACCGGCCAGACGCTGCGGATTGGCACGTTCGGCCAGCACGTCGAGTGTGTGGGCCAGGTCCTCGCGGGCTTTCGCGATGTCCTGCTCGATACGGTCGGTATCCCCGGCCACGTGGTCCTCCCAGGAATGTCAAGAAGATCGGTCATGCGGCCCGGCGGGCCGCATGGTCACCCCCGAACACAACGCGCCCGCGCGGGGACGAATCCCGGCGCGGAGCGGATACAGTGCCAGCGGTCTCATTAGGTTACGCCATGACCCGACCGTGAGCACCGCCCACATCGACTAACCTGGGCGTCATGTCAGCCACACAGCGTCTCCAGGTCGGTGACCCGGCACCCGCCTTCACGCTCCCCGACGCGGAAGGCAACCCGGTGTCCCTGGCCGACTACGCCGGCCGGAAGGTGATCGTCTACTTCTATCCGGCCGCCGCCACCCCCGGCTGCACCAAGGAGGCCTGCGACTTCCGGGACAATCTCGGCGAACTCGGCGACGCGGGCATCGACGTGATCGGGATCTCGCCCGACCCGTCGGCGAAGCTCGCAAAGTTCGCCGCAGCCGAGGGACTCACCTTTCCCCTGCTGAGTGATCCGGACAAGACCGTACTCGGCCGGTGGGGCGCCTTCGGTGAGAAGAAGCTCTACGGCAAGACCGTCACCGGCGTCATCCGATCGACATTTCTCGTCGACGAGACGGGGACGATCGCCCTCGCGCAATACAACGTCCGTGCCACCGGACACGTCGCGAAACTGCGGCGTGATCTGGCGCTGGACTGACCGGCCCGCGCCGATCGACAGCCCACACTATGACCCCCCAGCCCCTCGTCCCGCGCAAATTTCCCACGCAGGAACGTAGTAGGCGCAAGTTCTCCGCGATGCTCGCCGCTGCTCGGCAACTGCTCACCGAGGTCGGATTCGAGTCGTTGACGTGCGAGGAGATCGCTTCACGCGCAGAGGTTCCCATCGGAACGCTCTACCAGTACTTCGCCAACAAGTATGTGATCGTCTGCGAGCTCGACCGCCTCGACACCGTCGCCGTACGCGAAGAACTCACCGCTTTCGCCTCCGAGGTGCCCTCACTGGAGTGGCCGGTACTGCTCGAGAAGTTTCTCGATCACCTTGCGGCGCTGTGGCGTGACGATCCGTCGCGGCGTGCGGTGTGGTTGGCGGTTCAGTCCACACCGGCAACCCGGGCGACCGCCTCGCAGAACGAGCGCGTACTCGCCGAGCAGGTGTCGCGCCTGCTTGCCCCGCTGACGCCGTCGCAGCGCACCCGCCGCGACATGATGTCGCAGGTTCTGGTGCATACCGCATACTCCTTGCTGAGTTTCTCCGTCCAGGACGGCCACGACCACCCGGAGACGGTGAGCGAACTCAAACGCATGCTGGCCGGCTATCTGCTCCTCGAGGAGAGCACGAGCTCGGTGTGAGGACAGTCTGATCCGGCCGCCGCGGAACCGCGTCAGCCGTCGCCTTCCAGGATGGCCACCGCCGCGGCCGACGGCCCGTCATGCGTGAGCGAGATGTGCACCTGCGTGTCGCGAAGGTGCTCGGCGATCTCCCCGCCCAGCCGGATCGCGGGACGGCCCCAGTTGTCGGTGACCACCTCGATGTCGCTGTGCCGGATCAACGGGAGCAACGGCGACCGGGCGAACCGGCTCACCGACCACGCCTTGACGACGGCCTCCTTGGCCGCCCACCGCGCGGCGAGATGACGTGCGTCCGCTCCGGTCCCGGCGGCCGAGTCCCGACGCTCACCGACCGTGAACCGGTCGGTGAACGTCGTACCGGGCTGGGACAATTGTTCGGCGAATTCCGGGATCGACACCAGGTCGATCCCGACTCCCAACACCGCCATCAGATCGCTTCCGCGCGTCTCGGGTCCGAGACCGACTGTGCCGCATCACCGTAGGCGCCGGAGCCGTCCAGCCGCACCGACGGATCCAGTAGTACGCGGGCCTCGGCGTCGTGTTCGTCGCGCGACGCGTCGAATCGACGGTTGGACGGACGACGGTAGGCGGCTTCGCCACCGCACATGGCCTCGAGGAATCGGCGGCGGCCGTTGCGTTCCCGGTCGGCGGCGCGGCGGCGATAGTCGTCGCGTTCGGCCGGGTGCAGCGAAGCGATGAACGCCTCGGGATGGACGACGGCGATCAGACCCGACACGTGCCCGAATCCGAGGCTGGTCAGCAGCCCGGCCCTGAGCGGCAGTCGCTCCCCCGTCCGCAGCGTCTCGCGCGGCCAGACCAGATGCCGGTACTGCTTCATCTGCTCGTCGACGCAGTCGAGGCTCCGGTTCGGCGGGATCACGCCGGCCCGCAGCATCTGACATAGTCCGATCAGCTGGAAGGCCGCCGCACCACCCTTGGCGTGACCGGTCAGCGACTTCTGGGAGACGACGAACAGCGGAGCGCCTGCACTGCGCCCGATCGCGTCTGCCAGCCGCTCGTGCAGTTCGGATTCGTTGGGATCGTTTGCGCGGGTGGAGGTGTCGTGCTTGGAGATGATCGCGACGTCGTCGGCGGCCACACCCAGGGCACCCAGCGCATCGGCCAGCGGCGAGTCCAGGGCGCCGCGTGCGGCACCCAGCGCACCGAGCCCGGGGGCCGGAATGGAGGTGTGCACGCCGTCACCGAAGCTCTGCGCCCACGCCACCACGCCGAGGACCGGCAGTCCCATCTCCGCCGCGACATCGCCGCGGGCCAGCAGAACCGTTCCGCCGCCTTGGGATTCGACGAATCCGCCCCGCCTGCGGTCGTTGGCCCGCGAGTAGCGACGCTCGTCGATTCCGCGTGCGACCATCTTCGACGATTCCGCCGTCGCCGACATGTCGCCGAATCCGACGACGCCCTCGATACCGAGATCGTCGAAGCCGCCGGCCACCGCGAACTGCGCCTTGCCCAACCGGATCTTGTCGACGCCCTCCTCGACCGAGACCGCCGCGGTCGCACACGCGGCGACCGGATGGATCATCGCGCCGTAGCTGCCGACGTAGGACTGCACGACGTGGGCGGCAACGATATTGGGCAGAGCCTCCTGCAGGATGTCGTTGGCCTTGGCCTCACCGAGCAGGGTGTTGATGTAGAGCTCGCGCATCGAGGTCATCCCGCCCATACCGGTGCCCTGCGTGTTGGCCACCAGACCCGGGTGCACCCATCGCATCAGCTCGCTCGGGGTGAAGCCCGAGGAGAGGAACGCGTCGACGGTGGCGACCAGGTTCCACAGCGCGACGCGGTCGATCGACTCGGCCATGTCCGCCGAGACGCCCCAGCGGGTCGGGTCGAATCCGGTCGGGATCTGCCCGCCGACCGTGCGCGTCAGCTCGAATCGGCGCGGCACCCGGATCTCGGTGCCGGCCAGCCGGGTGACCTGCCAGTCGCCGGTCTCGGCGCCGGCCACGACCCGCGTACGTTCCGGATCGGCCGACGCGAACGCGCGGGCCTCGGCCTCCGAGGACACCGTGAAGGTCAGGTCCTCGTCGAGGAACACCGACGTCAGCAGCGGTGCGGTGCCCTCGACCATGGCGCCCTCGTCGGCGTAGCGACGGATGCCACATCGTTGCACCACCTCATCGTGGTACCGCTCGGCGATGTCGGCCTCGGGCACCGGGTCGCCGGTGGCGGTGTCATACCAGCCCGGCCGGGGCGCGGTGTCCCAGGTGATCAGTCCGGTATTCCAGGCGAGCTCCACAACGCCGGCAGCACTGAGCTTCTCGTCGACCTCCATCTCGAACCGCGTGCGCGCCGACCCATACGGGCCGAGCTCACCGGCTCCGACGATGACGACCAGGTCCTCCGGACGCGAGTCGATCCGCGGCCACGCCACCCTCGGCCCCTCGGCCGCGCGGGCCGGGGCGGGCAGCGCGGCGACGGTCAGGGGGCGGTCCTCCTCGACCACCTCGGTCTGCTCGGCCCCACCGGTCACCTCACCGGTGGCCTGCGCAGCGAGTGCCCTGAGATTGATCGACGGGTCGAGCCCGCCGGTGAAGTCGGCCGTCACCGCCGCCGCACGTGCGGCGGCTCGGGTGCCCGGGTCGCACAGGCCGAGCAGATTGGCGGCCATGTCGTCGGTGGTCCAGGTGCGCACCCCGGCGGCCTCGACCGCGGCGACCATGCCGTCGTTGTGACCCATCAACCCGGTGCCGGTGACCCAGCCGATCAGGGCATGCGCCAGGGTGGTCCGCGAACCCCAGGACTCCTCGGCCGCCCATCGGGTCACGAGTGCATCGAGTGCCGCCTTGCTCTCACCGTAGGCACCATCACCGCCGAACATGCCGCGGTTGGGCGAGCCCGGCAGCACCACGTGCAACCGTGCGGCGAGGTCGTAGTCGGCGCCGATCTCGGACAGACCGGCAATCAGCCGCTCCACCGACCAGAGCAGGACCTTCATCTCCAGTTCGGCACGCGCACCCGCGTCGGTGAGGTCACCGGCCACCCGCGGAGCGGCGAACGGGAACAGCAGCGTCGGTTTGAGCGCGGGCTTGACCACCGCGGTGGTGCCACCGAGGTTCTCGGTCTGTTCGCTGCCCACCCAATGCACGAGATCGTCGACGTCGGTGTAGGCGGCCATATTCGCCGGCGCCACCCACAGAGCTGCGTCGAAACGCGCATTCTCCCGGAAAAGCTTCGTGTAGAAGGCAAGTCGTTCGGAGTTCAGTCGCGAGGTGGTCGCCACCACGGTGGCGCCGCCGGCCAGCAGCGCGGCCACGACCGACGCGGCGATCGAGCCCTTGCTGGCCCCGGTCACCACCGCAACGTCGTCGGCCCACTGTCCACGTGCGGGTTCGCCGGCGATGCGGGCGATGGCCCCGAAAAGGCGCTCGTGTACCTGATTCCCGGAGGTCCGGGCCCGGTCGCGCCACCAGTCAGCCTGTGCCGCAACCGTATTACTCGCCCCGGCGAAGCGGCTGACGACCGTGTCCTGGTCGGCATCGAGCTCGGTGTCGGCGGTCAGCCAGATCCGCACGAGGTCCTCGCGTGCACCGGCCCAGCGATCGTCGATGAGCACGGCCTTGGCGGCGTCGAAGGCCGGTGCCACCGTCCGCACCCACTCCGGTCCCAGTTCGTCGCCGACCCGCGCGGCGAGCACGGCATCGGGGTCTTCGGTCTGCTCGGGTGCCGAGCTGTGCCCGGCCAGGCCAAGTTTCGAGAGCAGGGTGTAGGCGGCGGAGGCGAGCGCGCCGGAGCGTCCGGTGATCGCTTCGGTGAACTCACCCAGTGCGGCCGCGTCAACTGTTGCGCCGCCGCCGGATTCGGCGGCGGGCTTGGCCACGGCGATGCCTCGCGACTCGCCCACTGCGGCCACGGCGCGGTCGATCACGGTGTCGAGAGCCGCGGTGTCGGCAACGGTACCGTCGAGCAGATCGCCGAGGTCGCCGCCCCGGACGCTGGCACCCTCGCGGGTGCCCAGTGCGAGCGCGACCTGGGTGTGCAGGGCCCAGCCCGGGCCCAGTTGCCAGACGCCGGTGACGCGGTCGGTGAGGTAGGACTGCCGCTTGCCGGTCGGACCGATCACCTTGCGGATCTGGTCGCCGACCGCGTCGGTCAGCACCGCGCCGAGCGGCCGGTATCCGCGGGCGAGGCTTTCCACGGTGGATGCGAGGGCCGCCATGTCGGCTTCGGCGGCGCCGTCGATGGCGCCGAGCCCGAGCTCACCACCGATGTCGAGGAGCAGCTGATTACGCCGCGAGGACACCCCGTCGCACAGGGCCTCGATGGTGTCGGCAGCGCCGATCTGATCGGTGCGCATCTTGGTCCACAGCGCGATCACGGCCCTGACCGCGTCGGCCGGTCCGAACAGGATGTCGTCGGGACGCGGTCCGGCGGCGGCAGCGGGCACCGGCGTGACCGAAGCGGTTGCCGCCGTCACGGTTTCGGCAGCGACCGACTGATCCGGCGTGGTCGCGGCCGGCGCGTCGGCGTCCTCGGGTTCCGGTGCGGAGTCGCGGGCCAGGATGACCTCGGCGTCGCGTTCGAGGTTCACCACCTCGGTGGTGGTGCGCTGATAGCGGTCGAGTTTGAGGGTGTTGGTCGCCAGCCCCGCGAGGGTCGGCGCACCCTTGAGTCCGATCTCGACGAAGCGCTGCACACCGAGGCCGCCCCGCTCGGGTCCGGAGAACAGCAGGTCCTGGGTCTCGATCCAGCGCACCGGGCTGGCGAATTGCCAGGCCAGCAACTCGATGAGGATCACCCGGGCGAGTGCGGCCGGGCGTGCCGACCACGAATCCCATTCCGCGAGCACCGCGTTCAGCGGATCGGACGGGACCAGTGCGGCGATCTCGGCGACGAAGTCATGGCCGAGGTTGAACAATCGCGGAACGAGATTCGGGATGTAGTGACCGACCAGGATGGACGGATCGAACTCCGCGGGCAGCAGCGCCTCGAGCTTGCCACGGAACTCGGGCACCCCCGCACGCAATACCGTGGAGTGGAACGGCACGTCGATGCCCGGCACCAGGATGAACGAGCGCTTCCCGCCGAATTCGATACGGCGACGCTCGATCTCGTCCTCGAGTACCTGCAGGCCACCGACGGTGCCGGCGATCGCATACTGCGAGCCGAGCAGGTTCAGGTTGACGACCTCGAGGAACTCGCCGCAGTCGGCGCCGAGCTGCGCCACGAATTCGGTCACCTCGGCGTCGTCGAGGCCGAACTGGCTCGGCCGGATCGCGGCCATCCGATAGTCGCTGCGGCCCTCGCTGTCTCGGGGCACCAGGTGGTGCATGGCCTCGCCACGCTGAAACACGACTTCCAGGACCGCCTCGAGCGGCAGCACACCGGCACACGCGGCAAGCGCGTTGTACTCGCCGACCGAGTGACCGCAGGTGATCGCTCCCTCGACGAAGCCACCGTTCTCTTGGAGTTCGGCGATCTGCGCGACACCGAGAGTCGCCATCGCGACCTGGGTGAACTGGGTCAGGAACAGCACCCCGTCAGGGTGGTGATAGGTGCACCCGCCCGCGATCAGGGTCGTCGGATTGTCACGAACCACCGCGAGGATCGAAAAGCCCAGGGCGGCACGGGTGTGCGCGTCGGCGCGATCCCACACTTCACGCGCAGCCTTCGACCGTGAGCGGGCATCGAGGCCCATGCCCTTGCTCTGAATGCCCTGACCGGGGAAGGCGTACACGGTGCGCGGTGCAGCGAGCAGGCCGGTGGCGCTCATCACGAGGTGGTCACCGACCTTGGCGGTGACCTCGACGACCTCACGGCCGGCGTCCAGGCCGACGCGGTCGACCCGGACGGTGATGACGTCTCCCGTGCGAACCATGCCCAGATACCGTGCGGTCCAACCGGTCAGGGGACGCGGAGACGGGCTCGGATTCTTGGCATCGGTGGCGGTCACCACCTGCTGGGCCGCGGCCGAGAGCCACATCCCGTGCACGATCGGCTCGCCGAGGCCCGCGAGGCGCGCGGCGCAGAGGTCGGTGTGTATCGGGTTGCGGTCGCCGGAGACCGCGGCGAATCCGCTCATCCGCGCCGGGGCCGTGATGGTCGCGATGCGCAGCGTCTTGCGGGTCGCGCTCCCCTCGTCGACGATCGCGTCACCTGCGCGGACCGGGTCGGCCAGCTCGGTCGCTCCGAGGCGTCCGCGTATCGCGAAGCGCTCGGTCATCAGGGCAATCGGGGTATCACCGTCGCGAACGTCGACAGCTACCTCGACGACCCGGCCGACCTCGGTGTCGGTCACCGGACCGGTCGTCGCGGACACGGTCAGATCCGTTGCGACCGTGGGGATATCACCGACGATGTGCACGGCGTGGTCGAGGTGCACGAGATCGAGCAGGCCTTCGACGATCGGAAGTCCGTCGTCGGTGGTGGCGGCCCCGATGACACTGAACACGCTCGGCCAGCAGGCGCCGACCAACGTGTCGGGCACCGCGAAGCCGAACGGCTCGGCCGGTGTCGTGGGATGCAGGTGTGCGGGCAGCGAGTGGCCGGTCACGGCGGCGTGGTCGGCGACCGAATCCGGCGCCCAGGTCACAGTCGTCGTCGACATTGCGTCGGTGACATCGGCCAATGAGCCACCGGCAGCGACGGTGAGGATCTCACGCATCGCGGCGGCCGCGTCGTCGGCGAGCACCGATGGGTTGCCGCCGTCCCGAAGCGAGGTGTCCACCCGCAACGGGATCCGCACCGAGGCAGTCGAGATCGGAACGATGAGGTCGAAGCGCTCATCGGCGACCATTTCCAGGACCGAGCCGGTGGGCTCGTGCTCACAGCGGACTCCGGAGAGCACCGACCAACTGCCGCGATCTCCCAGTCGGGCAATCGGACTCGGAACCATCCGACCCGCCCAGCAGACGTCGTCGGCGTCGAGCACGCCGGCCAGCGGACCGGTGTCGGCGATCAGCCCCGCCTGTTTGCGCGAATCGATGACGCACGGCTGCGCACCGGCGGCGGTGAGGTCGGTGACGACGTGCGCCTCGAAGCGATCGAGGAGGTCGCCGACGGGCTCGTCGACGCGGGTGATGCCGGCAACGGCCACCGGACCGGGGATGATGCAGACCGCGTCGGCCGGGTATCGCGCGTCGTGTGCCTGCCACAGCGAGTCACTGCGCCACCATCGGCGCACGTCCTTGTCGATGACGGGCACGAAGTTCACCGGCTTGCCGGGGGTGCGGCACAGTTCCAGGAAGAACGTGACGTCGGCGGGGTGCAGCACGTCGACTGCGGCCTCGGGATAGGCGCCGAGGAGCGTTTCGATTGCGGCGTACGGGTCGTCGGTCGCGTCGATGCCGGCGAACATCGTGGGAATCCGGCCCGAGTCCTGCGCATTCATGCGAGCCTCGGCGCGGCGCAACATCTCGACGAACCGCTGCTGCCACGAGATGTCGGCCCAGGCGAGCCGATCGCCGTCGGCCGCACCCACCGCGAGGGTGATGTAGCGGTCCAGCCACTGCCGGTAGGTCATGTCGGCGACGTCGCCGAAGTATGGTTTGGCCGTGGGTGCCATCGCGGCGATGATCTCGTCGCGGCGCCGTGCGACCGCATCGGCGTCACCGGCCACCTCGTCGAGCAGTCGGCCGCACTGCGAGGCCGCGTTGTCGACCTCATGGATGTCGGCGCCGAGTTGGCTACGGCCCGAGGCCATTCCGGCGCTCGCGCGTCCTGCACCAATCCATTCGCCACAGCCCACGGTGTCCACCAGCAACTGCTTGACGCCGGGCGCGGTGGTGGCCTCCTTGGTGGCCATCGCCGCGGTGCCGATCAGGATACCGTCGAGCGGCATCAGCGGATGACCGTGCGTGGTGGCCCACGCGCCGGTGAGGTAGTCCCCGGCACGCTCGGGCGTACCGATACCACCACCCACGCAAACCACGACGTTCGAGCGGGCGCGCAGCTCGCCATAGGTGGCCAGCAGCAGGTCGTCGAGATCCTCCCACGAGTGATGCCCACCCGCGCGACCACCTTCGATCTGGACGATGACCGGGTGATGTGGCACCTCGGCCGCGATCCGGATCACCGATCGGATCTGGGCGACCGTGCCGGGTTTGAATGCGACGAAACGCAAACCGGCCTCGACCAACTCGTCGACGAGCGCGACGGCCTCGTCGAGTTCGGGAATGCCGGCCGAGACGATCACACCGTCGATCGGCGCACCCTGTGCGCGCGCCTTCTGCACGAGGCGCCGGCCGCCGAGCTGCAACTTCCACAGGTACGGATCGAGGAACAGCGCGTTGAACTGGGCCTGCCGCCCGGGCTCGAGTAGATCGGTGAGGGTGGCGATGTTGTCGGCGAGGATCTGCTCGGTGACCTGTCCACCACCGGCGAGCTCGGCCCAGTGACCGGCATTGGCAGCGGCGGCGACGATGGCCGGGTCGACCGTCGTCGGTGTCATCCCGGCCAGCAGCATCGGCGACCGCCCGGTCAATTTGGTGAACGCGGTCTGCACCACGCGCCGCCCGTCGGGTAGCTGCGCAAGGGTCGGCGCGAATTCGCGCCAGGGGCGGGCGACTTCGGGAATCCCCCCGGGGGTGAACAGGTTTCGCTGTCCGCCGCGCAGTGCGGCGGGCACGAGACCGATCCCCTGGCCACGCACGATAGGAGCGGTGAGACGGGTGGCGAGATCGCCGGGGCCGAAGTCCAGGATCCAGCGTGCCCCGCTGCCGGCTGCGGCCTCGACGGTGCTCACCCAGTCCACCGCGGCGACGAGGATGTCGTGGGCATGGCGCGTGGCGAGCTCGACATCGATGCCGCACGCGTGCGCCCACTGCCCGACCAGATCGACGGCACCGTCCATCGCCGGATGGTGGAAGGCGACACTGACCGCGAGATCGTCGAAGGTCGGATCGAAGGGAGCGCCTCCGGTGACCTTGCGCTTGCGTTCGTCGGCGGCGTCGGCGGCAACCTTCTCGCAGAGCGCGGCGAACGCCCGGAGGTGACGGGGGGCGCCGGAGAGCACCAGCGAGGTGCGGCTGTTGCGGATCGCGATGACCGGCGCGGTCGACTGTTCCGGGTCCGCGAGTTCGGCACGGTACTGCCGGAGCAGGGATTCGATCCGTTCTGGCCGCACTCCGGATACCGCGACCATCGGCGAACCGTCGGTGGTGGGGACCAGTCCCCGACGACGCGCGACGATGGTACCGGCAGCGCCGATCAGGTGTGCAACCGCCAGCAGCAGGCCCTGGCCGGACACCGCGCCGCCGTCGACCCCGACCGCGCCGGTGGCCAACGAGCCCTGCGAATGCCCGATGACCGACCGTGGGGTGATCTGCGCGGTATCGAGCCCCTGCTTCTTGAGCGATTCGAGTGCAGCGAGCTGGCTCATCAGGACGCCCGGACCAGAGAGCGTGAAGTCGGCCAGTTCGGCGTCGGTCGGAACAGACTCGCCGGCGTCGAACGCGTTTACCCAGGACATCGGGTGGAACCCGTCGGGCCGAGCGATAGTGATCTGCTCGGCGACCGGCTCCACGAGCCGCTCGGCGGCATCCACGATCGTCGCCACCCGATGTTCGAGGTCGGCGTCGACCACCAGCTCCGCCAGGGTCTGCAGCCACGCCGCGCCCTGACCTCCGAAACTGATCGCGTAGGGCTCGCCGGCGTCAAGGCGATCGATCAGTGCCTGCGTGGGCGCGTTGGCGTCCCTGGGGCGGGCGCGGTCTGCTCCGGAACGATGGTGATCGACGGTCACATGAACTCCTGTGGTTGTGTCCGGTTGTCGTACGACAGGTGATTGCGCCCGGCTGCGGGCACGCACGATCGAGACCGGCGCTCGGTGGAGCCGGCCCGAAATTGTGGTCGCATTGGTCATGAACACGTTGTCCGACAACGGCTTCGGCTCGGCGCGTTCGGCAGTAGGGCACCACCGACGTGTTCGTGGCACTCATCATGACACAGGAAAGTGAGTGATTCCTCATGTTCTGGCCCGGCGGCCCGGTATACCCGTGGGTAATCCGGCGGGTAACACAGGTGTGCACTCGGTCGGGTTTCATCCCGGCGCCGGTTGCGCCAGTTCACGGGGATTTCCGAGGACAAGATGCACACTCGGTACGACGTCCGCGATTCGTTATAGAACCGTTATGTGAGCTGGGACACGCCTACGGCGGTCTGACGAGCGCGAACCTTTCCGGTGTCCGATCTGGGGCACGTAGGGTGATCGGTCATGACCGACTGCGTCTTCTGTGACATCGTGGCCGGCGCGGCACCGGCCCGCGTGGTCTATTCCGACCCGCACGTGCTCGGCTTCCTCGACATCCGGCCCATCACCCGCGGGCACACCTTGATCGTTCCCCGCACCCACTCGTCCGGATTGTCCGACCTCGACCCGCAGACCGGCGCCGCGATGTTGTGGGGCGGCCAGGCGGTCGCCGCGGCGATGAAGGATTCCGACCTCTCCGCCGACGGCATCAATCTCGCGATCAACGACGGCCGGGCCGCCTTCCAGACCGTTTTCCACACCCATCTGCACGTGGTGCCGCGTACCGACGGAGATCGCCTGCGCTTTGTTCGTGGGCTGATCTTGCGCCGGGACCCCGACCCGGATTCGACAGCAGAGATCCTGCGTACCGCGCTGATGTCACGGGACGAGTCGTGAGTGTCGAGTCGTCGGCCATTCCTGCCGAGGTCACCGACATGGTCCGGGCCGCGGACTGGATAACCGTGTTCAGCGGTGCCGGTATGAGCGCCGAGAGCGGAATACCCACCTTCCGAGACGCCCGTACCGGACTCTGGGAGAACTTCGACCCGACCACGTTGGCGACACCCCAGGCGTGGAACGACGATCCCGCTCTCGTCTGGGGCTGGTACCAGTGGCGTGCCGGGCAGGTGCGGCGCCGGGAACCCAATGCCGGCCATCGTGCCCTTGGCCGGCTCGCCGGCGCGGGCGTGCCCACCGGCCACGATCCGCGAGCAGTGATGGTGGTGACGCAGAACGTCGACGACCTCCACGAACGTGCCGGCACACCGGTGACAAGTCACCTCCATGGAAGCCTCTTCACGCCACGGTGTTCGGCGTGCGGCCGGCCCCATGATCAGACAGATCCCGTCGACGTTCCCGACCCCGAGCAGACCGGCGAACTGCCGCGGGTCGCGCCGCCGGCGTGCCGGTACTGCGGCTGCGCGGTGCGGCCGGGTGTGGTGTGGTTCGGCGAACCACTTCCGGAGCGGGACTGGACTCGCGCCGACGCCGCCTTTCGCGCCACCGACCTCGTCCTGGTGGTGGGCACCAGCGGCATCGTCTATCCGGCCGCATCCCTTCCCGAGCGCGCGGCCACCGCAGGCATTCCGGTCATCGAAATCAATCCGGAGCCGTCGGCGCTCACGCCGCACGCCCGATATCGGATCGCCGCCGGCGCCGCGGTGGCCCTACCCGCGCTCGTCGGGGCGGTGACCGGGAATCGGTAGACATCACTCTCGGGTTCCGAGCGAGAGGTGTCTGCCGATTTGCTAGTCGGCCGCGCTGAGGTCCACCGGCTCCCACGCAACGCTCGCCGAACCGGCTGCGTCGCGCGGGCCGACCGATCCGGGCTTCACACCACGGCGGTCCAGCGCCTCGGTCAACGGCGCCAGCGCGGCGTCGGGGTCGAGCTCGAACTCCGATTCGCGCACCCGCCAGAATTCCCAGCCACAGCGCCGAAGTTCACGTTCACGTTCCATGTCCGAGCGGGCCTGGGCGCCGGTGGTCATGAATTCATCTCCGTCACATTCCACTGCCAGACGCCCGTCGGCGCCGGTGACCATGAGATCGATGGACCGGTTGTTGACGACGACCTTGGGGGTGACGTGATACCCACGGGCGGCAAGCCAATTGAAGATCCGCTGCTCGAAGAGGCTCTCGAATGGCGCGACGCGGCGGTCGTCGGGAACGTCGGCGGGCATCGGGCCGACCGCGGGGCCCACGTTGGCCTGCATGTAGCCCAACAGCGAACGTCGCAGGTCGACGGGAGCGAGATCGGCGAGGTCGATCGAATGGAACAGCCACATCTGGTCCATCGCCCGTGATGCCGCAACATTGATGCGGCGCTGGGATTCCGCGCGGGTGAGCGCGGCGATCGCGGTGGGATCCGAGACCACCATCGACAGGAGGATCACCCGTCGCTCATCACCCTGGAAGTCGGGTGGCGTCCCCACCCGGATTCGTCGCGATCGCCAGGTCTCGTCGTCGATCTGCTCCCGCAGGGCGGCGGTGAGCAGCTCGACCTGCTTGATCCCCTGCAGCGCGATGACACCGAAATCCATTCCCGCGTAGGCGCTGTCGGACAGGCAATTCACGAGCGCCGACACCAACTCGTCCACTTCGGCCGCATTGACCACCGAATTGCCCTGCCCCGTCGCGGTTCCGGATACCCGCACGGTACGCAGTGGATCGAGAATGTCGGCGCCGTGCTGACGAACCGGGACGAGCGGGGCGTCGGCGTAGAACTGGGCCGAGGAGAATCCGATGATCTCCGGCATCGAACGGAACTGCTCACGCAAACGGATAACGTGCCCGAATCTGCTGCGCAGCAACGAGAACAGGCTCGAACGCGGAGTGAGGCCGTCGCGCAGATAGTGGGGCAGGTCGGGCAGTCGTGCATCGAGGGCGGCAAATGCGTCGTCGAGTGTGGTGCCCGCCAGCCCGTTGGGCGCGCACTGCCGGTCGTCGCCGACGACGATCACCCGTGGGGCGAGCCAGAGCAGGAACACGCTTGTGATGTCGGATTGGCTTGCCTCGTCGACGATCACCACGTCGAAGGAATTCGGTGTCGGCGGAACCATTTCCACCACTTGAGACATCGGCATCACCCACGCGGGTACGGCGCCGACGGCCTCGGTCATCGCCTCGCGCGCTGCGGCGCGGAAGCGGTTCGCATGCTTACCCGAACCCTTGCCCAGATTGATGATGTGGTCGCGGTAGGACTGGAGCGCCTGCACCTGGCCGACGGTGACCCGTGACAGGCACGCCGCCCACGCGCGTGCCGCGGCCAGTTGGGTGGTCAGCTGAGCGATGTCGGCCTCGGCCTCATCGAGTGCCGACGACCACCGGTGCTCCCCGTGCGGGTCGCTGCGCTCCGACGCCCACGTACGTGCGCGCCGCCAGGCCCAGGCGTCGACGACCCGGCGCAACCGCGCGTCCCACGCCCCATCGTCGGCTGTGGCCTCCAGCACCTCGGCGAAATCCGGTGCCCTGCTTCGCAAGCGCAGCATCAGCAGGTCGAGAGCGGTCTGGTCCTCCCACTCGGAATGGGCGCGCGATGCCGCTCGGCGCGCGGTTCGGATGGCTTCGGCATCGGCATTCGCCAGCGCCGACACCAGCGCGTCACCTTCCGGTGAGGGACCCTTCTCCAGTTGCTCGGCCAGCCGGTAGGCGCGATCGGCGAGCTCTTCCTCCGCCAGCAACGCGTCGTTGGCTGCGGCGATGGCGCCCGCCTCGCGGGCGACCTCGGCTGCTCTGGCGACGCTATGTGGCCGCGGGCCGCCGGGGCTGATCGCCTCCAACTCCCGGACGAGTTCGTCGCGCGCGGAGAGCAGCGCCGAGATGCAGCCCAACTGCCCGTCGAGCAGGACCAGTCGATTCAGTTGGGACGAGCGCGATCCCGACGTGTCGACGGGGACGTGGAGATCGGCGAGCACGCGCTGTACGTGATGCACGGCGTCGAACACGGCGAGGTGATCGGCAACTGCTTGCAGCGATCGCTCGTCGGTCGCAGCCCGTCCGTCGACGGTGGCCACCACCCCCGACTCCTCGACTGCGCGCTGCTCGTCGGATCGGCGCAACCGGCCGCGCCAGCGGCCGCCGGACCGCAGGTATGCCGCCGCCGCGGCGAACAGCTCGCCGTCTCCGGGCCGGACGCCGTCGACGGTGACGGCGCGGGCGCCCAGATCCCGATCGCGTCGAGCGGCATCGGCGATGACCGGCGAGAGACCGATCACCCGCGACCACAGATGCGCGGCCTGTCCGGCGAGTAGCCGATCTGCCATGTCCACCATGGTCGCCGGGAAGTCGCCGACCTCGGCTGCCGCGACGCCGAGTCGATCACAGATCTCTTTGACATGCAGCAGACGGACGCTGTCGGTGTCGGCGAGGATCGACATCAGCGAACCGCTGCCGACCATCGGCTCGACCGGTCGCCCGGCGATCCGCACGCATATCTGATCCATCGTGGCCGGGTCGGGTAGATGGGCATCGAGGTCGACGAACCGCTGCGACAGACGCGGCGTCTGCTCGCGGGTGGTGCGCAACAGGCCGAGCAGGCGGCCGAACTCACCGGTGTCGAGTGGGGGCAATGCGCCGTCGATCGGTCCGGGCAACCAGTCGAAGAGGTCGGCGTCGGCGTTGCACGCACGCACGATCTGGGCGGCGGTGCCCTGATAGTCGCCGGCCACCCATTCGTGGATCTCGGTCTCCGAGCGGCGTAACTCCCACAGCGCGCGAAGCGCGCGCTCGCGACGATCGATTGCTTGCTCGCGTCGCGCCACGAGGTCGTCGATCTCGGCACGACCGACGCTCTCGGTGTAGGTCGCCTTGCGTTCACCGATCTCGGCCACGCCCGACACCATGGACTCGAAGTGATCGCCGGTGATGTCGGCCGTCGAGACGGTCAGTGACCGCAACTCGGGCGGCAAGATGTCGCGCAGCACCGTCAGGGCGCCGGCCTTCTCACTCGTCACCAGGACACGCTGGCCCTTGGCAAGAAGTGCGGCAACGACATTCGCGATCGTCTGGGTTTTGCCGGTGCCCGGTGGTCCCTCGACCACGACGCCGGTATCGGCGCCGAGACGGGCCAGCACATCGCGCTGTTCGACGTTGGAGGGCAACGGGTAGAGAGCGTCGGCGACCAGTTCGTCGGCGGCGATCGCCCCCGACGAGGACAGCGCCTCGATCCGTTCGGTCGCCTCGACCGGCGCCACGAGCTGGGCCAAACCGATCGGTACGTCTTCGTCGGACAACTCGCGCAGGCGGTCGCCGATGGCATCGTAGAAGTCGGCCAACGCCGTCGTCGTCCGTGCACGCAGCACCAATGCGGCTGCCGATGCGTCCACCGACATGTGGACGCGCTCGGGGTCGGCATCCACCCGCGCCAGCCACTCGTCGACGAGCTCGGCGGTCTTCGGGGCGATCACACTGGGCAGCGCCTCGAACCTCGACCGGAATCTGACGGTGGGCGACAGATCGATCCCATCGACGCTCGCGAGGAGACGACTGTCTTGTGTGATCGGTGCCGAGCCGGCCCCCAATCCGACACGGATCGTCCCGGTGTCGGGATCGCGTCGGGCGAGGACCTCTTGGATCAGCAAATGGTCGTGTACCAGCGCAGCGCCGGACCCCCCGGCGTCGCCGTCGGTGGAAGTGACGGTCAGCAAGCCGCTCGCCAGGACCAGCTCACGGGTCTCGGGGTGGCTGTGCGACTCCCCGACCATCGCCGACAGCTCGTCGAAGCCAGGAGCTCCGGGCTCGAGTTCGATGACGGTCTGCCCGGCTACCGCGACCGGCCGTACGGCGACGGTCGTGGAACGGCCGACGTCGAGCCGGGCAGGGTGCGCGTCGAGATGACGGGTGGAACGCTCTCGCGAGGCGAGGAGATCGGAAAGGAATCCGAGTAGGCGCACCACCTGGTCGCGACATTCTTCGCGACTGTCCTCCGCGGTCATCAGCCCGGCTTCCTCCTGCGCAGATCCCCCGACCCGGCCGGATGACACCGGCGCTCGGTCGGGCTGACCCATCACGCTATCAAGTCGCCGCCGCCGGGGCAGGCGCCGCGATCACGACGTGGTGCGGCGCAGTGCGCGGAAACCGCCGTCGACGTAGCGCACCTTGGTGTAGCCGAGGTCGGCGATCTGTTCGGCGATGCGAGGCGCCTGCGAGGAGACGGACACGACGTTGATCTCGGTGTCGCGGTCGCCGATGACCGGGAACGCTCCCGACGCCGTGGGCGCCAACCGCGCTCTGACCTCGGTCGGATCGACGACGACCGCGCCGGGCAGACTGCCCTGGTGACGCATCACCTGTGGTCGCGCATCGACGACGACGGCTTCGCCCTCGCGGGTATGAGACAAGGCTTCGGCTGCTGAGATCGAATTCACCATTGACACCGGTGATTGCTCCTGAAGTTGCTGGACGGCTACGTGCACTGGGTTGATCGTTCCACCCGCCAACAAGGTTACGGAATAATCTCGAAACGACAAATATTGTCACACGCGACGCATGACTTGATGCCGCGATGCGGGGCCGGTCAGTTGCGTCCCCGGCCGGCGACATGGCGAGAACCGCGTTTGCCCCACCCCTCGCCTCGCGAGTTGTGTCCATCGCGACCGCGCTGGCTCTGGCCGTCACGTTTGTTGCCTCCGCGGGTACGCGGCGCACCCATGTCGCGGCGCAGGTCGATCGCGTTCTTACCGATCCGGGTGTTGCGGAGCCGTTCGAGGGTCTCACGATCGAGGTCCTCGGGGAGTTCGACGAGCGAGAAGTCGTCGCGGATGCTGATGTTGCCGAAGTCGCCCCGGCTCAGTCCGCCCTCGTTGGCGATCGCACCGACGATCGCGCCCGGCGACACCTTGTGCCTGCGCCCCACCGCGATCCGATACGTGGCAAAGGAGCCCCCGCCCTTGCGGGGGGCGCGCTCGGTGCGTTCCCGGCGTGCCGAACGCTCGTTCGCGGGCGGATCGGGAGCCATGAGAAACCCGCCGTCACGGGTCTCGAGCGCGAGCGCGGCCGCGATGTCGGCCATCGCGACATCCTTGTCACGCGCGTAGTCCTCGACGAGTTTGCGGAACACGTCGAGGTTGTCGGAGTTGAGGTTCTCGGTGATCGAATCGGCGAACCTGGCCACGCGTTGTGCATTGACGTCCTCGACCGACGGCAGCGCGATCTCGGTGAGCGGCTGACGGGTGGCTCGTTCGATCGCCCGGAGCAGATGGCGCTCGCGCGGCGAGACGAACAACAGTGCATTTCCGGACCGCCCGGCACGACCGGTACGACCGATGCGGTGTACATACGACTCGGTGTCGTGCGGGATGTCGTAGTTGATCACGTGCGAGATGCGATCGACATCGAGCCCACGCGCAGCGACGTCGGTGGCGACGAGGATGTCGATACCACCGTCCTTGAGCTGGTTGATGGTCCGCTCACGCTGCGTCTGGACCATGTCGCCGTTGATCGCGACCGCCGAGAATCCGCGCGACCGCAACCGTTCGGCGAGTTCCTCGGTGGCCTGCTTGGTCCGGACGAACACGATCATCGCGTCAAAGGTCTCGACCTCCAGGAACCGCGTCAGCGCATCGAGCTTGCGCTGATGCGATACCTGCAGGTAGCGCTGGGTGATGTTCTGGGCGGTCGCGGTCTTGGCCTTGACCGTGATTTCCTGCGGGTCGTGCAGATACCGCTGCGCCAGGCGCCGGATCGCGCTGGGCATCGTCGCCGAGAACAGCGCGACCTGCTTGGAGTCGGGCGTCTCGGCCAGAATGCGTTCGACGTCCTCGGCGAAGCCCATGGTCAGCATCTCGTCGGCCTCGTCGAGTACGAGGTATTCGAGCTGGGAGATATCGAGCGTGCCCTTGTCGAGGTGGTCGATGACGCGACCCGGGGTACCGACGATCACCTGCGCTCCGCGTCGCAGCCCCGAAAGCTGCACGCCGTAGCTCTGGCCGCCGTAGATGGGCAACACCCGGACGTCGGGCATGTGCGCGGAATAGCGCCCGAATGCCTCGGCGACCTGCAGGGCGAGCTCTCGGGTCGGCGCGAGGATCAGCGCCTGCGGGCGGCGCACCGACGGGTCGAGACGCGACAGGATCGGGATGGCGAAGGCCGCGGTCTTGCCGGTGCCCGTCTGCGCCAGTCCGACGACGTCACGGCCGGCCATGAGTGGTGGAATGGTGGCCGCCTGGATCGGCGAGGGCGTTTCATAGCCGACCTCGGCGATCGCACTGCGTACGCGGCCGTCGATGTCGAGGTCGTCGAAGGTGATCGCGGAGGCGTTCGGGCCGTCGGTGGCTGGGGTTTCGGTCATGTGCTCGCTATTCCGTTCATCACGTCAACTGTAATGCGCCGGACCCGTCAAGTCCGCATCCAACGAGCATCGAGCATCGTCGTAGGGTCACCACGAATGGCGCCCGGCTCAGGCGAACGCGTGTGTGATGTCCCTCTCATTGCTGCTGGTACCCTCGATTCGGGCTTCAGTCGCCCCATCCGACCAGCGGATTGTCCGCTATGTCGGTTCACCAGCCAGGAGCAGCATGCAGGAATTCACCACACCGTCCGATCTCACCGTCGATGACAAGGCGACCACCGTCGATGCGATCCTGCGGTATCGCGCCGAGCGGCCGACGATGCCGCTGTTCAAGCGTCGCAGCAGCGGTACATGGATCACGGTCACCGCCAAACATTTCGCCGACGAGGTCGACGCCGTGGCCAAGGGCCTCATCGCCTCGGGCGTGGCACCTGGTGATCGCGTCGCGATCCTGTCGTCCACCCGCTACGAGTGGACGGTGCTGGACTATGCGATCTGGCGGGCGGGCGCGGTCACCGTCGCCATCTACGAGACCTCGGCGACCGACCAGGTGCGCTACATCGTCGAGAACTCCGGCACCAGCCTGCTGATCGTCGAGTCCGATGAGCAACACGCCAAGCACCACGACGTCGTGGCAGGTGTCGGCGCGCTGCGCGAGACACTCGTCATCGACGGGGACGCGTTGACCGAGCTCACCCATCGCGGCGCCCAGATCGGCGACGACGCACTCGACGAGCGGCACGTCAACCAACTCTCTTCCGACGCAGCGACATTGATCTACACCTCGGGCACCACCGGTCGACCGAAGGGTGTCGTGTTGACGCACGCCAACTTCCTCGCCGAGTGTGCCGCCACACGCGACGCGGTCGGCGCCGGCCTCGTCGAGGGAAAGTCGACACTTCTCTTTTTGCCGCTGGCGCACGTCTTCGCCCGGGTCGTGGCCGTGGGGTGTGTCGAGAACGGGGTGATCCTCGGACACACCAACGACATTCCCCACCTCATCGACGACCTCGCCGTCTTCAAACCGGACTACGTGCTCTCGGTGCCGCGGGTGTTCGAGAAGGTCTACAACTCTGCCAAGCAGAAGGCCTACGACAGCGGGAAGGGATCGATCTTCGACACCGCCGCCCAGACCGCCATCGACTACAGCAAGGCCACCGAGCAGGGTTCGGCCGGGCTGGTATTGACGGTCAAGCACAAGCTGTTCGACATTCTGGTCTACAAGAAGTTGCGGGCCGCACTCGGCGGCAACTGTGAGGGCGCGATCTCGGGTGGCGCACCGCTCGGCGCGCGACTCGGTCACTTCTTCCGCGGCGTCGGCATCCCCGTCTACGAGGGCTACGGCCTGTCCGAGACAACAGCCGCGGTGACCGCCAACAACGAAGACCATCAGCGCGTGGGATCGGTCGGCCGCCCGGTACCCGGCGTCTCGGTGGCCATCGGCGAGGACGGTGAGGTGCTGCTCAAGGGCCCGGTGGTCTTCACCGGCTACTGGCACAACCCCGACGCCACCGAGGAAGCGATCCGCGGTGGCTGGTTCCACACCGGCGACATCGGCCGGCTCGAGGACGGGTATCTCTTCATCACCGGGCGCAAGAAGGAGATCATCGTCACCGCCGGCGGTAAGAACGTCTCACCGGCCCCACTCGAGGATGCGATCCGCGCACATCCGATGATCAGCCAATGCCTGGTGGTCGGCGACAACAAGCCGTTCATCGGCGCGCTGATCACCATCGATCCCGAGGCGACGCCGGGCTGGCTCGAGCGTCGGGGTCTGCCGGCCGACACCCCGATCGCCGACCTGGCGAGCAACAAGGACCTCCGCGCAGAGATCTCGACGGCCGTGGACGAGGCGAACGCCAAGGTGTCCAAGGCCGAGGCCATCAAGAAGTTCGAGATCCTCGACACCGATTTCACCATCGACTCCGGTGAGCTCACCCCGACGATGAAGCTCAAGCGCAACGTCATCAGCGACACATACAAGAAGGCGATCGCCGACCTCTACACGTGAGCACCGCCTCTCACACCTTCTGCGCGCGGGGCCGACCGGACGACGTCTGGTCGGCCCCGCGCTGCCATCGGGGTCACTTGCGTCCGATGTGACCTATGTGGCAAATGTGACGATTGGGACTCAGCTGCCGTGTCGCGCCGGCTCATCTCTGCCGTGCGCCTAGTGTCTGGACCGATGAACCGGGACCTCGCGATCGACGTGACACGCGGCCTGGCGATCTGGAGCATGATCACCGCCCACTTCGCCGACGGCGCGGCCGTTGCCGTGCCGACCCATGCGTTTCCCTACGTCGACGGTATGAGCGTGTTCGTCTTGCTGTCGGGATTCGTCCTGGGGTTGGTCCACCAGCGCTGGATCGAGACCCGCGGGCTGCGCTTCGCCTACCGTCGGCTCGCCAAACGTCTTGCGGTTCTCTACTTCTGCCAGCTCACACTGGCTCTCTGCGCAGTCGTGGCCGGCATGGCCGGGTATGAACGTCTCACATGGCTGCGCCCCGCCGACGGATGGACCCAGGGTGTGGTGGCGGCGGTGACGATGACCTATCTGCCCAGCGGCGGCAACATCCTGCTGCTCTACATGGTGCTGATGGCCGCGGCCGCGGCGCTGCTCCCGTTGCTGGCCCGCGGTGGCACAAAGGCGATCCTGCTGGGGTCGGTCACCCTGTACGTCGTCGCGCAGCTCGCCGCACCCGACTGGTTCTATCTGACCGCCGAGGCCGGCGGCGCCCGGATTCAGAATTGGGCGGGTTGGCAGATCATGTTCGTGCCCGCACTGGTCATCGGCTGGAACTGGGTGCGCTGGGATCTGGCTCGCCGTATCGAACGCAACCTTCCGTTGTTGCTCGCCATCGCGGCCTGCGTCGCCCTCGGACTGCATCACCTCGTGACCATCGGGCCATGGAAGTCGTTGGAGCCCTTGCTTGCCGACAAGCTCGAGTTCGGGCCGGCCCGCGCCCTCGGCGCGTGGGTCGTGGTGCCGGTGGTCTACGGCGTCTTCCGGGTCTTCCTGTCGTTGTGGCACCGCAATTGGCTTCGTCCACTGACGATGTCGGGAACCCGAAGTCTGGACTCCTACGTCGTCCAGGCCGTCGCACTGATCGCGGTGCCGGTGCTCATCGCCGACCGTCCGTGGCCACCGATGCTCATGTCGGCGTTGGCCGTCGGGATATTCCTCGCCTGCTGGGCGTGGGCGGAGTTCCGGCACACTTGTGGCATCGACAAACTGCACCGGTTGCCGATGGTGATCGGCGCCTGGTTCGTCACGCGCACCGCCGAGGAATCGACGCCCGAGGCCCGACATACACTGCTTCCACGACGCGATCTCGTGCCGACCCCCGCGAGAAGCCCGCGGCCGGAGCCGGTAGATGCAGATCAGGCCGCGTGAACGGGACGTGAGCACCCGTCGCGGTACCGGGAATGCCGAGCAGAACCGACGAAACGGAGTCGATGTGAGCAGGGCCGATGACAATGGGGCCGAGAAAGACGGGGCCGGGGTCAATGGCACCGGGGTGAACGAACCTGGACACGATGCGATGCTGCGCACCGCAGGCGACATGACCGCCTGCGTGCACGCGGGAAACGCGCCGAGCGGCCCGGCGATCCGGACCCCGATCACCATGGCCAACTCCTATCATCTCCCATCAAATCCGGAGTCGGTGGATTGGTCGGGCACCGATCAGCTCTTCTACACTCGCAATTCTGGCGCCAATCAGCTTGCCCTGCAACGTAAACTCGCCCTTCTCGACCATGGCGAGGACGCGGTGGCGCTCGCTTCCGGTGTCGCAGCGCTGAACTCGGTGTTCTTCACCTTCCTCGCCACCGGCGACCACGTGGTGGTCTCCGACATCACCTACGAGGCCACGTTCAAACTGTGGACCGACCTGATGCCGCGCAAGTACGGCATCGACGCGACGTTCGTGGACGTCACCGATCTCGAGGCCGTCGCCGCCGCCGTTCGGCCCAACACCCGGATGGTCGTGACCGAGGCCATTGCCAACCCGACCACCAAGGTCGCCGACATCGCCGCGCTCGCCGACATCGCCCGCCGGGCCGATGCACTGCTCGTGGTGGATTCGACCTTCACTCCCCCGCCGCTGTACCGGCCGCTCGACGACGGCGCCGACCTTGTCGTCCACTCGCTGACGAAGTACATCAACGGCCACGGGGATGCCATGGGCGGCGCCGTGATCGGGGCAGCGCACCTCATCGCGCAGATCAAGAAGGAAGCGATGGTCGACGTGGGCGGAGTCATCTCACCGTTCAACGCGTGGCTGATCGAACGCGGATCCATCACCCTGCCGTTGCGCCTTCGCCAACACCAGTCCACCGCAAAACAATTGGCGGATTTGCTCGCGGACGACCCGCGGGTGGCCTTCGTTGCCCACCCGGGCCTTGCCACTCATCCCCAGCACGAGCTCGCTGCCCGCCAGTTCGGTGGACGCGGCTTCGGCGCGATGATGGCGTTCGCCGTCGACGGCGATCCGGACACCCAGAACCGCTTCGTATCTCACCTTCGGGTGATCACCTCGGCGGTCTCGCTCGGCCACGACGAATCACTGATCGTGCATGTCGGTACCGAAGGTCCGCGGGTCGCCGCCTACCCCGAGCCGTTCCGCACCCTCGGACATCTGCGGTTCTCGGTCGGACTCGAGGACGCCGACGATCTCGCCGACGACCTCACCCACGCCCTCGATGCCACCTTTGGCTGACCGGACAATCGCCCACCATTGCAGGCAATAGCGCTTGCGTATCAGCGGATCTCGAAGAGGATTCCCCGGCCGATCGCCTCCCGCACCACGGGCAGCGCGGCCGTGGCGAGCGCATCGGCGTCGACGCCGTGGTGTGCGGCGAGGAGTTCGACCAGTGTGCTCAACGGCACCGTGCCCCGGCAACCCGCGAGCAGTGCCCGCGATACCTCGTCGACGCCGAGGACCGCACCGGGACCGCCGGGGCGTCGCACCGCCGATCCGATCTCCTGCCAGCCCTCCTCCCCCGGCAGTGACTGAGTCTCGAGGAAGACCGGGGCGGTGCCCAGGCGCGCCGCCAACAGGTGTGCGTCGTCGGTCTCGCGCAGGTAGGCGCGCCGATCGAGAAATGCCTTCGCCTCCGCGCCGGTGACCTCTTCCCCGGCGCCGGTGATCTCCTCGAGCACCTGATCGGCGACGAACTTCTCGCCGGCCCGGCCCGTCCCGGAGCGCCGCTTGCGTAGCGTGATCAGCCCCATGCCCACGCCGGCGATCTTCTCCTCGGCGAACCAATCGAGCCAGTCCGAGCCGCGCCGGGCGAGCTGCTCGGCGTCTTCGCCGGCATCCGAAAGCCATAGTGAGACATAACTGATCGGGTCGGCGAGCTCACGCTGCACGACCCAGGCGTCGAGGCCCGTACCGGCGAGCCACCCGCCGACACGCTCGCGCCAGTCGGTGCCGTCGCGGACGATCCAGTTGGCGAGCAGTTGTGCGGTTCCGCCGTCGGCGAGATGGTCGGGCAACTGCTCGATCAGTCCGGCACACAGGGCGTCTCCGGCCATGCCCGAATCGCGGTAGATGTAGTCCTGTCCGCCGGCACCCACCACGAAGGGCGGATTGGACACGATCAGATCGAAGCGTTCTCCGGCAACGGGCTCGAAGAGGCTGCCCGCCCGCAGATCCCAGCGCATCCCGTTGAGACGTGCGGTGGCGGCGGCGAGTGCCAGGGCCCGCGGATTGGTGTCGGTGGCGACGATCGAGTCGCAATGCGCCGCGAGATGCAAAGCCTGGATACCGCATCCGGTGCCCAGGTCCAGCGCGGCGCCAACACGATCGCGAATGATCGCGCGCGCCAACGAGATCGACGCGCCACCTATCCCCAGGACGTGATCATGGGCGACCGGACCCGACCGCATCGCCGCATCCTGATCGGAGATCACCAGGAAATCGTTGACGTCGTCGGCGTGCGGACGGATATCCAGGATCGCGCAGTACCGGTTGTCTGGGGCACGCTCGATGACGCCTTCGGCCAGCAGCGCGGGCAGCGTCGTCGTCGGGAACGCCTCGGCGAGAGCGGATTCGTCTTCATCCGACCCGAGTAGGAACAGCCGGATCAACGTCGACAGCGAATCTGCGCCCGAGCCCCGGCGTGTCGCGCGCAGCGCGGGCCACCACACCCCGCGGCCCAAGGCCGCGTTGGCGTCGTCACCGAGCGCCGCGGACACTCCGTCTGCGGTGAATCCGGCCCGGCGCAGATCCACCCCGAGCGCATCGACCGCCGCGCCCGACTGCAGCGGCAACCCCGACATCACCCGACCTGCCGATACTTCTTGTGCATCGCCTGCTTCGAAACGCCGAGCAGCACACCGATTTCCGCCCAGGACAGTCCTGCCGCACGCGCACGGCGTACGGCGGCCTCCTCGTCCCGCGCGACGTCCACCCGGCGCTTGGCGACAGCGGTGAGTGCGGTCACCGGGTTGTCGGGTTCTTCCGGGCCATCAGGGCCCACAGATGTTCGCATGTGGTGATCGTCCTCCATAAGCCACCGCGACGTCAACCGCAGTTGACGACCACCGCGGTCGGCCGCCCAACCCTCGATCCGCACTCACCTGTGAGCAGGCTCACATACGTAAAGGCACACGGAGTTGCTAACTTTGCACTCGGTCCTCTGGGCACGACGCCGCCTTCTGTCCCGGCGCAGGTTCCTCGCCGACCACCAAGCCATACGTCTGCTGCGGGGTCGGAGAAATGCGCATGAATACCGTTGGGGTGGAAGATAATCGGCAGCCGAGACGTAGACGCTCCTGGACCCTCCGACTACTGACGGCCGTGACGCTGACGGCGTTTTCCGCCGGTGCATTCACCTCGAACGGCACTGCGGCCGTGATCAGTCCCGCTCTCGTACCCCAACCGGCGCCGGTGGCAACCAAGGTCAAGCCCCCGACCCCGAACCCGGCGCCGGAAACCTATCAGGAGCGTATCGACCGTATCGCGCAGAGCCCTAGGTCGCTGCTCGCGCCGCTGCCGGAGAATCGCGGTAAGCCCACCGTCTGTGTCAGCGGCGAATTCACCAGCCTGTCGGTCGTCTACGACTCACTGTTCGCCTCGATTCTGCCGTCACTGCCACCGCAGTTGCGCCAGAATGCCTACGCGGCCAGGCAGGCGGCGCATCGCGACATGGAACGGCTGAACGTGTCGACGCTGGCGATCTCCGATAACCCGATGGCACTCGGCGCCGACTCCGACGATCCGTCGACGAAGTATCGCGGTCCGGTGTCGCAGTGGATCATCACGCAACTGTTGAAGATTCGCGACGGCCAGGACGGCGAGGCCATCCCGCTCGGGAACATCACGCTGACCCAGGCGGTGGAGACCGCGTGGCTGTATCTGTTCGTCACGGTCATCGCACCGGCGAAACTCGCGACGCAGCTGACGCCGTTCCTGGGCAGTCCGCTGACCCCGACGTCGTTGTCGTCCCTCGACGGGTTCATCACCTACAACACGATCCTGCAGCTCGCGGTCCAGGGTGGGGTACTCGGTTCCCAGACTCTCTACCAGGCGATCGCGGCCATGGTGATGAACCAGTGCGTCGCCCGAGTCACCGGAGACCAGCGCGCGCAGGCCGGGCGCCCCAGCACCGACACCACCTATGACATCGACCTTCCGGCCGCAGTACGCGAGGCCGCCGGACAGGTCGCACTCGCCGACGACGACACCTGCCGGCCGATCGGGGATCTCCCGCTGAGCCGGATCGTCACCCGTACCGGCGACTACGCGCAACACCTGGTCACCACGACTGCGCAGAAAAAGCGCATCGCCGACGAGACCAACGCCGTGGTGGCGAAAATGCGCACAACTCGGCTGCCGCACAACCTGATTCCCGCCGACCCTGCCGACTTCACCCAGCTCGAGTCGGTGGCGTCACTCGTCGGCAGCATGATCCCGTATGTCGGCGGCGCGCCGCTCGACATCACGATCGGCCTCAAACACAACCTGAACCAGGGCGACAACCCCTTCGAGACGGTCAGCGTCGCCGACCTCACCGTCACCAAGTCATTGACGGCTGCCTACTACTCCTACTATCTGTCGCTGTATCTGTTCACCACTGTCGGCGGGCTGGCGGAGGGCCAGATCTTCGGTAGCCCGAGTCCCGGCTTCCTCTCTCCGTCCCGCGCACTCGGCGCCCTCGCCGCACTGCCACTGACCTACGGACTTGTCAACTACCACAACGTGATCCGGTCGATGTGTCTCTCCGAGGACGACACCACCGGCTCCGGCCGTGGCGCACAGGCCAATCGGGATACCGCGACCCTGCCCACGCCGAGCACCACGACCGCGGCCCCGTCGGCTCCGACTCCGTCGACGGCCCGGCACGGCACGGGTGGTCGACCACGGCCCTGAACCGGCCGAAGCGGTGAACTCAACCGCGGCAGCCGAACTTGGGTTCGGCGACGCCGGTGATCCCGAGTCCGGTGATGGCGAAGAGCCGCCCGGCCAACGGGCCGGGCGCCACCGGCCGCGACAGCGGCTTCTTCATCGACGTCACATACAAGATGTCGAGGTCCGGGCCGCCGAACATCACACTGGTCACCGCCGCAGCCGGCAGCGCGATCTCCAGTACACGCGTCCCCTCCGGTGTGTAGCGCGCGATCCGACTCCCGTAGACGTGTGCACACCAGTAGTGGTCTTCGGCGTCGACGGTGGCTCCGTCGACCGAGGCACCGGCGGCGGGTGCGGTGCGGAACTCTCGCTTGTTGCTCAGCGAACCGCTCGCGACGTCGAAGTCGTAGGCGTACACCGCTTCCGCGGCACTGTCGGAGAAATAGAACGTGGCGTCGTCCGGAGCGAAGCATGGGCCGTTGGAGATCCCGATGCCGCCGTCGAGGACATGCAGACTCAGATCCGGATCGAGGCGATACAGACTCGCGTCGGCATGGTCACCGCCGGCGATCGATCCGAACCACATCCGGCCCGCCCGGTCGACCTTGCTGTCGTTGAGTGTGTTGGCCGGACGCGGCTTTTCGGGATGATGCAGCCGCTCGCTCTCACCCGAATCGAGATCGATCCGGTGGATGCCGGTCTTCATCGCGGCCATTGCCTTGCCGTCGGTGTCGAGAACCATCGATCCGATATTCGCCGAGACCCGGACATGCCCCAGCTCGGATCCATCGGGTCGGACGTGGTGGATCATCCGGCCGAAACTGTCGACCCAGTAGAGTCGCTCCGCGTCGGGATCCCACATCGGCGACTCCCCGAGCACGCATTCGACGTCGGTGAGCGGCTCGATCCGGATCGTCATGCGCGGCGGCTGCTCTCGCGACCCTGCTTCGCGACGGCCTTCATCCGACCGGTCGAGCCGCGCGCGACCACAGTGGGAACCGGCGCGGTGACCACACGCGGCGATTCGGTCGTATCGTCGTCGTCCTCGAGGATGGAAAGCAGCAACGACGCCGCGGCGTGTGCCATCTCGGGCAGGTGGAGATCCAGTGCGGTCAGCGGGGGTTGGACGAGGTTCGCCCGACGCCCGTCGTAGTTGGTGGCCACCATCAGCTCGTCGGGCACCGCAATGCCGAGTCGCGCCGCCGCCCGGGCCACGCCGACGGCGAACGCATCCAGCGGTGCATAGATCGCGTCGGGACGGGACGTGCCGGACAAGATCTCCAGTGCGGCATCCTCACCCCCCTTCTCCCCGGCGGCCGCGGGGGCGAACGCGACGGTGATCGGTCGTTCCGATTTCGGATGCGCCGCCTTCAGCTCGGTGTATGTCAGTACTGCCTTCTTGATCGGATACGACTCGGCGCTGGAGAGCACCACGATGTCACGCGCACCGTTGCGCTCCAGGTGGTCGATCATCACGTCGGCGCCGCCGAGCCCGCGGTCGATGACGCCCGCGGCGTCGACCCCGTCGGCGGCGCCGATGGTCACCACCTGAACCCCCCGTTGGGCCAGCGCATTACACCGCGGATCGTCGTCTTCGGGGTCGATGACGATGGCGCCGTCGATATCGAGCGCGTCGAGATGACCCTCGGTTTCCAGTGGCGGAACGAGAACCAGCGAATAGCCGCTTTCCAGACAGAATTGTGCGGCGGGCAACGCCAGGTCGAGAAGGAAACCCTGGTGCGAGGCCTCTCCCACGATCGTCGCGGGCAGCGCGGTGATCAGGGCGATCGAATGTGCGCGTCCGCCGCGGAGTCGTTGCGCCCGAACGCTTGCGCGGTAGTTCAGTTCGGCGGCGGCCACCCGGACGCGTTCCCGGGTCGCGGGGTCGATCCGCCCTTTTCCGTTGAGCGCCATCGATACGGTCGTCCGGGAGACTCCGGAACGCGCCGCCACATCGGCGATCGTCGGCCGCGGCTTCTTCTCGCCCACAGATCTCCTTCGCCCATTCTCTCTTCGATCATCCGGATCGCGCGCGCGATCCCGGTGTGGTTGCCGATCGTACAACCGGCAACCGCCACGCACCTGCCGGCGCGGCAACCGGAGGTGGTTTCGGCCTCGTTACGTTCACGCGAAGTGAAACCGCACGCGTTGCGCAGCCGTGGCCGCCCGTGCAAAATCGGTTTAGCGCAGCGTACGCGTGGACCGGCGATACCCGGGCTGCGCGCCCAGATCCCTACCATCGTCAGGACCGCGGAATGCCGAACATCGATCTGATCATCCAGAATGCACATGTGGTGACCTTTGACCCGGCACGGGCGACGACCGGTGACGGTGCTATCGCCATCGACGCCGGTGTCATCGTCGATATCGGGACAACTGCCGACATCAACTCGCGGTGGACGGCCCGCGAGCGGATCTTCGCCGACGGCAAGATCGCCATCCCCGGCCTGACCGACGCTCATCTGCACACCGGACAAACGCTCATGCGCGGATTGTTGTCGACTCTCGGCGCCCGCAAGGCACTTCGGATTCCGACGTGGCGCGAATATCTGGTTCCGTTCGAGGCGGCGCTGTCCTACGACGACGTCGAACTCTCCGGACTGTTGGCCTACACGTCGATGCTCCAGACCGGGACGACGTCGTTCTTCGAGGCCGGCGGGCCGCATCCCGAGGCCATGGCGGCCGCCGCCGAGACCACCGGCATCCGTGGCGCCGTGTCGCTGTCGACGATGGACGGGGGCGAACGGATCCCCGGCTCGATGGTGGACTCGGCCGAACACGCACTCGCCCGCAACATCGAGGTGGTCGAGAAGTTCCCGGCCGCCGCCGACGGTTCGGCACGCGTGACCGGCGGAATGTCGTTGCGGCAGATCATCTCCTGCACACCAGAACTCATCGTCGACATTCATCGGGAAGCCTCGAAGCGAGGGGTCAAGGTTCACACGCACCTCGTCGAGGGCACCTACGAGATCGACTTCACGTTGGAGCGCTACGGCAAGCGGCCCGTCGACTACCTCATCGACCTGGGCGTGTTCGACGAGACCTTGCACGGTGCCCATTCGATCCTTGCCGACCCCGATGACGTGGACAAGTATGCCGCCCACGGCGTCTCCGCCGCACACTGCGCCAAAGGCAACTACGGGATCGGTGCGCCACCGGCGCTGGCCATGTGGCGACGCGGCGTCAAGATCGGTCTGGGCACCGACGGGGTGGCCGGCCTGGGCACCCTGGATCTGTTTCGGGTGGCGATGCTCGCCCGCATCGGACAGCAGTTCATCTATGGGACATCCGTGCACAACCGCAATGCCGTGCAGCCGCACGAGCCGCTCGACATGGCGATCGTCGGAGGCGCTCGCGCCATGGGGATCTCGTCCCATACCGGCTCGCTCGAGATCGGCAAGCGCGCCGACATCGTTCTCATCGCCACCGACGGACCCGACGCGGCCGGATATGCCTCCGAGGAGGCATTCCTCTACGAATGCGCGAGCGGACGTGACGTGCACACCGTCCTGGTCGACGGGCAGACCGTCGTCAAGGACCGCGAGGTCCGCACCGCCGACGTCGGCGAGATCCGCGCGAAGGCCACCAAGCGCCAACAGACCTTGATGGACGTCTTGGACTAGCCGAGACGGGAACCGGACACAACCACAGAACGGAGCACCCACCACACCATGAAATCCGCTGTCGCGCTCGCCCATCCCGCACCGCATGATCGCGAGGGGGACCGCGCACAGCACCCCGCAGGCATAGCCGCACCTTTCGACGCCACGCCCCACGGCGGCGGATGGTGAGCAGCACCTTCCGTTCACTGCGTCACCCCAACTATCGGAACTACTTCGCCGGGAGTGCGATCTCGAGCATCGGCACCTGGATGATGCGGATCGCGCAGGACTGGCTGGTGCTGCAGCTGACGCATGACGGGACCGCACTGGGAATCGCCACCGGCCTCCAGTTCCTGCCGACACTGCTGCTCACTCCATATGCCGGTCTCGTCGTCGACCGCTTCTCCAAGCGACGCGTCCTGGAGAGCACCCAGATCACCATGGCAGTCGTGTCGCTGGTGCTCGGCGTGCTCGCGATCACCGGCGCCATTGCCCTGTGGCTCGTCTACGTCATCGTCGTCATCTTCGGTATCGCGGCGGCATTCGACGGCCCCGCCCGCAACTCGTTTGTCTCGGAGATGGTTCCACCAAAAGACCTGCCCAACGCGGTCGGCCTCAACTCGGCGTCGTTCAACGCCGCACATTTCGTCGGCCCGGCGTTGGCCGGAGCGATCATCGGCGCACTCGGCCAAGGCATTTCGGCCACCGGCGTCGTCATGCTGATCAACGCCGGCTCCTATCTGGCAGTCCTGATCCAGTTGCACCGCATGGATGTGAGTCGCCTCCAGGCCCCGCACCGCAGTCCGCGCCGACCCGGGCAGCTGCGCGAGGGTTTTCGGCACCTGGCCGCGCAGCCACGGCTCGTGGCGATCATCATCATCGCCGCGTTCACGGGAGCATTCGGCCTCAACTTCGAGATCATGACCGCATTGATGGCGACGAAGGAATTCGGCAAGGGTGCCGGCCAATTCGCTCTTGTCACTTCGTGTCTGGCCATCGGCTCACTGCTGGGCTCGTTGCTGGCCGCGCGGCGCGCCACCATCGGCGCGCGTTTGGTCGGGACTGCCGCGCTCGCCTTCGGGTGTGCCGAGTTGCTCTGGGGCGCCATGCCTTCCTACATCGCCTTCGTCGCGGTCGCGCCCCTGGTCGGACTGTGTTCCATCACCGTGCTCAACGGCGCGAACACCGCGGTGCAGATAGCGGTCGACCCGTCCTATCGCGGCCGGATCATGGCTCTCTACATGACGGTCACGTTCGGCGGAACACCGATCGTCGCACCGATCATGGGATGGATCGGGCAACATGTGGGCGCACGCGCAACGATCTGGACCGGCGGAACACTCGTGATCGCCGGTGTGGTGGTCGCTGCCCTCTATCACCAGCGCAAGACCGACGGACCGACTGCCGTCACGGACCCGTCGGCGCTCACGCGGGTTCGTCGTGCCCTGCGGTCAGATCCCGCATGGCGCTCTCTGCCCGTTCCAGCGCGGTTCGTTCGGCAAGATCGGGATCACGACTTCGAATAGCGTCCAACGTCCGGCGGTGACTGTCCCACCGGGCGCGACCGAAGGTTTGATCGTTTTCCAAGCGGTCCAGGGAACGTTCGCGACGCTCGGCGCTCGACAGTGCCCGCGTTTGCTCGAAGAGTCGTACCAGCACCGGATTGTGCGTGCTGGCCAGGATACCGGCGTTGAACTCCTGAATCCTGACGTAGACGTGTTCGGCGTACCCATCGATCAGCAGGCCCTCTTCGACCCGCGCGTTGTAGAGGCGGCTTTGGTCCTCGGCGGCGTCGAGAAGCTCTGTCAGGTGCGCGATGTCGTCCTCGGTGGCGTGGATCGCGGCAAGCCGGGACACCAGGCCCCGTAGGGCGATCTCCACTTCGGCCCGCTGCCCCTGGGTGGCATGGGTGGGTGCAGCGACGCGAACCGTTCGCGGACCCATCCGTTCGAGTAGTCCATCGGCTTCGAGACGTTTGATCGCCTCACGGATGTCGATCGCCGGCCTGACCCGCCCGACACGCGGCACCATCACCTGCGGGTCGGAAGTCCTCTTCGACAGCGAACGCTCGATCGACCGGCCGCCGGAGCGCCGCAACTGCGGGTGGTGTTCCAGTCGTATGCGCTCTGGCCGCACAAGACGGTGGCCGAGAATGTCTCCTACCCGTTGCGGCTGCGCAAGGTCGGCAAGGACGAGATCGCGCCGAAGGTGCATGAAGCGCTGTCGATGGTCGGACTGGAGGGGCTGGCCGACCGGTACCCCTACCAGCTCTCCGGCGGTCAGCAACAGCGGGTGGCGCTCGCGCGGGCCGTCGTCTACTCGCCTGGGGTCCTGCTCCTTGACGAACCGCTGTCCAACCTGGACGCGAAACTTCGCGAGCAGGCCCGCAACTGGCTCAAGGAGTTCCAGTCCACGGTGGGCCTCACGACGATCTTCGTCACCCACGACCAGGATGAGGCGCTGTCGCTCAGTGATCGCATCATCGTGATGAACGACGGACGCATCGAGCAGGTGGGCGCGCCGGAAGAGATCTATCGCAACCCGGCGAACCCATTCGTCGCATCCTTCCTCGGGTCAGCGAATCTCTTGCCCGGCAACGCTTCCGGACACTCCGACACCACAGCGGCGGTGCGGCTGCGCGGGGACGGACCGACGTTGGTCGTCGACGACGACCGCCAGCGTGGCGACGTGTTGGTGATGGTCCGTCCCGAGGACATCGAGATCGGTGCCGGCGACGCGGATCCGACCCGCTTCCCGGTCCACGGAATCATCACGTCACGGATGTTCGTGGGCTCGGCCTTCCGCATCAGTCGAGTGCAGTCAGCGATAGACCGTCCAACCAGCGCTCCGTATGCATCATCCACGTTTGGTCTCGTCAATAGGTCGATTGGACTGGTTCGGGCTCGAAGAGCTGCGCCCGCTTTGGGCGCCCGTGGTCTTCCTCTCTTGACCGGCCATGGTCAAGCGAATCTGGACGCCCACCCCACAAGTTGACTTCACAATCGGGCGACCATGCCGAATCCGTCCAATGGCGTGTTGATTCGAACAGCGACTTTGATGGTGCGCGAGGGGGGACTTGAACCCCCACGTCCGTAGACACTGGAACCTAAATCCAGCGCGTCTGCCAATTCCGCCACTCGCGCGTGCGGGCACCAGAGTACCGTCCGCAACGGCGGTCACCCGCACCGGACGCCGGAACGATCGACGCGCCACGCCAACGCCTTGACGCAGATCACGGGGCCAGGGGCGAACCCATCCGTGCAGGCCAGGTACCGTCGTAGGTATGTCCGTGCAGTCCGGCCGTCGCCGCCACCGCCCAGCGCTCCTCGTGCTGGTCGCACTGGCCGCGATCGTGTGCCTGGGCCTGGCGTGGTGGCAGTGGGATACCTACGAATCGGGTGGCGGAACCGCCCAGAACCTGGGCTACGCATTGCAGTGGCCGGCATTCGGATTCGCGTTCATCTGGGCGTACCGGCGCTTCGTCGTCCTGGAGAGCAATCCGGAGGAGCTGCAGAAGGAGGCCGCCGAGAAGGGCATCCGCGAGATCCCGCAGGATCTGCTTCCCGAGCGCCCCACCACCCCCAGCGCATCGTCGCTGCACAATCACTCCTCGGGAGATGACGACGACACGATGCGCGAATACAACCGATACCTGGCCGAACTCAGCGCCGCCGACCATGCCGCAGTCAACGGTCGCCTGGCGACGGCCATGCCCGATTCATCCGTCAGTGAGGACCGCTCGAAGTGACCGAGACCGCCCAGCCCACCACCGCACCCATCGAGAAGGTCAAGGGTTCCCTGCTCCGCTACCGCGTGCTGGCGTGGGTCACGGGCCTGTGGTTGCTGCTCCTGGTCCTCGAGCTGATCCTCAAATACGGCTTCGGCGTCGACTCGCTGGACTTCGTGCCGATCGTGCACGGGTGGGTCTACTTCGTGTACCTGATCATGGCCGTGGATCTCGCGATCAAGGTGCGGTGGCCGCTCGGCAAGATCGTGGTGACCGCCATCGCCGGCACCATCCCGTTCCTGTCCTTCTACGTCGAGCACATCCGCACCAAGGAAGTGAAGGCGCAGTACGGGATCGGTGGCGAGACCCTGTAGGTCGCGGACCTTCTCCACTCCCCGGGCCGGTGACCGAACTCAGCCGGCGAGGTCCCGTAGCGCAGGCACCAACTGCGCCAACGCTTTTCCGCGATGACTCAGCGAATCCTTCTCCTGCGCGGTCAGTTCGGCCGACGAACGGCCGGCGGCCACCGCGTCGTCGGGCACGAACAGCGGATCGTAGCCGAATCCGTTGGCACCGCGACCGGCCCGCAGGATGGTTCCGCGCCACTCTCCCCGCACCACCGTCTCCGTGCCGTCCGGCAGGACCAGTGCGCACGCCGACACGAAGGCACCACCACGACGCTCGTCAGGGACGTCGGCGATCTGTGCCAGCATCAGCTCGTTGTTGGCCACGTCGTCGCCGTGCCGGCCGCTCCAACGGGCCGACAGCACGCCGGGCATCCCGCCCAGCGCATCCACCGACAGCCCCGAATCGTCGGCCAGACACGGCAGACCCGTCGCACGTGCCCCCGACCGGGCCTTGATCAGCGCGTTCTCCTCGAATGTCGCACCGGTCTCCGGCTCTTCGGGGTACTCGGGCACGGCGGCGAGCCCGATGACCTCGAGCCCGACGATGCCCGCGGCGTCGACCACGCGCTGCAGCTCGGCGAGCTTCTTGGCGTTGCGGCTGGCCAGCAGCACGCGGCGGGGCGCCATCAGGCCGGGAGCTCGCCCCGGTAGGGCTGCTCGAGGACGGCCCGCTGCGCGTCGAAGAGCTTGGCGGTGCCCACCTCGGCGAGATCGAGCAACTTGTCCAGGGTGGCGCGCGGGAAGGTGGCGCCCTCACCGGTCCCCTGCACCTCGACGAGTGTGCCGGCGTCGGTGGCCACCACGTTCATGTCGACCTCGGCGCGCGAATCCTCCTCGTACGGCAGGTCCAGCCGCACCCGGCCGTCGACGACGCCGACGCTGACCGCCGCGATCATGCAGGACAGCGGTTGCGGGTCGGACAGTTTGCCCGCCGCACCCAGCCACGTCACCGCGTCGGCGAGCGCGACGTATGCGCCGGTGATGGCCGCGGTACGGGTGCCGCCGTCTGCTTGCAGGACGTCGCAGTCGACGGCGATGGTGTTCTCGCCCAGTGCGGCGAGGTCGATGCAGGCACGCAACGACCGGCCGATCAGCCGGCTGATCTCATGGGTGCGGCCACCGATCTTGCCCTTCACCGATTCACGCCGCGAGCGTTCGTGGGTGGCCGCGGGCAGCATCGCGTATTCGGCGGTCAGCCAGCCCAGCCCGGACCCGCGCCGCCACGGCGGCACGCCCACGGTGACGCTGGCGGTGCACATCACCCGGGTCTGACCGAATTCCACCAGGACCGAACCCGCCGGGTGGGAGGTGAATCCGCGGGTGAAGGTGATCGGTCGGAGTTCGTCGTCGGCTCTGCCGTCAGCGCGTGTCGTCACGCGCTCAACTGTAGACACCGCGGCCGACGGCTCGCCCAAGGCCTCGGGCGGGTGCTCAGAAGTGGAAGATCTGCCCCTGCCGCACGAGCTCGACCGGACCGCTGAAAGTGCTGCGGGCCTCTGCCAGGATCACCGACGCATCGCACCACGGAGCGACGTGGGTGATCGCGAGCGCCTTGGCGTTGGCCTTCGCCGCCGCCTCACCCGCCTCGATCCCGGACAAGTGCAGATGCTTGGGGCGATTCGCCGGATCGTGGGTCCAGGACGCCTCGCAGAGGAACAGATCGGCGTCGGCGGCCAGCTCGACGAGTTCCTCACAGGGACCCGTGTCACCGCTGAAGACGATGACGTGACCTTCCGGACCGGTGATGCGCAGCCCATAGGTCTCCGGCGGATGGTCGAGCTCGGCGGCCAGAATCGTCATGCCACCGAGGGTGATCTCCATTCCGTCGGACCATTCGTGGACGTCGAAGGAGTCGGTGATGTCGTCGACCTCGCCCGGATACTCCGACGAGGCCGCCCCGATTCGCATGCCCACTCCGGCGGGGCCGTACAGGGGTGCCTTCTCCGGGGCCGGCCCGGGCGGTGCGTAGCGTCGCCAGACCAGCATCGCCGGCAGGTCGAGGCAGTGGTCGGCGTGCATGTGCGACAACAGGACCGAGATGTTGTCCGGATCGCAGACCCGCATCAGCTCACCGAAGACCCCCGGCCCGCAGTCGACCAGCACGGGCCGTTCACCGGGCACCGAGAACAGGTAGCCCGAACAGGCCGCACCTGGACCACCCACACTTCCCGAACAACCGAGCACGGTGACACGCATATGCCCCACCTTGCCACGCGTGCGCCACCAGGCGGCCGGGTATCCGATCACAACTCGACCCACACCGCCCCGAAGCGGCCCGTGATCGCCGTCAGATCCGGGCGACCGAGCTCACGGTCGGGCCGAGGAACCGACTGGACAGTCGGGCGAACGACTCCGGGTCGCCGGTGGCCTGGAAGACGCGGGCGGCGTCCCGGTCGGTGTGCGGATGGAGCATGTCCGAGCGGGTCAGCACCCGGAACAGGTCCTTGGCGGTCTCCTCCGCACTGGAGACGAGGCTGACCTCGTCGCCCATCGCGAGCTGGATCACCCCCGACAGCAGCGGGTAATGCGTGCAGCCGAGGACGACGGTGTCGACCCCCGCTTCCTGGAGCGGCTCGAGGTAGCCCTCGGCCAGCCCGAGGATCTGGCGTCCGCTGGTGATCCCACGTTCGACGAAGTCGACGAAGCGCGGACAGGCCACCGCGGTGATCTCGGCGTCGCGGGCGGCCGCGAAGGAATCCTGGTAGGCCTGCGAGGCGATCGTGGCGACGGTGCCGATGACACCGATGCGCCCGGTCTTGGTGGCCACCACCGCGCGCCGCACGGCGGGCAGGACCACCTCGACGACCGGGATCGGGGCGTACCGCTCCCGCGCGTCGCGCAGGCAGGCCGCCGATGCGGTGTTGCAGGCGATCACGATCGCCTTGACGCCCCGTTCGGCGAGGTCGTCACCGATGGCGAGGGCGTGCTTGCGGATCTCCGGAATCGTCAACGGACCGTACGGTCCGTTCGCGGTGTCGCCGATGTAGACGATGTCCTCGTCGGGCAGCAGGTCGATGACGGCGCGGGCCACCGTGAGCCCGCCGACGCCCGAATCGAAGATGCCGATCGCGGCGTCCGCTCCTGGGTTTCCTATGACGCCACCCCCGGCGGCGTCGAGTCGGGGTGCGCAGGACCTGGAGGGACACGCCGTCGGCGGTCGCGGTCGGCGAGGAACCAGGCGGCGAGCACCCCACCGATCGCGCCGAACAGATGGCCCTGCCAGGACACCATGGGATCGGTGGGCAGCACTCCCCAGAGCACCGATCCATAGACGACGAAGAGCACGACGCCACCGAGGATCTGCCACACGTTGTGGTTGAACAACCCGCGCACCAGCAGGTAGGCGAGCCAGCCGAAGATCACTCCGGACGCCCCGACGGTGACCGATCCGGTCGGCGCGAACAGCCACACCCCCAGCCCGGACGCGATCCACACGACCGCGGTGACGAAGAGGAATCGACGGGCCAGCAGCAGCAGGAAGCCCAGCACCACGCCGACGGCGAGGTTGGTCCACAGATGGTCCCAATTGGCGTGCAGGAACGGGGACCACACGATGCCGTCGAGTCCGTCGATCCGGCGCGGCTCGATGCCGGCCGAGTCGAGGTCGTAATGGGTGGCGGCGTCGATCGCCTCGACGATGATCAGCCCGACGACGAGGAACACCATGACCAGCGCCGAGCGCTGCCACAACGGGCGCCGCGCCGGCGCCCTCGGCGGTGTCTGGGTCGCGTCGATGATGGTCTCCTCGGGCCTCACGGCCACTCGCTGCGGTGATCTCGGGGCTCGGCTCACGCCCAGAGTTGTCCCTCCAGCGCCTGCTCGGCCTCCTCCAGGCTACCGGCGTAGGCGCCGGTCGACAGATACTTCCAGCCCGCGTCGGGCACGACGAACCCGATGTCGGCGCGCCTGCCGCTCTTGAGTGCCTTCCGTCCGATACCGCGGGCGGCCTGCAGGATCGCGCCGGTGGAGATCCCGGCGAAGATCCCCTCGGCGTCGATGAGTTCGCGGACGCGGGCGACGGCGTCGACGCCCTGCACCGAGAACCGGCGGGTGAGCACGGAATCGTCGTAGAGCTCCGGGACGAAGCCCTCGTCGATGTTGCGCAGTCCGTACACCTCATCGCCGTAGCGCGGTTCGGCGGCCACGATCTCGATGTCCGGGTCACGTTCACGCAGATAGCGTCCGACCCCCATGAGGGTGCCGGTGGTGCCGAGGCCGGCGACGAAGTGGGTGATCTCGGGCAGATCGGCGTAGAGCTCCGGGCCGGTGCCCTCGTAGTGCGCACGCCAGTTGGCCTCGTTGCCGTACTGGTAGAGCATGACCCAGTCGCCGTGCTGCGCGGCGAGTTCCTTCGCGACGCGCACCGCGGTGTTGGAACCACCGGCCGCCGACGACGAGATGACTTCTGCGCCATACATTTTCAGCATTGACCGACGCTCGTCGGAGGTGTTCTCCGGCATCACGCAGATCAGGTGGTAGCCCTTGAGTTTCGCGGCCATCGCCAACGAGATACCGGTGTTGCCACTGGTCGGTTCGAGAATGGTGGCGCCCGGGCGCAAGGTGCCGTCGCGTTCGGCCTGCTCGATCATCCGCAGCGCCGGTCGATCCTTGATCGAGCCGGTCGGGTTGCGGTCCTCGAGCTTGGCCCACAACCGTACGTGCGCACCACCGTCGGGATCGGCGGGATCGGAGTCGTCCCAGCGCGGGGAGAGTCGCTGCAGACCGATGAGCGGGGTGTTGCCGACCGAGGCGATCAGCGAGTCGTAGCGCGTCACGTCCTCAGCAACCGCCCGCCACCGCCGGCAGGATGGTGACCTCGTCGCCGTCGCCGATCGTGGTGTCGAGACCGCCGGAGAAGCGGACGTCCTCGTCGTTGACGTAGATGTTGACAAAGCGGTGCAGTTTGCCGTCGGCGACCAGTCGCTGACGGAGTCCGGGGTTGGCCGACTCGAGGTTGTCGATGACTTCGGAGAGCGTGGATCCCGTTGCCTCGACCCGCTTCTCACCGCCGGTGTGGGTGCGCAGGATCGTCGGGATGGACACGATTACCGCCATGGGTTCAACTCCTGATCTCGATCTCTTCTTCGGTGACCAATCCGTCGACGATCCGGTAGCTGCGGATCTCGTCGGTGTCGGGCTCGCGGGTGGACACCAGGACATAGTGGGCGTTGGGCTCGCCGGCGTAGGACACATCGGTCCGACTCGGATACGCGGCCGTCGCGGTGTGCGAGTGATAGATCACCACCGGCTCCTCGTCACGGCGGTCCATCTCGCGCCACACCTTGAACTGCTCGAGCGAGTCGAAGCGGTAGAAGGTCGGCGACCGTTCGGCATTGAGCATCGGGATGAACCGTTGCGGATCGTCGGAACCCTCGGCACCCGCGATCACCCCGCACGCCTCATCGGGGTGATCGTCGCGCGCATGCGCGACCATCTGATCCACCAGCTCACGGCTGATCCGCAGCACCGCGCCCACTCCCTACCTCTGCCCGTCCCGGCGACTCCAGGACCTCTGCTCACATCGTGGCTTGCCAACGTCGCCGCCTGCGAGCCTATTCCGTGCGGCCTTGCGCCGGAGACCGCACACCCGGGGGTCCGCACCTCGGGACCGTTTGGCGAGCTTCGTCATCTGGGCGAACTACGCCGGTTTCGTCGCCCTGGTCGGGCGTTATAGCGTTTCGCACAGTTCACGATCTGCGGTGCCGGTTTCGACAGTCGATCCCGGGCCTCGGGGGAACCACAGAAGTAAGGAGCTCACCACATGTACCGTGCCCACCGTGTTGTCACGGCCGCTCTCGCGACGGGTGTCGCCGCGGCCATCACACTCACCGGGTGCTCATCGGATTCCGACGGCGGGTCCGGCGGCAACAACACCGCCACCTCACAGTCGAACTCCGATCCCGCCGCTCTGGTCGATGCCGCCGCCGACAAGACGGCCGCGCTGACCGGCGCCCATCTGAACCTCACCGTCGACGGCAAGGTCCCGAACGTGACGGCGAAGAAGGTCGACGCCGATCTCGTCGCCAAGCCCGCGACCGCGGCGAAGGGCACCGCGACGGTCCTGCTCGGTACCACCGAGGCCACGGCACCGTTCGTTTACGTCGACAAGCACCTATACGCCGACATCGGCAACAAGGGATACGTCGACTACGGCGACGGCCGGTCGATCTACGACGTCTCGGCGGTACTGAACCCGGAGAAGGGACTCGCCAACCTGCTGCGCAACATCCAGAACCCGAAGTCCTCCGGCCTCGCCGACGTCGACGGGACCAAGGCCACCCGCATCACCGGGACGGTCGCGGCCAAGGTACTCGCCCCCCTCACCGGGACCAACATCACCAGCAACCAGGACGCACAGGTCCCGGTCAACGTGTGGATCACCTCGGACAACCAGCTCGCGCGTGTCGTCCTCATCCCGGCCACCGACGCCAAGATGACGATCAACCTGTCGAACTGGAACAACACCGTCGAGGTCGCCAAGCCGTCGGACATCGCGACGCCGACCCCGTCGTCGCCGCCCAATCCCGCCGACGCCTCACGCGTCCCGGCCTGATCACCCACTCACCACAAGGAGACAGCTCATGAGTATTCGGAAGCGTCTGGTGGCCTCGGCGGCCGCCGTCGGCGCGGTGGGTGCGGCGGTCGTCGTGCCCGCGGCGCTCGAACCCGCCCCCGCCAATGCCTACGGCAACTACTACGGGGCGATCGCATTGAACACCTCGTCCGGTTCCACCGGTCGAGCGTGGGACTACGACTCCTATGGTCAGGCGAGTAGCGCGGCCCTGAACGCCTGCGGTTACGGCTGCAAGGTCGTCGTCAGCTTCGTCAACGGCTGCGGCGCGGTCGCGTCGTCGCCGTCGTACTGGGGCTATGGCCGCGGGCCGAGCCTCTACTCGGCTCAGTCCAACGCTCTCTACTCCGCCGGTGGCGGCGAGATCTACACCTGGGTGTGCACCTCCGGCCACGAGTGATTCGCCGACCCGTCCTCGGTGGGCGGGCACCTCCGGACGTGATGCCGTCAGCGCAGCGCTGACGGCATCACGTGTCGGTAGGCGGGGATCCCGGCGATCGGGTGCGCGGCGATGACCGCCGAGACGACGGCGTCACGGGTCACCTCGGTCGCGACCGCGCACACCTGCGCGAGAACAGCGGTGTCGGGATACATCCCCGCGGGTATTTGCGGTGTCGGCTCCACCATCCGGGACCCGGTACTCACCGCGAAGATCGTGTCGCCGTCGAGCGGTGAATGGACCGGCCGGATGGCGAGCGCAAGCCCATCGTGCGCCGACATCGCCACTCGCCGCAACGACGACGGCGCAAAGCCCGCGTCGGTGGCCACGACACCGATGGTGGTGTTGAGAACCGTTGCCTTCCGGGCGATTTCGCGGAGATCGGCCAGCTCCGCGGGGTTGGGTGTCTGTAGGCCCAGACGAGCGAGATCGTGCTCGCCGGCAAACCAGGGCAACCCGGTGTCCGGGTCGATCACCGCACCGACGGGATTGGCGACGATCACCGCCCCGACCACCACACCCGCCGCGGGACCGTCCTCGATCCGGCGGCTCGCGGTGCCCACGCCGCCCTTGAGGGAACCGGCCCGTGCCCCCGCACCACCGCCGACGCTGCCCAGCGCGAAGTCCGTCGCGGCAGCCCGCAGCGCCGCGGCACCGAACTCGGCCGAAGGGCGGTTGTGCCACGCGCCCACCGGAAGGTCGAAGATCACGGCGGCGGGCACGATCGGCACCACATGACCTTGGGCATCCATGGCCAGCCCGACACCTTGGCTCTCGAGTTCGGCCATCACCCCGTCCGCGGCGGCCAGGCCGTAGGCACTGCCGCCGGTGAGCACGATCGCGTGCGCGGTGGTGACGGTGTTCGCCGGGTCGAGCAGATCGGTCTCGCGCGTGCCCGGCCCGCCACCGCGCACATCGACCGCCGCACACGGATGCGGTCCGTCGATCCGCACGACCGTGGTCCCACTGGCCCATCCCGTGCCGGCCGGCTCGTCGCGACCGCCACCGCCACCGCCACCGCCACCGCCGACGGTCACGTCCGGATCGACGCGGTGATGATGTCCGACGGTGATCCCGCCGACATCGGTGATGCGATTGCCGCGGACCGCCTGTTCGGGTGTCGGTACGGTCACGCCGTCGATCACAGCAACGACTCCACCAGCAGTTCCTGCATCACCGTCAGCCAGTGGTAGACGTCGAGGTGCGCGGCGTGCGGGTGGCCCTCCGGCAGCTGGTCGGGGGTGTCCTCGGAGATACCGAGCATCGCACCGAGTGCCAGACGCACATCGTTGAGCGCACTCAGCCAGTCCAGGGCCTGCGCCTCGGTCAGGGCGACGTCGCCGCCGCCGGGCGGCAGCGAGTCGAGCAGGGTCCGCGCGGCCTCGAGTTTCGCGTCGATGATCTTCGGTTCGTTGAGGCTGCGCAACGCCGCGTTGAGGTCACCGTTGACCACCTCGGCACTGAGGTCGCGTTCCTGATCGGGGCGGTGGAAGTCGGGTAGCAACCGGCCGAGGGTGAGGTCGGCCGGCGCCGACGTGTGCCCGGTGCGGATTCCGGTCATCCGCGCCAGTTCGTCGTCCGGGGCGCTCGATTCACGCTCGGTCAGCAACTCGACCAATGAGGTGACCATCGAGACCAGCAACTCCACCTCATGCCGTTCGAGGTTGGAGCAGATCCGCATCCGCGAACCGCGGCCCTGTCGTTTCCAGGTGCGCACGCCGGGGTCAGCAATCCCGCTGCATCGTCGCCCACAGGCCGGCCGCATGCAGCTTGCTCACATCGGCTTCGACCTTGTCGCGGCCACCGCTGGACACCACGGCCCGGCCTTCGGTGTGGACTTGCATCATCAGTTCGTTCGCGTGGGCCTCGGAGTAGCCGAAGATCTTCTGGAACACGAAGGTGACATACCGCATCAGATTGACCGGGTCGTCCCAGACAACTGTCATCCACGGGCGGTCGAGATCCGATGCACCTTCGGCGACGGTGGGCTCGGCAACCGCCGCACCTCCGGGAGTAGCCTCATGCGCACGCATTCCGTCAGGCGCCATACGTCCAAGGGTAAGGGATCATCAACGTGGACAACACTGCCCTGCTGACCGATCACTATGAGGTCACCATGGTCCGTGCCGCGCTGCGACATCCGATCGCGCATCGCCGATGCGTGTTCGAGGTGTTCGCGCGGCGGCTGCCCGACGGTCGCCGGTACGGCGTCGTGGCCGGTACCGGGCGCGTCATCGACGAACTCGCCCACTTCCGGTTCGGCGACGCGGAGATCGCGCTACTCGAGCGGTTCTGCGACGCCGACACGATCGCCTGGCTGCGCGACTACCGGTTCTCCGGCGAGATCGACGGGTACCGCGAGGGCGAACTGTACTTCCCGGGTTCGCCGATCATGACCGTGCGCGCGAGTTTCGCCGAAGCCGTCCTGCTCGAGACGCTGATCCTGTCGATCCTCAATCACGACAGTGCGATTGCATCGGCCGCGGCTCGGATGGTCAGCGCCGCGGGTAGCCGCCCGATCATCGAGATGGGCTCACGTCGCGCCCACGAGCGGGCTGCGGTGTCGGCCTCGCGTGCGGCCTTCATCGCCGGCGTCGCCGCGACTTCCAACCTGGAGGCGGCACGCACCTATGGGGTGCGCAGCGCAGGTACCGCCGCACATTCGTTCACGCTCGGCTTCGCCGGCACCGACGGGCCGGACGAGCGTGCCGCGTTCGCCGCACAGATCGAGGCGCTGGGTGTGGGCACCACCCTGCTCGTCGACACCTACGACATCACCGCAGGTGTCCGCAACGCCATCGAGGTCGCCGGCCCGCAACTCGGCGCGGTACGTATCGATTCCGGGGATCTCGGTGTCCTGGCCCGGCAGGTTCGCGAGCAACTCGATTCGCTGGGCGCCACCGGTACCAAGATCGTGGTCTCCGGCGATCTCGACGAATACGCGATCGCTTCACTGCGCGCCGAGCCCGTCGACACCTACGGCGTGGGCACCTCACTGGTCACCGGTAGCGGGGCGCCGACGGCAGGCATGGTCTACAAGCTCGTCGAGGTCGACGGCATTCCCGTCGCCAAGCGCGCCAGCCACAAGGAATCGCGTGGCGGTGCCAAGTCGGCCCTCCGCGCGGCCAGAGGAAGCGGCACTGTCGTCGAGGAGATCATCTACCGCGCCGGTGACCCGCCACCGGCCATCGACGCGCCGATCACCCGCGACCTGCAGATCCCGCTGGTCCGCGGCGGCGATCCGGCCGGCGACCTGCCGTCGCTGTCCGATGCGCGCGAGCTGTCGGCCCGCGGGTTGGTGAGCCTGCCATGGGAGGGACTCGGCCTGTCGCACGGCGATCCGGCCATCCCCACGCGCTACCTTCTGGGCTGAACGTCGGCGCCCGGCCCGTTCACCGCCAACCGTTTCCGCTCGAGTCGCGCACAGCGCACCAGGAGAAGTATGAGCAACTCACCAAGGAGCGAGGAGTCGCGCCCAGCCGACGCCCTCGTCATCGTCGATGTGCAGAACGACTTCTGTGAAGGCGGTGCTCTCGGTGTGCGCGGGGGCGCCGCGGTGGCCCACGCGATCAACAGCATCGTCGGCGACTACCGGACAGTGGTGGCCAGTCGCGACTATCACATCGATCCGGGTGCCCACTTCTCCGATGAACCCGACTACATCGATTCGTGGCCACCGCACTGCCGCGTCGGGACCGACGGGGTCGCGTTCTGCCCTGCGCTCGACACGTCGGCCGTCGACGATGTGTTCTCCAAGGGCGAATACGGCGCCGCCTACTCCGGTTTCGAGGGCGCCGACGACGATGGTGTCGGCCTCGAGGGGTGGCTGCGCGAGCGTGGCATCACCAGCGTCGACATCGTCGGAATCGCCACCGATCACTGTGTTCGGGCCACCGCACTCGACGCCGTCCGCGCCGGGTTCACCACGCGTGTTCTGCTCAATTTCACCGCCGCGGTGGCCGGCCGGACCGCGCGTGCCGCACTGGACGAGATGAGTTCGGCGGGAATCGTTCTCGATGGCGACCTGCTCTATGGCGGGTCGGAAGAGCCCTGAGCACCCACATGAGCGAACTCCCCTCGGTGACAGAGCTGCTCGACGCCGCCGTCACCGCGCTGTCCGGCCGCCGTCGCGACGGCCAGCTCCGCATGGCCAACGCCGTCGATCACGCCATCGACACCGGCGAACATCTGGCCGTGCAGGCCGGTACCGGTACCGGTAAGTCGCTTGCCTATCTGGTGCCTGCGATCCGGCACGCCATCACCTCGGGCGACACGGTGGTGGTGTCCACCGCGACCATCGCGCTGCAACGCCAACTCGTCGAGCGCGACCTGCCCCGGCTCGCCGACGCGCTCACCGGGCCACTCCGCCGTCGTCCCACCTTCGCGATCCTCAAGGGTCGCTCAAACTACCTGTGCCTGCACAAGATCCACGGCGGCACCGTCGAGGAACCCGACAGCGAGCTCTTCGATGCCTTCGAGTTGTCGCGCACCGGCCGCGAGGTCACCCGGTTGCGGGAGTGGACCTCCGACACCGAAACCGGTGACCGCGACGACCTCTCCCCCGGCGTCGCCGACCGGTCGTGGCGTCAGGTCAGCGTCTCGGCGCGCGAATGCCTCGGCGCGTCGAACTGCTCGTACGCCGAGGATTGCTTCGCCGAGCGCGCCCGGCGCGAGACCTCGGCGGTCGACGTCGTCGTCACCAACCACGCGATGCTCGCGATCGATGCGATGAGTCCGGCCAACGTCCTGCCCGAACACGATGTCGTCATCATCGACGAGGCGCACGAACTCGTCGACCGAATCACCTCGGTCAGTACCGCCGAGGTGTCGGCGGCCGCGGTGGGCAACCTCGCCAAGCGCGTCGGCAAGCTGGTCGACGAGGAGACCGTCGACGCGCTCACCGAGGCCGGCGAGCAACTCGGTGAACTGCTCGAGGAGTTCCCGCCGGGCGAATGGACGGCACTACCGTCCGCGGCGGGCATCACGCTGACGGTGCTGCGAGACCGGCTGTGGGCCGCGCGCAGCGCGATCGGGCCGGTCCGCGGGGCCGGCGTCAGCGCCGACGAGGGTGCGGCCGCGGCGCGCTCGGCCGCACTGACCGGCCTCGAAGACCTCCACGACACGATCGTCCGGCTACTGGGCACCTTTGGTGAATCCGACGTCACCGCACGCCGCGACGTCGTCTGGGTCGCACAAGAACGCGTCGGTCGCGGTCCGTCGGCGTCCACTCGCCCGGTCTTGCACATCGCGCCACTGTCGGTCGGCGGCCTGCTGCGCGCCACGCTGTTCTCGACCGCCACGGTGATCCTCACGTCGGCGACACTGACCATCGGCGGATCATTCGACGCGCTCGCCGCCACCTGGGGTCTGCCGGCTGCCGGGCGCGGTGCCGACACGCCCGCCGCCGACGACGTCGACGATCCGGCACCAGATGGTTCGGCCCGCGACGTCACCGCGACCGGTAAGTCCGCGCCGTCCGATGGTGGCACCATCCGCTGGACCGGCCTCGATGCCGGCTCACCCTTCGACTATCCGCGTGCGGCAATCCTCTACGTCGCCCGGCATCTGCCCCGTCCGGGCCGCGACGGGCCCGCACCGGCGACCCTCGACGAGATCGAGTCACTCATCGGTGCGGCCGGCGGGCGCACGCTCGGGCTGTTCTCGTCGATGCGTGCGGCCCGGGCGGCCGCCGACGCGCTGGCCGACCGTCTCACGGTGCCGATTCTGTGTCAGGGCGACGACACCACGTCGTCGCTGGTCAAGCGCTTCGCCGAGGATCCCGCGACCTGTCTGTTCGGCACGTTGTCACTATGGCAGGGCGTCGACGTGCCGGGCCAGTCCCTGAGTCTGGTCATCATCGACCGGATTCCGTTCCCGCGGCCCGACGATCCCCTGCTCACCGCCCGGCAGCGGGCGGTCGATGCCCGCGGCGGCAACGGGTTCCTCTCGGTCGCGGCCAATCATGCCGCGTTGCTACTCGCGCAGGGCGCGGGCCGGCTACTGCGGTCGGTCGACGACCGTGGCGTCGTGGCGGTGCTCGACTCCCGGCTGGCCACCGCCGGATACGGCGGCTACCTCGCGGCCTCACTGCCGCCGTTTTGGCGGACCACCGATCCGGCGGTGGTGCGCTCGGCGCTGAGCAGGCTCACCGGCGTGCCCGTACGCTGATCCTTGAGACGCGTGAGCCGTCCGGGCGTCAGAATGAGTACGTGACGCCACGGCCACACGCGTCACGCGGCAACGACGACGCATCCACCGCCGACCTCCGGTCAGGTGAGAAAGGGGGCCGTGAGTGATCGGCCGGATGGGCATCGACGACATTCAACCATTGGTTTCGGCGGGCCAGTATCCAGCCAAAGCCGTTGTGGGCGAGGCCATCCCGGTCAGTGCAACCGCCTGGCGCGAGGGCCATGACGCGCTCGGGGTAACCCTTCGGGTCGAGGCGCCACGGCGACGCGTCTTCAACCTCACGATGTCGCCGTCGGTCGAACCCGATCAGTTCAACGCCGCGTTCGTCCCCGACGCCGAGGGTTTCTGGACCTTCCGCGTCGAGGCGTGGAGCGATCCGTACACCACGTGGCGATCAGGCATCGTCAAGAAGATCGAGGCCGGGCAGTCGGCGGAGGATCTGGCCAACGACCTCGAGATCGGTGCGCGCGTGCTCTCGGCGGCGTGCGAGCAGATCGCTCCCTCCGAACGAGGGGTTCTCGACGATGCCATCCGGCTGCTGCGCGCTGCGGACATGTCGCTGTCCACCCGGATTGCGCCCGCGATCGCCGACGCCGTGGCCGGATTGCTGCATCACCACCCGGTGCGCGAGTTGGTCACCAAGAGCCGCACCCACCGCGTGTGGGTAGACCGTCGGCGGGCGCTGTTCGGATCGTGGTACGAGATGTTCCCGCGTTCGACCGGCGGCTGGGACCATGAGGGGCGCCCGGTACACGGCACCTTCCTCACCGCGGCCCAGGATCTGCCGCGCATCGCGGACATGGGATTCGACGTCGTCTACCTCCCGCCCATCCATCCGATCGGCAAGGTCAACCGCAAGGGACCCAACAACACGCTGATCGCCGGCGCCGACGACGTCGGGTCGCCGTGGGCGATCGGCTCCGACGACGGCGGCCACGACGCGATCCACCCGCAGCTGGGAACCGAGGAGGACTTCGAGTACTTCGTCGGCCGGGCCCGCGAACTCGGCATGGAGGTCGCACTGGACTTCGCGCTGCAATGCGCGCCGGATCATCCCTGGGCCGCGACACACCCCGACTGGTTCACGACCCTGCCCGACGGCACCATCGCCTACGCCGAGAACCCGCCGAAGAAGTATCAGGACATCTATCCACTGAATTTCGACAACGACCGCCGAGGCATCTACGGGGCGGTCCTGCAGGTCGTACTGCACTGGATTGATCTGGGCGTCAAGATCTTTCGGGTCGACAATCCGCACACCAAACCACCGAATCTGTGGGAGTGGCTGATCACCGAGGTCAAGACGCGCCACCCGGAGGTGCTGTTCCTGGCCGAGGCCTTCACGCGCCCGGCGCGGCTCTACGGCCTGGCCCGGCTCGGATTCACGCAGTCTTATACCTACTTCACCTGGAAGACCGCGAAGTGGGAACTCGAGAGGTTCGGCATCGAACTCGCCGCCCATGCCGACGAGTCGCGGCCGAATCTGTTCGTCAACACCCCCGACATCCTGCACGAGAGCCTGCAACACGGCGGTCCGGGGATGTTTGCGCTGCGCGCTGCACTGGCGGCGACCCTCGCGCCGACCTGGGGCGTCTATTCCGGTTACGAGCTCTACGAGCACCACGCAGTCCGGCAGGGCAGCGAGGAGTACCTCGATTCGGAGAAATATGAGCTGCGCCCCCGTGATTACAAGGCCGCGTCCTCGCGCGGTGAGTCACTGGAACCGTGGATCACCTCGCTCAACGCGATCCGCCGCCGCCATCCGGCGTTACAGCAGTTGCGCAACATCACCTTCCACCACATCGAGAACCCGGCACTGATCGCGTACTCGAAGATCGACCCGGTCTCCGGCGACCGGGTGCTGGTCGTCATCAACCTCAACCCGTTCGGCACCGAGACAGCGACCCTCTGGCTCGACATGCCGTCCCTCGGATTCGATTGGCAGGACCACTTCGGTGTCCGTGACGAGGTCTCCGGAGAGGAGTACAGCTGGAGTCAGGCCAACTTCATCCAGCTCGAGCCATGGCGGTCGGTGGCCCACATTCTGGCGCTGCCGCCACTGGAACCGGCTCTGGCACAGCAGCTTTCCTACCGTATTCGGTGAGGGACGACGAAGAGGACGAGGACACCGTGACCACCACCCCGCAACCACCCGATCCCGAAGACGACGCCCGCGCGACGGCCTCCCCGGTCTGCGGTCACCCCGATCCGTTCGCCCCAGACCACGATCTGCGACGGCTCGCCGCGCTGACCCATCCCGATCCGCACGCCTTCCTCGGCGCCCATGACACCGGCACCGGATTCACCATCCTGCGAACCCTGCGACCGCACGCCGCGTCGGTGACCGCGGTCATCGGCGGCGTCGACTACCCGATGACCGCCCAGACCGACGACCTGTTCGTCGTCGCGGTACCCATCGACGGACTCATCGACTACCGCTATCGCGTCGAATACCCCGACGGCAAGGGTGGCCGGACTTCCTACGTCGTCGCCGACGGCTACCGGTTCCTGCCCAGCGTCGGCGAGACCGACCGCTACCTGTTCGGCGAAGGTCGCCACGAACAGCTGTGGGAGATCCTCGGCGCGCGTCTGGTCGGCTACACCACCCCGGATGGCGAGGTCGCCGGTACCGCCTTCTCGGTGTGGGCCCCCAACGCCCATGGCGTCGCGGTCATCGGCGACTTCGACTGGACCGGACGCACCGCCCCGATGCGTTCATTGGGTTCGAGCGGCATCTGGGAGGTCTTCGTCCCCGATATCGCCGACGGCACCCAGTACAAGTTCAAGGTCCACGGCGCCGACGGGGTGATCCGGGAAAAGGCCGACCCGATGGCCCAACGCACCAACGTGCCGCCGGCAACGGCTTCGGTGGTCACCCGCTCGGCCTTCGACTGGTCCGACGACGCGTGGCTCACCCGGCGCGCGACCGGCGCCCCGGCCGCCGAGCCGATGAGCATCTACGAGGTCCACCTCGGATCGTGGCGGCCAGGACTGACCTACCGCGAGATCGCCGAGCAACTCGGCGACTACCTGATCGAGAAGGGCTTCACCCACGTCGAGTTCCTGCCGGTCGCCGAACACCCCTTCGGCGGCTCGTGGGGCTATCAGGTCACCAGCTATTACGCGCCGACCGCCCGCTTCGGCCATCCCGACGATTTCCGTCACCTCGTGGATCACCTGCACGCGCTCGGGATCGGCATCATCGTCGACTGGGTGCCCGCCCATTTCCCGAAGGACGAGTGGGCGCTTGCCCGCTTCGACGGCACGGCGCTCTACGAGCACGCCGACCCGATGCGCGGCGAGCAACTCGACTGGGGAACCTACATCTTCGACTTCGGCAGGCGCGAGGTCCGCAACTTCCTGGTGGCCAACGCGCTGTACTGGTTCGACCAGTTCCACATCGACGGCCTGCGGGTCGACGCCGTCGCGTCGATGCTCTACCTCGACTATTCCCGGCCTGCGGGCGGGTGGCGTCCCAACATCTACGGCGGACGGGAGAACCTCGAGGCGGTGCAGTTCCTGCAGGAGACCAATGCCACCGTGCACAAGCACTTCCCCGGCGTGGTCACCATCGCCGAGGAGTCGACGGCCTGGCCCGGCGTCACCCGGATGACCGATCTCGGCGGCCTGGGCTTCAGCTTCAAATGGAACATGGGCTGGATGCACGACACCCTGGGTTATCTCGGCCGCGATCAAATACACCGCAGCTTCCATCACCACGAGATCACCTTCTCGATGATGTATGCCTTCAGCGAGAATTTCGTGCTGCCGCTCTCCCACGACGAGGTGGTGCACGGCAAGGGCACCTTGTGGAGCCGGATGCCCGGTGACTCGTTCACCAAAGCCGCCGGCGTGCGGGTGTTTCTGGCATACCAGTGGGCGCATCCCGGTAAGCAGTTGCTGTTCATGGGCCAGGAATTCGGTCAGACCCGCGAATGGGCCGAGGATCGCAGCCTGGACTGGCCGCAGTTGACGGGCTGGGAAGGCGAATTGCATTCGGGCATCTCGGCTTTGGTGTCCGACCTCAATCGCGTCTACCGCGATAACCCTGCCCTGTTCAGCCGGGATACCGATCCTGCGGGATACGAGTGGATCGACGCCAACGACACCGCCAACAACGTCATCAGCTTCCTGCGCCACGGCTCGGACGGATCGGTGCTCGCCTGCCTGTTCAACTTCTCCGGGGCCGACCGCAGCAACTATCGCGTCGGCCTTCCGGTGCCGGGCACGTGGACCGAGGTCCTCAACACCGACTCGTCGGCGTATGAGGGTTCGGGTCAGGGCAATCTGGGCAGCGTCGTCACCGACGACAAGCCGTGGCACGCGCGCCCGGTCTCGGCGGCGGTGATGTTGCCGGCGAATTCGGCGATCTGGCTGGCACCGGTGCCGGCCGAGGAGCCACCGGCGACACCCTGAGCCGCCACACCGATTGACTCCCGACGGCGCCGGGTCGAGGTTCTCGACCCGGCGCCGTCGTCTGGGCATCGAGAGACCTCTTGCACAATTACTACTCAGCGCTACTATGTACCGGTACTCATCGACACAGAGTAGAGAAGGTGCACATGGGTAAACAGATGACCGAGATGCTCAAGGGCACCCTGGAGGGCATCATCCTGGCGATCTTGGCGCTGCGCGCGGCCTACGGATACGAGATCACCACCGCTTTACGGGAGCAGGGGTTCACCGACATCGCCGAGGGCACCGTCTACGCACTTCTCGTACGTGTCGAGAAGCGTGGACTCGTCGACGTCGAGAAGGTGCCCTCCGAGAAGGGCCCACCGCGAAAGGTCTACTCGCTCAATGCCTCCGGTCGTGCATATCTCGATGACTTCTGGCACACCTGGGACTTTCTGACCGCCCGGCTCGACACACTCCGCAACCGAAAGGAATGACAATGGTATTGCGCAAACTCATCGGCGACAAGAAGCGCTGGCGCGCATACAAAGCCCGTAAGGACGCACTCCCCGACACTCACCGCGACGTTCTCGATGCCGTGGAGCACTACATCTACTTCTTCGCCTCCTCGGAGACCGACGCGTTGATGTCCCTGCTCGAAGACCTCACCGACCTGTTCGAGCAGGCCGCCGCCGACGGTACCGAGATCGCCGACCTCGTCGGCACCGACCCGATCGAGTTCGCCGAGGGATTCCTGCGCAACTATCCCGAGGCGTCATGGATCCACAGGGAGCACAAGCGATTGACCACCGCGGTCGACAAGGCGATCGCGGCCGAGCACCACCCGACGGACGCCCGCGATGACCACCATCTCACAACCAGCCGAGGCGCAGCCGGCCATTTCCGTTGCCGAACTGTGTAAGTCGTACAACGGGCTGGACGTTCTGCGTGGTGTCGACTTCGAGGTCGCCAACGGCAGCATCTTCGCACTTCTCGGGACCAACGGCGCGGGCAAGACCACCACCGTCAAGGTCCTCGCGACGCTGGGCCGACCCGACGCCGGGACCGTCCGGGTCAACGGGTACGACGTCACCCGACATCCGCACCAGGTGCGCGAATCCATCAGTCTCACCGGCCAATTCGCCGCCGTCGACGATATCCTCACCGCACGTGAGAACCTCGTACTCATCGCCCGGCTCCGGCATCGACCCGACCCCGAGGCCATCGCCACCGACCTCCTGGAACGATTCGGGCTGACCGATGCGGCAACGCGACGGGTCGCGACCTTCTCCGGCGGGATGCGCCGACGGCTCGACATCGCGATGAGCCTGATCGGCGACCCGCCGATCGTCTTCCTCGACGAGCCGACGGCCGGCCTGGACCCGCAAGCGCGGCAGGAGGTCTGGGAATCGGTCGCCGCCCTCGCCCGCCGGGGTACCACGGTGTTGCTCACCACCCAGTATCTCGACGAGGCCGAGCACCTCGCCGACCGCATCGCGATCCTCCATCAGGGTCGCATCATCGAGAACGGGACCCTGGCCGAACTCAGGGCACTGCTTCCGCCTGCGAGGGTCGAGTACGTGGAGAAGCAACCGTCCCTCGAAGACATCTTCCTCGCCGTGGTCGGCGAGGCCACCTCGAAGGAGCCGTGATGGCCCACTTCGTCACCGACACGAACGTCCTACTCGGACGCACCCTGCGGCATGTGACACGCAGTCCGGACACCATCATCACCACCGCGGTCATGCCGATCGCGTTCCTGCTGCTGTTCGTCTACGTCCTCGGCGGGGCGATCGATGCCGGGGCGGGCTCCTACATCGACTATCTGCTACCCGGAATTCTGCTGATCACGGTGGCCTCCGGGATCTCCTACACCGCATTCCGCCTCTATTCGGATATGAGTGGCGGGATGATCGATAGGTTCAGGTCCATGCCGATCGCACGGTCGGCGACCCTGTGGGCGCACGTACTGACCTCGCTGCTGGCGAACATGGTGGCGGTGGGCATCGTGGTTCTCGCCGCACTCGCGATGGGATTCCGTTCGGGTGCAGGAATTCTGGCCTGGCTCGCGGTCGCCGGGATTCTCGTCACGTTCACCCTGGCGTTGACGTGGGTGGCGGTGATTCCGGGTCTGACCGCCAGATCGGTCGACGGCGCGAGCGCGTTCGCCTATCCGCTGATCTTTCTGCCATTCATCAGTTCGGCATTCGTGCCGACCGAATCCATGCCCGGTCCGGTGCGGGCATTCGCCGAAAATCAGCCGGTCACGTCGATGGTGAACACCATCCGCGCTCTCTTCGCGCAACAGCCGGTCGGCAGCGACATCTGGGTCGCTCTCGGCTGGTGTGCGGGCATACTGGTGGCAGCCCACGTCACGGCGATGATCATCTACCGCCGCAAGGTGTCCTGAGGCCGTTCGACCGCACTCTCAGAACAGGGCACTCGCCAGCTTGCGCCGCGCCGCGACGACGAAGGGTTCGGCCGGCTCGAACAACTCGAAGAGTTCGAGTAGTCGGGTGCGCGCCCGAGTGCGATCATCGCCGCTCGTGGTGCGCACCACCTCGATGATGCGGTCGAAGGCCGCCTCCGGCTGCTGTGACAGCAGGAGTACATCGGCCGCGGCGAGTTGCGCATCGACATCGTGGGCGGCCGCGGTCTCGACGATCGATGGATCGTGGGCCTGGGCACGCAGGACGAACTCGAGATTGTGTGCCGCCGAGGCGGCCTCGATGTTGCCGGGCTCGGCCTCCACGATGGCCCGGTAGGCCGTCAGCGCGCCATCGAAGTCCCCGGTGTCGAGCAGATCCTCGGCCGCATCCATCCGTGGGTCACTCGGCTCGGGTTCCTCGGCTCCCGCCTCGGGCGCGCCGGTGAGATGGCTGCCCACCTCGGACAAGATCTGGTCGATCCAGTCGGCGATCTCCTGCTCGCTGCGCACCCCGTTGAACGCGGCCACCGGCTGCCCGGCGGCGATCGCGACCACCATCGGGATCGACTGCACCCGGAATGCCTGGGCGATACGGGGATTGGCGTCGACGTCCACCTTGGCCAGCACCCACTGGCCACCCGCGCTGGCGGCCATGCGCTCGAGTACCGGCGACAGCTGTTTACAGGGTTCACACCACGTGGCCCACAGGTCGACGACGACGAGCTGGCGCGTCGAGCGTTCGAGGACGTCGACCTCGAAGGTTTCCTCGGCGACGTCGATGACGGCGCCACCGGTTTGCACGCCCTGGCCGTCGGCCGGCCCGGACCCTGTCGACCCGGAGCCCGGCGGGGCGGAGCGCTGCGGTGCGCGTTGGGCCTCCGCACGCTCCTTGAGTGCGGACAGATCGACGGCGCCGGACATGGCGACGGCCGCCTGCTGGGCGGCCTGCTGGGCTGCGGCTGCCTGTGCTCTGCTGGTAGGTCTGCTCACTGGGTCATTGTCTCACGATCACCGCGCCGGGTTCTCGCGTCGCCGGTGTGGCCGGACGACCCCCGCGGCCACGATTGCGAACGCGAGCGCGACCAGTACGGGCGTGAGGCCCACGCGCAGTGTGGAGTGCCCGCTGATGAAGCCGACCACGGCCGGCCCGGCCAGCATGCCGAGATATCCGCAACCCACCACCATCGAGATCGCCCTACCGCTCGACTGCTCGGTGAGATTGCCTGCGGCGGTGAATATCTGCGGGATGAGGCCGGCCAGGCCGATACCGAAGATCGTCCAGCCCACGATGGCGATGGTCGCCGAGGACGGGGTGGGCGAGGACGGGAGCAGCGCGACGATCATGCCGAGCGCCCCGATCAGCGCACCCCACCGGACCACGGCCACCGGCCCGGCCCGCGCGGCGATCGGATCGATGACGAATCGAGCGATCATCATCGCCGCACTGAAGCCGGCAAACGCGAGGGCACCGATCGCCTCCGGAGTGCCAAAGGTCTCCACCACATGCAGGGCGCTCCAGTCGTACGAGGTGCCCTCGGCGAGCATCAGCACGAAGGCCAACGCGGCCATCACCACCAGTCGGCGCAGATCGAGCTCGTGCCACCAGCGGGCACCGGCATCACCGGCGCCGGAATCCGCGTTCGGCGACCCGCTGCCGGTCCTCCCGAAGTCGGGGCCGACGATTCCGGTGGCCGCCGCGGCGACCACGATCAGGCCCAGGCCGCCGAGGACCGCCACGGTCGCCACCACCGGCCAATGCATCCACAGACCGAGCGCCACCGCGCCGGAGCCGAGCAGGCCGCCCACCGAGAAGAATCCGTGAAACGCCGACATGATCGGCCGCCGGTACGCGCGTTCGACGGTCACCGCCTGCGCATTCATCGACACGTCGAGCGAGCCGTTGACGAACCCGAACACCGCCAGTGCACCGGCAAGTGCGGCCGGGCCGGTCGCGAGCACCGGCCCGAGCATCGCCGGGCAGAGGACCATCGCGGCCGCGAGTGTCGTCGGGCGCGAGCCGAAGCGGTCGATCAGATGCCCACAGACCTGCATGCCGACGAATGCCGAGGCACCGACCAACAACAGCATCCCGCCCAACGCCTCATGCGAGATGCCGGTGCGCTGTGTGATCACCGGGATGTGGGCCACCCAGAGGGCGGCGAGAAATCCGTTGAGACAGAAGATGGCGGCGACCGCGGCACGGGCGCGGCCGAGACGTGTCTCGTTCGGTGCGGTCGGCGACGACCCCGGAAACCGACGGCGACTCCCGGTCGTCGTCAATTCTCCAGTTGCGCGTCGACGCGAGCGACCTTGCCTGCGAGCTCCCCTATGTGTCCTGGCCGGATGTCGGCCTTGAGGACGAGGCCGACCCGGGGCGCGAGCGCGGCGACCGCGTCCGTGGCGCGTTTGACCACCGCCATCACCTCGTCCCACTCACCCTCGACGTAGGTGAACATCGCGGTCGTCTGATGCGGCAGGCCGGATTCGCGGACCACCCGCACGGCCTGCGCCACCGCGGCACTCATCCCGCCGTCGGCATCGACTGCCTCGCCGCCGGACGGGGTGATGCTGAATGCGACGATCATGGTCACTCCCTCAGACCGCGGCCTCGGCAGTACCCGCGGTGATCGGGGCCGACAGTTCGGCGAGGTGGCCGTTGCGGCGCGCCCACCACTCGAACACCAGGGTCCCGAACGGCGGGATGCTCGAAACCAACGCCAGCCCGGTGATCTTCGCGTTCCAGCGCAGCGCGTACGCGGTGAGCAGCGAGATCGCCACGAATACGATGAAGACGATTCCGTGGACCATTCCGGGGATCTGCACGGCCTCGGTGTGGCCGAGCACCCATTTGAAGAACATCGCCACGAGCAGCGCGGCCCAGGTGATGGCTTCGAGGACCGCGACGAACCGGAAGCGTTTGGCCGGTGTGGACAGGTCAAAGATTTGTGTCATGCGTTCCATTGTGCCCGAGCGGGAGCCGATCTACGACTCGCCGTAGTAGAGGGTCGGCCGAGCACGAAGCGGTGTGCCGTGACAGCGCCACGGCACACCGTCGCGATCAGGCCTTGGGGACGCGCACGATCAGGGCGTCGCCCTGACCGCCGGCACCGCACAGCGCAGCCACGCCCACCCCGCCGCCCCGACGCTGCAGTTCGAGCGCCAGATGCAGGGTGATGCGCGCGCCGGAGGTCCCGATCGGGTGGCCGACGGCGATCGCGCCACCGTTGACGTTGACGATGCCCGGATCGACGCCCAGCGCCTTCGTCGAGGCGAGTCCGACCGCTGCGAAGGCCTCGTTGATCTCGATGAGATCGAGGTCGGCGGGCGTGATCCCGGCGCGATCGCACGCCTTGATGATGGCGTTCGCCGGCTGCTGCTGCAGCGACGAATCGGGCCCGGCGACGACGCCGTGCGGTCCGATCTCGGCCAGCCATTCGACACCGAGCTCGGTGGCCTTGGCCTTGCTCATGACGACCACCGCGGCCGCGCCGTCGGAGATCTGCGACGAGTTGCCCGCGGTGATGGTGCCGTCCTTGCGGAACGCCGGACGCAGCCCGGCCAGCGAGTCGCCGGTGGTGTCGGCGCGGATGCCCTCGTCCTCGGCGAACTCGATGGGATCGCCTTTGCGCTGCGGGATGGATACCGGTACGACCTCGTCGGCGAAGACGCCGTTCTTCCAGGCGGTCGCCGCGAGCTGATGGCTGCGCGCGGCGAACTCGTCCTGCTGGACGCGGGTGAACCCGCGGTATTCATCCCCGGCGCCCGCGCCGAGGTCGTTGCCCTGCTCGGTCAGCGCACCCATCGGCTGATCGGTGAAGGCATCGAAGAGTCCGTCGAAGGCCAGGTGATCGACGAGTTCGGTGTTGCCGTATTTGAAGCCACTACGGCTGCCCGGCAGCAGATGCGGGGCCTGCGTCATCGACTCCTGGCCACCGGCGACGACGACCTCGAATTCACCCGCCCGGATCAGTTGGTCGGCGAGCGCGATCGAATCGATGCCCGACAGGCACATCTTGTTGATCGTCAGCGCCGGCACATCCCAGCCGATCCCGGCCTTGATCGAGGCCTGCCGCGCAGGCATCTGTCCGGCGCCCGCAGTGAGCACCTGCCCCATGATCACGTACTGGACCTCCGAGGCCGCCACCCCGGCGCGTTCGAGCGCGCCCTTGATGGCGACGGCACCGAGGTCGACGCCACTGAAACCCTTCAGCGAACCGAGCAGCCGTCCGAACGGCGTGCGTGCGCCGGCAACGATCACCGACGCCGTCTGATCTGTGGACATGGGACCTCCAAGCCTGGACCGCCGGTACCTACCGAGCGGTCGCTCTCCTACTTTGTCGTCTACAACGCTACCGTTAGGCAATGAGCACTTCCGCAGCTGACCCTGGTGCCCAGGCGCCGACCGCACTGATCTCCGACCTCGTCGTCGCCATCGACCATGTGGGCATCGCCGTTCCCGATCTCGATGCCGCCAAGCAGTGGTACGCCGACAATCTCGGCTTCGTCACCTTGCATGAAGAAACCAATGACGAGCAGGGCGTCCGCGAGGCGATGATCGGCCCGACCGGTGTGGACGGCGGTGCGGTGATCCAGCTGCTGGCCCCGCTGTCCCCGGAGTCGACGATCGCGAAGTTCATCGATCGCAGCGGCCCCGGTCTGCAGCAGCTCGCCGTGCGCGTCCGGGATGTGGCGGCGGTGGCGGCGCGGCTCACCGACAACGGCGTCCGCCTGCTCTACCCCGAACCCCGGCGGGGGACCGCCGACTCACGCATCAATTTCGTCCACCCCAAAGACGCCGGCGGAGTGCTTCTCGAACTCGTGGAGCCCGCACCCGCTTCTGCGCACTGACCAGCGCCGCAACACCTCTCGAACGTTACGCGGGCACCGTGCGACGGGGACCTTTGGCAGATCGGCATCGCCGCGGCCTCCGTTAGACTGGCCCCCATGGCAGCCCCGGCACCCAGGCAACAGTTACCGTTCGCCGTCGTGATGCGCGGTTACGACCGCGAACAGGTGGCCGATCGTTTGCGCCGAATCGACGCGGACATGCGCGTGCTGGCCGCCGACCGAGACGCGGCGACGGCACATGCCCGTGAACTCGCGGCACATCTGACGGACGCGCGCGATGAGATCGACGAGTTGCGCCGCGAGGTCGACAAACTGTCGGTTCCACCGACAACCGCACAAGGGATGAGTGAGCGGCTCTCGCGGATGTTGCAGCTCGCCTCGGATGAGGCGTCGGAGATGCGCGCCGACGCGAGCGCCGAGGCCGCCGAGACCGTATCGATCGCCCGCCAGGAGGCCGCGGACACACAGCGCAACGCCACCGAAGAAGCCGATCGGATCATCGCCGACGCGCGGGAGCAGGCAGACAAGATCGTCGCCGATGCCGATGCGCACGCAGAGCAGACCCGCCACAGCGTCGATCAGATCGAGACGACGGCACTCGCCGATGCCGACGAGGCCGCCCGCCGGCGCGCGGATCGGGCTGCGGCGATGGCCGCCGAACACGAGAAGACGATGGCGGCCGCCAAGGCCGACGCCGAACGCATCACCGCCAAGGCCCGCAGCGAGGCCGAAGAACTCGAACGCCGAACCACCCAGACGCTCCGGGACGAGCGCGAACGACACGATGCCGATCTGGCCGCGCAACACGATGCGGCGCAGGCGCAGGCCGACGCCATCGAGTCCGCTGCTCGCGCCATCGCCACCGAGCGCCTCGCCCGCTCTCGTGACCTCGGCGACCGGGTCTCGACATCGCGCGACGAGATCGTCGCCCAGTTCGCCCGGGTCGCCGAACGGCTCGCCGAACTTCCCGCGCTCCTCACCACCGACGTCGACGCGGAGCTGACGTCGGCGTCGGAATACAGCGACGACGAATTGCTCAACACGCTGCTCTCACGGGAAGCACGGCTCGAGGCCGAGCACGACTGAGCTGCCCTACCGCGGGCCGAGCCAGGGGTGCGTGGCTCAGAAGAGCCGGAACTCGGTACTCTCCGCGCCGCGGAGCGCATCGTAATCGAGTACGACGCAACGGATTCCGCGGTCCTCGGCCAACGTGCGCGCCTGCGGTTTGATCTGTTGCGCCGCGAAGACGCCGCTGACCGGGGCGAGTAGCGGGTCCCGGTTGAGCAATTCGAGGTAGCGCGTCAGTTGCTCGACGCCGTCGATCTCACCGCGACGCTTGATCTCGACCGCCACAGTCGCCCCGTCGGCGTCACGGGCCAGGATGTCCACCGGCCCGATCGCGGTCATGTACTCGCGGCGGATGAGGGTGTGCCCAGGTCCCAGGGTGTCGACATGCTCGGCGAGCAGTTCCTGCAGGTGCGCCTCCACGCCGTCCTTGACCAGGCCCGGATCGACACCGAGTTGGTGACTCGAGTCGTGTTCGATCGCGGTGATCGTGATCCGCAGTTCTTCCCCGGCCTTGTTGGTCACGACCCAGTACGCGGCCACCTCGTCGTGCGCGTCGGCCACCTCGGTGGGCACCGCGGCCTCGGTGAGGCTGCACGGCGGACTCATCCAATTCAGCGGCTTGTAGGCACGGTCGTCGGCATGCACGCTCACCGAACCGTCGGACTTGATGAGCAGCAACCGCCGCGCCATCGGCAGATGGGCGGTGAGCCGCCCGACATAGTCCACTTGGCACTCCGCAATCACCAGACGCACAGTCGGCAGCTTATCGGCTCGCCGATTCCGGGTGCGAGGGCCCGGCTCAGGAGCGCTGATACAACTCGAGCTGGAACTCCTCGGCGTCACGAACGGCTGCGGCCATCGTCGAGTGGACATGCGGCAGGACCGGATCGAGGCCCCGGAGTTCTTCGGGCGCATTGAGATCGGGGACCACGAAGTCCGACCGGTGACTTGCCACGCTCTCGCGGACCACCCCGTCGGGATCGACGAGCATCGCGCGCTGGCCGCGCGCCTCGGTGGTGTGCTTGACGCTGAGGAGCATGGTGCGTGCCACCGGGTCGATCACCCCGACCCGCGAGATCTCGACGATGACGACGTCGAGATCGGCGAGATCGTTCTCGATCCGGCGCACCGCGAATTCCCCGCCGGCGAAGGTGAGGTCGCCCTGCAGCTCGTAGACGCGCACCCGCTCGCGACAGGTACGCAGATAGCTGCGCTCCAGCTCATCCCAGTCGCCGCCGACCTCGAACTCGCCGATCGAATAGATGGACCGGATCGTCACGCGGCTCTCACGCGTCACGTTGAACATGTGCAGACCGAGATCGCGCGACAGGCGCCGACATGTCTGTACACCACGAACGCTGTTGCCGTGTGCGTCGAGGCGCGGGGAATAGACCCCGATCCCGAGCTGGCCGGGCAACACCGCCAGGATTCCGCCGCCGACGCCGCTCTTGGCCGGTAGTCCGACCGTGGTCACCCAGTCGCCCGCACCGTCGTACATGCCGCAGGTGGTCATCACGCTCAGCAGCCGTTGGGCGACCTCGTTGCTCAACACACGGCGTCCGGTGCGCGGATTGACGCCACCGGCCGCGATCGTCGCGGCGATGGTGGCCACGTCGCCGCTGGTGACGCGTAACGAGCACTGCCGGAAGTACAGGTCGAGCGCTGCGTCCGGGTCGGTGGCGACCGAACCGAAACTGTCGAGCATGTAGGCGATGGCGCGGTTGCGCGAGCCGGAGGCGGCCTCGGAGGCGTAGACCTGCTCGTCCATCGTGAGTTGCCGACCAGCACAGCCCGAGTAGAAATCGACGAGTTCGGCGAAGACCCTGTCGACCGTGCCGTCGGGTAGGTTCCGCACGGACGGCAACAGCATCGACGCGGCCAGGATCGCCCCGGCGTTGATCATCGGGTTGCGGGGCCGGCGCCGCTGGTCGACGCTGATCTCGTTGAACGCCTCACCCGACGGTTCGACACCGATCTTCGCATCGACTTCCGCGATGTCGAGCCGAGACAGCACCAGCGCGTAGGTCAACGGTTTGGACACCGACTGGATCGTGAACTCCACGTCGACGTCGCCGAGTGAGTAGGTGTTGCCGTCATACATGCACATCGACAGTGCGTAGCGGTCGGGATCCACCGCGGCCAGCTCGGGGATGTAGTCGGCCAACGTTCCGGATCGGTCGGGCGCACATTCATTCATGATGTGGCTCAGGTATCCGTTGACATGAGAGATCGGCACACGGCAAATCTAGTCGCGCCTGCCGGGGTCATGCGACCGAGGACCGACACCCATGGCGGAGTCAGCCGGCGCGGCGTCGCGTGTCACTCACCTCGACGCCGCCGGCGAACCGGTAGGGATTGGCGCCGAGCAGGCCACCGAAACGCTTTCGCAGCCGGGAGATCTCCGCACGCACCGTGATGGTTCGATCGGCGACGCCGAACAATTCGAACGAGAGGTCCGCGGCGCGGAGCCCCTGCGGATGGGCGGCGAGTATGCCGAGGATCTGTGCGTGACGAGGTGTCAGGCGATCGGTCCAGGCCCCGGCGAAACCCGCCACCCGGACCACCGCCCCGGCATCGTCGGCACCGAGGACGACGCGGGTGGTATGGGTGGGATGGGCGGCCTCGACCGGACGGATCAGCCAGCCACCCGGCAGTGGCTCCACCTCGCAGGGGCCGAGGCCGGGCACGGATGTGCGCCCCGGCGCGAGCCCGCGCGGGATCGGCAGACGCGTCCTCGGCGCCATCGAGTCCACCGCCGCGACCCAGCCGTCCGGGTCGGCGGCGATCGCCGGGCCCTCGGACCGCGCCACGATGGGCGCCGCCACCGACCGCAGCTGGTCGAGTACCCGCCGATGATGTTCGCGCAGTTGCGCTTCGGCGAGTCGGGCCACCGTGTCGACCAGCGCCAGCGTGGTGGGATGAATGGTCGCGGCCGGACCACTCACGTCGACGACACCGAGCACCGCGCCGGTCCGCGGATTGCGAATCGGGGCGCCCGCACATGTCCATGTGTGATGGGTGCGGACGAAGTGCTCGGCGGAGAACACCTGAACCGAGCGGCCCGACTCCAGGGCCGTCCCGATCGCGTTGGTGCCCACCGCCGCCTCTGCCCAGCACGCCCCTTCGACGAAGCCGAGGCGGTCGGCGCGATGCAACACCCGGTTGGCGCCGCTACGCCACAGCACGTGCCCATGGGCGTCGGCGACCACGAGGATGTTGTCACCGTCGGAGATCACCGAGGCCAACCCTCGGGTCAGCTCATCGAGGATCTCGTGCAAGCCCGACTGCGAGCGACGCATCTCGATCTCGGCGATGTCGAGCCCGGCCGGATCGGCCCCGTGGTCGGGGTCGACGCCGGCACCGATGACGCGATCCCACGATTCGCTGATGACCTGCCGGGGACGGGCCGGCGGCTTGGTGCCGGCCATCGCCGCGTCGTACACGGCATGCAACACCGCGGCGAACCGGCGCGGATCCTCTCCCACCGCGACGGCGGGTTCGAGTCCGATCGGCAGTGACGTCATTCTGCGATTGTGCGTCAGATCACACCCTGACCGCAAAATCCGTCGCCGGGTTGCAGACGGTTGCACGACACAGGCGGCAAGACCCCGCCGGGCGGAGCGCAACCGTCTGCAACTCTTGCCGCCGGGCACACGGGAGAAGTGTGCTGTGACTCACAGTCGCGACATGCTCCGAATGACCCGCTCACCGACGACGAAGGAACCCGGCATGACCCAGACACTCGAACCCGACGCGCCGAACTCCGCTGACCATCGCGCCTCACCTCAGCAGCGTGCGCAGGCGTGGCTGGCCCGCTTCGAGACGGCACTTGCGGCCCGCGACGTCCCCGCGGTGACCTCGTTGTTCGCCACCGACAGCTTCTGGCGTGACCTCGTCGCGTTCACCTGGAATCTCAAGACGGTCGAGGGGCGAGGGCAGATCACCGACATGCTCGGAACCCGTCTCGACGACACCGATCCGTCCGCTTTCGCCACCAGCGAGCCGGCGACCGAGGACGACGGCGTCGTTTCGGCTTTCATCGAGTTCGAGACCGCCACCGGACGCGGTATCGGACACCTGCGCCTACGCAGTGACGGCGAAGCCGGGCAGGACCAGGCCTGGACTCTGCTGACTGCATTGCAGGAACTCAAAGGGCACGAGGAGCCCACGGGCGCGAGGCGGCTATTCGGGGCCGTCCACGGCTCCGATCCCGACACCCGATCCTGGGCGGAGAAACGGGCCGACGAACAGGTCGCGCTCGGCCGCACAGTGCAGCCGTACGTGCTCGTCGTCGGCGGCGGCCAGGGCGGTATCGCCCTCGGCGCCCGCCTGCGGCAGCTCGGTGTGCCGGCGATCGTCATCGACCGCCATGACCGGCCCGGAGACCAGTGGCGCAAGCGGTACAAGTCGCTGTGCCTGCACGATCCGGTCTGGTACGACCACCTTCCCTATCTCCCGTTCCCCGAGAACTGGCCGGTGTTCGCGCCCAAGGACAAGATCGGCGACTGGCTCGAGTTCTACACACGGGTCATGGAGGTTCCGTATTGGTCCAGGACGACATGCCTCTCAGCCGCCTACGACGAGAACGCGGGCCGCTGGACCGTCGACATCGATCGCGACGGCGAGCGCCTGACCCTGCGTCCCGAGCAACTGGTATTGGCCACCGGAATGTCGGGAAAGGCGAACGTGCCCGACTTCCCGGGCCAGGATGTGTTCGCCGGCGAGGCGCACCACTCCAGCCAACACCCCGGACCCGACGGATACGCGAGCAAGAAGGTCGTCGTGATCGGTGCCAACAATTCCGCGCATGACATATGCAAAGCGTTGGTGGACAACGGCATCGACACCACGATGGTGCAGCGCTCCTCGACCCACATCGTGAGGTCGAACTCGCTCATGGAGATCGGGCTCGGCGCCCTCTACAGCGAGCAGGCGGTCGCCGGCGGGATGACGACGAAAAAGGCGGATCTCACGTTCGCCTCATTGCCGTACCGAATCATGCACGAGTTCCAGATCCCGCTCTACGACCAGATCCGAGAGCGCGACAAAGAGTTCTACGACCGCCTCGAGGCCGCCGGCTTCGAGCTCGACTTCGGCGACGACGAGTCGGGTCTGTTCATGAAGTATCTGCGACGCGGGTCGGGCTATTACATCGATGTCGGCGCTTGCGAACTCGTGGCCGACGGCTCCATCAAACTCGAACACGGTGACGTCGACCATCTCGCCGAACACAGCGTCGTTCTCGCCGACGGCACCGAGCTGGCCGCCGACGTGGTCGTCTACGCCACCGGTTACGGCTCGATGAACGGGTGGGCTGCCGACCTGATGGGTACCGAGATCGCCGAGCGTGTCGGCAAGGTCTGGGGTCTCGGGTCGGACACCACCAAGGACCCCGGGCCGTGGGAGGGTGAGCAGCGCAACATGTGGAAGCCGACTCAGCAGCCCGGCCTGTGGTTCCACGGCGGCAACCTGCATCAGTCACGCCACTATTCGCTCTACCTCGCGCTGCAGCTCAAGGCGCGGTACGAAAACATACCGACGCCGGTCTACGGACTGCAGGAAGTCCACCATCTGAGCTGACCGGGACGCCGACGGGCCGAGCCGGACGCGTGTGGTGCGCTCTCGAGGGTGAGAGCATCGAAGCGGGACACCCGGACATCGCCGATCGGAGCCGCCATGCCTGACCGCAAACTGCTTGCCGCCTACCTCCCTACCCCCGGGGGCGAGGATGCGCTGGCGCTCGCGATCGCTCTCACGGGCCCATTTCGCGCGGGACTCGACGTGTGCATGGTGCTACCGCCGCCGCCTCCACCCGTCGTCGGCGGCGGCGGCGGTGTCCACGATGTCCGGGGAACCTCGGAGATGCTCGACGCCCAGGCCGCGGACTGGTTGTCAGAGGCAGTGCGCCACATTCCCGACGACGTCGTCGCCGAAGGGCACATCGCTTTCCATGAGAATGCCGCCGAGGGTTTGGTCACCGAGGCCGGGTCCGCCGGTTGCGCCGCCATCATCGTCGGCGGATCGGGCGGCGGGATCCGCGGACGCCACGCACTCGGCTCGGTCGTCAACGACCTGCTACACATCTCGACGACGCCGGTGGTGATCACGCCGCTCGGGGCGCAGGAGACCGCACGGCCGCCGCGACGCATCACCTGCGCCATCGGACGGCGACCAGGCGTCGCCCCACTGCTCCGAGCCGCGGTGGATGCGTGTTCGCGCTCCGGGCTGCCCTTGCGTCTGGTCTCACTCGTCACCGCCGACGATGCCTCACCTCATCGCGCCGACGATCTCGAGGCGGCGTACGCGAGCGCCACCGACCAACTCGCCGAGCACATCTCGACGATTCGCGAACACTTGCCAGATGGTTCGCAGGTCACCTCGGCGGTACTCACCGGTGACACCATCGAGAGCGCAGTGGGATCGCTGAACTGGGACGCAGGCGACATCATCTTCGTCGGCTCCAGCCGGCTCGCGCGCCCGCAGCAACTGTTCTTCGGCGCGACCGCGGCCAAACTACTGCGCGCCTTACAGGTTCCGATGGTGGTGGTGCCCAAGGGTTCGGACTGAGGGTCGCCGCCCGCGCGAACAAGTTCGGACCGCGCGAACCAATGCATACGCAGAAATGCCCCGCAACCTGCTGGTTGCGGGGCATTTCTGTGAAGTGTTGTTCGGCGGTGTCCTACTCTCCCACACTGATTAAGGTGCAGTACCATTGGCGCTGGTGGGCTTAGCTTCCGGGTTCGGAATGGGACCGGGCGTTTCCCCACCGCTATAGCCGCCGAAACTCTCTGAAATTTTCACATCCCCCTCCAAACCTTTCGGCTTGTCGGGGGTTCACGGGGGCGCAGCCCCCGCAGAATGTGTTATTTCAGAAGCACATAGTGGATGCGACACACCTCTATCAAAGTAAAAGTGTTGTATGTAAGTCCTCGGCC